>NZ_CP033019.1:3178867-3814641 GCF_003667705.1 Janthinobacterium agaricidamnosum | reverse complement strand
CACGGCCTTTTTTTGCCGTGTCGCCCAGTTCCACCTTCGGAAAGAAGCCGTCGACCACCATGGCCGCCACTTCCTCGCGCGTGACGTCGGCGGAACGGCTGCCGCCGATCAGGCGAGATCCCGCGCCCAGCAGGGTCACGGTGACGCTGTCGGGCGCGTCGCTCGACAGCAGCAATTCCTTGGCGGCGCGGCAGCGCTCCATCAGTTGCGACAAGCGCGCGGCGGACAGCTTCATGCCGCCTTCGCTGCCTGCGGCCATGCGCGTTTCCACCAGGTGGGCCAGCGCCAGGTCCATATTGTCGCCGCCGAGGATCAGGTGGTTGCCCACGCTGCTGCGCGTGAGCTGCGGTGCGCCGTCGGCAAAATCCACGTCGATCAGGCTGAAATCGGTGGTGCCGCCGCCCACGTCGCACACCAAAATGCGGCGCGTATTGGACAAGTCTGCGCGCAGGGTGGCGCGCCGGCGGTGCAGGTAGTCATAAAAGGCGGCCTGCGGCTCTTCCACCAGGCGCAAGGTGGGCAAGCCCGCCATGCGCGCCGCTGCCAATGTGAGTGCGCGCGCACCCTCGTCGAACGAGGCGGGGATGGTCAGCACCAGTTCCTGCTCTTCGAGGGGCGCCTGCGGGAAGCGGTGATTCCACGCGGCGCGTACGTAGGCGAGGTAGCTGGCGCTGGCCGCCACGGGCGAGACCTTGGCCACGTCGGCATCGGCGCCCCACGGCAAAATCGGCGCCTGGCGGTCCACGTTCGCATGCGACAGCCAGCTCTTCGCGCTGGTGACCAGCCGGCCCGGCACCTGGGCGCCGAGCTGGCGCGCGAATGCGCCCAGCACGGCATGCTCCACCTCCTGCTGCGGCCACGGCAGCGGCAAATCGCCCGCCGCCAGTTCGCCGGCGGCGGGGTGGTAGCGCAGGGACGGCAGCAGGGGGCGTGCGCCCACTTCGCCGGGCGCGACCAGCTGCTCGATGGCGAACAGGTTTATTCCTGCCTGCGCATCGCCAGCCGCCGCATACGCCACCACCGTGTTGGTGGTGCCCAGGTCGATGCCGACCAGGAAGGCCGGCTTGCCCGCAGCGTTGCCCATGTTTATTGCTGCGGCGTGCCGCGCACGTCGAATTCCACCTTCCAGCGCTCGGCGCCGTCAGGGGAAACGGCCAGCAGCTCCAGGGTGCCCGCTTCCGTCACTCTGGCGTGCAGCTTGACTTGCACGACGTCGCCGGCCTGACGGCCTTCGGCGGACAGGGTCGCCTGGATTTCGCTCAGCTCCTGCAATTCATCGGGACCCCAGAAGTCGAGCAAGTCGCCGATCTGGTCGTTGCGGCGCGTGGACGAGGCGAAGAAGCGGAAATGCACGGGTTCGCCCACGACGAGGCCGAATTGCTGGCCCGGCAGTTCCAGCTCGCTGCCTTCTTCCATGCCGAACGGCGCCACGCACAGGGCCTGGATCGGCGGTTCCATGCCGGGGATGGCGGGCATGGCCGATTCGATGGCCACATAAAAGGCGCTGGCTGTGCCGCCGCGGATGCGCACGCCGTGGCCGCGCCGCACGTAGCTGTAGTAGGCCGCGCCACGGGCGACGGCCAGGTCCAGGTCGGCCCCGGCCAGCATGCGCGCCGGTTCCGCACCTTCCATGTACAGCCAGTCGTTGACGGTCGCCATGATGCGTTGGACCAGCAGGTCGGACTTGAAGACGCCGCCGTTGAACAGCACGGCCGTCGGATGCAAGAAGCTGGCGCCTTCCGCCTGGCGGCCCGCAAAACCTTCCAGTTCGCTGGTCGCCGCCACTTGGCGGCCCAGGAAGGCGGCCAGGTGGCGCGTGATGGCCGCGTCCTGCGCATACGGCAAGCCCAGTTGCGTCAGGCCGGCGCGCGTGCGCACGGCAGGGCGGCTCGACGCTTCCACCTGCGGGAAGAAGCCGTCGAGGATGAAGGTGGACACTTCCGCGCGCGTCAGTTCCGTGCGGATGGAGCCGCCGATCAGTTTCGAGCCGCGGCTCGGCACGACGATCGGTGCCACATCGAGGCCGCTGTCGGCCAGCAGGCTTTCCTTGGCGCTGCGGCAGCCATAAGTGAGTGCGCGCATTTGCCAGGCGTCCAGCTGGGTGCCGTTGGCGGCGAGCTTGCGCGCCACCAGGTGGGCCAGCGCCAGGTCCATATTGTCGCCGCCGAGCAGAATGTGTTCGCCGACGGCCACGCGGTGCGGTTCCAGCACGCCGTCGCGCTCGAGCACGGCGATCAGCGAAAAGTCGCTGGTGCCGCCGCCCACGTCGACGACGAGGATGATGTCGCCCGGTTTGACTTCCTTGCGCCAGCGGCCTTCGCTGGTCTGTATCCAGCTGTACAGAGCCGCCTGCGGCTCTTCCAGCAGGGTCAGCGAGGTGTAGCCGGCCGCCTGCGCCGCTTCCATCGTCAGCTCGCGCGCGGCCGGGTCGAACGAGGCGGGTATCGTCACCGTGATTTCCTGCTCGGCGAACGGCGCTTGCGGGTGGGCGTTGTCCCAGGCCTGGCGCAAATGCGTCAGGTAGCGCGTGGCGGCCGTGATCGGCGAAATGCGCGCCACTTCCGCCGGCGCGTCGTTCGGCAGGATCGCTGCGCGGCGGTCCACGCCCGGATGGCACAGCCAGCTTTTCGCGCTGGACACTAAACGGATCGGCGTGGTGGCGCCGCGGCTGCGAGCCATTTCGCCCACTACAAACGGCGCTTCGGCTTCCTCGGTGACCCAGGGCAGGGCCAGGTCGCCCGCCGCCACTTCGTCGGCGTGCGGCAGGTAAACGAAGGACGGCAGCAGCGGCAATTCTTCGACGGTGCCCGGTGCCGACAGTTGCGGCACTTTCAGCACGCCGTGGCTGGATTGCTCGCCGTCGCTCTCGACCAGGTTCACATATGACAGGGCGCTGTGGGTGGTGCCCAGGTCGATGCCGATGGCGTAGCGCGGGGTGTTGTTGGCTTGATCGCTCACAGTTCCACCTCGGCTGGCGCCAGGATGGCGGCATCGTGTTGCTCGCTCAGTTTAGGCAGGCGCACGCTGGAGGCGCGCCAGCCGCGGTGGCTCAGGGTGCCCGTGAACGGCGCCGAGCCGACCACGTTGCCCGTCAGGCGTACTTGCGCGGAATCAAAACCTTCCTGCAGCACGATGCGGCTGCCCTCGGCTTCCTGGCGCACGGCGTCGATGGTGAAGTATTCACGCATGACCTTGGCGCAGCCTTCATGCACGACGCGGGCGGCCGCGCCGATGTCGGCATCGGCATGGCTGCCCAGGTTTTCCTGGGTGAAGTCGATCAAGCGCGCTTCGCGTTGCAGCAGGGCCAGCAATTGCAGGGCCGCGTCCGGTGTCGCTTCTTTCAAAATGACGGGGACGGCTGCCGGCGTCGGCACGGGCGCCGGAGCAGGGGCCACGGGTGCCACGGGGGCGGCCTCGGGCAGCGACAGCTTTTCCACGCGGGCCGCATAGGCGGCGTCCGACAGGGTGTTGAAGAAGGCGCCGAAGGCCAGCGGGACACGGCGCCAGAACGATGGGTGGGACGATGAGGTGCTCATAGGGAACTCGTTTCTCTGATCTGTAGGGAGGCGTCGGCGGCGCGCCCGGTGGCGGGGCCGCTTCGCAGGGTAGTGCATGTGCCGCGCCAATATGGCCGGCTGCGTTTGCCCGCATGATACCAGCTACCGGGCCGGCGCCAAAGTCACCGGCCCCCGCGCAGCGAGCCTGAGGCGTGGATTTTCTTTGTTCCTGCGCAAAGAAACGCTGAATGTTGCGCCGCTTCGACTAAAATCGCGCATTATCTTTTCGCATTGCCTTTATGCCATGTCTACCGACTTTTCCCCCGACTTTTCCGTATATCTAGCCAGCAGCCTGTATATCAATAGCGATCATCCGGCCGTGCGCGCCAAGGCGGCCGAACTGGCGGCAGGCGCTGTGGGCGACGCCGCCATCGCGGCCCGCTGCTTTGCCTTCGTGCGCGACGAAGTCGCCCACAGCTGGGACTACCAGCGCAATCCCGTCACCTGCCGCGCTTCCGACGTGTTGCAGCATGGCACGGGCTACTGTTATGCGAAGAGCCATCTGCTGGCCGCGCTGCTGCGCGCCAACGGCATTCCCGCCGGCCTGTGCTACCAGCGCCTGGCGGTGGGCGAAATCGGGCCGCCGTTTTGCCTGCACGGCTTGAATGCCGTGTACTTGCAAGAATTTGGCTGGTACCGCATCGATGCGCGGGGCAACAAGCCCGGGGTCAATGCCGCCTTCACGCCGCCGCAGGAGCAACTGGCGTTCCCCGTGCTAGCGCCGGAAGAGCGCGATCTGCCGGAAATCTGGCCGGCACCGCTGCCCCAGGTGATCGCCTCGCTGACCGGCCATGCGACCGTGCAGGATGTGGCCGCGCACTTGCCCGATATCGAATTGTTGCCGCTGAAAAAATAATCTCAGAAAGAAATCATGAAAAAAGTGTATCTTGGTCTGTTCGGCCTGTTGCTGCTGGCCGGTTGCGGCGGCAAGGGCGAGAGCGGCGGGCAATCGAGCGCCGCGCGTCTCGACGGCAAGGAAAAAGGCAGCGAGTTTCTTGCCTATGAACACAATGTCAGCGTCGATACGAGCGAGGCGCAAGTGCGGCCTCTGTATGAAAAAGTGGTCGCCGCCTGCAAGGCCGATACGGAAAACGGCTGTTTGCTGTTCGATTCCAGCCTCGACAGCGGCCGCTACGTGCATGCGCGCATCAGCATGCGCGCCAAGCCGGCCGGCATCAAAAAGCTCGTCGCGCTGGTCGCGGCCGAAGGCGACGTCACCAGCCAGGGCACCAAGGTGGAAGACCTGGGCCGTCCTGTGCTCGACAGCAAGAAGCGCCTGGAGATGCTGAAACAGTACCAGGCGCAGCTGCAAGACCTGGAAAAGCGCTCTGGCGCGAACGTCGACGCCCTGATCAAGGTGACGAAGGAGCTGGCCACCGTGCAAGTGGAGCTGGAGCAGGCGACGGCGGCCAATGCGCTATTAATGCAGCGCATCGACACGGACTTGCTGAACGTAATGATCAGCGCTGAAGGCAAGCAATCGTTCTGGCGCCCCGTCAAGCGTGCGCTGGGCAATTTCACGGACAACCTGTCGGAAGGCGTGGCCAACGCCATCACGGCCATGGCTTACATCCTGCCGTGGCTGATCGCTTTCGTGCTGCTGTTCCCGCTGGGCCGCAAGGGCTGGCGCCGCTTGAGAGGCTTGCCGCGCAAGGATTAAAGCCTCCGGCGCACCGTTTTACGGCAATTTGAAACCTGGCTGCACAGTCCTTGTGCAGCCAGGTTTTTTTTCGTGCGGCGAGCGCCGCGTGCACCATGGCGGACAGCTGTAGGCGCTGGCACGCATTCTGCTTTAACAACATGGCAGGCCCAGCTCGACCCCACGAACCCATCACAGGAGTCCCCATGTCACGACGCATCATCCTGAAAGCGGCCGCCGCCGGCGCATTCGCCCTGGCCACGTCCACTTATATGCAGGCAGCCCTGGCCGCTGATACGATCAAGGTCGGCATCTTGCACTCCCTGTCGGGCACCATGGCCATCTCCGAAACATCGCTCAAGGATGTGGCGCTGATGACGATTGCCGAGATCAATGCCAAGGGTGGCGTGCTGGGCAAGAAGCTGGAAGCCGTCGTCGTCGACCCCGCGTCGAACTGGCCTTTGTTCGCGGAAAAAGCGAGACAACTGGTAGCGCAAGACAAGGTGGCCGTGGTATTCGGCTGCTGGACGTCCGTGTCGCGCAAGTCGGTTTTGCCCGTCTTCAAGGAACTCAACAGCCTGCTGTTTTACCCGGTGCAATACGAGGGCGAGGAGCTGGAAAAGAATGTGTTTTATACGGGCGCCGCGCCCAACCAGCAGGCGATTCCCGCCGTCGAATACCTGATGAGCACAGATGGCGGCGGCGCCAAGCGCTTCGTGCTGCTGGGCACGGATTATGTGTATCCGCGCACCACCAACAAGATCCTGCGCGCCTTTCTGAAAAGCAAGGGAGTCAAGGATAGCGATATCAGCGAGGTCTACACGCCGTTCGGCCACGCCGACTATCAAACCATCGTTGCCAACATCAAGAAGTTTTCCACTGGCGGCAAGACGGCCGTCATTTCCACCATCAATGGCGATTCCAACGTGCCGTTCTACAAGGAACTGGGCAATGCGGGCCTGAAAGCCACGGACGTGCCCGTCGTCGCGTTTTCCGTGGGCGAGGAAGAGCTGCGCGGCATCGATACCAAACCCTTGCTCGGCCATCTGGCGGCGTGGAATTACTTTGAATCCGTCAAGAACCCCGTGAATACCGCTTTCATCAAGCAGTGGAAGGCGTACGCCGTGGCGCAAAAGCTGCCGAACGCGGGTTCTGTGGTGACGAACGACCCGATGGAAGCGACCTATGTGGGCATCCACATGTGGGCGCAAGCCGTGGAAAAGGCGAAATCGACGGACACGGACAAGGTGATCGCCGCCATGGCGGGCCAGAGCGTCAAGGCGCCATCGGGCTTCACCCTGACCATGGATGCAACGAACCACCACTTGCACAAGCCCGTGATGATCGGCGAGATCAAGGCCGATGGGCAATTCAATGTCGTGTGGAAAACCAAGGAACCGATACGCGCCCAGCCGTGGAGCCCGTTTATCAAGGGCAATGAGGGCAAGCAGAAGCTGTAAAAAGCTTGCGCGTCGATTCGTCGCCGCAACCCCAGGCAAAGAGCTGGGGTCAGACCCGGCGGGTCTGACCCCTGTCCTTGTCTTTGGGGGAAGGATACCTATCAAGACATCGGCTTTACTACATGGAATCCATGCACATGCAGCTTCTCCCCAAACTGCTGGTCCTCGCCTGCCTGTTGCTATCCTCGCTGGCGCAGGCCGCCATCCCTCCCGACCTGCTCAAGCTGCTGGCCGGCGACGATTCCGACGCCAGGGTCGCCGCCGTGGCGCAGATCGCCGCCCTCGCCACGCCCGAGGCTGCCAAGGTGCTGCAAGCGCTGCAGGACGACGCCTTGTACGCCGCGCCCGACGGCAAGGTATACATCGTTGACGGCGAGCAGGCGGTTGACCCGGCAATCGGACGGAACGTGCCGCTGCCCGACGGCATCGATGGCGTGATGGTCAACAACCGCTTGCGCGCGGCTGTGGCAGGCGCCTTGTCGGGTTTGCAGCTGCTGGCGCCGGAGCGCAGCGCCCGCCTGGCCGCCGCGCAAGCCTTGCAAAAGGCGGTCGACCCCGCGCAGCTCCCCCTGATCCGCACCGCGCTGGCGCGGGAAAGCGACGCTGAAATTCAACAACTATTGCAAGTGCTGATCGCCAGCGCCAACCTGCATGCACCCGACGCCGCCACGCGCAAGGCCGCCGTGCAGGCGCTGGCGGGCAGCAGCGATGCGCGCCTGCTGCCTGTGCTGCAAGCCATGCTGGAGCAGGGCGGCGAACCCGACGAAGCCGTGCAGCTGGCGGCCATCGACACCATGCGCCAGATCAAGGGCCGAGTGGCGCGCATGGAATTGGCCGGCAACGTGTTTTATGGCATCTCGCTGGGCAGCGTGCTGCTGCTGGCGGCGCTGGGCCTGGCCATCACCTTCGGCCTGATGGGCATCATCAATATGGCGCATGGCGAATTGCTGATGATAGGCGCGTACACGACGTATTTATGCCAGCTGTTCTTCCGCGCCTACCTGCCGGGCCTGCAGGATGCCTACCTGCTGGCCGCCTTGCCGGCCGCCTTTTTTGTTGCCGGCCTGGTGGGCGTGGCGCTCGAACGCACGGTGATCCGCTGGCTGTACGGCCGGCCGCTGGAAACCCTGCTGGCTACCTGGGGCATCAGCCTGATCCTGATGCAGCTGGTCCGCACGATATTCGGCGCGCAAAACGTGGAAGTGGCCAATCCGGCCTGGATGTCGGGCGGCGTGACGGTACTGGGCGGCCTCGTGTTGCCGTACAACCGGCTGGCCATCATCGCCTTCGCCGTCGTCGTCGTGGTGGCCGTGTGGCTGATCCTCAACAAGACGCGCCTGGGCCTGTTCGTGCGGGCCGTTACGCAAAACCGCCGCATGGCCGATTGCGTGGGCGTGGCCACGGGCAAGGTCGACATGCTCACTTTCGGCCTCGGTTCCGGCATCGCGGGCCTGGGCGGCGTGGCCCTGTCGCAGCTGGGCAATGTGGGGCCGGACCTGGGGCAAAGCTACATCGTCGACTCTTTCATGGTGGTGGTGCTCGGCGGCGTGGGCCAGCTGGCCGGCACCGTGATCGCCGCGCTGGGCCTGGGCGAAGTCAACAAATTCCTTGAACCGGTGGCGGGCGCCGTGCTGGCGAAGATCGCCATTCTCGTCTTCATCATCATTTTCATCCAGCGCAGGCCGCAGGGCCTGTTTGCCATGAAGGGACGCAGCGTCGAATGACTACCTCCTACCCGATCAAACAGGGCCTGTTCACGCGGCCCGTGTGGCTGGCGATTGCCGCCTGCAGCGTGCTGGCAGCGCTGTTGCCGATGTTTAATCTGGCGTTTGCCGAAGGCCATGCCTTGCATGTGTCCGCCTACACGGTGGCGCTGGTGGGCAAGTTCATGTGCTATGCACTGGCCGCGCTGGCGTTGGACCTCGTCTGGGGCTACACGGGTATCTTGTCGCTGGGCCACGGCGTGTTCTTTGCCTTGGGCGCGTATGCGCACGGCATGTATCTGATGCGCGCCATCGGCGACCAGGGCCAGTACCGCAGCAGCTTGCCCGACTTCATGGTCTTTCTCGACTGGAAGACCTACCCGTGGTACTGGGCCTTCACGGAACACTTCTGGTACTGCATGGCCCTTGTCGTGCTGGTGCCGGGCGTGCTGGCCTTCGTCTTCGGTTATTTCGCGTTTCGTTCGCGCATCAAGGGCGTGTATTTTTCCATCATCACGCAAGCGATGACGTATGCCTTCATGCTCTTGTTCTTCCGCAATGACACCGGCTTTGGCGGCAACAACGGCTTCACGGATTTCAAGACGATATTGGGCCATAACATCACGGCACCCGCCACCCGGGCCGTGCTGTTCCTGCTGACCCTGGCTTTCCTGCTGACCGCCTTGATCGGCGCGCGCGCCATCGTCCGCTCGAAACTGGGCAGGGTGCTGCAGGGCGTGCGCGACAGCGAAGCGCGGCTGATGTTCCTCGGCTACAACCCGCTGTGGTTCAAGCTGTTCGTCTGGACCTTGTCGGCCGTGCTGTGCGGCATCGCCGGCGCCCTGTACGTGCCGCAAGTGGGCATCATCAACCCGTCCGAGATGTCGCCTGCCAACTCCATCGAAATGGTCGTGTGGGTGGCGGTGGGCGGGCGCGGTACCTTGCTCGGTCCGATTGTGGGCGCCTTCACCGTGAACGGCTTGAAAAGCTGGTTCACGGCCGCCTTGCCGGAATTGTGGCTGTTTGCGCTGGGCTTGCTGTTCATCGGCGTGACGCTGTTCATGCAGCAAGGCATGCTCGGTGTCTTGAACAAGCTCAAACGTAAAAAAGTCGCCGCCGTGGCAGAGGAGGCCGCATGAGCATCCGCATGTTGCCCGGCATGGCCGGCACCGAGGCTGGCGCCACGTATGCGCGCGTAAAAGGCGAGGGCGTCGACACGACCCATGGCGCGATTTTGTATCTGGAAGACATCAGCGTGTCGTTCGACGGCTTCAAGGCCATCAACAAGCTGAGCCTCGATATTTCCGTGGGCGAGTTGCGCTGCATCATCGGCCCGAACGGCGCGGGCAAGACGACGATGATGGATGTCATCACGGGAAAGACGCGGCCCACGTCCGGCACGGCCTGGTTCGGCCAGACCATGAATCTGGCCACCATGACGGAAGCGCAAATCGCCCACGCAGGCATCGGCCGCAAGTTCCAGCGCCCCACCGTGTTCGAGCAGCACACGGTATTCGACAACCTGGAACTGGCGATGAAGATGGACAAGCGCGTGGCGCCCACCCTGTTTGCGCGCTTGTCGTCCGAGCAGGCGGGCAGGATCGAAGCGATCTTGCGCCTGATCCGCCTGAACGGCCACGAAGCGCGGCCGGCCGGACTACTGTCGCATGGGCAAAAGCAATGGCTGGAAATCGGTATGCTCCTGATGCAGGAGCCGCAGCTGATTTTATTGGATGAACCCGTGGCCGGCATGTCGGATGCGGAAACGGCGCGTACGGCGGAACTGCTCAATGAATTGCGCGGCAAGCATTCCATCATGGTGGTCGAGCACGACATGGGTTTCGTCACGGAGATCGCCCAGCAAGGCATCGTCACCGTGCTGCATGAGGGTTCCGTGCTGGCACAGGGGCGCATGGACGAAGTGCAAGCCGACGAGCGCGTCATCGAAGTCTATCTGGGAAGATAATAAGGGGAGATCGCAGGCCATGCTCGAAGTGCAACAATTGAATCAATACTATGGCTCCTCGCACACCTTGCGCGGCATCGACCTGTCGGCGCGCAAGGGCGAATGCCTGGCCTTGCTGGGGCGTAATGGCGTGGGCAAGACGACCTTGCTGAAATGCCTGATGGGCGTGCTGCCCGTGGCGCAGGGCAAGGTGGTCTTCCATGGGCGCGACATCACCCGGCTGGCGCCGCATGTACGGGCCAAGCTGGGCATCGCTTACGTGCCGCAGGGACGCGACATCTTTGCGCGCCTGACAGTCGAGGAAAACTTGCTGATGGGCATGGCGAGCAAGCGGGGCAGGCTGGCCTCGCGCATCGATCCCCACGTGTATGAGCTGTTCCCCGTACTAAAAGAGATGCTGCAGCGGCGCGGGGGCGATTTGTCTGGCGGGCAACAGCAGCAGCTGGCCATCGCCCGCGCCCTGCTGGCCGAGCCGCAATTGATCATCTTTGACGAGCCGACGGAGGGCATCCAGCCTTCCGTCATCAAGGATATCGGCCGCGTTATTTCCTTGTTGAAACAGCGGGGCGACATGGCCATCGTGCTGTGCGAACAGTATTTTGATTTTGCCCGCGCACTGGCCGACGACTTCATCGTGCTGTCGCGCGGCAGCGTGGTCGCCAGCGGCAAGGCGGAACAGATGGATGGCGAGGAGGTGAAGCGCCATCTGGCCGTGTAGCTTAAACGAGCTGCAGCCACCCCAGCACCGCGCCAGCCGCCAGCAGCCACAATAAATGGATCTTCGTGCGCCAGATGATCAGGCCGGCCACGATGGACAGGCTCCACAGGGGCCAGTCCGTGTGGATGTCGTGGTTGGCTCCGCCCAAGATCATGCCCGTGGAAATCAGGAGGGCGACGACGATGGGCGCCATGCCCTGCTTGAAGGCGCGCACGGGCCGCAGGTCGCGGTTGCGGTAGCCCCACTGGGCCGCCACGTAGGTGAGGGTGGTGCTGGGCAGCATGATACCCACCATCGTGATGAACACGCCGAGATACGCGGCCGTGTAGCTGCCCGCATTCATGCCCACGTTCCAGCCCATCAGGGCGACGAACAGGACGTTGGGGCCGGGGGCGGCTTGCGCGATGGCGATCGACTCGTTGAATTGCGCCTGGGTCAGCCAGCCATGCTGTTCGACGAGGAAGCGGTGCATTTCGGAGGTGGTGGAAATGGCGCCGCCGATCGACATCAGCGACAGCATCAGGTAGTGGCCGAACAGGTTCAGCCAGTCGCCCGCGCTCAAGGCCAGTTGCAATGGCGGCGTCATGCGGGCAGCTTCCGGTACGTCAGCAGGCAGCCGATGCCGCCCAGGCCCAGCAGGATGTACAGCAGGGGCCAGCGGAAGATCGCCACCATCAGCACGCCCAGCACGGTGATGGACAAGGTCAGCCACAGGGGCAGCGGATGCCTGGCCAGTGCGGTGGCCAGCTTCACGCCCGTGGCGGCGATCATGCCGGCCGAGACGGCCGCCATGCCGCGCAGGGCGCCCGCCATCTGCGGGTTGTCGCCAAAGCGCGTGTACAGCACGCCCAGCAGCAGGACGATGACGAGGGGTACGGCCAGCATGCCGACCAGCGCCGTCAGCGCGCCTTTCAAGCCGAAATAGCGCCCGCCCACCATCAGCGACAGGTTGACGACATTCGGCCCGGGCATGATTTGCGCCACGGCCCAGTCCTCGAGGAATTCCTCCTGCGTCAGCCAGCGCTTGCGCTCCACCATTTCGCGCTGGATCACGGCCAGCACGCCGCCAAAGCCTTGCAGGGCCAGCCAGGTGAACGAGAAGAACAGGTCGGCAAGCGAGGCCGGCTGGGGACGGGGCTGGTCGGGCTGGGGAGTGGATGGGGCGGCGGGCATGCATGATTATGGCCGTGCCTGCCGCGCCTTGTCCATGCCTATCTCCCTGCCTTTAGCCGCCACCCACGCCGGCGATGACCACGCCCGTGCCGCCGCACATGGCGCAAGGCTGGCCGTCGTCCATGGTGCCCCGGCCACGGCAATGGGTGCAGACGTTTTCGCCCGTACCGGGCGTGCCGGGCGGGGCGATATCGCCAGGATGTTGCTCAGGATACGGTGTTGTATTCATGTCGTGTCTCCTTGTGCCGGGCGGGGCGGGTGCTGCGCGATGGCGGGCAAACCCCATGGTAGGCCGGTGCCGCATGCGGCGTTTGACCTGTCTTAAAGTGCGCGGCCTTGCATCCCTGAAAAAAACTGCATTGCAATAGCTGGCTGGCATTGACATCGCGCGTTTTTCGGCAATACTTTCGCTGTCACTTTCCGCGCTGGCTACGCTGGTGCCGGTCCCCGCCGCTGTATCCCGCCATCGTCACTTTCTCGCAGGAGTCATCCATCATGCCTCATTCCACAGAAACGCTGCATATGCCCGTCAAAACCGTGATGCTGCATACGCGGGTCGATCAGAAGATGTCCGATATCGTCGATCTGGGCATCGCCGTGCAGGCTGCCTTCAGTACCTTGTGCGCGCTGGAATACCTGAAGTCATACAATGTCGCCCCTGAACTGATCGAGCGCGTGCTGCTGCATCCGGAGCAGCGCCGCCAGGCCGTGCACTGAGTATCCTCGCGGCAACTGTGTTGCCGGCAGCGTCAGTCCGGTGTTGTCGGATTGTTCATTACGGCTCAGTTATGCACAAATGATGAGCTAACGAAATTGGCGAAATAATTTTCTTGTGATTATGTGTGAGTTTCTAAGTATTTGATTTTAATGGATTTTATTTTTGCTGTTTGATTGAGCAGTTTATTGAAAGCCGCACGGGCTGTGGCTTTGAAGGCTGTCAATAGGCCCTTATCCACAAAGATATCCACAGTCCGTGTGGATATCTGAAAAAGCGCTTAACAATCCGCCACTTAGGAAAATGGGACGGGCCAGCGCCTGCCATCGGCGCGCAAGATGGGCCAAAAT
This sequence comes from Janthinobacterium agaricidamnosum, assembly GCF_003667705.1. Taxonomy (NCBI): domain Bacteria; kingdom Pseudomonadati; phylum Pseudomonadota; class Betaproteobacteria; order Burkholderiales; family Oxalobacteraceae; genus Janthinobacterium; species Janthinobacterium agaricidamnosum. The sequence goes on along the minus strand of NZ_CP033019.1, from coordinate 3,801,360 downwards.
GGGGCATGGCACAAGCCTGTATGCCTATCCAGTGCTCTTGTTTTTATGACTGAAAGTAGTGGCCGCGTTCAGGGCGTGCCGCCGGCCGGCGCCGCTGGCGTTTCGCCGCACTGGGCCAGGGCGGCGGCCAGTTCGGCGACTTGCTGCTCCGCTTCGCGCAGGGTGGCGTAGGTACGCAGCGAGGCGATCACGGTGGTAAACAACTTGCGCGTGGTGAGGTCGGTCTTGCACCAGAAATCGTTGATATCGTAATCGATGATGATGCGGTGTTCCAGCGCCTGGCCCGGCTGGCCCGTGCGCAGGATGATGCGTACGGCACTGTTGTGCAGCTCTTCGCGGATCTGGCGTGCCACTTGCAGCCCGGCATCCTGAGTCTCCATGATCACATCGAGCAGCACCACGGCGATATCTTGTGTGCCGCGCAGCAAGGCCAGCGCCTCGGCGCCCGAATACGCGTGCAAAAAGCTCAGCCTGCGGCCCTGGAAGCTGGCCTGGCTGAGGGCGAACTTGGTCACCACGTGCACGTCGACATCGTCATCGACGATCAGCACGCGCCATGGCGCCGCGGTGGCAGGCTCTGCCGCCGCGTCTGCCCGTGCCAACGGCTCATCGACCAGCCAGTCCGGTTCGTCCGCCCCCTTGGCGGCGCTGTCGCTATCCATGTTCATGCGTTTATCCACCGTTGATCGTGCTTGCTACTCCACACTATGCCAGTCTACGGGGTTTGTCAAAACAATGCTGTTCAAGCAAGACGGCCTGGCGCCAGGATTGCTTATGCACAGCAAAATATATTTTCATGACGGCGAAGTAACTTTGCTTGAGCGCAAATTCGTGATTGCAAGTCATTGATTTCATTGGGGTAAAAAATTGCCTGTGAAATCAGCAAATTGTTGAAACCCGCATCAATACTGGTGTTGCGGCTTGTCAAGAGGGGCTTATCAACAACTTTATCCACAGTTGCTGTGGATATCTGAAAAAGCCGTGCAAAAACCGGGGCTTAGCGCCCGGTCATGCGGCCAGCCCGAGCCCGCTCAGCTGGGCAAAGGCATGCAGGAAGCGCTGCTTGGCTTCGGCCGGGCCCATGGCCTCGATTATACCGGGCAGGGGGGCGATGCCGTCAAGGTAAGCCCAGCGTTCGGCCGAGTGCGGCATCAGGTCGCGCTTTTCCGTGGCCAGTGCGATCAGGTCGGCCCGCTTGATCGGTGCGTAATCGGAAAAGTCCAGGCCATACGTGGCGGCGATGATGGCGCTGACCTTGTCTTCCAGCATGGCAAATTCCGGCAGCAACACTTTCAAGGGCTTCACCATGTCGCCCAAGTAGGCTTCGGCCGCGTCGTGCAGCAGGGCGGCCAGGCGCAAATGGGGCGGCACCAGTTCGGCAACGATCAGGCTGTGCTGGGCGACCGAGTAAAACACTTGCGTTTGTCCATTGAAGCGGCACTGGTACGCGAGGCCGTGGGCAATGTCTTCAATGGCTACCTTGTCGATATGCGGGCGCAAGGGATAAAAACGGTTGCCTGAATAGGTGGAAACGTAGTCGGTGGTAATCATTGCCATGGCATGGTGCTCGGAATGCTCAAGATACTTCATCGTACACCCGATGGCAGGCGCTTGCCCCGGCTGCCGTGCGCAAGCGGCTTTCCCGCTGAGCCTATGCATCTTGGCAAAGCCTTTAATTTATTTCATATCATTCATTGTTCTTTCTCAAATACACTATAGCAATCTTGTTTGTCTGAAACTTCATTTAGGGGCAGGGCAATGACGGCGATACCTTCGGCAAGACCTTCGTATATCTATCAGGGCGGTTCGGTGATGATGCACTCGCCGCTGCAATTGAAACAGTCGGAAATGTACGGCTATTTCGTCAGGGGCGACCTGGCCAAGCTGCAGGCCACGGTGAATACCACCTTGAACCAGGTGGCGGGCAGCAAGATGACATTGAAAGCCCTGTCGCCGTATGTGATGCTGACGTTTACGCGCGTCAACCATGCGGACTCGGCCAACTCCGTCGACCAGGCCAAGGGCTGGATCACGGAAGTCGACATCGTCACCTGGATCATGGTCGGCCAGATGGATGAACACGGCAAGCTTGCGCATATCTACTGGTATCCGTGCCATATCTTCGTCGATGACGCCATGGCCCTGATCAACGGGCGCGAGCTGTTCGGCTATCCGAAATACCTGTGCGACTACGAGATTCCCGCCGCCGGCAGCGAGCCGCTGCGCTGTTCCGTCGCCGCCAAGGGCTTCCAGCATTTTTCTCCGGAAACGAAACTGGCCCTGCATCCTTTGCTCGAAGTCAATGCCACCGTGCAGACGGGACCGCACAAACCCGTCAACAGTTTCCTTGAGCTCATCGAGCAGGCATTCCAGATTTTCCTGTCCATCCCCGATTTCTTCGACATGGACCAGGCCGGCTGGGCCGACATCCTGTCGCTGCTGCGCAACCCGCGCATCGACCAGATATTCCTCAAGCAATTCCCCGACAGCGCGGGCGTGAAAGCCGTGTACCAGGCCCTGGTGGCCGCGCCGGCCGAGATCAACCGCCTGCACAGCGCGCGCCTGCTCGGCTATGAATACGAATGCACGATGCACGCCTTCGACAGCTTCCCGCTGGACCAGACCCTGGGCTTGCAGCTGGGACCGCAGGCGGCCATTTTGCCCTTCAATGTGAACTTCGACTTCACGGCCATGCCGGGCGAGGAGCTGGTCGACAATTCCCGCATCGCGCCGGAAAAGATCGCCATCCTCGGCGGCGGCGTGGCCGCCATGACCACCGCGTATTATCTGACGAACCAGCCGGGCTGGCAAAACCGGCATGCCATCACCGTCTACCAGCTGGGCTGGCGCCTGGGCGGCAAGGGCGCCAGCGGGCGCAATGCGCAGGCGGGCCAGCGCATCGAGGAGCATGGCCTGCACATCTGGTTCGGCTTCTACGCGAACGCCTTCAGGATGATCAAGGAAGCCTACGCCAGCCTGGAACGCCCGCCCGGCGCACCGCTGGCCACCTGGCGCGACGCTTTTAAACAACACGATTACGTGGCCCTGTCGGAAGACGTCAAGGGACAATGGCGCAACTGGTCCATCGTCTTTCCCACCTTGCCGGGCGAACCGGGCGAGGGCGGCGAAGACGTCACGCTGTGGCAGATGGCCATCGCCATGGTGGGCTGGATCGAGCAGTGGATACGCCAGATCCGCCAGGTGGCGGACGCCGACGCGCGCATCGTGCGTGCCAGCGCATCGCAAGGCGAGGGCGTATGGCCGGGCTGGCTGCGCCGCCTGGCCGACGAAGTGGTGGGCCAGGCCGATGAACTGGGGCTCGACGTGGGCCTGTCCGTGGGCGCGCTGGTGGCCCTGGTGACCGACCTGGCGCCGGACTCCACGCGCCACGACCAGGCCCGCCACCAGCTGCTGGCCAGCACCCTGAACGGCATCCGCGCCTGGCTGCGCCTGCGCTACCGTGCCCTGATCGACGGCGACGACGAGTTGCGCCGCCTGTTCACCTGCCTGGACCTGGGCATCACGGTCATGAAGGGCATGTTCGAGGATGGCGTGTTCAAGAACGGTTTTGACGTCATCAACGACATCGATTTCCGCGCCTGGCTGCGCAAGCATGGCGGCGACGAGCAGTTCAGCGTCAATTCAGCCCCGGTGCGCGGCTTTTACGACCTGGTCTTCGCCTACGAGGGCGGCGATTTCGCCAAGCCGAACATCGAGGCGGGTACCTTGCTGCGCTCGATGGCGCGCATCGGCCTGGCCTACAAGGGCGGCATCATGTTCAAGATGCAGGCCGGCATGGGCGACACCATCTTCACACCGCTGTACGAAGTGCTGCGCAAGCGCGGCGTGGAATTCAAGTTCTTCCAGCGCGTGGAGGAACTGGTGCCGGGCGCGGGCGACATCGACAGCATCCGCATCACGCAGCAGGTGCAATTGAAGGACCCGGCCGCCGGCTATGCGCCGCTGGTGGACGTCAAAGGCCTGGCGTGCTGGCCCAGTGCGCCCGATTACGCGCAGATCGAACCGGCCCAGGCGGCGCTGCTGCAGGAGCAGGAAGTCAACCTGGAATCGTACTGGAGCGACTGGCCGCAGCAGTACCGGCAGGCGTTCGGCCGCGCGCTGCCCGCCACGGTATTGAAGAAGGGCGTCGATTTCGACAAGGTGGTGTTCGGCATTTCCATCGGCTCGCTGCAAGCCCTGTGCCCGCAACTGCTGGCGCAAAGTCCGGCTCTGCAACTGGCGGCCGACAAGGTGAAAACGGTGGCCACGCAGGCTTACCAGGTGTGGCTCAACAAGGATTTGTCTCAGATGGGCTGGACCACGCAGCCGAAGGGCCAGCAACCGGTGCTGTCGGCCTTCACGGAGCCGTACGACACGTGGGCGCCGATGGACCAGTTATTGGCGCACGAGGATTGGCCGGCGGGGCTGGAACCGAAAAACGTCTCGTATTTTTGCAGCGCCTTCCCCGTCGACAGCTACCCGCCCGTCACCGACACGGCTTTTCCCGCCCGCTGCGCGGACAGGGCGAAACAGGGCGCGCAGCACCAGCTGGAACGCGAGATCGGCGCGCTGTGGCCCGAGGCGGGCGCGCCCGGCGCGTTCCCGTGGCAATGGCTGGTCGATGCGAAGGCTGGCACGGGACCGGCGCGCTTCGACAGCCAGTACTGGCGCGCCAACGTCGATCCGTCCGAGCGCTACGTGATGTCGGTGGTGGGCAGCACGCAGTACCGGCTGGCCACCGACCAGTCGGGCTTCAGTAACCTGTTCCTCACGGGCGACTGGATCAGGACGGGCCTGAACGCGGGCTGCGTGGAGGCGGCCGTGATGGCCGGCATGCAGACCTCGCGCGCCATGACGGGCTATCCGGCCGTGATCCAGGGCGAGACGGATTTCTAGGCATGCGAGGCCTGATGCTGCTGTGCCTTGTCCTGATCCACCTGCACGTGGGCGCCGCGCCGCCGGGCGCCATTGTGTTGTGGCCGGGCGCGCCGCCCGGCGGCGCGGCGCCGGGTCCGCAGCGCGACAGCGCCAAGGGCTCCATCACGCAGGTGGAGCAGCCTTACCTGATCGCGCACCGCCCGGCGCGCCCGGACGGCACGGCGATCCTGCTGGTCAGCGGCGGCGGTTATGCGCATATCGAGGCGGGCAAGGAAAGCGGCCCCGCCGCCGCCTGGCTGCAAGCGCAGGGTGTCACGGCGTTTGAACTCGTGTACCGTCTGCCGCAGGAAGGCGGTGGCGCCAGCGCGCCGTTCCAGGATGGCCAGCGGGCCATGCGCGTGATCCGGGCGCGTGCGGCCGAGTGGGGCATCGACCCGGCGCGCATCGGCATGCTCGGTTTTTCCGCCGGCGCGCACCTGGCCGGCATGACGGCCGTCCAGCCGGACGCCGCCCTGTATGCGCCCGTCGATGCGATCGATGGCGTCTCCGCGCGGCCCGATTTCGTCGTGCTGCTATACCCCGTGCTGACCATGCAGCCGCCGTTCGATACGACGCATGCGAAGAAAGAGCTGCTGGGAAGCCACCCCACGCAGGCGGCGCGCGATGCGCTGTCGGTGGAATGGCAGGTCGATGCGCGCACGCCGCCCGCCTTCATCGCGCAGGCGCTGGACGATCCCATTTCTCCACCCGAGAACAGTACATTGATGGCGGCGGCCTTGCGCCGCGCGGGTGTGCCTGTTGAATTGCACCAGTTCCGGCGCGGCGGCCATGGCTGGGGCCTGGGCAAGCCGGGCAGCGAGCCGGCCGCGTGGCCGCAACTGCTGCTGGCGTGGCTGCAATCGCATGGCTGGATGCCTCAAGCTCCCGGTTGATTTTCCAGGTCGCGCCGCGCCACGTCCAGCGCCGTCTGCAGCTGCGGCAGGAATTGCTCCACGTTATCGAGCTGGCCGTTCGAGGCCAGGGTTTCCATCTGGTGGCACAGGCCGTGCAGGGTGGGGCGGCTCAGGTAGCCGGCGCTGCCTTTCAAGGCGTGGAAGGCGGCGGCCGCGGCGCTGGCATTGCCATCGCGCACGGCGTGGCAAGCCAGGTCCAGGCGCCGCGGCGCTTCCGTCAAGAACGCTTGCGCGATGCGCTGCAAGTGCTGCGCCGACAGGCCTGCCAGCGGCAGGATGTGCACGGGCGCCGTCATGGGATCGGGCGGCGCCGGCGTTTGCGCCTGCGCGTCCTCGGCGTCGGCCAGGCCGAACTGGCGCGCCAGGGTATCGTCGTCGATGGGCGCGGCCTGCGGCAGTGCGTGGCCGCGCGCCAGCAGCAGGTCGATGATGGCGTCGATTTTCTCGAACAGCAGCGCTTCGTCGACGGGCTTGCTGAGGAAGTCGTCCATGCCGGCGGCCAGGTAGCGTTGCCGGTCATGTTCGCTGGCGTTGGCCGTCAGCGCGAGGATGGGGATGTGCGCGTCGGGAATTGGGAATTGGGCATTGCCGCCGTCGCGGATCAGGCGCGCGGCTTGTTCGCCATCCATTTCCGGCATGCGGCCATCCATCAGCACGCAGTCGTAGGGGCCCGATCCCAGCGCGCGCAGCGCCTGTTCGCCGTTTTCCACGATGGTCACGTCATGGCCCATGCTTTCGAGCAGGGTGCCGATGATGATCTGGTTGGTGCGCACGTCTTCGGCGCACAGGATGCGCAGGCGGCAGGCATGGCGCGCCTGGCGTGCCGGCCGGCGCGCATCGGCCGCCGGCGCGCTGCCGGGCGTCAGCGGCAAGGTGAAATGGAAGCGCGAGCCGATGCCGACCCGGCTTTCCACGCCGATCGTGCCCTGCATCAGTTCGACCAGTTCCTTGCAGATGGCCAGGCCCAGGCCCGTGCCGCCGTAGCGGCGCGTGGTGGAGTGGTCGGCCTGCTCGAATTTCTGGAACAGGCGCGGCAAGGTGTCCGCGTCGATGCCGGGGCCCGTATCGCTGATGATGAATTCGATGTCGCTGCGGCCATCGCCGCGCGGCGGCGTGCGGGCGCGCCGCACTTCCAGCAGCACCTCGCCATTGGCCGTGAATTTCAGCGCGTTACCCAGCAGGTTGATGAGGATTTGCCGCAGGCGCGTGGGATCGGCGCGCACGTAGCGGGGCAGGTCCAGCGCCAGTTCGCGGCGCAGCAGCAGGCTCTTGGCGTCGGCCTGGCCCTGCACGATGCCGGCCGCGTCGCCGATCAGCGCCAGCAGGTCGAAGTCCACCGTTTCCAGGGTCAGCTTGCCCGCGTCGATCTTCGAGAAATCGAGGATGTCGTTGAGGATGGTCAGGAGCGAGACGCCATTGTGCAGGCCGATGCGCAGGTATTCCTGCGTGCGGCCCTTGACGGACTGGTCGCGCAGGGCGAATTTCAGCATGCCGATCACGCCGGCCAGCGGCGTGCGGATGTCGTGGCTCATGGCGGACAGAAAATCGATGCGGTGGCGGCTGACCACTTCCGCGTGCTCCTTGGCCTTCAGCAGGGCGTCGTTGCTGAGGGTGAGGGCCAGCGTGCGTTCCTGCACGCGCTGTTCCAGGTTGTTGCGCAGCAGGCGGATCTGGTCGGCCAGGGCAAAGGCCAGCAGCAGGCCGTCGAAGGTGCCGCCCAGCAGGGTCACCAGCTGGGCGTTGGCGACCATGGCCGGCATCAGGCCCAGGTTGGCCGGCAGGATCAGAAAGCCGGGCAGCATCAGCGCGACGAAGGCCAGCACGAAGAAGCGCGCCGGCTGGTAGCCGCGGCGCCAGACGACGATGCCGCAGATGAGCGCCAGCAGCATCCAGATGCTGATGGCGATGGTGGCCAGCGTGTGCGCATACGACAGGGCGAAAAAGCAGCTGGGCAGGAGCAGCAAGGGCAATGCCAGGTTGACCTTGCTGAGACGGTACAGCAGCAGGGAGTAGTCGCGCAGGCGCAGGAAATGCATGTAGAACAGGGTGCTGAAGACGGGCAGCAGGAAAAACGGCACGTAATGCAGCTGCAGCTGGTGCCAGTCGAATAGGTCGGCAAACACGTGGAAGGTCATGGCCCAGGCCAGGCCGTACGTCAGCACGTACAGCGCGTAATACGCCGACGCCTTTTCCAGGGTGATGGAAAAGATGAAGAAATTGAACAGGCCCAGCGCCAGCAGGGCGCCGATGGAGGCCACCATCAGGAAGTTTTCCTTGCCCACCAGCTTGCGGTAGTCGTGCTGCGTCTTCACGCCGAACAGGGGCGCGCGCGCGTAGTAGGGGCTGGAAAAGCGGATCAGGATGTCGTACGTGGCACCCGGCGCCAGCTGCACGTTCATGCCGTAGTGCAGCAAATAGTCGTGCGGCCGCTGGTAGCCCGTCAGCAAGGTACGCGGCGCCGCGTGCGGCCCCGGGCCATACACGTAGACGTCGACCAGGTCGATCAGGGTGTCGTTCGGGTCGATGACCCAGGCCGCTTCGCTGCTGTCGTTGCGCACCTGCGCATGCAGCCAGTAGGCGCCGCCGAACAGGTCGACCTGGTCGGCCGGGCGCTGGCGCGCCAGCCAGGCGGGCAGGGCGGCGACATCGGCAGGCGCGGCTTCATTTTCGGCAAGAAATAGTTGGCCGCCCTTGCCCAGGTGAGCGAGGCCTTGTTTGCTCAGAGGCAAGGGCGTCGCCTGCGCCGCGCCCGCCAGACCCAGCAGGCCGAACAGCAGGCTGAGCACGAGCGGCCAGCCGCATAGCCAGGCGCTGACGCGGGAGCTGGAAGCGCGGTGGCAGGGAGGGGGCGAGTGGGCTGGCATCGATGGAGTGGGTGATGGTCGCGCGGGAATTGGCGGCAACGCCGTTTGCTGTGGAGTGTCCATTTTAATCGACTCTCGGTGACACACGGGCAAATTCATGTCCTGTCCGCCTGGCGCCCGCTCCGGTATCATGGCGCTTTTGTCCGCGAGATATTCATGCTCAGTCCCGACCAGTTCCTGGCCTTCCTGGCCGCCGCCGTCTTGATCACCGCCAGTCCCGGCCCCGACAACCTGATGGTGCTGGGCGTGGGCATGTCGCGCGGGCGCCGTCAGGGCATGGCGTTCGGCCTGGGCTGCGCCCTTGGCTGCCTCACGCATACCGTGCTGGCGACCATCGGCGTGTCGGCCCTGCTGGCCGCCTCGCCCACGGCCTTTACGGCGCTGAAAGTGGCCGGCGGGCTCTATCTGGTGTGGCTGGGTATCGGCGCCTTGCGCAGCCGTGGCGGCGCCAGAGTCGATGGTGCGGCCGCCTTGCCCGACGAATCCTTGCTGCGTTTGTTCGGCAAGGGACTGTTTGCCAACAGTATCAATCCGAAAGTCGTATTGTTTTTCCTCTCGTTCCTGCCGCAGTTCATCGTCGCGGGCCAGGGCAATGCCAGCTGGCAGACGGCGCAGCTGGGCCTGGTCTTCACGGCGCAGGCGTGCGTGCTGTTCGGCCTGCTCGGCTATTTTTCCGGCGCCGTCGGCCTGTGGCTGAACCGCCGGCCGCGCGCCGGCCTGTGGCTCGACCGCGTGGCCGGCACCATCTTCATCGGCCTGGGCTTGCGCCTGATCCTGGCGCGCTGACCTCTTGCCGGGCGGTGATGCGGAACGCCAGTTCCATCTGGTCCTGCACGGCCATGGCGCCGCCCAGGATGGCGAACGGCACGATGCCGAAGTCGCTCTGCTTCAGCAGCAGGCTGCCGCTGGCCTGCAGGCTGCGCCCGTCGGCCGCTTGCTCGATCCGCACGGGCAACTGCACCGTGCGCGTCACGCCATGCAGGGTGATGTCCGCATCAAACACCTGCTGGTCGCCCGTGCGGCGCGCCTCGATGCTGACCCACGGATAGCGTTCCGCCTCGAGCACGCGCACCAGCATGTTGTGGCGCGTGCCGGCGATGGCATCGGCCGACGGCGTCGTCGTCAAGCCGGCCTCCCGCCGCAAGCTTTCTTCATCCACAGTCATCTCGTCGAGCCGGAAGCGCAACTGGGCGCGCCCCGGCGCGGGCACCACGATGCCCTGCAGGCTGCGGCTGGCCACCACGTGGTCATGCCCGAGCCGCGCCAGCGCGCCGCCACGGCGCACGGTGATGGTCAGCAGGGACTCGTCGGGCGCGATGTGCAGCAGCTGCATGTCTTGCCGCTGCCACGCGGGCGCCGGCACGGCGGCAGGGGCGGCCGGCGCGGAAGCGGGGGCCGGCGCGGGCGGCAAGGGCGTGCAGGATAGCAGCACGGCGCAGGCGCCGGCCAGCAGCATGCGGCGGTGAACAGTGTGCATCGATGAAAACTCCTGGCTGGACATGGACAGCGCGTGCAGAGGCGCAAGGCGCGATGGGGCGATAGTAAGCGATCCAGCCTGCCCGGCGCTAGCCCCTTCGCAGGCGGCCGCGCAAGGACGGAGTACAGGGATAGCGTTTACCGCGCCTGTCCGTCGACAAACAGGAGGATGGCGCTGGCGACCACCTGCGGCGCTTCGCGCTGCGGGAAGTGGCCGATGCCTTCGAGCAGCACGCGCTGGTAGGCGCCGCTGAAATGGCGTTCGCGCCCGGCCGAGCTGTCCGGATGGTTGCAGGTGTCGGCCGCGCCATGCAGCACCAGGGTAGGCACCGGCAAGACGGGCGCCGGGTGCAGCCGCGCTTCGTCGGCCGCGTACGCGGGGTCGCCCTCGGCAAACGCCCAGCGGTGACGGTAGGAATGCAGCACCACCTCGGCCCAGTCGGGACCGTCGAAAGCGCGGCTGGCCTGCGCGAAATCGGCTTCGCCATACCAGCCGGCGGGCGACCAGCTGTCCCACATCATGCGGGCAAACGCGTGGCGGTCATGCTCGACGGCATGCTGGCCCCGCGGCGTGGCCATGAACCAGTGGTACCAGTAGTTGCGCGCCTGCTGGTAAGACAGTTCTTGCCGTGGGTCATTCGTGCCATAGCCTACCGACAGCATGACGAGGCCGGATGCCGCATCGTGGCGCAAGCCGCAGGCATTGGCGACGGCGCGCGCGCCCCAGTCATGGCCCACCAGCAAGGGCCGATCCAGTTGCATCGCATCGATAAAGTCGAGCAAGTCGCGTCCCAGCGCGGCCAGCTGGCCGCTGCGTGGCGTGTCCGCATGGCGAAAGCGCGTGGGCGCGAAGCCGCGCAGGGCGGGCGCCAGCACGCGGTAGCCAGCGGCGGCCAGCGCCGTCGCCGTTTTGGCCCAGCTTTCCGGGCTGTCGGGCCAGCCGTGTACCAGCACGGCGCAGCGGCTGCCGGCGGCGTTCCATTCCAGGTAGGCCACGTCCAGCAGCGGGGTGGCGATGTAGTGATAGTCTTGCATGGCATTCCTGACGAAGGTGAGGGGAGAACGTCATGGTAGCGCCGGCAATGCATTTGATTCGTGAGCAATTCATCGATATTATGATCATATCTTGATGAATTGGAGCGTACCATGCACGCCTTGCCGGCAATGACCCTGGACATCGTCCTCTTGCGCAGCCTGCTGGAAGTGGTCGATACGGGCGGCTTCGCGCTGGCCGCGCAAAACCTGGCGCTGACGCCGTCGGCTGTCAGCGGGCATATCAAGCGCCTGGAACACAGCGCCGGCAAACAGTTGCTGGCGCGCACGACGCGCAGCCTGGAGCTGACGGCGGCCGGCGAACTGCTGTACATGTATGCGCGCAATATCGTCGACCTGGAACGCGAGGCGCGGGCCAGGCTCAGCGGTGCATCGGTGCAGGGGCGGCTGGTCCTCGGTGCGTCGGAAGATTTCGCGGGCACGTGGCTGCCGCAAGTGCTGCAGACGTTCCAGCGCTGGCATCCGCAAGCGTCGATCGAGTTGAAGGTGGGCATCACGGCCGACCTGCTGCGGCGCCAGGCGCACGAGCAGATCGATGTCATTTTCGGCAAGCAATGCAGCCGCACGGAAGGGGCGGGCGAATTGCTGTGGGCCGAGCCGCTGGTATGGGCGTATGCGGCCGGCCGCCTGCCCGATCCGCAACTGCCCGTGCCGCTGGCGCTGTTTCCCTCGCCGTGCGTGTACCGCGAAGCGGCGCTGGCCGCTTTGGCGCAGGCGGGCCGTGCCTGGCGGCTGGCGTTTGACAGCGGCAGCATGGCCGGCTGCGTGGCGGCGGCGCTGGCCGGCTTTGCCGTGACGCCCGTGGCGCGCAGCCAGTTGCGCGACGGCTTGCGCATCCTGGGAGCGGAAGAGGGCTTGCCGCCATTACCCGATGCCCGTTTTTATGCCTTTCCACGCAACAATACGCCGGCCGTGCTGGCGCTGGTGGACGCCGTGCGCGGCGCGGGACAGCGGCACCAGTTTCGCGCATGATGCCGGCGGCGCTGGAAATGCCGATGAAAGTATGAAAGTTTAGCCTGCGTCATAAGGCGGTCATATGCCGCTGTTATGATGCTTTCGTTGGCACACAGCATGCATTGCGCAGATCACTACGCTCCGGGAGCGATAGGATGCAGGCATGACTCAACAGCTTAGCCGGTGAGCTCAACCATCGGCACCAGACATGTAAAAATTGTTTTATGGCAGTATTTGCAGGGTGGGGCAGGGGAAATGCAGGAATCGGCCGGGGATTTAATGAAGTCCTAAGCCTGTCTCTGGGCAGGGCTGGCATAGTGGATACATGGCGCACGGAGACCCCGAGCGCAAGGTTGCCGGACACCTCAATGACCGGCACGATTTCCACTTCTTCATGTGTTTTCCCCGTTTTATCCCTGCGCTCTGAAACAGCGTTTCAACCGGCTACCGCACTTTGCGAAGCCGGTTTTTTTTGCCTGCGTTTTCATCAACTCCCGGCGCCGCGGCGCCGGGAAAGCCAATCAGCCCGCCTGTTTCGCCAGCCACGCATCGACGGCCGGCAGCCGTTCGGCGCGCAGCTTGATGCGGTACTTGATACCGGCCACGGAACTGTCGGCGTCGCCGCGCGCGCCGGCCGGAAGGTTCGCCTGCGCGTATGCTTCCAGCTTGGCGATCATGTCCAGCTGCGCCGAACCAGCGGCCAGGCGCGGGAAGTAGCGGCTGCGCGAGCTGGCGTCAATGCGCGCATTGACTTGCTCCAGGTGCGCCAGCGCGAAGTCGAAGGCCAGTTCCGGATGCGTGCGCGACACGCGCGAGATCATGGCCGGGCTGTTGGTCACGCCCGGTTCATCCGTCAGCGCCAGCGCCAATGCGCGCCGCGCCAGGGCGGGATCGTTGCTCGAGGCCAGCAGGTCGTACAGCTGGTTCTTCACCAGCGGCGTCTTTTCCTCCTGCGCCCTGGCGTGCAGCTGCTCCCAGGTGGCGGCGTCCGCATGCTGGGCCACCACGCCCAGGATGGTGCGGCGCAGCGGTGCGGGCATGGCGGCCGGGTCTTGCTCGCTGGCCGCATGGCGGCGGCGCGCCTCGGCGATCACGCCCGGTTCGCCCATGTCGCCGAGGATGGCGATCAGCTGGCCGCGCAGGGTCGCCACGCTCGAGGCTTCGCCCGCGCGCGCTTCCCAGCCCGTCTGCGCCATCATCGGCGCCAGGCGCGCCATGGCAAAGCGGCCGAAGGCCTGCTGGCGCGCTTTGCTTTCCGCGCTATCGCCCGCATACTGTTCGTACAGGCTGCCCAGGGAGGCGGCCACCTTGCCCAGTACCTGCGGATCGGCCGACAGCGGCGTCGCTTTCACCAGTTCCAGGAAGTCGGCCAGGTTTTGCGCGCCGGCCAGGCCCAGCGACTGGCTGTCCGCCAGCAAGCCCAATTGGTCGATCGGCGCCAGGCGCGCGAAGCTGCGCGCCAGCGCGCGCGTGTTGGCGGGCGCGTACACGGTGCGGTAGTAGCCGCTCTGGCCCGCGTTCACCAGCAGGGCGCCGCAGCCGGGCACGTTCAAGGTCGCCTTGCCATTCCTGACCAGCACCGTGGCCAGCTTGCCGTTGCCGACCGTAGAGGCGATGACGGGCACTTTCCACGACAGCGGTTTCTTGTTCGGCTGGTCCTTGGAAAATTCCGTCTGCGTCAGGCGCACGCGCGTATTGCCGTTCCGGCACACGGCGTTGTCCACCGTGATCATCGGCACGCCCGGCTGCAACGTGAAATCATGGGCGATGGCGCTGACCGGCTTGCCGGCGGCCGCATCGACTTCGCGCCACAGGTCGTCGGACACCGTATTGCCATACGCATGCTTGCGCATATAGCTGCGCACGGCCGTGCGCCACGTGTCGGCGCCGACATACGCTTCGAGCATGCGGATCACCGCCTCGCCCTTTTGATAGGTGATGCCGTCGAAGGCCTGGCTGGCCTGCTCCACGGTGGCGATGCGCTGCACCACCGGATGCGTGGTGCGCAGCGCGTCCTGGCTCATGGCCGACTCGCGCCCGCCCACGCTGGACAGGGCCGTGTTCCACTCGGGGTGCAGACGCTCCGTGGTGCGGCTTTCCATCCACGACGCAAAACCTTCGTTGAGCCACAGGTCGTCCCACCAGCGCATGGTGACCAGGTCGCCGAACCACTGGTGCGCCATTTCATGCGACAGGGTGGTGTAGATGTTTTCCTTGTCGGCCTGGGTCGAGATGGCCGGGTCAAGCAGCAGGCCATATTCGAAAGTGAAGACGGCGCCCCAGTTTTCCATGGCGCCGAAGAACTGGCTGCGGCCCGGCGCGGCGATGTTGTCGAGCTTGGGCAGCGGATAGCGCACGCCGAAATAATCGTTGTATTCGCGCAGCAGGGCGCTTGACTCGTCGAGCGCGAAGCGGCTTTGCGCCAGCGCGCCTTTCTTCGTGATGACGCCGATCTCCGTACCGTCGGCCATCGTTGTGGCCCGCTCGAAGTCGCCCAGGCCGAAGAACAGCAGATACGTCGACATGCGCGGCGTGGTGGCGAAGTACACGTGCTTCATGCCATTGCCCAGTTCCTCGCTGCTGGCGATCGGCATGTTGCCGACGGCCATCTGGTTGCTCGGCACGACCACGTTGAGATCGAAGGTGGCCTTGTAGTCCGGTTCATCCCACGATGGCAGCATGCTGCGCGCGTCCGAATTTTCGAACTGCGTGTACAGCGCGCGCTGGCGGCCTTGCGGCGTGTCGTAGTCGAGCGAAAACAGGCCCGTGGCCTGCGTGCCGATCTTGCCGCTGTAATCGATGCGCAGCAGGTACTCGCCCTTCGCCACGGGTTCGGCGAAATGCACGGTGGCCGTCTGCTTGTCCGCATCGAACGCGATCTTGCGCGTCACCTGCTTGCTGCCGCCCGCGCCTTCGATGGCGGCGGCCGCAAACGTCAGGTTCAAGGCATTGAAGGTGATGCTGGCCGTCGGCGCGTCGACCGCCACCCTGATGGCCACCTCGCCCTTGAAGGTAGAGGCGGCGGCGTCCGGCGTGATCGACACGATATAGTGCAGGGGCGTGACGCCGCGCGGCAGCTGCGTGGTGGTGCCGGGCGCATGGCTGGCCGAGACGTACCTGGCGGCGGGAGCTGCATTGTCCGCATGGGCTGCGGTGATGGAAGCCAGTGCCAGGACGGCGGCGGCCAGTTGGCTGCGCCGGAAGCGCGGAGTCGGTGTGCGATGCATGGTATGCCCTTGGTTCATGGATAAAACGCCCGCCAGCCGGATAGGCTGCGGGCGTTGATGACGTGTGGGGGACATCGCTGGAACTGGCGGCCAGCGTTCCCGTACAGCAATCTAAGGCGAAACGGGGGCAAAGTCAACGCGCCAGGGGCGCCGCACCATGCCGGTGCGCTGGTATGATGGGCGTCTGACTGCATTGCCACAGGCTGGTGCCGCGCCTGATTGGCCACCACCATAACGAGACGAGACCTGCACATGAAACTCACTATCAGCCCCCGCACGCCCAATCCGCGCCGCGTCACCATGTTCATCGCCGAGAAGGGCATCACCGGCATCGAGGAAGTGGCGCTCGACCTGATGGCGGGCCAGCACCGCGATCCCGCCTTCCTGGCGAAAAACCCGCTGGGCCGCGTGCCCGTGCTGGAACTGGACGACGGGCGCGTGCTGACCGAGACGCGCGCCATCTGCACCTACCTGGAAGGCTTGCAGCCGCAGCCGAACCTGATGGGCGAGGGATTCGAGGAGCGCGCATTTATCGAAATGGCCGACCGCCGCGTGGAGCTGCATCTGTTCAGCGCCGCCGCCAACTGGGTGCGTCACGGCCATCCGGCCCTGGTGGCGCTGGAAAACCCGCAGTTTCCCGATTTCGCCACGGCGCAGGCGGGCAAGCTGCGCGAGACGGCGCAATGGCTGGACCAGGTGCTGGCCCACCAGCCCTACATCGCCGGCGAACGCTTTACGATTGCCGACATCACGGCCTTCTGCGCGCTGGAATTTGTGCGCGGGCTGATGAAGTACCGGCCGGGCGCGGAAGGGTTGTCCAACCTGCAGGCTTACCGCGACCGCATCGCCGAGCGGCCCAGCGCGCAGGCGAAGTAGGCCTTGCGTGCGGGCCGCTTCAACTATGTTGTCGGCTTACGCCCGTTGGGCTAAGCCGACCTACGCCCCGTAGGTTGGATTAGCGGGACGCGTAATCCAACATCATCGCGGGCGGGCCAACAATGTTGTCGGCTTACGCCCGTTGGGCTAAGCCGACCTACGCCGACCTACGCCGACCTACGCCGACCTACGCCGACCTACGCCGGCCGACAGCCCGGTAGCCGGGTAGGTCGGATTAGCGCGTGAGCGCGTAATCCGACATCACCATTTACTTCAGCTGCTCGTGCAGGAAGGTGTAGGTCAGCGCCCACATCAGCGCCTGCTGGTCGTTGTTGGCGGCACCCGCGTGGCCGCCTTCCGTGTTTTCCCAGTACAGCACGTCGTGGCCTTGCTCTTCCATCTTCGCCACCATCTTGCGCGCATGGCCGGGGTGGACCCGGTCGTCGCGTGTCGAGGTGGTAAACAGCACGCGCGGATATTTCTTGTCCTTGAAGACGTTCTGGTACGGCGAGTACTTGCTGATGTAGGCCCATTGTTCCGCCACGTCCGGGTCGCCGTATTCTCCCATCCACGAGGCACCCGCCAGCATCTTGTTATAGCGGCGCATGTCGAGCAGCGGCACCTGGCTGACGACGGCGTTGAACAAATCGGGACGCTGCACCAGCACGGCGCCCGTCAGCAGGCCGCCATTGCTGCCGCCCATGATGCCCAGGTGGCGCGGACTGGTGACCTTGCGCTTGATCAGATCCTGCGCCACCGAGATGAAATCGTCATACGCGCGCTGGCGGTTTTCCTTCAGCGCCGCCTGGTGCCAGCGGGGGCCGAATTCGCCGCCGCCGCGGATATTCGCCAGCACATACACGCCGCCCTTTTCCAGCCACGCCACGCCCGTGGTGCCGCTGTAGCTCGGTTTGAGCGACACTTCAAAGCCGCCATAGCCATACAGCACGGTGGGGTTGCTGCCGTCGAATTTCGTCTTCTTGCTCATGATGGCGAAGTAGGGCACCTTGGTGCCGTCCTTCGACGTCGATTCGAACTGCTCCACCTTGTACGGCGCCGCATCGTAGTAGGCGGGCAGCGACTTGATTTTCGTGCGCTGGTCGCTTTGCGCCGTGGCCAGATACAGGGTGGTCGGATTGAGGAAGTCGGTCACCGTCAGGAAGTACTGGTCCGAATCGACAGGGTCGAGCGCGCTGACGGCCAGGGTGCCCAGCTTCGGCGCGTCGACGGCGCGGCGCTGCCACTTGCCGTTCACGTGGCGCAGTTCCGTCAGGCGGTTCTTGACCTTGTCCAGGGTGGTGACGAGGATGGCCGATTTGGTGGCCGTGACATTGTCCAGCGACGAGGTGGC
Source organism: Janthinobacterium agaricidamnosum (assembly GCF_003667705.1). Classification (NCBI taxonomy): domain Bacteria; kingdom Pseudomonadati; phylum Pseudomonadota; class Betaproteobacteria; order Burkholderiales; family Oxalobacteraceae; genus Janthinobacterium; species Janthinobacterium agaricidamnosum. The sequence continues at coordinate 3,783,728 of NZ_CP033019.1, read as the reverse complement.
CGTGGGCGCGTACAGCAATTCCAGCTCCTGCTTGCCCTGCATGAAGGCCTTGAAGTCGGACGCCAGCAGCGAGCCTTGCACGTAGGTCTTGCCGTTCACTTTCCAGTCCGAGCGCAGGGTGATGATCAATTGATCGCGCACGGTGAAGGCCGTCGCATCGTCCGGCTTCGGCACTTTTTTCAGATCGGCGCCTTCGCGCAGGAACATTTCGCCGCTGTAGAAATCGATTTGCCGCTCGATGAACTGGTGTTCGTGGCCGGGCGTGAAGTCCTTGTAGGCGCCCGCGCTCAGGTCGTCGGGTTTGGCTTCATACAAGGTGTGCGCCAGCGCCAGCGGCGTGCCGCGCTGCCACTGCTTGATGATGCGCGGGTAGCCCGAGCTGGTCATCGAGCCTGGGCCGAAATCGGTGGACACGAACAAGGTGTCCTGGTCGATCCAGCTGACGCTGCCCTTCGCTTCGGGCAGGGTGAAGCCGCCGTCGACAAAGGCGCGCTTGACCACGTCATATTCGCGCACCACCTTGGCGTCGCCGCCACCGCGCGACAGGGAAATGAGGCAGCGTTCGCCCTTCGGATACAGGCAGGAGGCACCGCCCCAGACCCAGTTTTCGTTCTCGCCGGCGGCCAGCTGGTCGAGGTCGATCACGGTTTCCCACGCGGGTTCGGCCAGCTGGTACTGCGCCAGGGTGGTGCGGCGCCAGATGCCGCGCACGTGCTGGGCGTCGCGCCAGAAATTGTAGTAAAACGCGCCTTCCTTGCTGACGTAGGGGATGCGCTCCTTCGAGTTGAGGATGGTTTTCAGGCGCGTCTGCAGGGCCGCGAAGCCGGGCTGCGCTTCCAGCTCTTTGGTGGTGACGGCATTGTGCTGCTTGACCCAGGCCAGCGGCTTGTCGCCGAGGACTTCTTCCAGCCACAGGTGGGGATCGGTGTTGGCGGCGGCAGGGGCGGGGGCTTGCGCGTGGGCGAGGCCCGCTGCGGCCAGGCCGAGCAGCATGCTGCCGGCGAGAGTGCGATATGACGACATGTAAGGTTCCTGGTTGGTCCGGTGGAGGCCGCGTTGCAGGCAAAACGGCGCAGCCATGGTGCCATGGATTGCTGTGAGGAACCAGTGTCTATGGACGGCTACCTGAAAAAATAGTTACTTTTCCAATATTGTTTGCTGGAAAAGAGCAGGGCCGTAGAATCTGCGGCACTTGGTGTACCAGTCCGTGCCGTTGCCGTGCCCTGATGCGCGGCGTTCACGGCAGCTGATTGACCCACACGGGCGCCGACCAGACGATGTTGCCGTCGTCCTGCGTCAGGCGCGCGTAATAGACATGGGGGCCGGGCGCGGGCGTGACGGTGAGCTCGGCCTGGTCCGACAGTTGCGTGACGGAGCCGTTGCCGCCCGGTACGCCGTGGAAAATGGCGACGGCCGCCGCTTGCCGGCCCGCGCTGTTGCTGAAATGGGTGGATAGTTGCAAAGGCCCGTGGTTGTCGAAACGCTCGCCCATCAGCTTGCCATTGGCCGTGAACAGCAGCTGCGCGTGCTTGTCCATGGTGGCAAACACGCGGCGCGCGCGCAGCGCGTCGAGGAAGCTGTCGCGTGACACGGGCATGCCGGCGGCCGGGCTGGCCACCAGCACGGCCGTGCGGTTGCCGTACGATGCGCCCCAGTTGGCGCAGTGGTTGTCCTGGTTGCTGCTGAAGGCCACGTGGTAGCCGGCCGCCAGGGCACGGTTGCAGGCCGCCTCGTAATTGCTGCGCCGCGTTTCCGTTTCCTGGTCGTTGGTGGAAAACGCGGACGTGTTCATCACTTCGCACAGCACCATGGCCGCATCGCCGTCCGGCGTGTAGCCGAGCGGCTGGCTATCGACGAGAAACTGGCCCGCATAGGCGGGGTGGTTGAACTGGCCTATCCAGCCCCGTTCGCGCATCAGCGCATACAGGGCGGCGTAGTCGCTTTTCGGCGTTTCCAGGTCGGCCAGCAATTCGCCCCGGGCATTCCTTTCCCAGCCCAGCAATTGTTCGCTATTGAAGATGTTCAGGTGGCCGCCCTTGTTGATGACGCCCCATTCCATGCCGTACAGGGCCAGGAAACCGGGGTGGGCGTTTGTATAGGCGGCCGCTTCGGCCAGCCCCGTCTGGTACAAGGCCTTCGCTTCGGCAGGCGTGGCTGCGGGATTGGTTCCGTCCGAACCGTCATACATATGGTTGTGCTCGGATGTCAGCAGGGCGTCCAGGCCGTGATCCTGCGCATATTTATAGGCGTCGATGGGGCCGAACGGCGCCGTTTGCGGCTCCTGCGCGCCATGGCAGGCGTCGAGCGCCGCGCCGCCGTCGCTGTGGCGCGTCTGGCTGTGCAGGTTGGCGTAGACGATGCGGTAGCCGGGCTCCTCATCCAGGCGGGACAGTTGTTGCAGGCCGGCCTGGAAGGCGGGCACCCGGGGCGCCGTGCTGGCGCCCCGCTGCACCGCGATTTGCCATTGCTGTTCCACCTGCGCTTCGTGCGGCGTGCCGGCATCGACCACGGCCAGCAGGCGCAGCTCGTACAAGCCGTCCGGCGCCAGCATGCGCCGTTCGCGCGCATCGGCATCGGCGCGGCCATCCCAGGGCAAGTTGACGCGCTTGCCGCCGGCGCCCACCTGTTCCGTGCCCGACCAGCGCCGCAGCACGGCGCCTTGCGGGCCGGGACCGGACAAGGTCAGGGTCCAGCGCACGGCATGGGCGCGGCCTTCGTCCGGATACGTGAGGTGCACGACGAATGTGCGCGCCTGCGTGACCCGCTCGCCGCGCGCCGCGTGGAACGGTGCGAACACGGTGGCGTCCAGCTCGCTGTGCTCCCTCGGTTCGGGAGAGCCATCTTGCGCTGCGGCAGTGTTACTCCAGGCGATCAAGAGCGCACCCACGCAGACGCATGCCAGTGCGCGCGCCAAGCCGCGCCGTGGCTGCCATTGCCGCAGTTGCCCGAACATGCCGGCCTCCGCTTCATGAACTCAATATCAATTAGACAAACATTGCACTTTCGAGTTCCGCAACGCACCAAGAAGAGGCGCGCCTGCACCGCCAGGTGCCATGACCTGGCGCAAAGTCCCTACAAATACGCACCCTGCCCCTGGGACGGGCCTGGCACGGCGCTTGCTAAACAGAAGGTACGGATCAACGGCGATCCCCTGAATAAACGCACAACGGTCCAACGACGGACCACTTGGACAACGGCGTCCGCTCTGGCTGATTTTTTCATCGGCGGGGGCGGGCGCCGTTTTTGTTTGCATCTTTGTTATTTTCGGGATACTTCGGGAAACCATCATGGCCAGCCAAAAAGCAACGCGCATCGCGCTCTTCTCCCTCGCCACGCCGCCCATGCGGGCATTCCACCTGACGTGGATGGCATTTTTCGTGTGTTTCTTCGCCTGGTTCGCCTGCGCACCCCTGATGCCGGTCATCAAGGGCGAGTTCGGTCTTTCCTTGGCGCAAGTGGCGAACATCAATATCGCGGCCGTCGCCATCACCATCCTCGTGCGCCTGATCGTCGGGCCCTTGTGCGACCGCTACGGCCCCCGCAAGACGTACACGGGCTTGCTGCTGCTCGGCGCCATTCCCGTGCTGGGCGTGGCCGCGTCGCAAAGCTATGAAAGCTTTCTGTTCTTCCGCCTGGGCATCGGCGCCGTCGGCGCCAGCTTTGTCATCACGCAATATCACACCTCCGTGATGTTCGCCCCGCGTGTTGTCGGCACGGCAAACGCGGCCGCCGCCGGCTGGGGCAATGCGGGCGGCGGCGCGGCGCAGGCGCTGATGCCGCTGCTGCTCGGCGCCGTGCTGATGCTGGGCGTGTCCGAATCGCTGGGCTGGCGCGTGGCCCTGCTGGTGCCGGGCGTGCTGATGCTGGTGATGGCCGTGCTGTACTGGCGTTATACGCAGGATTGCCCTGAAGGTAATTACTCGGACTTGCGCGCCGCCGGCACCGCAATCGAAGGCGGTAAAGGTGGTGGTAAAAGCGGTGGCTGGGACAGCTTCAAGGCCGCCAGCAGCAATTATCGCGTCTGGCTGCTGTTTGTCACCTACGGCGCCTGCTTCGGCATCGAAATCTTCATCCACAACATCGCCGCCGTCTACTACGTCGACCATTTCGGCCTGTCGTTGAAATCGGCCGGCCTGGCCGCCGGCAGCTTCGGCCTGCTGGCCCTGTTTGCCCGCGCGCTCGGCGGCTGGATGTCCGACAAACTGGCCCTGCGCGGCAACCTGAACAGCCGCGTGACCCTGCTGTTCATGCTGATGATAGGCGAAGGCGTGGGCTTGCTGTGGTTTGCCAAGGTCGACAGCATCACCTGGGCCGTCATCGCCATGCTGGTCTTCGGCCTGTTCACCCACATGGCGTGCGGCGCCACCTACGCGCTGGTGCCCTTCATCGACAGCAAGGCTCTCGGCGGCGTGGCCGGCATCATCGGCGCGGGCGGCAACGTGGGCGCCGTGGCGGCCGGTTTCCTGATGAAAGGCACGGGCGACATCCGCCAGACCCTGATCATCCTGAGCGCGCTGGTGGTGATTTCGGCCCTGTGCGCCATCGCCGCCCGTTTCACGGGCCTGGCGGCCGAACCGAACATGGCCGCGGCCTGAGGAGAGCGCAATGAACCACCCCTTGAACATCGTCGTCCTTGGCCATGGCATGGTCGGGCATAAATTCCTCGAACGCCTGGCCCTGGACAACGCGCCGCACCTGTCCGTGACGGTCTTGTGCGAAGAGCCGCGCCCCGCTTACGACCGGGTGCACCTGTCCGAATTTTTCAGCGGCAAATCGGCCGAGGACCTGTCGCTGGTGGCGCCCGGCTTCTTCGACAAGGGCAACGTCGTGTTAAAGCTCAATGCACGCGCCGTGTCCATCGACCGCGCGGCGAAAACCGTCACTGCCAGCACGGGCGAGGTCTTGAGCTACGACAAACTCGTATTCGCCACCGGCTCGACGCCGTTCGTGCCGCCGCTGCCGGGCAAGGAGCGCGATGGCTGCTTCGTCTACCGCACCATCGAAGACCTGGAAGCCATGCTGGCCTGGGGTGCCAAGTCGAAAACGGGCGTGGTCATCGGCGGCGGCTTGCTGGGCCTCGAATGCGCGAAAGCCTTGCGCGACTTGAAGCTCGACACCCACGTGGTGGAATTCGCGCCGCGCCTGATGGCCGTGCAGGTGGACGAGGGCGGCGCGCGTGTCTTGCGCCGCAAGATCGAGGAGCTGGGCGTGACCGTGCACACGCAAAAGAACACGCTGGCCATCGTTGAGGGCGAATCAGCCACGCACCGCATGCAGTTCGCCGACGGCAGCCACCTGGAAGCGGACATGATCGTCTTCTCGGCCGGCATCCGCCCGCGTGACGAGCTGGCGCGCGCCTGCGGCCTGGACGTGGGACCGCGCGGCGGCATCGCCATCGACGACAGCTGCCTCACCTCCGACCCGGACATCTACGCGATCGGCGAATGCGCGCTGTGGGGCGGCCTGGTGTTCGGCCTGGTGGCGCCCGGCTACGAAATGGCGCGCATCGCTGCCCGCCACCTGCTGCAGGAGGAAGAAGGAGAAGCGGGCGAAGCCTCGTTCAAGGGCGCCGACATGAGCACCAAGCTCAAACTGATGGGCGTGGACGTGGCCAGCCTGGGCGACCCGCACGGCAATGCGCCGGGCAGCCGCTCCTACCAGTTCATGGACGAGCGCAAGCAGATCTACAAGAAGATCGTCGTTTCCGACTGCGGAAAGTACCTGCTGGGCGGTGTGATGGTGGGCGACGCCAGCGAATACGGCACGCTCTTGCAGATGATGCTCAACAAGATCGAGCTGCCGGCATCGCCGGAATTCCTCATCCTGCCGCAGGCGGACGGCCAGCAAAAGGCGGGACTCGGTGTGGATGCCTTGCCCGAGGCGGCGCAAATCTGCTCGTGCAACGACGTGTCGAAAGGCGCGCTGTGCGCGGCCGTGGCCGATGGCGCGACCAGCATCGGCGCATTAAAATCCTGCACGAAAGCCGGCACGGCCTGCGGCGGCTGCGTGCCGCTGGTGACGCAGATCATGAAGGCGGAAATGCAGAAGCAGGGCCTGGCCGTCAACAATCACGTGTGCGAACACTTTGCGTATTCGCGCCAGGAATTGCACCATCTGGTGCGCGTGGGGAAAATCCGCAGCTTCGGCGCGCTGCTGTCCGCGCATGGACAGGGTCTCGGCTGCGACGTGTGCAAGCCTGTGGCGGCGAATATCCTGGCGTCTTGCTGGAACGATTTCGTGCTGTCGCCCGTGCACGCCAGCCTGCAGGACAGTAACGATTATTTTCTCGGTAATATCCAGAAGGATGGCACGTATTCCGTCGTGCCGCGCATGCCGGGCGGCGAGGTGACGGCCGACGGCTTGATCGCCGTGGGCATGGTGGCGAAAAAATACGGTCTCTATACGAAGATCACGGGCGGCCAGCGGGTCGACCTGTTCGGCGCGCGCGTGGACCAGTTGCCGGCCATCTGGGAAGAGCTGATCGCGGCCGGCTTCGAGTCGGGCCACGCCTACGGCAAGTCGCTGCGCACGGTGAAATCGTGCGTCGGCTCCACCTGGTGCCGCTATGGCGTGGCCGACAGCGTGGGCTTCGCGATTCAACTGGAGAACCGCTACAAGGGCTTGCGCACGCCGCACAAGATTAAGTTCGGCGTCTCCGGCTGCACGCGCGAATGCGCCGAGGCGCAGGGCAAGGACATCGGCCTGATCGCCACGGAAAAAGGCTGGAATTTGTACGTGTGCGGCAACGGCGGCATGAAGCCGCGCCATGCGGAATTGCTGGCATCCGATCTCGATGAAGCGACCCTGGTGCGCTATGTCGACCGCTTTTTGATGTTTTACGTGCGCACGGCCGACCGCCTGCAGCGCACCAGCGTGTGGCGCGACAACCTGGAAGGAGGCCTCGACTACCTGAAAGCCGTCGTCGTGGCCGACCGCCTGGGCATCGCCCACGAGCTGGAAGCGGACATGCAGCACGTGGTCGACACCTATGCCTGCGAGTGGAAGGAAGCCGTCTCCAACCCTGCCGTGCGCCAGCGTTTCCGCCATTTCGTCAACAGCGGGAAGAACGATGAAAACGTGGTGTTCGTGGAAGAGCGGGGCCAGATCCGGCCCGCCACGCCCCTTGAACGCCGCAACACCGTGATCCCCATCCTTGCCGTGGAGGCGTGAGCCATGAATGCAATGAATGAATTGAACAGCGCCAGCGCCGACAACTGGGTGGCCATCTGCCCCTTGACGGACATCGTGCCTGACACGGGCGTGTGCGCGCTGCTGGGCGGCCGGCACGTGGCCGTGTTCCGCGTCGGCGATGCCGCGCCGCGCGTGTACGCCATCGACAATGTCGACCCGAACGCCGGTGCTTCCGTGCTGTCGCGCGGCCTGGTGGGCAGCATCGGCGAGCGCGTCGTGGTGGCGTCGCCCATCTACAAGCAGCACTTCGACCTGGCCAGCGGCGAGTGCATCGAAGCACCTGAACACTCGGTGGCCGCCTGGCCGGCGCGCGTGTTCGGCGGCATGGTGTGGGTGGCCCTGTGAACACCGCCGCACGGCCGTCTTTAGTCGTGGTCGGCAACGGCATGGCCGGCATGCGCACGGTCGAGGAATTGCTGAAACTCGCGCCGGACCTGTACGACATCACCGTCTTCGGCGCCGAACCGCACGGCAATTACAACCGCATCCTGCTGTCTCCCGTGCTGGCCGGCGAAAAGACGGTGGACGACATCATGCTGCACACGCGCGACTGGTATGCCCACAACGGCATCACCCTGCACGCGGGCGACCCCGTGGTGCACATCGACCGCCAGGCGCGCACCGTGCAGGCGCTGTCGGGCATCGAGGTGCGCTATGACCGCCTGCTGCTGGCCACCGGTTCCACGCCCTTCATCGTGCCCGTGCCGGGCCACGAGCTGCCCGGCGTGATCGGTTTTCGCGACATCGACGATGTCGACACCATGCTGCGGGCGGCGCGCCAGCACCGCCACGCGGTCGTCATCGGCGGCGGCTTGCTGGGACTGGAAGCGGCCAACGGCCTGCAGCGCCAGGGCATGGATGTGACCGTGGTGCACATGAGCGGCGCGCTGATGAACCAGCAGCTCGACGCGCCCGCATCGATGCTGCTGAAATCGGCGCTGGAAGCGCGCGGCCTGCGGTTTTTGATGCAGGCGCAAACGGCGGAAATCCTCGGCACCGGCCGCGTGCAGGGAGTCCGCTTTGCCGATGGTACGTCGATCCCCGCCGACTTGGTGGTGATGACGGCCGGCGTGCGTCCCAACATCGCGCTGGCGCAAGCGGCCGGCCTGCACTGCGAACGGGCCATCGTCGTCGACGACTGCCTGCAAAGCTACGACCCGCGCGTGTACGCCGTGGGCGAATGCGTGCAGCACCGGCGCGCCACCTTCGGTCTGGTCGCGCCCATATGGGAACAGGCGCGCGTGTGCGGCGCGCATCTGGCCGGCGCCGGGCACCGCCGCTACGTGCAGCAAGCCAGCGCCACCAAATTGAAAGTGACGGGCATCGACCTGTATTCGGCCGGCGACATCATCGGCGGCGAGGGCAGCGAAGACCTGGTGCTGCGCGATCCGAGGCGTGGCGTCTACAAGCGGCTCGTGGTGCAGGGCAGCCGCCTGGCCGGCGCCGTGCTGTATGGCGACGTGCAGGACGGTCCGTGGTATTTCGACCTGATCCAGCAGCGCCGCGACATCAGCAAGCTGCGCGCCCATTTATTGTTTGGCCAGGCGCTGTGCGCCCAGGCCGCCTGACAGCGACCAACAGGATACGCCCATGACCAGCTGCACGCCCGTGAAAACCACTTGCCCGTACTGCGGCGTCGGCTGCGGCGTGGAAGCGACACGCCTGCCCGACGGCGCCATCCGCATCGCCGGCGATACAACGCACCCGGCCAACCTGGGCCGCCTGTGCGTGAAAGGTTCGGCCCTGGGCGACACCCTGGACCTCGAACAGCGCCTGCTCTACCCGCAGGTGCGCGCCGACGGCGTGCTGCGGCGCGCTTCCTGGGATGCCGCGCTGGACCAGGTGGCCGGCGGCCTGCGCGCCATCATCGATGAGCACGGCCCCGACGCCGTCGCCCTGTATGTCTCGGGCCAGCTGCTGACGGAAGACTATTACATCGCCAACAAATTCATGAAGGGCTATGTGGGCAGCGCGAACATCGACACCAATTCGCGCCTGTGCATGTCCTCGGCCGTCGCCGGCCACAAGCGCGCGTTCGGCGAAGACATCGTGCCCGGCTGCTATGAAGACCTGGAGCTGGCCGACATGGTCGTGCTGGTGGGCTCGAACACGGCCTGGTGCCACCCGATTTTGTTCCAGCGCATCGCCCGCATCCGCGAAACCCGGCCGGAGATGAAGCTGGTGGTGATCGACCCGCGCCGCACGGCCACCTGCGAGCTGGCCGACCTGCATTTGCCCGTGAAACCGGGCACCGACGTGTGGCTGTTCAACGGCTTGCTGTGCTATCTGGCGAAGGAGGGCGTGATCGCCGACGCTTTCGTCACGCGGCACAGCCGCGGCCTCGACGCAGCGCTGGCGGCCGCCCACGCGGACTGCGGCGACCCCTTGCAGGTAGCGCGCATCTGCAAGGTCGACCCGCAAGCCCTGCTGGCGTTTTACCAGGCGTTTGCCGCCACGCGCAAGGTCGTCACGGCCTTTTCGCAGGGCGTGAACCAGTCGTCCTCCGGTACGGACAAGGTCAACAGCATCATCAACTGCCACCTGGCGACGGGGCGCATCGGCCAGCCCGGCATGGGACCGTTTTCGCTCACGGGCCAGCCGAACGCCATGGGCGGGCGCGAAGTGGGCGGGCTGGCCAACATGCTGGCGGCGCACCTTGAACTGGACAATCCGCTGCACCGCGACACCGTACAAACCTTCTGGGACTCTCCGCGCATCGCCGCCAAACCGGGCTTGAAGGCGGTGGACCTGTTCCACGCGATCGAGGCGGGCAAGGTCAAAGCCGTGTGGATCATCGCCACCAATCCCCTGGTCAGCATGCCGGACGCCGACCAGGTGCGCCGCGCGCTGGCCAGGTGCGAGCTGGTGGTGGTGTCGGACATCAGCGCGCAGTCGGACACGAACGTCCATGCCGACGTGCTGCTGCCGGCCCTGGGCTGGGGCGAAAAGGATGGCACGGTGACGAACTCGGAGCGGCGCATCTCGCGCCAGCGCGCGTTTCTGCCGGCGCCGGGCGAGGCGCGCGCCGACTGGGACGTGCTATGCGACGTGGCGCGCCGCATGGGTTATGACGGCTTCGATTTCGCGGCGCCGCAAGCCATTTTTGCCGAACACGCACGGCTGTCGACCTTCCGCAACGGAGCGGAAATGGCGCGCCTGTTCAATCTGGCGGGCCTGGACAATCTGGATGCGGCGCAGTACGACGCCCTGGCGCCGCAGCAGTGGCCGCAGGGCCGGGCGCGCCTGTTCGGCGACGGCCGCTTCGCCCATGCGGACGGGCGCGCGCGCTTCGTGCCCACGGCGCCGCGCGCGCCGCACAACATGCCCGGCGAGGACTATCCGCTGATCCTGAACACGGGCCGGGTGCGCGACCAGTGGCATACGATGACGCGCACGGGCAAGGCGGCCAAACTGTCGGGCCACGTCGTCGAAGCGTTCATCGACCTCCACCCGCAGGATGCGCTGCTGTACGGCGTGCGCGAGGGCGAGCTGGCGCGCATTTCCAGCGCCTGGGGCGCGATGGTGGCGCGCGTCGTGCATGGCGGCGGCATCGCGCGCGGCCAGGTCTTCGTGCCCATCCACTGGAGCGACGCGAATGCGTCCGACGCGCGCGTGGGCGCCGTCGTCAATCCGGTCGTCGACCCCGTCTCGGGCGAGCCGGAATTCAAGCACACGCCCGTGCGCATCGAACAGTTCCGCGTGCACTGGCATGCGTTTGTCCTGAGCCGCACGCCCTTGACCCTGGACGGCGTGGCGCACTGGACGCGCATCCAGGGCGAGCAGTTCCTGCGCTACGAACTGGCGGGCCGCCAGCGCATCGAGGATCTCGGCGCCTGGGCGCGCGCGCTGCTCGGCGTCACGGACGACAACGCCGACTGGCTCGATTACGCGGATGCCAGCGCCGGCGTGTACCGCGCCGTGCACCTGGACGAGGGACGCATCGCGCAATGCGTGTATGTCTCGCCCCGTCCCGACCTGCCGTCGCGCAGCTGGCTGGCCAGCCTGTTTGCGCATGCGCAAATGGATGCGCTTGATCGCGCCGGCGTGCTGCTGGGCCAGCCCATCGGCAAGGGCGTGGACGCCGGTCCCATCGTGTGCTCGTGCTTTGGCGTGGGGCGCAACACCATTTGCGCGGCCATCGCCGGGCAAAAACTGGAGACGACGGCGCAGGTGACGGCCTGCGTCAAGGCGGGCGGCAATTGCGGCTCCTGCGTGCCGGAGATACGACAGTTGCTGCTTGAAGCGCGCAGCGCGGCCTGATCATCTGTCCTTTCCCGCGCGGCTTTGCTATATTGCCAGCTCTACAAGGGGAGAGGCAATGTGATGACGGCAGGACAATACGACACGGTCTGGCTGACGGGCTTGAGCGGCGCCGGCAAGTCCAGCATCGCCGACGCGCTGGCGCGCCAGCTCAAGGCGCAGGGGTGCGCCGTGGCAGTACTCGATGGCGACCAGCTGCGCCATGGCTTGAACCGCGACCTCGGTTTTACGCCCCAAGACCGGCATGAAAACATCCGCCGCGTGGCTGAAGTGGCGCGCCTGATGAATGGGGCGGGCCTGACCGTCATCGCCGCCTTCATTTCTCCCTACCGCGCAGACCGGGCCATGGCCGCCGCCATCATCGGCGCGGCGCATTTCATTGAAGTCCACGTCAGCACGCCGCTGGCCGTGTGCGAGGCGCGCGATCCCAAGGGCCTGTATGAAAAGGCGCGGGCAGGGCAGCTGGTGCAATTCACGGGCGTTTCCGCACCCTATGAAGCGCCGCTGGCCGCCGCGCTGACCCTGGACACGGGCACCCTGGCGCTGGACGAGTCGGTCGAGCGCATTTGCCGCTACCTGCGGCAGCGGCCGTGACGACCTGGCGCAAACGATTGCGCCGGCGCCTGCCGGCCAGCCTGAAGGCGCGCATGAGCGTGGTCGTCTTCCTGCTCGTGCTCGCTGCCGTGGCCTCGCTGGCGCTGGCCACCCTGTCCGTGGCCGAGCGCGGCATGCGCGATGTGACGGGGCGCCAGCAGTACGTATCGCTGTCCAGCGCCGCCGTCTTCATCGATGAGGAACTCGACGCGAAGCGCAACGTACTGCGCGCCATCGCCGACAGCCTGCCGGCCGGCGGCGCGCACGACGGCGCCAGCCTGCAGCGTTACCTGGCTGCGCAAACGGTGCTGCGCAAGGAATTTTATTCGGCCGGCGTGGTCGGTATCGACGGGGCCGTGCTGGCCAGCGTGAGTCCCTTCAAGCCGCAGGCGGGGCTGAACGTGAAGGGCCGCCCTTACTTTGAACAGACGCTGGCGACCCGGCGCTCGGTGATTTCCGCGCCCCTCAACGGCAGCATTTCCGGCATGCCCATCGTCGTGGTCACGCAACCCGTGTTCGACGCGCAGGGCGCCGTGCGTTATGTGCTGGCGGCCAGCGTCAACCTGCGCCAGCCCGATTTCCTGGGGCGCCTGGGCGCGCTCAAGCCGGGCACGGGCGGCTACCTGTACATCATGACCGGCGAAGGCATCATCGTCGAGCATCCCGACAAGTCGCGCATCATGCAGCATATCGAGGCGCATGGTCCCATCAGCATGTCCGCGCGGCGCGCCTTGCAGGGTTTCGAGGGCTGGCTGACGGGCACCACCACGCAAGGCGTCGATGCCCTGTTTGCCTACCACCGCATCGCGTCGACGGGCTGGATACTGGCGTCCGTGTATCCCATGCGTGACGCGTTCGCGCCGCTGCACGCCATCCGCAGCAAGATATTGCTGGCCGCCGTGCTGCTGGCGGCGCTGGCGGGGCTGGCCGGCTGGCGCGTGGTGCTGCGCCTGCTGCTGCCTTTGGCGCGGCTGCGCCACCATGTGCATGAAATCCGCCGCCAGCGCCTGGGCATCGAGGCGCTGCAAATCGAGCGGCGCGACGAGATCGGCGACTTGAGCCGCGATTTCTACTCGCTGATGGCCGAGCGCGAAATCGCCGTGGCGCAGACGCGCGACAGCGAGCGGCGTTTGAAACTGCTGACGGACCACGTGCCCGTGGTGATCGTCTACATCGACCGCGAGCACCGCTACCAGTTCATCAATGCGACGTTTGAAAAATGGTTCGGCAGATCGCAGCAGGAAAGCATGATGCAGTCGATCCGCGAGGTGCTGGGCGAGGAAGCCTACCAGTTGCGCGAACAATACCTGCGGCGCGCCTTCTCGGGCGAGGAGGTTGAATATGAGTTCACCATCGGCGGCGACGGAGACGCCGGCCAGCGCGCCTTCCAGACCAGTTACGTGCCCGATGTGGGCGAGAGCGGCGCGGTGGAGGGCGTGTACGGCCTGATCCACGAAATCACCAAGACCAGGGCCGTGCATACGGCGCTGCAGTTCGCCGCCGCCACGGATATCCTGACGGGCATCGCCAACCGGCGCCGTTTCGACGAACAGCTGGAATTGAGCATGCAGCGCACGCGGGCCGCGCGCGCGCCGATGGCGCTGGCCTATCTCGATATCGACCGTTTCAAGGCCATCAACGACAGCCTGGGACACAAGGCGGGCGACGAGGTGCTCAAGGAGTTCGCCGCGCGCCTGGTGCGCAGCGTGCGCGCCAGCGACCTGGTGGCGCGCCTGGCCGGCGATGAATTCGTGATCATTCTCGAAGGGGTGAACGGCGCGGCCGAAGTGCGCCAGGTCGGCGCCAAGATCGTCGAGGCCATCCGCCAGCCGTTTGCGCTGGCCGGCGGTCCGCTGCCGGTGACGACCAGCGTCGGCATGGCCATCTTCCGCGAGGGCGCGCTGACGCCGGCGCAGCTGCTGGATCTGGCCGACCAGGCCCTGTACGCCGCCAAGGGGCAGGGCCGCGACGGCGTGGCGCTGCGCGAGGCGGCGCCGTAGCCACTACAGGATGGCGCTCCAGTGATCGAGCTGCTGCGTGGTGGCCGTCACGCCGCCGCACACGATGACGAGCACATTGCGGTAGGGAGCCAGTTCCGGCGCCTTGCCGTAGACGGCCGCCAGCGCCGCGCCGCAGGCCGGTTCCACCACCAGGCGCTGGTCGGCGACAAAGCGCTGGCAGGCGTCGACGGCGGCGCGGTCCGACACCACCACGCTGTGCAGCAGGCGGGTCTGGCTGATGGCGTATGCCTGGGCGCACACCTGGCGCGCCGCCAGCGACGTGGCGATGCTGCTCACGGCCGGCAGGGCCACGTGTTCGCGCGCGGACACGGCCGCCGCCAGCGAAGCGGCGCCTTGCGTTTCGACGGCCACGATGGCCACGTCATCCCAGCCGTTGCGCTGCAAGCCTTCGGCCACGCCGGCCAGCAGGCCGCCGCCGCCCACCGACAGCACCACCGCGTCCGGTCTCAGGCCCGCGCGCGCTACTTCATCGATCATGCCGGCATGGCCCTGCCACAGCAGCGGGTCGTCGAACGGGTGCAAAAAAGCGTCTTGCGGCGTGAGCATCGATTGGGCCAGCGCGTTCGCTTCCTGCCAGGCGGCGCCGTGCACGATGACTTCGGCGCCTTCCTGGGCGATCAGGGCCTTGGCCCGTTCGCTCGTCGTTTCCGGCACGACGACGATGACGGGAATGCCGAGCTGGCGTCCCGCATAGGCGACGGCGATGCCGGCATTGCCGCCGGAAGAGGAAATGAAGCGGCTGGCGCCGCGCCGCGCGTATTCTTCGCAGGCGAGGCCGATGCCGCGGATCTTGAAGGAGCCGGGCGGCTGCAAGGCTTCGAGTTTGAGCCAGATGGCGCGTTCGCTGAGCAGGCTCAGGGCGCGCGAGTTGAGCAAGGGAGTTTCGATGTGCAGGGCCATGCGTGTTCCTGGTAAACAGTCAGGCCAGCATCATAGCCGAAGCGCCCGCGCCACCGTGTCATCCTTGTCGGCAGTGCGCTGGCTGTCAGTTCAGCGGGACGCTTTTGAGGTGGTGCGTGCGCGCCACTTCCTTCATCGCTTCGAGCAGATCGTCGCGCAGCTGGCGCGGCAGCTTGCCGAAGAATTCCTCGTCGTTCTGGTCGGCCATTTCGGCCAGCACGGGTACCAGCGCCTCGCCTTCCGTGGTCAGTTCGATCGAATGCTGGCGGCGGTCGGCCAGCAGGATGGATTTGCTGACCATGCCCTTGCTTTCCAGGCGGTCGATCAGTTTCGACACGGCGCCCTTGCTCATGCCGGACACCTGCGCCAGCACCGTGGGCGAGGTGCAGCCCAGGCGGAACATTTCGCGCAGCACCACCCATTCGGACACCGTCACGCCATTGGCTTCGGCTTTCTTCTGGAAGCTGTGGGACACATGGTTGGAAACGAAACGCAGCCAGTAACCGAGATGGGCTTCCAGTTCGCTGACGGGAACGCTGTTGGGATGGGCGGCTTGCGTGGCGGCCGATTCAAAATTATGGCTCATTTCTCTTCCTTCACTGGGCGGCGTTGCCGGCATGGTTAAGGCCTTCACGCTTGCTGTCGAGTGGTTTGTTTGGGAACAATCGTCGTGCTTGAGGTATTTCTAACACTGTTTTCACAGGAAATCATTCAGCGGCAAAAAGTTTTTCCTTTTTCTCTTGCTCTAAATATATAAAAAGCAATATCAAGCAAATAATCGTATTGCTAGAGAGGAAGATTAAAAAAATAACTCATGTTGTATCAATGGTAACATGAATTTTGCCGAATTGATAAATATTTCAAGCGCGATCACTGTCGCATGGCACAGGTGTGTTGCCGGCGCTACTTAGAGCCTATCCCAGTAGATGAATACATCTCTTGCAAGCGCCCCTCAGAAGCGGGGACTGCGTTGTTCGTCGTCGCGTGGTTCGCCACGCGTCCTCCTCGCGCCTTGTCCGCGCTCCTGATGTGCTGCTTGCAAAAGACGCTCCCTACTGGGATAGGCTCTTAGCTGAACCGTTCCACGAGAAAATCGACGAAGCTGCGCAGCTTGGGCGAGCGATAGCGGTCCGGCAGGTAGACCACGTTCAAGGGGCGGCTGGGCAGCGCATGCGCGGGAAACAGCTGGACCAGGCGGCCCGCTTGCACGTCCGTTTCCAGCAGGAAGGCCGGTTGCAGCACGATGCCCATGCCATGCAGTGCAGCAACGCGCAGCGCCTGGCCGTGGTTGACTTGCAGGCGGCCCGAGACGGGCACGCTGCAGACGCCGTCCTCGCCTGTCAGGCGCCAATGCGCCAGGGCGGCGGGCGAGAAGGACAGGCATTCGTGCCGGCTCAGCTCGGCCGGGTGGCGCGGCGTTCCCCTGCGCGCCAGATAGTCGGGAGCGGCGCAGATCATCAGCCGGTAGGGCGCCAGCGGTCTGGCGATCAGCAAGGAATCGGGCAACTGTCCGATGCGGATGGCGGCCTCGAAACCTTCCTCTACCAGGTCGGCCACGCGGTCGCTCAGCGACACATCGATGCTCACGTCGGGATAGCGCTCCAGGTATGCGGCCATGGCGGGCATCAGCGCTTCCGCGCCGAAGGTGAGGGGCGCCGTGATGCGCAGCTTGCCGGCGGGCGCCAGTTGCAGGTTTTGCGCCTGGACATCGGTTTCGGCCACCAGCCTGAGGATTTCCTTGCAGCGCGCATAGTAATCCTCGCCGAAGGCCGTCAGGTGCTGGCGCCGGGTGGTGCGCTGGAGCAACTGCATGCCCAGGCGCTTTTCCAGCGTCCGCAGGTGGTTGCCGGCCATCGTCGCGGAGATCCCGCAGGCGGCCGCGGCGGCGCTCAAGCTGCCTTTTTCCACGGCCAGTACATACACCTTCATGCTGTCTAGCAAATCCATTGGCAATCCCTGCTGTCAAATCATTGAATCAAACCATAGTTTATCTATTAATGATTTTAAATGACACTGCTGTTTGTCCCGCCAGCGCGCGGCCACCCTGACCCATTGCCCGAGAACAGACCATGCAAGCCATCCAACTGACCGCTCCTTCCCTCACCGCGTTTCACCAGACCGAGCTGCCCGAGCCGCAGGCCGGGCGGGGCGAGGTGCTGCTGCGCCTGCGCGCCGCCACGCTGAACTTTCTCGACGTGGCCATTGCGACCGGCAACTTTGCCGGCGCGGCCTTTCCGCTGATTCCCGTCGCCGACGGCGCGGGCGAAGTGGCGGCGCTGGGCGAGGGCGTCAGCGGGCTGGCCGTCGGCGACCGCGTCATCCCGCACTTCATGCCGCGCTGGCAGGGCGGTGCCATCGCGCCGCACAACGTGGGCGCGATGCGCGGCGTCACCTTGCCGGGTTCGCTGGCCGAATACGTGGCCGTCCCCGCCGCCAGCCTGGTCGCCTTGCCGGCCCACCTCGATTTTATCCAGGGTGCGGCCCTGCCGATTGCAGCCACGACGGCGTGGAATGCCGTGCGTTCGGCGCAAGTGCGCCCCGGATCGGTGGTGTTGCTGTTGGGAACGGGCGGCGTCAGCCTGTTTGCCTTGCAGTTCGCCAAGGCGTCGGGCGCCACGGTGATCCTCGCGTCGTCCAGCGATGACAAGCTGGAACGAGCGCGCCAGCTGGGCGCCGATCACCTGATCAACTACCGGGCCACGCCGGCCTGGGATGCGGAAGTGCTGAAACTGACCGGCGGGCGGGGCGCCGACCTGGTGGTCGAGACGGTGGGCGGCGCCACCATCGTGCGCTCGCTCAACGCGGCGGCGGTGGGCGGCACGGTCTTCACGGTGGGTTTTGTCGGCGGCACGGCCGCCAGCATCGACTTGCTGCCCGTCATCGTCAAGGCCTTGCACATCGTCGGCAACAACACCGGTTCCGTGGCGGACCTGGCGCAGGCGGCCCAGGCCATCGCCGCGCATGGCATCGTGCCCGTCATCGACCGCGTGTTCGGCCTCGGCGACACGGCCGAAGCGTATGCGCAGCTGGCAGCCGGCGGCCGCCATTTCGGCAAGCTTGCCATCGCGCACTGAGCCGGCCGCAACACTGTCGCCATCAGGCGGCGACGTGCACTTTCACGTTCGCGTCGCGCAGCACCTCGGCAAAGCGGGGCGGCGGCGGCGCGTCCGTAAACAGGATGTCGACTTGCGCCAGGTCGGCCAGGCGCACCAGCGCCTTGCGGCCGAATTTATGCTGGTCGGCCACCAGCCACACTTCGCGCGACTGCTCGATGATCGCTTGCGCCACCTTCACTTCGCGCGCGTCGAAGTCGCGCAGGCTGCCGTCTTCGTCGATGCTGGAAATGCCGATGATGCCGATGTCGACCTTGAACTGGCGGATGAAGTCGATGGTGGCTTCGCCGACGATGCCGCGGTCGCGCCCGCGCACCACGCCGCCGGCCACGATGACTTCGCAGGCGGCGTTGTCGGCCAGGATGGCGGCCACGTTGAGGTTGTTCGTCACCACGTGCAAGCCCGTATGGCGGCTCAGCGCGCGCGCCACTTCCTCGGTCGTCGTGCCGATATTGATCAAGAGCGAACAGCCGTGCGGCACCTGCGCGGCGACGGCGGCGGCGATGCGCCGCTTGGCGTCGCTGTTGAACACTTGCCGCTGGCTGTAATCGATGTTTTCCACGGACGAGGGCAAGCCGACTCCGCCGTGGTAGCGGGCCAGCAGGCGCGCTTCTTCCATCTGCTTGACGTCGCGGCGCACGGTCTGCGGCGTCACGTCCAGCTGCTGCGCCAGCTCCTCGACGGACATGGTGACCTTCTGGCGCACCACTTCGAGCAAGCGGCGCTGGCGGGGATTCAAAATCATGGGCTTGTCTCTTTAAAAAACACAAACGAACAAAAACGAACAAATAGTGATAAAAATATGTTGCTATCGATTCGCAATCTGGCGTATCTTATCCATATTGCATTCGAATTACAGCTGTATTGATCTTAACGACAGTCGCCGGCGATGCCTAGTCTTTCCTCGCCGGCCTTTCCCTGACAGACACGGAGTCCCGATGGCGGCAGCACAGCAAGGTGTGGAGACAACGATGGCATGCGACGTGCTGGTGGTGGGCGGCGGCATCAATGGCGCCGGCATCGCGCGCGACGCGGCCGGGCGGGGCTTGTCCGTGGTGCTGTGCGAAAAGGACGACCTCGCTTCCCACACCTCGTCCGCTTCCACCAAGCTGATACACGGCGGCCTGCGCTACCTCGAATACTATGAATTCGGCCTCGTGCGCAAGGCGCTGATCGAGCGCGAAGTGCTGCTGCGCTCGGCGCCGCACATCATGTGGCCCTTGCGCTTCGTCATGCCGCACGCCCAGGGCCAGCGCCCGGCCTGGCTGATACGCGCCGGCCTGTTTCTGTACGACATGCTGGCGAAGCGGGAAATCCTGCCTGGCTCGCAGGGCATCGACCTGACGCGCCACGCGGCCGGCAAACCGTTAAAACCCGAATTCAAGCGGGGCTTCGTGTATTCCGACGGCTGGGTCGACGATGCGCGGCTGGTGGTCTTGAACGCCATCGACGCGGCGGACAAGGGGGCGACGATCCTTACGCAGACGCGCTGCACGGCCCTGCGGCGCGACGGCGCGGGTGCGGACGCCTCCTGGCTGGCGACCCTGCTGCAAGGCGACGGACGTGAGCTGTCCGTGCGTGCGCGCAGCGTCGTCAATGCGGCCGGGCCGTGGACGGCCGAATTTCTGCAGCAGGCGGCGCCGGGCGGACAGGGCCGGCATTTGCGCCTGATCAAGGGCAGCCACATCGTCGTCAAGCGATTGTTCGAGCACGATCACGCGTATATCTTCCAGCATCCGGACGGGCGCATCGTGTTTGCCATTCCGTATGAGCACGATTTCACCCTGATCGGCACCACCGATCTCGACTACCACGGCGACAGCGGCAAGGTGGAAATCGACGACGAGGAAATTCGTTACTTGTGCGAGCTTTCCAGTTACTATTTCAGCAAGCCCATCGTGCCGGCCGACGTGGTGTGGACGTATGCCGGCGTGCGCCCGCTGGTGGAAGACGCGGCGGCCGATGCCAAGGCCGTCACGCGCGATTACCGCTTCGAGCTGGACCGGGAAGGCGCGCCGCTGCTCAGTATTTTCGGCGGCAAGATCACCACGTTCCGCAAGCTGGCCGAGGAAGCGCTCGATGTGCTCGCGCCGTTGTTGGCGCCGGTGCCGGGCAGTGCGCGGCCGGCCTGGACGGCCAACGCCTGCCTGCCCGGCGGCGATGTGTTCGGCAGTACGCCGCAGAACCGGTCCGTGCGCGAGTTCGGCCAGTTCGTGCAAGGCTTGCAGCGCGACTATGCGTGGCTTCCGGCGGCGCTGGTGGCGCGCTATGCACGCGCCTACGGCACGCGCATCCACGTGCTGCTCGCCGGGCGGACGGATGTGGCGGCCATGGGCGAGGAAGTCGCCGCCGGCCTGTACGCGGCGGAAGTGGACTATTTGCGGCGCCACGAATGGGCCGTCAGCGCGGCCGACATGCTGTGGCGGCGCTCCAAGCTGGGCCTGCACCTGCCGCGCGAAACGGCGGACACGCTCGACGCCTGGCTGTTGCAGCACCCGTTGTCGTCGTAGGCAGCACACGTTGGCGACCGCACCCCGCAGAGGGCGCGGCGAAGAATAAGAAACCATCACTGGAGGAGAAGCGCGTGCAACTGGTACTGGACAAGATCAGCAGGAAGCAGGGGGCTGACGATTTTTTATATCCGATGTCGCTGGCATTGGTGCCGGGCGCCATCAACGTCTTGCTGGGCACCACGCGTGCCGGCAAGACGACCCTGATGCGCGTGATGGCGGGGCTGGACAAGCCCAGCGGGGGCACCGTGACTGCCGACGGCGTCGACGTGACGGGCGTGCCCGTCAGCAAACGTAACCTGGCCATGGTGTACCAGCAATTCATCAACTATCCGGCCTTTACCGTCTACGACAATATCGCTTCGCCCTTGCGTTTGCGCAAGGTGCCCGAAGAGCAGATCCGCGCGAAAGTGCTGGCGCTGGCCGAGCGCCTGCACATCACGCCCTACCTGCAGCGCACGCCCGGAGAATTGTCGGGCGGGCAGCAGCAGCGCACGGCGCTGGGACGCGCGCTGATCAAGGATGCATCGTTGCTGCTGCTCGACGAGCCCCTGGTCAACCTCGACTACAAACTGCGCGAGGAATTGCGCCGCGAATTGACGGAACTGTTTTCCAGCGGCAGCACGACGGTCGTGTATGCCACCACGGAACCGCTGGAAGCGCTGCAACTGGGCGGCCACGTGGCCGTGCTGCACGAGGGACGGCTGCTGCAGCAGGGACCGACCCTGGACGTCTTCAACGCCCCCAATTCCATCGATGTGGCGCGCACCTTCAGCGACCCGCCCATCAACCTGATTCCCGCCCGCGTGAGCGCCGATGGCGTGGCGCAGGCGGCCGACGGCCTGGCCATCCACCTGAGCGGCGCGCAGCGCGCCCGCCTCGGCGAGCGGCGCGACGTGATCCTCGGCGTGCGCGCGCACAGCCTGCATTTATCGCCCCAGTCCGAAGGCGACGTGGCCATCGCAGCTACGGTGGACCTGGCGGAAATCAGCGGCTCGGAAACCTATGTGCATGCGCGCCGCGGCGAGCTGGCGCTGGTGGCCCAGCTCGGCGGCGTGCACAATCTGGAGATCGGCAGCGCCTGCACCGTGTATTGCCAGCCGCACGCCTTGCTGATCTTCGCCGACGATGGCGGGCTATTGTTCGCTCCTGTGCAAGGAGGGGTGTGACATGGCGCGCATCGAACTGGTGGACCTGGCTCACGCCTACAAACCGAACCCGACGGCACCCGCCGACTATGCGCTGCGGCCCATGAGCATGGAATGGCATGACGGCGGCGCCTATGCCTTGCTGGGGCCGTCCGGCTGCGGCAAGACGACCTTGCTCAATATTATCTCCGGTCTCGTGAAACCGTCGCATGGCAAGGTGCTGTTCGACGGCAAGGACGTCACGCAGCTGCCCACGGAAGCACGCAATATCGCGCAAGTGTTCCAGTTTCCCGTCATCTACGACACCATGACCGTGCACGACAATCTGGCGTTTCCGCTGCGTAATCGCGGCTGGAAAGAGAGCGAGGTGAAAAAGCGCGTGCAGCAGGTGGCGCAGATGCTGGAGCTGACGGGCGACTTGAAACTGCGCGCCAGCGGCTTGTCCGTGGACGCCAAGCAAAAGATTTCGCTGGGACGGGGGCTCGTGCGCCCCGACGTGGCGGCCGTGCTGTTCGACGAACCGCTGACGGTGATCGATCCGCATTTGAAATGGCTGTTGCGCAGAAAGTTGAAGGAGATCCACCACGAACTGAAATTGTCCCTGATCTACGTCACGCACGACCAGGTGGAAGCCTTGACCTTTGCCGACCAGGTGGTCGTCATGACGCAGGGCGAAGTGGTGCAGACGGGCAGCGCGCAGGCGCTGTTCGAGGAACCCGAGCATACGTTCGTCGGCTATTTCATCGGCAACCCGGGAATGAACTTGCTCGATTGCACCCTGGACGATGGCGGCGTGCGCGTGGCGGGGCAGGCGCTGGCCGTGTCCGCCTCCGCCCGCGAGGCCCTGGCTGGCGCGCAAGGGAAAATCACGCTGGGCGTGCGGCCGGAATTCGTCGCATGCCTGAAGGCGGGTGAGGGTGATGATCACTGCCTGCACGCCACGGTGACGGCCGTGCGCAACATGGGTACGCATTACCTGGCGGAATTCCAGCTGGGCGGCGCGACGGTGGCGGCCAAGCTGCGCGCCATCGATGCCGTCGCCGGTGATGCTGTGCGGCTGCATTTTCCGCCGCAACGCACCCTTTTCTATGTCAACGATAAGCGGGTGGCCTGATGATACATAACGGTAAAACCGATAATAACCGCCGCGCCTGGCTGCTGATCTTGCCCGTGCTGCTGTGCGTGGCCTTTTCCGCCATCCTGCCATTGATGACGGTGGTCAATTATTCCGTGCAGGATATTCTGAGCCCCACGCAAAAGGTCTTCGTGGGCACCGAGTGGTTCCGCATGGTCATGCTCGACGGCGACTTGCACAGCGCCTTGTTGCGCCAGCTGCTGTTTTCCGGCTCCGTGCTGGCCATCCAGATTCCGCTCGGCATCTTGATTGCCCTGTGCATGCCGGCCGATGGCTGGAAGGCATCGCTGGCGCTGGTGCTGATCGCGCTGCCCTTGCTCATTCCCTGGAACGTGGTGGGCACCATCTGGCAAATCTTCGGCCGCGGCGACATCGGCCTGATGGGCTATACCCTGAATCAGCTGGGATTCGACTACAACTACAACGGCAATTCGCTCGACGCCTGGCTGACCGTGATGGTGATGGATATCTGGCACTGGACACCGCTCGTTGTGCTGCTGTGCTATGCGGGTTTGCGCGCCATTCCCGACGCGTATTACCAGGCGGCACGCATCGACGGCGCCTCGCGCCTGGCCGTGTTCCGCTACATCCAGCTGCCGAAACTGCGCAATGTGCTGATGATCGCCGTCTTGCTGCGCTTCATGGACAGTTTCATGATCTACACGGAACCGTTCGTGCTGACGGGCGGCGGACCGGGCAATGCGACCACCTTCCTGTCGCAATACCTGACGCAAAAGGCCGTGGGCCAGTTCGACCTGGGGCCGGCCTCGGCCTTCTCACTGATCTATTTCCTCATCATCCTGCTGTTCTGCTTTGTGTTGTACACCTGGATGCAGAGAGTCGGCACGGGAGACCAGAAATGATGCACAAGAAAATGAGCAGCGCCATCCTGATCGTCTTTTTGCTGGGCTCGCTGTTGCCCATCTACTGGATGCTCAATATGTCGCTCAAGACCAACGAGGAAATCGTGGGCGTGCTGAGCCTGTGGCCGCAGCAATGGACGTTCGCCAACTACCACACGATTTTTACCGACCGTTCCTGGTACAGCGGCTACATCAATTCCATGATTTACGTGGCCTTGAATATGGTCATGTCCGTCACCGTCGCCTTGCCGGCAGCCTACGCTTTTTCCCGCTATAACTTTGTCGGCGACAAGCATTTGTTCTTCTGGCTCTTGACCAACCGCATGACGCCGCCCGCCGTCTTCCTCGTACCGTTCTTCCAGCTGTATTCGACGGTGGGCCTGATGGATACGCACCTGGCCGTGGCGCTGGCGCACATGGTGTTCAACGTGCCGCTGGCCGTGTGGATACTGGAAGGTTTCATGTCCGGCGTGCCGAAGGAAATCGACGAGACGGCGTATATCGACGGCTACAGCTTTCCCCGCTTCTTCATCCGCATCTTCTTGCCGATGATTAAGTCGGGCGTGGGCGTGACGGCGTTCTTCTGCTTCATGTTCAGCTGGGTGGAACTGCTGTTGGCGCGCACCTTGACCTCCGTCAATGCCAAGCCCATTGCCGCCACCATGACGCGCACCGTGTCGGCGGCCGGCATGGACTGGGGCGTACTGGCGGCGGCCGGTGTGCTGACCATCGTGCCCGGCGCGCTGGTGATCTGGTTCGTGCGGCATTACATTGCCAAGGGTTTCGCGATGGGGAGGGTGTGACATGGAAAATACCGATAGCACAGCCAGCCTGTTCGGCTGGATGGCGTGGACGCCGGAAGTGGCCATCTTCTTCATCTGCATCGGCTTGATGCTGGCCGGCATGACGGTGTGGCAAATCCGCTCGCCCAGCATCGAACGCAAGGGCTTTTTGCCCATGCCGACGACGCGCGGCGACCGCCTGTTCATCGGCTTGCTCACGGCGGCCTACGTGAATCTGGCCTGGGCGGGGTTCACGGAAATGCAGCAGGCGATAGGCGCCGCCATCAGTTTTGTCATTTTATTAGTGGTAATGCGTTGGGGATGACCGGCTTGCCGGTGTTGATGGAGGCCGGACCGTCAGCAGGCGGCCGGCAATAAAATAAAAGGAGATTCACGATGAAATTGAAGTTCACGGTCTTCGCGGCTGCGGCCATGCTCGTGTCGAACGCGGCCCTGGCCGACGCCAAGCAGGCGCAAACCTGGATCGACAAGGAATTCCAGCCATCCAGCCTGAGCAAGCAGCAACAGCTTGCTGAAATGAAATGGTTCATCGATGCGGCGGCCAAGCTCAAAGCCAAGGGCATCAAGGAAATTTCCGTGGTCTCGGAAACCATCGACACCCACGTCTACGAATCGAAGACCCTGGCCAAGGCCTTCGAGGAAATCACGGGCATCAAGGTGCGCCACGACATCATCCAGGAAGGCGACGTGGTGGAAAAGCTGCAAACGTCGATGCAGTCGGGCAAGAGCATCTATGACGGCTGGATTTCCGATTCCGACCTGATCGGCACGCATTACCGCTATGGCGCCGTGGAACCGCTGTCCGACTACATGGCCGCCAAGGGCAAGGAATTCACGAATCCCGGTCTCGATTTGAAAGATTTCATCGGCATCAGCTTTACCACGGCGCCGGACGGCAAGGTGTACCAGCTGCCCGACCAGCAATTCGCCAACCTGTACTGGTTCCGCGCCGACTGGTTCGCGCGCAAGGATTTGCAGGCCAAGTTCAAGGCCAAGTATGGCTACGAACTGGGCGTGCCGCAGAACTGGTCCGCCTATGAAGACATCGCCGATTTCTTCACGAATGACGTGAAGGAACTGGACGGCAAGAAAGTCTATGGCCACATGGATTACGGCAAGAAAGATCCGTCCCTGGGCTGGCGCTTCACCGATGCGTGGCTGTCGATGGCTGGCGCGGCCGACAAGGGCATTCCGAACGGCATGCCGGTCGACGAGTGGGGCATCAAGGTGGCGGCCGACAAGTGCACGCCCGTGGGCGCGTCGATGTCGCGCGGCGGCGCCACGAATTCGCCGGCGGCCGTGTTTGCGCTGACGAAATATATCGACTGGATGAAGAAATACGCGCCGCCGCAGGCGAACGGCATGAATTTCTCGGAATCGGGCCCCGTGCCGGCCCAGGGCGAAATCGCCCAGCAAATCTTCTGGTACACGGCATTTACGGCCGGCATGACGAAACCAGGCTTGCCAGTGGTCAACAAGGACGGCACACCGAAATGGCGCATGGCGCCGTCGCCGCACGGCCCGTACTGGAAAGAGGGCATGCAGAACGGCTATCAGGACGTCGGTTCCTGGTTCCTGTTCAAGTCCACGCCCGATGACCGCAAGGCCGCCGCCTGGCTGTACGCGCAATTCGTCACGTCGAAAACCGTGTCGCTGAAGAAATCCATCGTCGGCCTCACCTTCATCCGCGATTCCGACATCCGCCACGATTATTTTACGAAGCACGCGAACGAGTACGGCGGCTTGATCGAGTTCTACCGCAGCCCCGCCCGCGTGGCGTGGACGCCGACGGGCAACAACGTGCCCGACTATCCGAAGCTGGCCCAGCTGTGGTGGAAGAACGTGGCCACGGCCATCACGGCGGAAAAAACGCCGCAGGCCGCCATGGATAACCTGGCCGAGGAAATGGACCAGGTCATGGCGCGCCTGCAGCGGGCCGGCATGAAGGCGTGCGCGCCCAAGCTCAATCCGAAAGGCGACCCGAACCAGTATCTGTCGGACCAGCACGCGCCGTGGAAAAAGCTGGCGAATGAAAAGCCGAAGGGTGAAACAATTGCCTACGATAAATTATTGCAGGCCTGGAAAGAAGGCAAGGTAAGGTAGTCGTGTAAACTTCTGCCGCCGCTTTCCCGGGGCACGGGCGCTTGTCCGTGCCCTTTTTTCACTGTATAGCCGTAGTAGCGACCATGACCAAATACATACTTGCTTTAGACCAGGGCACCACCAGTTCGCGCGCCATCCTGTTCGACCATGCGGGCCGGCCGCACGCCAGCGCGCAGCGCGAATTTCGCCAGATATTCCCCCAGCCGGGCTGGGTCGAGCATGACGCGGGCGACATCTGGGCCTCGCAAGAGGGCGTGCTGCAGCAGGTGCTGCGCGACAGCGGCGTGGCGGCAAGCGACGTGGCCGCCATCGGCGTGACCAACCAGCGCGAAACGACGGTGCTGTGGGACCGCGCCACGGGCGAACCCGTCGCTAACGCCATCGTCTGGCAAGACCGCCGCAATGCCGCGTTCTGCGAGCTGCTGGTGGAGCAGGGCAAGGCGGACGTGATCCAGCAAAAAACGGGCCTCGTGCTGGACGCCTATTTTTCCGCAACTAAATTGAAATGGCTGCTTGACAACGTGCCGGGTGCCCGCGCCCGCGCCGAACGGGGCGAGCTGGCCTTCGGCACCGTCGACAGCTGGCTGATCTACAAGATGAGCGGCGCCCACTTGACGGACACGAGCAACGCGGCGCGCACCATGCTGTTCAACATTCATACTTTGCAGTGGGACACGGATTTGCTGGCGCTGCTGGACATTCCCGCCTCCCTGCTGCCCGACGTCGTGCCATCGAGCGGCGTGGCCGCGCACACGCATGCGGCATTGCTGGGCGTGTCCGTGCCCATCGCCGGCATCGCGGGCGACCAGCAGGCGGCCACGTTCGGCCAGGCCTGTTTGAAACCGGGCATGGCGAAAAATACCTACGGCACGGGCTGCTTCATGCTGATGAACGTGGGCAAGCGCCCGCTGCCATCGAAAAACCGGCTGCTGACGACGGTGGGCTGGAGCCTGGGCGCCGGCAGCGACAAGACTGATTACTTGCTCGAAGGCAGCGCCTTTATCGCGGGCGCGGCCGTGCAATGGATGCGCGACGGCATCGGCATCATCCGCGACTCGTCCGAAGTGGAAGCGCTGGCCACCAGCGTGCCCGATTCGGGCGGCCTGGTCTTCGTGCCCGCCTTCGCGGGGCTCGGCGCACCGTACTGGGACCCGTATGCACGGGGCACCCTGATCGGCATCACGCGCGGCACGGGCAAGGCCCACATCGCGCGCGCCGCATTGGAGGGCGTGGCCTACCAGAACGTCGATGTGTTGTCCGCCATGCAGGACGACGCGGGCATTGCGCTATCCGAGTTGCGCGTGGATGGCGGCGCGGCCCGCAACGACATGCTGATGCAGTTCCAGGCCGACATACTCAATGTCCCCGTGGTGCGCCCCGTGGTGACGGAAACGACGGCCCTGGGCGCCGCCTACCTGGCGGGCCTGGCCGTGGGCTTCTGGGCCTCGCAGGACGAGATCGCCGCCCAGTGGCAGGTGGGGCGCCGATTCGAGCCAAAGATGGCGGCCGACGAACGGCTGACGCGCTTGCATAAATGGCAGCGCGCGGTGGAACGCTCGCGCGACTGGAGCGAGTGAGTCAGGGAATAAGCCAGGATCAATGGCGCATGAAATACACGGCATAGCCCACCGTTTCGCGCGGCACGGAATACAGGTCGCGCAGCTCGAAATAGGGCGCGTGCACGTGGCCGCTGACGGTGATGCCGCTGCGCTCCAGCGCCAGCCGGAAGCGGGGCACGTGAAAGTATTGCGTGGCCACCATGGCCGTGTGCCAGCCGTGTTGGCGCATCAGGGCCGCAGCGTTGCGGGCCGTGGCGTCCGTCGTCCAGCCTTGATTATCTTCAATAATGACGCCAGCCGGCACGCCGCGCGATTGCAGATAGCGGGCCATAGCCGCGGCCTCGTCGAACCCTTCCTTGCCCGTCGCCCCGCTGACGAGGATGTGCGGCGCCCTGCGTTCCTGGAACTGTGTCAGCGCCGCGTCGAGCCGCGCCTGCAGGCGGGGGCTGGGCGTGCCGTCGGGCAGGATCGTGTTGCCGGGCACGACGATCACGTCGGCCGGGGCCAGCTTGTCGTTCAGGCCCGCCAGCACCAGGGCAGCGGTGGCCAGCAGGAAAACACCAGCAGTCGTCAAGCCCAGCACAGTTATTTTTCGCATCGTTCATCATCAAGTTGGGAATGGACGCATGATACCCGTCCATTCCCGCCGGCGTCAGTTCGCCTGCGCCTTGCGTGCGCGCTGGTTCGACAGATAAATATTGTCCTTGTCCAGCGGCTTGCCTGCGCGCACGGCATCGAGCCAGTCCTGCGTGCTGACGACGGCGGCGAAATTCGAGTGGAACACCGTGCTGAAGACGCGGTGGATTTCCTCGGCGCTGGCCGTGCCGCCCGCATTGGCGTAGGGCAGCGTGCCGGTGGCGTCCTGCAGGAACTCGACTTGCAAGCCGTCGTGCGCGGCCTGGTAGATGGTGGCCGCGTCGCAGTTGTGCGTCATGTAGCCGATCACCGTCAGGGTGTCGATGCCGCGGCTCTCCAGCCAGGCGCGCAAGTCCGTGCCCGCAAACGCGCTGCCCATGCTCTTGTTGATGCGGTGGTCGGCGGCAAAGGCGGCCACTTGCGGGTGCAGCTGCCAGCCGTCGCTGCCTTTTGCAAAGATGGGGGAGGCTTCCGGCGCATCGTGCTGGACGACGATGACGGGCACGCCGGCGGCGCGGGCGGCGGCCATGGCGGTGACGATGTTGGGCAGGGAAATATCGACGGACGGATATTCGATCGGCATGTCGCCCGTGAAGTATTCATTTTGCACGTCGATGACGAGCAGGGCGCGGCGCGGTGCGGTAGTGGTGGACATGCTTGACTCCTGAATGTTTGAAAGAGGAAGGACTTCCCCGATACAGCCATTTTCAAGCCGCACGGCATAAACAAAAAGTGGCCCGAAGGCCTATCTGCGATAAAATCGGGCCATGCCTGCCATTTCTTCTTCTTCGCCTTTGAGCGTGGCCGTGATCGCCTTCGACGGCATGACGCCTTTCCACTTGTCCGTGCCTTGTCTCGTGTTTGGCGCCCAGACGGACGAGGCCGATCTGCCGCCTTTCCACGTGCGCGTCTGTGCCGCCGACCCCGCGCCCTTGCGCACGGCGGCCGGCTTCGCCATTACGCCCGAGTTCGGCCTGGAAGGCCTGGAGGGCGCCGATATCGTCATCATGCCGGCCTGGCACGACGATTGCCGCGACGCGGCGGCGTCACTGGTCGCGGCACTGCAGGCGGCCAGCGGGCGCGGCGCGCGCATGGTGGGCCTGTGCCTGGGCGCGTTTCCCCTGGCGCAGGCGGGCTTGTTGGATGGCAAGAGCGCGGCCACGCACTGGGGCATGGCGGACCGGCTGGCGGCCCGCTATCCCAGGGTCAGGGTAGACCGGGAAGTGCTGCACGTGGACGATGGCGCCGTGCTGACGTCGGCGGGCGTGGCGGCCGGCCTCGATTGCTGCCTGTATCTGCTGCGCCAGCTGGCGGGCGCCGAGGTGGCCAACCGCGTGGCGCGCCGGCTGCTGGTGGCGCCGCACCGCCAGGGCGGGCAGGCCCAGTTCATCGAACGCCCGCTGCCCGTGTCCGGCAGCGAAGGGCGCTTTGCCGAAGTGCTTGCCTGCGTGACGGCCAGCCTGGGCCAGGCGCACAGCATCGATGCGCTGGCCGAGCGGGCCGCCATGAGCCGGCGCAATTTCACGCGCCACTTCCGCCAGGCCACGGGCACCTCGTTCAAGCAGTGGCTATTGAACCAGCGTCTGGCGCATGCGCAAAGCCTGCTGGAAAAAAGCGCGGCCTCGATCGATGTCGTGGCGCAAGAAGCCGGTTTCGGCACGGCCCTGTCGCTGCGCCAGCATTTCCGGGCCAGCTTGCAGACGTCGCCGTCGGCGTACCGCAAGCTATTCCGGCAGCAATCAGACCAGATCAGGCAGCCATAGCGTGGATGTGTCCCGGCTGCCGTTGGGCAGCTGCGCGCTGACGGCGATTTGCCGCGCGATGAAGGCGGCCGGTTCGAAGGCGTAGCGTTCCTGGAACGAGACGGTTTCCGCGCTCATCAGTTCGGCATACGTCTGCATCAGGGTCGAGGCGGAAAGATGCTTGCCTTGTTCCAGATAGGTGTCGATGGCGGCCAGCAGTACGGGGTAATCGGCATTTTCCTTGCTGCCGCCGAAGTTGAACGACAATTGCCCGCAGGCGCGCCAGATGGGGTCTGGTTCCCCGTCCGGTATCGGCTGCGAGCGCAGCCATTGCAAGGCCTTCAATGGCGGGCCGCCAAACGATGGTGGAGAGATGATGGCCTGGATGGCCAGCTTGACGGCTTCGTCGATTCTTCCCGCGCGCACATACTGTCCATGCAGCAGCACCAGCGCGTCCGTATATTCGGGAAGGATGGCGAGCGCCGCTTCCAGCAGCGCGATGGCCGCTGCGGGATTGCGCTGCGCAATCAATTCCTTGGCTTCCAGGAACGCGGCGCGCGGCGAAGCGGGGTCGTCGGCCAGCGATGGCGTGGCGACGTACTCGTCTTCCGCCGTTGCGTAGGCTGACAGAAACGCCGCCAGGCTGGAAAAGTGCGGCTGCAAGCGCCACTCGTCGTGCCAGGTCTCGACGACGATCGGTTCGTACGCTTCGCGGCCGATGGGCCAGTACAGGCCGAACGTGTCGCCATTGCCCAGTGCGCCTTCGGCGAACGGGGTGAAGCCGAGCGGCGGATACGCTGTCGTGTGTTGCCAGTCTTGTTCGACCGAGATGGGGGCGAGGTTTGCAGGTAGTTGCATGGAGGTTGCAGAGGATAAAACGCCAGTGTAGAGCAAGACCGCGTCCACCGGCGTTCCCCATCGCAAGGGGGCAAGTGAGGGGCCAGGCCCTTCAGTCGCGTTCCGGCACCGGCACGTTGAAGCCGTTCAAGGTGGTCGAGACCAGCGCGTACAGGCCCACCAGGTAGATCAGCTCGTTGATGCCGTGCTGGCCAAAGGTGGCCAGCGCCAGGCGGTACAGCGGCTCCGGCAGCGTGCCGCCGCCGCTGAGCGCGTAGGCCATATCGTAGGCGATGCTCTCATGCTGGTCCAGGTCGACGGGCTTGACGTCGGCCACCAGCGTGGCCAGGCGCTCGGCCGACATGCCTTCGCGCTCTGCGACGGCGATGTGGGCATAGATTTCATAGGCAGCGTTGTAGCGCGCGCCGACCACCAGGATGGCAATCTGGCGCACGTTATCGGGCAGCGTGGCGTTGGCCGTCATGGCCAGGGTCAGGTCCCAGATGGCCTTGCCGATGGCCGGTTCGTGCAGCCACGGATTCCATGGCCCCATCAGAGCGCCGTCTTCGCGCACGGCGATGAAATCGTTGAAATTGCTGGTGATGCCTTTGCGCATATCGTCGTACAGCGGCTGCTGTTCGGGCGTCAGGTCTTGCGGAGCGATCAGGGGCAGGCGCATGGGAACTCCTTGCTGGGTAGGTGAGCGGTGGGCGGCGGGAGCCAGCAGCCAGTATAGCCAGCCAGCGCGGCAGGCGGCGCCCGTTCGCTGTGCGCCTACTTGCGCGGCTCGTGAATGCGGAATTTCTTCACGACGCCCGCCTGGTCGAACATGACGGCCACTTCGCGCGTGCCTTTTTCGCCCAGCAGGGGGATCAGCCGCGTCACCTTGGGCGCTTGCAGCTGGTTCTTGTAGACCCAGACTTCATAGCCGGGATCGAAGCTGACGACGGTGGCGTTGCCCAGAGCCGCGTCGAGGTCGAGGCGGGTGGTCTTGCCGACCTTGATGTTTTGATAGATGGCGCCGTTGTCGGGCGCGCGGTTGACCTTGTATTCACTGGCGGTGCACATGGCCACGGCCAGGCCCGCGAGGCAGGAAGCTGCCAGTTTGATCAATGTGTTCATAGGGACTCCCGGTGTGCATCACTGCTTCCAATCTCAGAGGGGACGGGCGTGATGTCATGCCGGGAGTGTGCTTGCGTCGCCGCGAATGTGCTACAAGATTATACAAAGGCGCAAAAAATGATGCCGGTGGTGCCGGATGACGGTACTTTTACCGGTTCTGCAGCACGTCGGTCGACAGTGCCAGGGTTTCCTTGATTTCTTCCATCACCACATAGCTTTTCGATTGCGCGGCGCCCGGCAGCTGCAGCAGCATGTCGCCCAGCAGCTTGCGGTATTCGGCCATTTCATGGATGCGCGCCTTGATCAGGTAATCGAAGTCGCCCGACACCAGGTGGCATTCCTGCACTTCGGGAATCTGCAGCACTTCGCGGCGGAATTGCTCGAAGGCGGACGCCGACTTTTGATTGAGAGTAATCTCTACAAAGACGAGCAGCTTGGCGCCCAGCGCGGCCGGGTTCACCTTGGCGTGGTAGCCCGTGATGACGCCGTCACGCTCCATGCGCTTGACCCGCTCGATGCAGGGCGTAATCGACAAGCCCACCTGTTCGCCGAGGTCTTTCATCGAGATGCGGCCATCCTGCTGCAGGATGCGCAGGATGTGGCGGTCCAGCTTGTCGAGGCCACGTGCCGATTCTTTAAGGATTCTCATGATTTATTGCTGAATATCTCGATTTATACGTGAACAAATACTGGCTCTTTCCCAATATGATAGCGGTTAATCTGGCGTCAGCCTAAAAAAATATAATGAGGAAACTATGCGTATCGTGATTCTGGGTAGCGGCGTCATCGGCGTCACCAGTGCTTACTATCTGGCCAAGGCAGGACATGAAGTGACCGTCATCGACCGCCAGCCGGGCCCCGCACTGGAAACCAGCTTTGCGAATGCGGGGCAAATCTCGCCCGGCTACGCTTCGCCATGGGCGGCGCCCGGTATTCCCCTGAAAGCCGTGAAATGGATGATGCAGCGCCACGCGCCGCTGGCCATCTCGCTCGACGGCAGCGCCGCCCAGCTCAAATGGATGTGGCAGATGTTGCGTAATTGCACGCCGGAAGCGTATGCCGTGAACAAGGAACGCATGGTGCGCCTGGCCGAGTACAGCCGCGACTGCTTCAAGGTGTTGCGCGCCGAGGCCGGCATCACGTATGAAGGCCGCCAGCAAGGCACGATGCAATTGTTCCGCACGGAAAAGCAATACAACGACGCCGCCAAGGATATCGAAGTGTTGAAAGACGCGGGCGTGCCGTACGAAGTGCTGCAGCGCAATGAGTTGTCGCGCGCCGAGCCGGCCCTCGAAGCTGTCAAGGACAAGCTGTTTGGCGGTTTGCGCCTGCCCAACGATGAAACGGGCGATTGCCAGCTGTTTACCACGCGCCTGTCCGAGATGGCCGAGGCGCTGGGCGTGAAGTTCCGCTATGGCGTCTCCATCGATGCATTGCTGACGCAGGGCGATGAAATCGCCGGCGTGCAATGCGGCGCGGAAATCGTCAAGGCCGATTCCTATGTCGTGGCGCTCGGTTCCTACT
The DNA here is from genome assembly GCF_003667705.1 of Janthinobacterium agaricidamnosum. Classification (NCBI taxonomy): domain Bacteria; kingdom Pseudomonadati; phylum Pseudomonadota; class Betaproteobacteria; order Burkholderiales; family Oxalobacteraceae; genus Janthinobacterium; species Janthinobacterium agaricidamnosum. The sequence goes on along the minus strand of NZ_CP033019.1, from coordinate 3,749,667 downwards.
CGACGGGCTTCATGAAGCCGCTGCTCGACATCCCCGTGTATCCATTGAAGGGCTATTCGATCACCGTGCCTATCGTCAACGCGGCCAAGGCGCCCGTGTCGACCATCCTCGATGAAACCTATAAAATTGCCGTCACGCGTTTCGACGACCGCATCCGCGTGGGCGGCATGGCGGAAATCGCCGGCTACAACCTGAACCTGAATCCGCGCCGCCGCGAAACCCTGGAAATGGTCGTCAACGACCTGTTCCCCGGCGGCGGCAACACGGCCGAGGCGACGTTCTGGACGGGCTTGCGCCCGATGACGCCGGACGGCACGCCCATCGTCGGCCGCACGCCGCTGCGCAACCTGTTCCTGAACACGGGCCACGGTACCCTGGGCTGGACCATGTCCTGCGGTTCGGCGCAATTGCTGGCCGACCTGATGTCGTCGAAACAGCCGGCGATTCTGGCCGACGACCTGTCCGTCAGCCGCTACAGCGGCGCGCAGCGCGGCGGCAAGTTGCAATACGCGGGAGCCTGAGATGGCGGGAAGCATGCCTCCAAAGGAACGTAGCGGCGCCATCCTGACGGTGGACCTCGATGCCGTGCGCGCCAACTACCGCTTGCTGCGCGACAAGGCGCACCCGGCCGCCTGCTCAGCCGTCGTGAAATCCGACGCGTATGGCCTGGGCGCCGCGCAAGTGGGCGCGGCCCTGTATGAAGAAGGGTGCCGCCATTTCTTCGTGGCCCACCTGGAAGAGGGCATCAGCCTGCGCCCGCACGTGGCGCCGGACGCGGCCATCTTCGTGCTGCACGGCCCACCCGTCGACACGGAAGGCGAATTCACGGCCCATGGCCTGACGCCCGTGCTCAACAGCGAGCCGCAGGTGGCGGGCTGGCGCCGGCACGCAGCAGCGCTGGGCACCACCCTGGACGCCATCGTGCAGGTGGACACGGGCATGTCGCGCATGGGCTTGTCGCCGCAGGAAATCGACGGCTGGCTGCTGGACCCGCACTTTCTCGACGGCATCAATGTGCGCTATGTCATGAGCCACCTGGCTTGCGCCGACGAGCGAGCCAACCCGATGAATGGCGAGCAACTGGCCCGTTTCATCGCCATTCGCGCCCGTTTGCCGCAGTACCGCGCCAGCCTGGCCAATTCCTCGGGCATCTTTTTGTCGCCCGATTACCACTTCGACCTGGTGCGCCCCGGCGCGGCCCTGTACGGCATCGGACCGCAGGGCGGCGAACCGAATCCGCTGCGCTCCGTGGTGCGGCTGCAAGGCAAGGTCTTGCAGACACGCACGATCGCCGCCGGCGACCACGTGGGCTACAGCCGCCGCTACACGGCCAGCGAGCCGCGCCAGGTGGCCACGGTTTCCGTCGGCTACGCCGATGGCTGGCTGCGCAGCATGAGCAACCAGGGCCTGGCCATTGTCGATGGCGTGAAAGTGCCGCAGATCGGCGCCATCTCGATGGATTCCATCACCCTGGACGTGAGCGCCATCGCCGAGGAGCGCGTCGCGCCGGGCAGCCTGGTCGACCTGATCTGCGCCGAACACCCGGTCGATGCCGTGGCGGCCATGGCCAATACCATCGGCTACGAGGTGCTGACGAACCTGGGCGGACGCTACTACCGCGAGTACCGGGGCCTGGCACGTTAGCGCACCTGCCAAAACGCCCATGGCGTTGTTGCCTTGCCTTGCCGTACATTCGTACTGTCTTCGGCAAGGCGCCTAGCCCTGAGCATTTTTTCAGGTGCGCTGGTTTCGCACGCTAAGCAGCGCGAAACCGATGATTGTGTGGCAAGATAGCCCTGACGTGCATCGCACCTCAGGGCTTTCTTTTAACCATCATCGGGGATTTCTATGAGTCAATATAACGTTGCTATCATCGTCGGCAGCCTGCGCAAGGATTCCTTCAACCGCAAGCTGGCCGACGCCATCATCAAGCTGGCGCCGCCCGAGTTTTCCTTCAAGCACATTGAAATCGGCGACTTGCCGCTGTACAACCAGGATGACGATGGCGCGCAGGCTGAGCAGGTGCTGCGCCTCAAATCCGACATTTCCGCATCGCAAGCCTTGCTCTTCCTCACCCCCGAATACAACCGCTCTATCCCCGGCGTGCTGAAAAACGCCCTCGACCACGGCTCGCGTCCGTATGGCCAGAGCGTGTGGGGCGGCAAGCCCGGTGCCGTGCTCGGCGTATCCGTGGGCGCCACCGGTACGGCGCTGGCGCAGCAGCATTTGCGCAATGTGCTCGCCTACCTGGACGTGCCGCTGCTGGGGCAGCCTGAAATGTTTATCCAGGCCAAGGACGGCCTGTTTGACGAGCACGGCGGCATCGGTCCGGCCAGCCTCGGTTTCTTCCAGGGCTGGATGCAGCGCTACGTGGACTGGGTCCGCAAGCACGCCATCCACGCTTGATTCCACGCTTGATGCAAGTCAAGGCGGCAGCGCTCAGCGTTGCCGCTTGTTCACATTCTTTGACCAACGATGCCAGGATTTCAATATTGGCACGGCTGTCTCGGTATAATGCGCCCTTTCTGTAGCGCAATACTTTCCAATTTCTTGCCGACTCCATGTGGACTAAACCTGTTCCGCGCATGAACTTGCGCCGTTTGATCGTGCTCGTGGCCTTTGCCAGCGCCCTGGTGTCCCTGGCCAACACCTTTTATGCCAGCTATAGCGTGCAGCGCCAGCTGCTGATCGATACCACCCTGGAAGCGAACCACGCCTACGCGAGCAAGCTGGCCAGCACGGCCGAGGATTTCCTGCAGTCGGCGCGCCAGCAGCTGGCCTACAGCGCCGGCAGCCTGCCGTCGCGCATGGACGACGAGCAATGGCTGACGGAAGAAGCACAGCGCCTGCGCCTGCAGACGAACAGCTTCAATTCCGTGCTTATCGTCGATGCCCAGGGCAAGGTGCTGGGCGTGTCGCCGGAAACCCTGGCCCTGAAAAACCGCACGCTCGACTCGGCCGGCGCCGCGCAGGCGCTGCGCGAACGGCGCCCGCTGGTCACGCAGCCGTACATATCTTCGGTCGGCAATCTGGTGGTGTTCATCTCGCATCCCATCCTTGGCAAGGATGGCCGCTACCTCGGCTACGTGGGCGGCAGCATCTACCTGAAACAGAAAAACATCCTGTACACCATGCTGGGCCAGCATTATTACCGCGACGGCTCCTACCTGTACGTGGTCGACCAGAACCGGCGCCTGCTTTATCACCCTGATCCTGAGCGCCTGGGCCACGTGGCCGGCCGCAATGACGTTATCGACACCATCATCGCGCAGCGGGGCGGCGGCAACCGGCGCATGCATAACAGCCTGGGCGTGGACATGCTGGCCGGCTACGCCGTCATGCCGTCGACGGGCTGGGGCATCGTGGCGCAGCGGCCCACGGCCATGACCCTGGCGCCGCTGAACCAGCTGATGGCCAATACCGTATGGCATTCCCTGCCAATCGCCTTGCTGAGTTTGCCATTCATCTGGTGGCTGGCCAGCCTGATTTCGCGGCCCCTGATGCAACTGGCCGAGGGGGCGCGGCGCATGGATGTGCCTGGTACGAGCGAGCACATCGCCTCCATCCGTGCCTGGTATGTGGAGGCGGCGCAGATCAAGAAAGCCTTGCTGAAGGGCCTGGCGTTGTTGCAGAACAGGATCGGCAAGTTGAAGACCGACGTGGAGACGGACCCGCTGACGGGCCTGTCGAACCGGCGCGGCATGGCGGCGGCGCTCGACGTCTGGCAGGCGCAGGCGCGGCCGTTTTCTGTCATCGCCATCGATATCGACCATTTCAAGCAAGTCAACGATAAATGGGGCCATGCCGTGGGCGATGAAGTCATCCTGCGACTGGCGCAGCTGATGCGCGCCTGTTCGCGCGATGCCGACGTGCTGTGCCGCAATGGCGGCGACGAGTTCATCATGCTGCTGCCCGATGCCGACCTGGACGTGGCCATGCAGGTGGCCGAGCGCCTGCGCGCCAAGGTGGCCGCCGCCGTGATTCCCGGCGCGGGCGCCATCACGGTCTCGCTGGGCGTGGTGGCATCGTCGCACGGGGAGCGCAGCACGGACGCCGTGCTGCTGGCCGCCGACGCGGCCCTGTACGTGGCCAAGGAAAACGGGCGCAATTGCGTGGGCATCACGGAACCCGCCTGACAGGCGTGCCGTGCGGGATGAACTGATCCGTTGTTTTCTGTTGCATCTGAGCCTGTCCCGTTTGCCCGACAGCGCTTACCATATGGCCCTGATGGTGTACAACGGGGACAATGTGCATGGCAACGGTGAATATTGATGACGTTTGAGCAAGAACTTGGCATCCGCTGCGAGGTGGGTGATCAGCCCCACCCGCTGGCCTTGCTCGACTGCCGCGAACTCAATTACGGCCAGCACAGCGTGCTGCCGCTGCACCCGTTCCGCCTGAGCGTGCCGGAAGCGGCGCTGGCGGGACTGCTCGACGAACCGTTCAACAGTTTCGTGCAGGATTGCCGCGAAGACGATCTGCAATACGAGGAAAGCGACTTGCCCGAGCTCAGGGACGCCGGTTACCCCGACATCACGGCCATGCTGGCGGGTCACCGGCCGCTGCTGGCCGAAATGATTGACGACTTCATGATCGGCGACCTGATGTGGGCCATCGGGCGCGCCAGCGGCTACCGCCGGCCCCGCGCCCGTTGCTTGGGCGACGTGGAGGCGGCCGATGGCCGCGCGTATTTTACCGTCAATAAAGTGGAGAAAATCCATTTTGCCGATGGCAAGGTCATCCTGGAAGGGCAGGGCTATTACGGCACCTACATCATCTGGCTGACGCAGGGCCGGCGAGATCAAATAGGCACTTGACCTTCCTCATGTGGGAAGGTTTATAGTCGTGCCATGAACCGTGCCTTTTTCCGCTTTCTCGCCCGCTCGCTGCTCTGGCTGCTGGCCGTCACCTTGCCCTTGCAGGGCTTTGCGTCGGCCATGCGCAGCTGCTGCGTGGACGAGCGGGCGGCAGCGGTCACCGTCACCGCCGTAGCGATGGAGGCGCCCCAGTGCCACGACATGGGCGACATGGCCGGCATGTCCCACATGCAGGACCAGCCGCTAAAAATGGCCATGGACGATGGCGGCGCCGGCCACCCTGGCCACGATTGCAGCAACCACGGCGCCTGCACGGTGGGCGCCACTGCCCCCCGGGCATGCCTGCCTTGCACGCCTTGACCCTGCGCGCGCCGCCTCCGGCGCTGGCACCCGATTCCCTGTTCGCCGGGCATATCCCGCCTGGCCCTGAACGTCCCCCGAGAAGCACGCGCTCCGCCTGACCGCCCGTTGAACCTGGCGGTGCCGCCGTCGCACGTCCCTGCATCTTGATTTTGCAGCTTGTACCGGTCGCGCCAGCGTTCCAGTCGCGCGCCCGCCGCGCCATACCCCGTCATTCAAGGAATACCATGAAGCAATTATTCAGCCTCGCGCTGGCCGCCGGCGTTGCGCTTGCCTCGCTGCCGCTGGCCGCCGCCCAATCGCGGCCCCCATCCGCCCCGCAAGAGGCGCAAGCGCCCGTGCCGGCCGCCGCCTACCGCTCCGCCTTCGCCGGCTACCGTCCCGCCGCCGAGGACGACGCCACGCCCGATCAGACCTGGCGCGCCGTCAACGAGAAAGTCGGCAAGGCCGGCGGCCACATGGGCATGATGAAGATGGATGGCCACAAGATGGAAGGGCACAAGATGGAAGGCCACAAGATGCCGATGGAGAAGCCCGGCCCCAAGCCGGCCGCCCAGCCCGCCCCGCAACACCAGCATGAGGGACACTGAGATGGCACGTTTTACAAAATCAACTTGCCTCACGCCGCTGGCCCTGGCGGCCGCCTTGCTGCTCAGCGGCTGCGCCAGCTTCAGCCCCGATGGCGGCATGCAGGCCGTGTCCGCGCTGGCAGACGCCCGCACGGGCGCCCCTGCGGCATTGACGGACAAGGGCGGCGAGGAAAAGCTGGCTTCCCTGCTGGCCCAGCCCCTGGACGCCGACAGCGCCGTGCGCATTGCCCTGATGAACAACCACGGCATGAAAGTGGCGCTGGCCGAACTGGGCGCCTCCGAATCGGACCTGGTGCAGGCGGGGCGCTTGCGCAACCCGGGCCTGTCGTTCGGCCGTTCGCACGGCAGCCACGGCAATGAAATCGACCGCGGCGTCAGCTTCGACCTGGCGGGCTTGCTGACCATGCCGATGCGCGTGAACATCGAGCGGGGCCGCTTCGAGCAAGCCAAGCTGCAGGCCGCCGGCAGCGCCGTGCAGCTGGCGCTTGAGACGCGCCGCTCTTACTTCAATGCCGTGGCCGCCGTGCAGACGGAAGCGTTCATGCAGCGGGCGCTGCTGTCGGCCGAGGCGGGCGCCGAACTGGCCACGCGCTTGCGGCAGGCGGGCAACTGGAGCCGCCTCGACCAGGCGCGCCAGCAAGTGTTTTATGCGGACGCCGTCGGCGACCTGGCCCGCGCCCGCCACCAGGCATTGGTGACGCGCGAACACCTGACGCGCTTGCTGGGCCTGTGGGGCAAGCAGACCAGCTTTACTTTGCCGTCGCGCCTGCCCGACTTGCCGGCCCAGGCGGCGGAGCCTGGCAATATCGAGGCGCAGGCGATGGAGCAGCGCCTCGACGTGCAGATGAGCAAACTTGACGCCCATGCCACGGCCAGTGCACTGGGCCTGTCCAAGGTGACGGGTTTCATCAATGTGCTCGACGTGGCTTATACCAACAAGAGCACGAGCGGGGCGCCGCGCGAAAACGGCTATGAGGTATCGCTGGAACTGCCGCTGTTCGACTGGGGCGCGGCGCGCAACACCAAGGCGCAAGCCTTGTACGAGCAGTCGCTGCAGCGCACGGCGGGCACGGCGGTGAAGGCCCGCTCGGAAGTGCGCGAAGCGTATTCGAGCTACCGCACGGCCTACGACCTGGCGCGCCATTACCGCGATGAAGTCGTACCGCTGCGCAAGACGATCTCGCATGAAGTATTGCTGCGCTACAACGGCATGCTGGCCAGCGTGTTCGAACTGCTGGCCGATGCACGCGAGCAAGTCGCCAGCGTGAACAGCGCCATCGAAACCCAGCGCGATTTCTGGATCGCGCAAACCGAACTGCAAGGCGCCATCAACGGCAGCGGTCTTGCCAACAAGGAATAATGATGATTACACGTAGAAACTTTTTCATGAATGCGGGCGCCGTCGCCCTCAGTGCGGCAGCGGTGAGCAGAGTCGGTGCGGCGTCCCTGCCGGAAGCCGTCAGCATGGCTGGCGCAGACACGAAAGCGCCGCCACCGCCGCCGAACGGGCGTCCGTACAACCCCGTCGTCACCCTCAATGGCTGGTCCTTGCCCTGGCGCATGAACAACAACGTCAAGGAATTCCATCTGGTGGCCGAGCCCGTCGTGCGCGAACTGGCGCCCGGCATGCAAGCCAATCTGTGGGGCTACAACGGCCAGTCGCCCGGTCCCACCATCGAAGTGGTGGAGGGCGACCGCGTGCGCATCTTCGTCACCAACAAGTTGCCGGAACACACGAGCGTGCACTGGCATGGCCAGCGCTTGCCGAACGGCATGGATGGCGTCACGGGCCTGACCCAGCCGGGTATTCCTCCCGGCAAGACCTTCGTCTATGAATTCGTCGCCAAGCGGCCCGGCACCTTTATGTACCACCCGCATGCCGATGAAATGACGCAGATGGCCATGGGCATGATGGGTTTCTGGGTCACGCACCCGAAAGATCCGAACTTCATGAAGGTGGACCGCGATTTCGTCTTCTTGCTCAGTAACTACGACATCGATCCCGGCAGCTACACGCCGAAGATCATGACCATGACGGATTTTAATTTGTTCACCTTCAACAGCCGCGTCTTCCCCGGCATCGACCCCATGGTCGTGCGCCAGGGCGACAAGGTGCGCGTGCGCGTGGGCAACCTGACCATGACGAACCACCCGATCCACATGCACGGCCATGAATTCGAGGTGACGGGCACCGATGGCGGCTGGACGCGCCCCGAATCGCGCTGGCCCGAAGTGACGACCGATATCGCCGTGGGCCAGATGCGCGCCGTCGAGTTCACGGCAACGGACCTCGGCGACTGGGCTTTCCACTGCCACAAGTCGCACCACACGATGAATGCCATGGGGCATGACGTGCCCACCATGATCGGCGTCGACCACCAGGGCGTGGCGGCGAAGATCAATCAATTGGTGCCCGGCTACATGGTGATGGGCGAACGGGGCATGGCCGACATGGGCGAGATGCAGATGCCGATCCCCGACAATACCTTGCCGATGATGGCGGGCGACGGCCCCTTCGGCGCCATCGGCATGGGCGGCATGTTTACCACGGTCAAGGTGCGCAAGGATCAGAAACCGGGCGATTACCGCGACCCGGGCTGGTACAAGCACCCGGCCGGCAGCGTGGCCTATGAATGGACGGGCGCCTTGCCGGAACCGGTGCGGGGCCAGGGCGCGGGCAAGCCGGCGGCAAAAAGCGGCGTGGAAATGACGGTGCGCAAGCCAGGCGGGCACAGCGGCCATTGACGCTCTCCCGGGGATTGCTAACATGGCACGCCCCGGGGCATGTTGCTTTGTATCAAGGAATTGTTGGTTAGTGACAATCCGAGCATTTTAGTGACAGTTTTTTCCTTATATTCAAGTCATAGCTTAAATTATTGGCTACCGTCTTGTCTGGGAGGAAACATGTTGAGTAAAATGAAAGTGGGGACGCGCCTGCTCGCTGCCTTCTTTTGCGTCGCGCTGATGGGGGCCATCGTGGCCGGCATCGGCATCTTCAACATGGGCAAGATCGATACCATGGCGGGGCAGATGTACAACCATGAATTGCTGGGGCTGTCGTACATCAAAGAGGCCAATATTGCCTTGATCAAGGTGGGTCGCGCGCGCAGCAATTTCTTGCTGGCCACGACCGCCGAGGAGCGCGCCACGCGCCAGGCCGACATCGGCAAATTCCTCGAGCTAAATAAAAGCTATCTGGCCAAGGCCCAGCCGCTGTTCGTCACGTCGGCCGCCAAGGAATTGTTTGCCCGCTTCGCCGCTGTCGAAGCGGAGTACATTGCCACCATGCAGCAAGCCCTGGCGCTGGCGGCGGCCGAGCCGCTGGCGCAGCGCAGCGCGCAACTGGTCGAACTGCTCAACAAGACGCGCCAGCATGCCGATGAACTCGACGGTATGCTGGATAAACTGTCGCTGCAGAAGGAAGAGCGCGCCAAGGCGGCTTCCGAACAGGCCTCGGGCGTGTACCAGGCCAGCCGCAGCTTCATGATCGCGCTCGTGCTGGGCAGCATGGCGGCCGGCCTGGCGCTGGGGGCGCTGATCACGCGCGGACTGACGCGCCAGCTCGGCGGCGAACCGGCGTACGCCGTCAGGATCGCCGGCGCCATCGCCGAGGGCGACCTCACCATCGATATCCGCACGGCCACCCATGACAATGCCAGCCTGCTGTTCGCCATGAAAGCCATGCGCGACAAGCTGGTGGGCATCGTCAGCCAGGTGCGCTCGGGTACGGACACCATCAACACGGCCTCGAGCGAAATCGCCCAGGGCAACCTCGACTTGTCGTCGCGCACGGAAGAGCAGGCCAGTTCGCTGGAAGAAACGGCGTCCTCGATGGAACAGCTGACCTCGGCCGTGCGGCAGAACGCGGACAATGCGCGCCAGGCCAATGCGCTGGCCGGCGCCGCGTCCGATGTGGCCGGCAAGGGCGGCGCCGTGGTGGGGCAGGTGGTGCAGACCATGGAATCGATCAATGCGTCGTCGCGCAAGATCGTCGACATCATCAGCGTCATCGACGGCATCGCCTTCCAGACGAATATCCTGGCCTTGAACGCGGCCGTGGAAGCGGCCCGGGCGGGCGAGGAAGGGCGGGGATTTGCCGTCGTGGCATCCGAAGTGCGCAGCCTGGCCCAGCGTTCTGCCAGTGCCGCCAAGGAAATCAAGACCCTGATCGGCGACTCCGTCGAACAGGTGGAAATCGGCTCCAAACTCGTGCATGACGCGGGCAGGACGATGGATGAGGTGGTGACCAGCGTGCGCCAGGTGGCCGATATCATGCAGGAAATCACGGCCGCCAGCGCCGAGCAAAGCGCCGGCATCGAGCAAGTCAACCAGGCCGTGCTGCAGATGGACCAGGTGACGCAGCAGAATGCGGCCCTGGTGGAAGAGGCGGCAGCCGCCGCCGAATCGCTGCAGGACCAGGCGCAGACCCTGACGGAACTGGTGGGCGTGTTCCGCCTGCATGCCCAGGCCGAAGGCATCGCCGTGCCGGCGGCCAGCAACGTCACGCCGCTGCGCCGGCCCGCGCCGGCGGCCAGGCCGGGCGTGCGGCGCCTGGCCTGACGGCGGCTGGACCGGGCGCGATCGGCGCGGCGGTGGTAGGCTGTCGCTATTGCGCGTTTGCCACTTCCGGGTTCCCCATGCCATCTTCTTTCCTGTCCTCCTTCAGTTTTTCCCTGTTGCTGCTGTCGCTGGCGCCCCTGGCGCAGGCGCAGGAGGGCGATCCCGTCCTGCCTTATCGTCCATCGGTGGCCAGTCCCGCCCAGCTGCCCGTGCCGGGCCAGCTGGAATTCGAGGCGGGCGGCCTGCTGTCGAAAACGGACGACGCGCGCCGCGCCAGCTTGCCGTACACGTTCAAGCTGGCGTTCACGCCCGAATGGGGCGTGCTGCTCGAAGGTGAGGGCTTCGTGCGCGCGCGCGATGACACGGGCCGGCGCGAGACGGGCGTGGGCGACACGACGGTCGTGCTCAAACGCGCCTTTTTGCTCGACAGCGCCACGGCGCTGGGCCTGGAACTGGGCTGGAAGTTGCCCACTGCCAAGGACAGCATCGGCAGCGGCAAGAGCGACGTCTCGTTGAACGGTATTTTCAGCCGCGACCTGGGCGCCGTGCACATGGACGCCAACCTGAACGCCACGCGCCTGGGGGCTTCCGACCCTGGCACGGGCAGGGTGCAAACGGGCTGGGCGGCCTCCTTTTCCACGCCCGTCAGCGACCGCTGGGGCGCCACGGCGGAAGTGTCGGGCACGCGCCTGCGCGGCGCGCCAGCCACGGCGCAGCTGCTGCTGGCTGCCACCTACAGCCCCACGCCGCGGTTGGCCATCGATATCGGCGTGGCGCGTGGCTTGACGGCGGCGTCGCCGGACTGGTCGCTGTTCAGCGGCTTGGTAGTGCCTTTGGGCAAACTGTGGTGAGATTGCGACGCGATTCCTTATGTGTCCTTGCGAACAAACAGTTAGTCACACAAGGTCTACAATTGCGGCATAACTGATAAAAGGAGTGTCCTCATGAAAACCCTCATTCTCGCCGCCGTCCTGCTGTCGGCAGGTACCGCCGCCGTTGCCCAGGTTTCCGTCACCGTCGGCCAGCCAGGCTTTTACGGCCGCATCGACATAGGCGACTATCCCGCGCCGCAATTGATCTACGCCCAGCCCGTCATCGTGCAGCGCCCGCAATACTATGCGGCCCGTCCCATTTATTTGCGCGTGCCGCCCGGCCATGCGAAAAACTGGTCCAAGCACTGCCGCAAGTATAATGCCTGTAACCAAGAGGTATATTTCGTCCAAGATAGTTGGTACAACAACCAATATGTGCCCCGTTACCGCCAGCAGCATGGCGATCATGGCCGTCCCGATTACGGCGACCGCGGCCGTCACGATGACAAGCATGACAAGCACTATGACAAGCGCGACAAGCATGATGACAAGCCGGGCCGAGGCAATGGCAATGGCAATGGTCGTGGCAACGGCAACGGCAACGGGCACAGGGACTAAACAAATAAGCAGGAGGATCTTTGCACAGTAAAATCGTAATCGTAGGGGGAGGTGCAGGCGGCCTGGAGCTGGCTTGCAAACTCAGCCGCAAGCTCGGCCCCGGCCAGGTCACCCTGGTCGACAGCCGCCTGTACCATATCTGGAAGCCGTCACTGCATGAAGTGGCGGCCGGCACCCTGGACATTCATCAAGAGGGCCTGTCGTACCAGATGCTGGCGCATGACAATGGTTTTACCTATGTCTATGGTCCCCTGATCGGGCTCGACGCAGCGTCGAACAGCCTCACCGTGGGCGCCATCGCCACGGACAAGGATGAGCAGCTCTTGCCGCAGCGCCAGGTCAGCTACGACCAGCTGGTGCTGGCCGTGGGCAGCACCTCGAATTACTTCGGCGTACCCGGCGCCCAGGAAAACACGATTTCCCTCAATGCCACGGAAGACGCCGAACGTTTCCGTTTGACCCTGCTGAAACTGCTGGCGATGGCCGAACAGCGCCAGGGCGACGCGGGACATCCCGGCGTCGACATCGTCATCATCGGCGGCGGCGCGACGGGCGTAGAACTGGCGGCCGAATTGCGCGAAGCGAGCGGCGTGTATGCCGCGTATGGTTTCCAGAATCTCAACGCCATCAAGGATGTGCGCATCACCCTGCTCGAAGGGGCGCCGCGCATCCTGGCGCCGCTGCCCGAGCGCGTCTCCCTTGCCGCCTCGAAACTGCTGCACCAGCATGGCATCACGGTGGTGACCGATACGCGCGTCACCACGATCGAAGCCGACAAGGTGACGGTGGCCAGCGGCACCAGCTATGCGGCCGACATCTGCGTGTGGGCCGCCGGCATCCGCGCGCCGGAATTCCTGTCCACTTTGGGCTTGCCTACCAACCGCGCCGGCCAGCTGGAAGTGACGGGCATGCTCAATGTGCAGGGCCATGCGAATATCTTCGCGCTGGGCGATTGCGCCGCCTGTACGGGTCCCGACGGCAAGCTGGTGCCGCCGCGCGCCCAGGCTGCCCACCAGCAAGCCGATTACCTGCTGAAAACGTTCCTGCTGCAGGCGAAGGGCAAGCCGCCGCAAACCAGGCCGTACGAATATCTGGACTACGGTTCGCTGGTGTCGTTTGGCCGCACCACCTCGGTCGGCACCCTGATGGGGTCGCTGAAGGGCCTGAGCTGGTTCGTCGAAGGCTTTGTCGCGCGCATGATGTATGTGAGCCTGCACCTGATGCACCACAACGCCGTGCTGGGCACCGTGCGCACGGCCGTCATGGCCATGGGCCGTTTCCTGATCAAGCGCAGCTCGCCGCAGGTCAAGCTGCATTAAGCAGTTTGCGCCGTAACAAAACAAGGGGCCTTGCGGCCCCTTTTTATTTGCCGCGCGCGAGGGGCGCCGCGTCGCAGCGGCCCCGCGTCATGGGGAAGGCGATGGTGGTGAGCTTGCCCTTCAAGGTGCCGGTGATGCTGGCGTGCAAGATGCGCTCGCTGTCCTGGCGGTAGGTGATGCGGCTCGGGAAGTCATTGTCCAGGTTGGCGAAGATGAATTCATTCGGCTTGTCCTGGCGCAGCAGGTTGAAGATCACGGGCGGCTCGCCCGACGGCTGCACGATGTAGGCCAGCTGGCCCGGTTCCGTGAGGCGGATCTGCACGAATTCAAAGGCCGTCGTCTTGCCGCCCTTGACGGTGCGGCTGGTGCCGAGGATGGTACCGCCGGCGGCCGTGCTCCATTGTTCCCCGGAACCGGGTTCGGCGCCGTCGACGTTCCAGCAGCCGGCCAGCCAGGCCAGCTTGTCCACGGTTTCCGGCGGCGGCACGGTCTTGTCGGCGGCCTGGGCGGCGCCCATGGCCAGCAGCGCTGCCAGCAGGGTGGGGATCAGTCGTTGCATGCGGTCTCCTCGTCGTATCGTTGAGCGGGGCAGGGCGCCCGGCGATGTTCCGGCCCGATGCTGTCTGGCAGGGATTATTCTTTCGGGCTAATGCGCGGCAAGACGGCAGTCAGGGCCATGCCGCCTTGTGGATTCGCCGTCAGGCTCAGGCTGCCGCCGAGGTAATGCACGCGCTCGCGCACGGCGCGCAGGCCGTGCTTGCTCATTTCGACGGGCACGCTGGCCGGCAAGCCGCTGCCGTTGTCCTTGACGGTCATCATCAGCGCCTCGTCGTTGTCGTCAATGATGATATCCACTTCGCTTGCCTGCGCGTGCGCGGCGATATTGCTGAGCGCCTCTTCCAGGGTGCGCAGCAGGGCCACGCCCACGTTGCGCGGGCAGATCAGTTCATCTTCGGGCAGGCTGCAGCGCACGGTGATCTTGTGCTGTTCCGCAAATTGCGCAGCCAGCTCGCCCAGCGCCACATTCACCCCGAGAAACTCCAGCTTGTCGTTCCACAGCTTCATCTGCATTTGCCGGTTGGTCTCGATGACATTCAGCAGCAATTGCTTCATGGTCGCGGCGCGGTCGAGCAAGGCCGCTTCCTGCGGCATTTTTTGCGTCAGCAGCGACAGGTGCATGGTCAGCGCCGTCAGCGACGAGCCGAGGCTGTCGTGCAGCTGGCGCGACAGGGCGCGCCGTTCATTGTCCCAACTGGTGTTGACATGACCGAGCAACTCGCTGAGATCGGCGGCGCGTTCCGCATCGGCCTGGGCCGCTTCCTTGTTCGGATCTGTTTGTGCGGACATAGCGCCCCGTGAATGGTGAAAGGTGGACCAAATTCAAGTTGTGGATCATACATGAGGATTTCATCGCGGGGCGCATGGATGGAAAATTTCTGTCTTTTCGGCAATTTTAATCTCCTCCCATCATTTTTATATGATAGGCAATATTTCTGTTTGCGCCAGCAGGAAGTTGTTCCCGTCTTTACGTACGGCTGCGCACATACCGGGACGCCACACGCTGCCATAGTGGGGTTGTGCATTTTTCCATGCAGCATAGCCGCCCCGCGGCGCAGGGTGCAGTACAGGCCCGTTTACCGAAACGAAAGGACATGCCATGAATATCGAAACCATCGTCGACAAGGAATACCTCGACAAAAGCTTCCGCGACATCGTCAATGCCCCCATCAGCGCCTTGCGCGGCGTCAGCGCGAAGGATGCGAAGGCCTTGCAGCAAGCGTTTGGCGTGACCACCGTACGCGAATTGTCCAACCTTAATTTCGTGAAATGGGCCAGCGCGCTGGCCATCCTGGCCGATGAAGAAGGCATGAGCGGCGAAGAGCGGGCCAAGGAAGAGTTGCTTGACGACGCCGTGGAAATGACCTTCCCCGCCAGCGACCCGATCTCCGTCGATGCCGGCATCACGCGCATCGAAGTACCGCCGGAAACCGTCGATGCGCAGACGGACCACCAGCATGCGGGCCAGCATGAAGTGACGGCTGGCAAGAAATAAAACATCGTGCTCATGAAAAAACCGGCAAGCCATCAACGTGGCTTGCCGGTTTTTTTCATGTGCGGTGCGGCGTAAAAACTCAGGCGATCGACGGAATGTTGTTTTTTTGCATATTTACCTGCGAGGCGATCACCTCGTGCGGGATGCAGCAAAAGCGGTTCTTGCCGGCACGCTTGGCTTCGTACAGGGCCGTGTCGGCCGCGCCCAGCAGGGATTCGACGGTGCTGGCGTCGTCCGGGTAGATGGCGATGCCGATGCTGGTCGACAGGCGCAGGGTCAGGTCGTTGATGAAATACGGCTCGGAAATGACTTCGATCAGCTTGGCGGCCGGTTCGCGTGCGTCGCCCTTGCCGGCCAGGTTGCCCAGCACGATGACGAATTCGTCGCCGCCGATGCGCGCCACCGTGTCTTCCTTGCGCGATGCGCTCACCAGGCGGGCCGCCACCATTTTCAGGATTTCATCGCCATAGCCGTGGCCGTAACTGTCGTTGATGGCCTTGAAGCCGTCCAGGTCCAGGTACAGGATGGCCGACTTGCCGCGGCTGCGGGCCGATTGCTGCAAGGTATGCTCGATGCGGTCTTCCAGCAGGCGCCGGTTCGGCAAGCCCGTCAGCGGATCGTGCAGCGCCAGTTCCTGCTGCTGCTTGCTGTATTGCGCCAGTTCCTTGTACAGCAGCCGCACTTCCAGCATGTTGTGGATGCGCTTGTGCACTTCCATCAGGTCGAAGGGCTTGCTGATGAAGTCGCGCGCGCCCGCTTCCAGGGCGGCGATCTTGAAACTCGGCTGTGCCGTCAGGGCCAGCACGGGCAGGTAGCCGCCATGCTCGATTTCCTTCAAGCCTTTCATGACCTGGAAACCATTGAGTTCCGGCATTTGCAGATCCAGCAAGATCAGGTCGTAGCAATGCTCCCGGTGCAGGGGGCAAACCTGGGCCGGACGCATGGTGGCCGTCACATTGGTGTAGCCGGCATCGCGCAGGATTTCCAGCATCAGGTCAACATTGTCGGGTGAATCGTCGACGACCAAAATTTTGGCTTTCAAAATCTCATCTTGGCTGGGCATGTAAGGTCTCGGTTATACGGTCTATGCAACGCTGGCTTCCACCGCAGATGATGGGCTGACGGCAGTGGGGAAGATAGTAGCGCCTTGCAACAAGTTAGGGCGCACAACAGCGCTTGAGCTCGCTTCTGACGTTCTCGCCGGCCCAGGCCGCCATCTCCAGCCTGCCGTGCAGGTGCGTTTCTGCATTTCAGTGTAGCAAACTTTAGCTTAGTTGCTTGTAGGACAGAGCCGCGTCTGAAAGTAGGAAGGCTAGCCCATGAAAATAGTCATTTTGTACTGCATCATGTATTTCTTTGCATCATCTTTTTAGGGCGGCGTATTGCTGCCCTCTTCAGGACGCTGCGCGAGGGAGCGCGTTGCGGCCAGTTGCGCCACGGCCGCCAGCAGTTCGGCCGGGTCGAGCGGTTTCGAGACCCAGGCCTGGAAGCCGCTGGCCAGTGCCCGCTGGCGGTCCTGCGGTTGCGCGAACGCCGTCAGCGCCAGCGCGGGCAGCCGGGCCGCATCAGGGGAGGCGTGCGCGCGGATTTGCGCCAGCAGGTCGAAACCGTCGGCGTCAGGCATGCCGATGTCGCTGACCAGCACATGCGGGTGTACCTGGTCCAGCAGTTGCAGCGCTTGCGCCACGTTGCCGGCGCCATGCACTTCAGCGTTGCTGTCACGCAGGATGCGCGCCGTCAGTTCGCGCGCATCGGCCTCGTCATCGACCAGCAGGACGGTGACGCCGCGCAAGTCATGGCTGGCGGGCAAGTCGCCGCCCGTTGGCCGCGCCGGCGCGGTTCGCGTCCCCAGGGGCAGGCGCACGGTAAAGCTGGCGCCCTGCATGTCGCCGGCGCTGCTGACCGTGACCGTGCCGCCATGCTGCTCCACCAGGTGCTTGACGATCGCCAGTCCCAGCCCCAGGCCGCCATGCCGGCGCGTGGTGGAGGCGTCGGCCTGGCGGAAGCGGTCGAACACGTGGGGCAGGAAGTCTTTCTTGATGCCGACGCCGTTGTCGCTCACCGTGATGGCCAGGCGGCTTGCCTCGCGGCGCACGCCGATCTCGACCCGGCCGCCTTGCGGCGTGAACTTCAGGGCATTCGACAACAGGTTCCAGATCACTTGCTGGATACGGCTGGGGTCGCCCGTGATCCTGCCCGCATCGCTGGCGATGTTGCTGTGGATGGCGATGTGCTTGGCGTCGGCCGCCGGGCGCAGGGTTTCGATGGCCGAGGCGATGATGCTGGCGGGCACGATGGTTTGCAGGTCCAGCAGCACCTTGCCGGAAGTGATGCGGCTCATGTCGAGCAAGTCTTCGATCAGTTGCGCCTGCGCGCGCGCATTGCGTTCGATGCTTTGCAGGCCGCGGTGCAGGTCGGCCTGGTCGCGCGTGCCGCGCCGCAGCACCTGCGCCCAGCCCAGGATGGCCGACAGCGGCGTGCGCAGTTCGTGCGACAGCGTGGCGAGAAAATCGTCTTTCAGCTGGTTCGTGCGCTCGGCGTCGGCGCGTGCCTCGCGTTCGCTGTCGAGCAGCACCTTGCGCTCTTCGGCGGCGCGCGTGGCGGCCGCGTACAGGCGCGTATTGTCGAGCGCGACGGCGGCCTGGGCCGCGATGGCCGAGACGATGCGTTCGCTGCGCGCGCTGAACATGCCCGCTTGCGGATGGCCGAGCAGCAAGCGCCCCAGCAGCAGGCCCGAGCGCGAGCTGACGGGCAGGCTCAGGCAGCTGCGCAGCGGCGGCGCGCCGCCGGCGCTGGCGTCGGGCGCGGCCAGCAAGTCGTTCTGGCGCATGGCCGCTCCCTGGCGCAGTTCCGTGGCGATGGCATCTGCCTGGCGCAGGCTGATGCCGTTGACGGCGCGTGCCGCGGGCAGAGCGTCGGGATCGTCGTGGATATCGCCCGCATCATCATAGTAAAAGGCGCCGAAGCGCGCGCCGCTGATGCGCGTGGCCGCATCGACGGTTTCCTGCAGCAGGGCCGGCAAGTCGAGGGTGCTGGCCAGGGCCGCGCCCGTATTGTTGAGCAGCTCCAGTACGCGCGTTTCATCGCGCAAGGCTTCCTGCGCCCGCTTGACCTGATCGACGTCGGTGCTCGTGCCAAACCAGCGCAGCAGCTGGCCGCCCCGGTCGCGCACGGGATTGGCGCGCGTCAGGAACCAGCGGTACTGGCCGTCGGCACCGCGGATGGGGAACTCCATTTCGAAGGGCGTGCCCTCGCGCAAGGCGGCCTTCCAGGCTTGCAGCATGGAAGGCAGGTGCTGCGCGTCATAGGCGATGCTCCAGCCGTCGCCCGCCATCTGTTCGGCAGTGGTGCCCGTGTAGTCGTGCCAGCGCTGGTTGTACCAGGCAATGGTGCCATCGAAGCTGGCGATCCAGGCCAGTTGCGGAATGGAATTGGCCAGTGCGCGCAAGTCTTCCTCGCTGTGACGCAAGTTTTCCTCGGCCGCCTTGCGCTGGCTGATGTCCTGGATATACGTGGTCAAGCCTTCGCTGGAAGGGAAGATGCGCACTTCCAGCCAGCGCCCCAGCGGCGGATACAGCAGTTCGAAACTGCAGCTGAGCTGCTGCGCCATGGCGCGCCGGTACTGGGTTTCGAGTTCCGTGCCATGCAGGGCGGGGCAGGCATGCCACAGGTTCTTGCCCGCCATGCCGGGGCCAGGCGCGTGTTGCGGCGCGAGCATGGCGGCGCCGCGCGTATTGAGGTAGCGGATGGTCCAGTCGCGGTCGAGCAGGCAAAAGCCGTCGGTAATACCTTCCAGCAAGTTGGACAGGCGCTCGTCCGATAGGCTCAGCGGCGCTGATGGGGGAAGCAGATCTTGCTCGCGGTCATGCTTGGCCATCGGAAATCCTGCAACAATGAATCTGCCGCACGGGCGCTTGTCCCGCCGGGCCGCCGTCGCTAAGCTCAGTTAAATAGGTCATGATGCTCAATGTCCGCCGTCATGCATCAGGGGAGGCAAAAGCGCCCCTGTCTGGCTGGTATTGTAGCCCCAAGCGGGGCACCGCCACCGCACGCTTGCGCGCCGCCTGCAGATAGCACTGGACAGGCTGGAAAGCAGTCCCTATAATCCCGCTTCTTTCGAGGCAGCAACTCCTCGATTCGCTGGACGCGACTGCGGAAGCAAAAGTGCCCTGCGATAAAAAGGCGTCAGCTTTTTGGCAGTGAAAAGGTAGTCGATCATGCGGGGCGGTATTCTGCAAAATCAGCTAAGCGATTGAAAAATCGAACTTTTCAAAGCGAAATGAATACGCTATAATGTTTGCCTGCGCGGCTGTAGCTCAGCTGGATAGAGTACTTGGCTACGAACCAAGGGGTCGTGGGTTCAATTCCTGCCAGCCGCACCAGAATACTGAAAATCAGACTTTGCCTGGTTTTGTTGTGACAAGTTTCACCTCCATGTTGTTGATGGAATGTTGTAGAAGTTTTGCGGCTGTAGCTCAGCTGGATAGAGTACTTGGCTACGAACCAAGGGGTCGTGGGTTCAATTCCTGCCAGCCGCACCAGTATTGATTAGTATCGTTGCCGGAATGAAGTTCGCTTCGTTCTGATGAAAGTTTCAAGCTTCGCGCCGTTCGGCGAAGTGTGTCAGAGTTTGCGGCTGTAGCTCAGCTGGATAGAGTACTTGGCTACGAACCAAGGGGTCGTGGGTTCAATTCCTGCCAGCCGCACCAGTATCAGCAGTAGTGAAAAAACCCGGAAAGTTCGCTTTCCGGGTTTTTTTTCGTCCAGCGAAAGGCAAGCGTGCAGCGCGCCGCCCCCATCGCGGCGCGCTGCAGTGGCCGGGCCCCGTCAATTCGGGTAAGGCTGGCCCGACGACGCCTGGTTGCCCAGGACGATGGTGGTCACCCACAGTCCGCCGCTTGTCACGGGACCGGTGAACTTGAACAGCGAGGCGCCGGATTGCGCCGGGTCCGCCACGTTCGAGGCCAGCGCATTGAGCCCCGAGGTCGTGAACGTGCACGAGGTTTCCTGTCCAACCGCATTTTGCTCCGCGTTCAGCACCGGCGTGGTGTTATTGAACAGATACAGGCCGCAATTATCCATTTTCGATCCGTAGGTGGCCGACTGCGTGTAATTGAAGGTCACCGCGCCATCGAGCAGGGCGGCGGCCGGGATGGACGACAGTTTCGCCGGCGTGATGCTGGTGAGCGTGGCGAACAGGCTGGCCTGGTTGGCCTTGGCAAACGCTTTCGACAGGGGCACGGCATTGATCTGGAACGGGAAGGCGCTGACGGCGCCATTCGGCGTTTTCAGGGTCCACACGTAGATTTTTCCAGGTGCCACTTTCGTTTCGTCGATGCAAGCCGTACCCGCGCCCAGGCCCGGCGTACTGGCGGGCAGGCTGGCCAGGTCCTGGCAGCTCTGGATGGCTTCCGCGTTATTGTAGAAAGTGCTGGCGGCGCCATTGCTGTCGGCTACCCGCATGTGGGTGTAGCCGGTGGCCGGCAGGATCAGCTGCAGTTTGCTGCCGGCCGAGCCCGGTATCTGGAAGTCACCGAACGTCGTCAGGCCCGGTCCCCGCACGTCGATCTTGTTGACGGCCGGATTTTCCTGCAGCACGGTGTCGAGCTCGACGTGGGCTGCCCATTCGCGCGCAAAGCTGGCCGTACCGGCCGTATCGAAGTTGCGCTGGATGCGCGCATTCATGTGCATGTCCAGGTGGCCGCTGCCGGCCAGTTTCCAGCCGCCGGCGCAGCCGCTGGTGTCGCCCGTCTTGACCAGCTTCCAGTTGAGCATGCCCGCATCTGTTCCTATGCGTAACTGTACCCATGCGCTGCTGGGCTTGCCTGAAGTAAAGGCGATGGCCGTCGCCCCGGCACCGAGGCGATTGCCGATGAAGTCGGCGACGCGCGTCGTCGAAGTGCTGCTCGCGGACGTCAGCGTGGCGATTTCATCGGCGCTCAAGGGCTGCATGCTGACGCTGGCCAGGCCCAGCGCCTCGATCGTCAGGCCCGCATGGGCAGCCTGGTCCGCGCTGCTCAGGGCGGACACAATGTCGGCCTTGCCCACCGCCGCGCCCATGTTGAAGCTGCTGTCGATGAACGGCGACACGGCCGCCGCCGACGGCACGACGAAGCCCGTCTTCGGATACAGGGCGCTGAGCGAGGCCATGCAGGCGCGGATTTCCGGCAAGACACTGGCCGCGGCCGTCGCTCTGGCCAGGTCGGCGTCCGATGGCGGCGTCGCTGCCGGTATCGTCGGCGCGCCGCCGGCGGCGGCCGGCAGGGTTACGCTGCCCAGCGCGCTGTTGGTGGCGATCAGGGTGACGGTGGCCATGGCGCCCTGCGCTTCCGCGGGCGCGACGAGGATCTGGTCCAGCACGGCGTCCATGCCCGTGCCGTTGGCAACAAAGGCGCCCGTCAGCGGATTGGTATTGCCGGTATTAATCGGTTTGATCATGGCGACGACGGCGGCCACGGCCGCATCGAGCCGTTGCTGCGTCGCGGCATTGGCCAGGGCCGCAGTGCAGGCGGCCGATACCGTATTGGCGACGGGGGCGCAGACGGCGGCCAGGGCCGTGCCGCCGGGCTGGCCCGACGCCGTGGAGACGATCAGGTCGGTCAGCGGCGTGATGTTGACGGTTTGTCCCGCCGCGGTGGCGATGGAATTGAGCGTCACCTGCTTGCCGCCGGACGAGCCGGTGATGCTGAGGAAAAACGGCGCCGTCATGCCGGCCACGTCCACCGTAAATGCCCCGCCGGCGCCGGTATTGACCGCCGTGGACACTTTGCCCTTGCTATCGATGGCCACCACGCTGCCCGAGATGGGCGCGCCGACGGCGGCAGTGCCGCTGAGCGTCGTTGCCGGCGGCGGCACGACGGGCGGAACCGGGTCAGCGGGGCTGCTGCTACTGCCGCCGCCACAGGCGGCAAGAAGGAGGGCGGCCGCGCAGGCGGCGGCCAGAGGCAATTTATGCAAGTTTATTTTCATGACATCCCCTTGGTATTTTTTTTGGAATTACTGCTAGTAAACATTCTCAAAGTTTTCCATGAATTGCAATTTATTTTTCTTGAATGCATTAATAATGGCCAATCAGTCATCAGCGTGTCGGTTTTGCGCCGCAATCAGAAAATCAATGTGATTAAAAATGCAAGTGGCGGGGCGGCCGGTGAAAAACCGGGGAGGGCGTCAATTGTGAAATATCGCCGCCACGCCCTTTGCCATTCTGCAAAGCCCTGCTATAATCTTGTCTTAGGCGGCTGTAGCTCAGCTGGATAGAGTACTTGGCTACGAACCAAGGGGTCGTGGGTTCAATTCCTGCCAGCCGCACCAGAATATCGGGGATCAGATTGTAAAATCTGATCCCCTTTTTCGTTTCCGAACGGATTTACGATGGGTCTTTGACGCCGCGCCGGTACTGCAGGCGAAACGCGCGCGGCGTGACGTGCTTGGCGGCGCGGAACTGGCGGTTGAAATGCGCGAGGTTGCGGTAGCCTGCCTCTTGCGCGATGACGGCGATGGCGAGATTGCTCTCGATCAGCTGTTGGCAGGCGCGGCCGATGCGCAGACGCGCCAGGTACTCGCCCGGCGTGCAATGCGCGTGGCGTTTGAAGCAGCGGTGAAACGCGCCCAGCGACAGGGCCGCCCGCTGCGCCAGGGTTTCCAGTGCGATCTCTTCCCGAAAATGCGCGTGCATGAAATCGAACACGCCGGCCATGCGTTTTTGCTGCCCATCGGGCAGCGGCGCCTGCGCCGTCGAGGCCAGCGGCCGCGCGCCCGTATCGCCCGCCAGGTCCAGCAGCACGTCGAGCAGCAGCGGCAAGCGCTGCGGCACGGGCAGGGCGTTCAGTTGCAGCAGTTTATCAGCGCTGCGCGCGCTCGTCCGCGGCGAAAAATGCAGGGCCGGGCCGGCGCGGGCCGCCAGTTGCCGCAAGCTGTGCAATTCCGGAAAGCAGGCCGCCAGCCGCTCCAGCCATTCCAATGAAAACCATACGACGACGGCCAGCATCGGCTGGCTGCTATCGATGCGCTCGCTGGCCGACCATGTGTGCGGCAAATTCGGTCCCAGCAGCACCAGGTCGCCCGGTTCGAAGTCGCCCAGGTGGTCGCCGATGTAGCGCTGCCCCCGCGCATTGACCGTCAGGGTCAGCTCGAACTGCGGGTGGTAATGCCAGATGAAGGGAATAGTGTCGAGTTCGCGCCACAGCAAGCCCCAGGAGTGGCCCGCCGGTATCGTGACTTGTTCGAATAAAGGCGTCATTGTGACGTTTGAAGCGTATGAATAGTCAGGATAGTATCAGTATTGGCCGCTTGGCGCGCATTTCAGCCTGCCATGCCATCGCACAATCTTTCTCACACCAACACAGGAGACAGCGATGCAAGAAGATCGATATCAATACGGCGAAGACCGTCCCGGCAACCCGTCCGTGGCCTACACGGAACAGACCCAGCTGCGCGACATACAAAAACAGCTGCCCCTGCGCGTGCTGTCCGCCAGCGATTTCCTGCACTGGCAAACCTATGGCTACGTCATCGTCAAGGATGCGGTGTCGCCCGAGCAAGTGCGGCGCACGACAGATTTCCTGTGGGAATTCCAGGGACTCGACCAGCATGACCCCGCCACCTGGAACCGGGAGCAATTGCGCGATCACGCGATGAAGGAACTCAACGGCTCCGGCATGGTCGAGGCCTATCACAACCAGACCCTGTGGGATAACCGCCAGACCCCGCGCGTCTACGACGCCTTCGTCGACATCTGGGACCGTCAGGATTTGTGGGTGACGATCGACCGCGCCAACCTGAACACGCCCAACCATGGCAAGCGTAAGTTTGGCGGTTTCATCCACTGGGATGCCGACACCACGCTCGACCCGCTGCCCGTCAACGTGCAGGGCGTGCTGGCCCTGTCCGACACCTCGCCCGAGAGCGGCGGTTTCCAGTGCTATCCGGAGCTGTTCAACAACTTGCTCGCATGGCGCAAGACCGTGCCGGCGGATCGCAACCCGTGGCAGCCGGACCTGGCGACGGTGCCGTACCCGATGGAATTCATCGCCATGAAGAAGGGAGAACTGCTGATCTTCAACAGCCTGCTGGCGCATGGCATCCGCCCGAACACGTCGACGGACCAGGTGCGGCTGGCGCAATACATTTCCTTTACGCCCGCCCAGCAAGACAACCAGGCCTTGCGCGACTGGAGGGTGCAAAGCTGGCGCGAACGCAGCGCGCCGCAGGGCTACGCGTTTCCCGGCGACCCCGAGGACAAGGAAAAGCTGCGCTACCCGCAGGCGCGCCTGACTGCGCTGGGCGAGCAGATCCTCGGCGCGCGCGACTGGTAAGCGAAGCGCCATCCGGCAGGCTTGCCTGCCGGATAGACAATTACCGGCAAATGCACGATCATGGCCTGACTAGCCATCGACCGAGGAAACGCATGAGTATCATCACCTGCATCGAAGACTTGCGCGTGCTGGCCCAGAAACGGGTGCCACGCATGTTTTACGACTACGCCGATTCCGGCTCCTGGACGGAATCGACGTACCGCGCCAACAACAGCGATTTTGCCAAGATCAAATTCCGCCAGCGCGTGGCCGTCAACCTGGAAAACCGCAGCCTGGCCTCGACCATGGTGGGGCAGGCCGTCTCGATGCCGGTGGCCCTGTCGCCCACGGGCTTGACGGGCATGCAGCATGCGGATGGCGAAATCCTCGCGGCCCAGGCGGCCGAGCGCTTCGGCGTGCCGTTCACCCTGTCGACCATGAGCATTTGCTCGATCGAGGACGTGGCGGCGAACACGAGCAAACCGTTCTGGTTCCAGTTGTACGTGATGAAAGACCGCGAATTCATCAACCGCCTGATCGACCGCGCCAAGGCGGCCAAGTGCGGCGCGCTCGTATTGACGCTGGACTTGCAGGTGCTGGGCCAGCGCCACAAGGACTTGCGCAACGGCCTGTCGGCGCCGCCGAAACTGACCATACCGAACATCCTCAACATGGCCACCAAGCCGCGCTGGGTGGCGGGCATGCTGGGCACGAAACGCCGCGGCTTCGGCAACATCGTCGGCCACGCCACGTCCGTGTCCGACATGTCGTCGCTGTCGGCCTGGACGCAGCAGCAGTTCGACCTGAGCCTGTCGTGGGCGGACGTGGAATGGATCAAGCAGCGCTGGGGCGGAAAACTGATCATCAAGGGCATCATGGACCCCGAAGACGCGCGCCTGGCCGTCAACAGCGGCGCCGACGCGCTGATCGTCTCGAACCACGGCGGGCGCCAGCTCGATGGCGCGCAATCGTCGATCGAAGCCTTGCCCGCCATCGTCGACGCCGTCGGCAGCCAGATCGAAGTGCACATGGACGGCGGCATCCGCTCGGGCCAGGACGTGATCAAGGCCGTGGCCTTGGGCGCGAAAGGCGTCTACATCGGCCGCCCATTCTTATATGGCCTGGGTGCCATGGGCGGCCCGGGCGTGACCAAATGCCTGGATATCATCCGCAATGAACTCGATCTGACGATGGCGTTTTGCGGCTTGCGCGACCTGCAGCAGGTGGACAAGAAAATCCTGCTGCCGGGGACGTTTTAAGCGGCAATCCGCACGATATCAAAGCCTTCCGAGGCGTCGGGCGGCGTGAAGTGGCGCGTGATTTCATCAAATTGCGCGTCGCTGGTGGAGAACGGGTGCAAGCCGCTGTCATTGCGCCGGTGCAAGCGCGCCTTGCATTCCTCATCCTTCACGTCGAGGTAGTGCAGCACGTGCGGCACGCCCGCCTGCTGGAACAGCTCGCGCATCCAGGCGCGGCTGGCGGGCGTATTCGCGGGGAAATCGAGCACGACGGACACGCCCGCCCGCAGCATTTGCATGGCCAGAGGCGCGATGGCCGCGCGCAGCCGCGCCGCGCAGGCCACATAGTCGGCCAGGCTGGCGATCTGGCCCGGATACAGCTGCGCCAGCAGGGTGTCTTCGCTGATGCGCACGGTATGCGGCGCTTGCGCAAGCTGGCTGGTCAAGATGGATTTGCCCGAGGCAATCTTGCCGCACACGAGGTGCAGGGTGGGGGTAACCGGGGTGCTGGAAGTGGTGTGCATGGTCGCTCGCTGAAAGTGAAAACAAAGCCTGCGAGACGTCTTGATTGTTTGTTGCCGATCAAAGCCGCCTTGCAGGCGGCTTGGTCAATGTCATTCCTGTCCAGCCACCATGTGTGAAATGGCGGCAATAATCGATGGCAGGGGCGGGAATGGCGATGGCATGGCGCAACGATGCCATGCGACGGTTGGCGTTGTCAATTGTCCTTTTCGAATAACTGCCGGTACTGCGCATACGGTTCCATGCCCATGCTGGCGCGGCGCTGCTCCAGGCGCTGCGGATCGTCGATGGGGAAGGGCACCGTCTTGCCGGTGCTATCCGTGCGGAACTGGCTGCCGTACAGCTGCGGCAGCTTGTCATTGCTCAAGTCGCGGTCGATCGCCAGTGCCAGCTTCGAGGGCGTGATCTCTCCCCGTGCCGCTGCTGCGCGCATCAGGACCAGGCTGCTTTTGAGGAAGGCACTGGAACCATGCTGGGCGATCAGCCAGGCGCTGCCCGCCGCCTTGTAGCCGACCATCGTTTGCGTGGGCCAGCCCTTGCTGGCGATGATGTGCCGCAAGCGTTGCTCGCGTGCCTTATCCGTGGCCAGCATGCGCTGGCGCGTGGCCAGGTCCGGCCCCGTTGGCGGGAATCCCGCGCGCAGGGACTGGTCTTCCTGTTCCATGGTCCGCAATTCGGCTGCCAGCGCCGCCTCGGGCACCGCGGCCGGATACAGCAGGAAGTCCAGCGCGCCCGCCGTGGCCACGCTGAAGATGAGCTTGGGTTCCGCTTCCCAGCCGGGCGATTGCAAAAGCAGTGCCAGGGTGGCACCTTCCGGTACATCAATGCGGTAGCGGCCATTTTCGACCGTGCCATGTATCTGCGGCTCGCCGTGCATGCGCTCGGCAACGATGCTGATGGCTTGCGGCAGCGGCGTTCCATTGCTGCGGATAATGCCGCTCAGCTCAAAGGCGCCCGCATGGACGCTCCAGCACAGCAGGATGGCGCAGGTCAGACGTGGCATGGGAGTGCGTTCATGCATGGTGGATGTCGAGTTTGCTCCACACATCCTGGAACGCGGTGTCATCGAACGGCCGCGCATGCGGGTCGTCCTGCCGGAACAGGCCGCCGATCAGCATGTCCTGGATGGCACCCGTGAAACCGCCGTACGACGAGGCGCGGCCCCACTGGCGGCGCGTGTGGGCGAAGACGACGGCGTCTTGCCGGGCGGCCAGTTGCGCCAGCGCTTGCCGCAAGGTGGCGGCCGCTTCCGGGCCCATGTCCGTGGCGATGGCGCACACCAGGCGCTGGCTGAACTGCAAGGGCTTGCCTGCCAGTCCCAGCAGCGATTCGTTGGCCAGGGCGAGGAATACGTCGGGCGCCTGGTCGTCCTTTTCGCAGACGGTCCAGGTGGGCGCCCACGCTTCCAGGCTCATGAAGCGCGCTTGCGTCGTGGCCGGCGTGTGCGTCCACTTCGCGTGCGATTTGGCGTCCCAGCCCAGGCGGCCAAAGGGAATCGGCTTGCCCTTGGGATTGTATTGATGGCTGCGCACGGCGGCCTTGCCCCTCGCGCCAGCCTGCGCCATCAGGCCGTCGAGGCTGGCGGCGAACGGCGTCCATTGCGCCGCATCCCATAGCGGTATGGCATTGGGCGCGGCCAGCAGCAGGAATACCTCGTAATCACGTGAAAAAAACGCCATGCACATTCCTTATCGTTGCAGTTGATATATGACCGCCCGCTGGCTGGGGCGCAGCAGGTAGACGCCGTACAGGCACAGGGGCAGCACGGCCAGCAGGGCGATATATGGCAGGATCGATGCGCCATCTTCGGCCGGGTGCGGCAAGGTGGCCGTCACCAGCGCGTAATCCCACAGTCCATGCACGAGCACCATGGGCCAGATGGAGCGGGTGCGCAGGCGGATGGCCGCGTAGCCGACGCCCTGCAAGGTGGCGGCCACGGCTTGCCACAAGGCGCCGCTGACGTCGCCCGTGGCCAGGCCGTTGGCCGTATGGGCCAGGCCGAACAACGCCGAGGAAAGCAATACGGCGGGCCAGACGGCGTAGCGGTCCAGCATGCCTTGCAGCAAGATGGCGCGGAACATCAGTTCTTCCGAGACGGCCACCAGCGCCGCATTGCACGCGACGATCAGCAGCACGCGCGGCTGCGGCCAGCCGCCGGCCCAGGCCAGCAACAGCATCAGCAGCGCATACAGCAGGGGCGGCCAGACCAGCCACGTGCTTTTCCATGGCTGCGGCGCGCACAGGCCCGCTTCGCGGGGCCGGCTGGATGCCAGCAGCAGCGCCAGCGCGAACAGGGCGGCCAGCGCCCACGACAGGCCGATACGGCCGGTGACGGCGGCGCCCGGCAAGGCGTAGCCGGCCGATTCCAGCCAGCGGCCGCCCATGCTCAAGCCCAGCCAGACGGCCAGTGCGCCCAGGGCAAGCGGCATGGTGAGGTGGATTTTAGGGATGGACATGGTCGGCTTCGGTGTTGGCTGCGTGTTTTACTGCGTGCATGAGCGGATCATGAAGTTGCATCAATGATATGGTCTAAATATTGCCATATTACATTAAAAGCACTGTCACAAAATTGCCACTTCGTTATAGTTGCATGGAATAATAAGCATTCGTCCGTTTGCCGCCAGACTGGAGCGCCATGACTTACAGCAAGACCATCACCACCGAACGCCTGATCCTGCGCAAGCCGCAGCCATCCGATGAGGCGGCCCTGTTCGCCATGCATGCCGATCCCGAAGTGATGCGCTATTTCAGCGAGCCGCCCTGGGACGATGCCGGCCGCGCCGCGCGCCAGATCGCCGAGGACAGTGCCGCCTTCGAGAACGAAGAGTTCTTCCGCTTCGCCATCGAACTGCAGCAGACGGGCGAATATGTGGGCAGCTGCACGCTGTTTTCCGTGCACCGCCAGAACCGCCGCGCCGAGATCGGCTACGCGCTGGCGCGTCCGCACTGGGGTCGTGGCTATATGCACGAAGCGCTGTCGGCGCTGATCGAGTACGCCTTCGTCGAGCGCGACCTGAACCGTCTGGAAGCCGATATCGACCCGCTCAACGCCGGTTCGGCCAGCGCCCTCGAGCGCCAGGGTTTTAACAGGGAAGGCTTCTTGCCGGAGCGCTGGATCGTCGGCGGCCACGTCAGCGATTCGGCACTGTACGGCTTGCTGCGGCGCGAGTGGGAAGCACGGCGCAAGGGCGCCGCGTGAGCGGGCAAGCGATCGACGCGCTTGAACGCTGGCTGGGTGCCCCCTTGCCGGCGCATTACCTGCGTTTTCTGCAGGATGGGCAAGAGAGCCTGCGGGGCGAACAGGTATTGCTGTACGGCGTGGACAGCTTACGGGAACGCAATGAAACGTATGAGACGCAGCAATTTTGCCCCGGCTACATGACCATCGGCGACGACAGCGGCGGGCGCGCCGTCATGCTGGCCCTCGATGGGAGCGACCGCGCCGTGTACCTGGTGGGCCATGGCTCGATGCAGCGCGGCGATTTCGAGCGGGCCGCCGATGATTTCGCGGCCTGGCTGGCCGCTGATTGCCCCGTCGATTGACTATTCCATGAGCAAACGATGAAACCGGCTGACTTGCCCTGTTCCACCCATCCCCTCGTGACCTTGCGCCCGCTGGAACGCAGCGACGCGCCCGCCTGGTATGCTTACCTGGCCGACCCTGTCGTCGTCGAGCACACGAGCTGGGATTTGCATTCCATCGATGACTTGCAGGCCAATTTCGATGAGTACGCGTCGGCAGACGCGTCTTCGTCCATGCGCCTGGCCGTGGTGCTGCGCGACGGCGGCCAGCTGGTGGGTACCATCGGCTTGAATGCCATTTCTCCGCAGCACCGCACAGCCGAGATTGCCTACGATCTTTCTCCTGTCGTGTGGGGGCAGGGCGTGGCCACGTCCATCGTCCAGTCCATGCTGGACTGGGGTTTTCAACGCCTGGGCTTGCTGCGTATCCAGGCGACCGTGCTGGAAAGCAATGCACGTTCGCTGCGCGTGCTCGAACGCTGCGCTTTCGAGCGGGAAGGCTATCTGCGCTGCTACCGGCAAATCCGTGGAAGATCGGGTAACTTCTGGCTGTATGCGCGCCTTGCCGGTATTCCATGAGCAAAGCGCCCTTGAGCATCCTGCTGGTGGAAGACCACCTGGCCATCGCGCGCCAGGTATTGGATTTCCTCGACGGTCTGGGCTGGCAGACCGACCATGCGGGCACGGGCGCGCTCGGTGTCGCGCTGGCCACGCTCAACACTTATGACGTGGTGCTGCTGGACCTGAACCTGCCCGATATCGATGGCTTGCAGGTGTGCCGCGCCATCAAGGCCAGTGCGCCCAGCAATGTGCCGATTCTGATGCTGACGGCGCGCGACTCTTATGAAGACAAGGCACGCGGCTTTCGCGACGGCGCCGACGACTATCTGACCAAGCCCTTCGACTTGCGCGAAGTGGCCTTGCGCTGCGAAGCGCTGGCGCGACGGCAGCAGCTGCACGTGCATCAGGAAATGCGCGTGGGCCCATTCACCTTGCAGACGCGCGCAGGGCGCGCCTTGGTCGGCGACGTACCGCTGCCGTTGACGCAGACGGGTTTTAAAATTTTGCTGCTGCTGTGCCGCGAGCATCCGCACGCCGTGTCGCGCTCGGCCTTGCTGCAAGCCCTGTGGGGCAGCCAGCCGCCCGACAGTGACGCCCTCAAATCGCACATCTACGCGTTGCGCAAGCAACTGGAGTTGCTTGGCGCGGCGGGTGTACTCGTGACCATCCCGCAGCTGGGCTACCGCCTGGCCTTCGATGCGGCGGCCGGCGATGGTTAGGTCAATCCGGCAGCGCCTGTTTGCGGCCCTGGCCGGCTTCACCGTCCTGCTGTGCCTGTGCTACACGGGCCTGGCGCTGGTGATCGCCTACGTGACGGAAGACATGCTGGTGCAGCGCCTGCTCGAGCGCGAAGCGGCGGTGGTCAGCCAGCGCTTGCGCCAGCACGGTGAGCTTACGCCGTCTGGCAGCGACCTCATCACGGTTTATGGCCGCTACCTTGATTTGCCTCAAGCCGTGCGCGCACACGTGCCGCCGTCTGCCCCGCGCGGCGAAGTGTTTACGACGACGGGCCAGCATTATCACGTGCTGGCGCTGGACCTCGCTGCCGCCGGCCAGCCGCAGCGCGCGTATCTGCTGGCCGACGTGGCACCCGTGCTGGTAGTGCAGCGCCTGGTGCGGGAGGTGGGCGGTGTCGTCGCTGGCGTGGCGCTGGCGCTGATCGCCCTGGCCTTGCTGCAGGCATACTGGCTGGCGCGGCGCCTCGTGCTGCCCTTGCAGAGATTGGCGCAGGAAGCGCGCCAGCTGGCGCCCGGCGGCGCCGTCCATTTCAGCGAGCGCGATCGCCCCGACGAGATCGGTTTCCTGGCGCGCCGCCTGGAAACCACGTTTGCCGAACTGCAAACGGTGTTGCGGCGCGAACAGGCATTCGCGCGCGACGTCAGCCACGAACTGCGCACGCCGCTGACCTTGATGCACAACAGCCTGGCGCTGGCCGGCGCGCAGCCCCTGGCGGCAGATGGGCAGGTCCAGCTGCGCCAGGGTGTCGACGACATGCGCGCCACCATCGAGGTGCTGTTCGCGCTGGCGCGGGCCGAGCAGCTGCCTGGCCAGGTGGTCGAGTTGCGCGCCTGCATCGAGCAATGCCTGCTGCGCCTGCTCGACGAACATCCGTGGGACGCCAGCCTGCTGACCCTGGACTTGCCCGAGCGCCTCGAGGTTGTCGGCAACCCGCCGTTGACGATGTTGCTCATCAATAACTGCCTGGCGAATGCCCTGTTCCATGGCGGCCCCGCTTGCCGCATCAACATTGCGTTTGCGCAAGGTTGCCTGAGCATCAGCAATACAGTGCAGGCGGGGCAGCCGCGGCGCGTCCAGGGATTTGCGCATGGACAAAGCTTGCTGGGGCGCGTGGCGCAGGCCATGCGCTGGGATATCCGTTTCCATCCGGGCGAGGCGCACTATCGCGTCGACATCATTCCCCTCCAGATACGATAAAAAGCAGGGAGATTTCACCGCGATTTCACCGGCGCCTGCGTAAGCTGCAAGCTCTTGATGAATGGAGAAAACCGCATGAAGTTTCTTATCAGCCTGCTGGTGCTGGCGTGCACCAGCATCCCGGTTCTGGCGCAAGTGAGCAGCCTCGTCCACAATGAGGAAAAGCGCCGCTACATCGTCTATACGCCGGAGGCTTATCAAAGCCAGCCCCAGCAGACCTTTCCCGTCGTCTTCAATTTCCATGGCGGCGGCATGAGCATGGCGGAACAGATGCTGTACACGCAGATGAACAAGGCGGCCGAGCGGCACCGGTTCATCGTTGTGTATCCGCAAGGCATCAAGCAAGACTGGAACGTGGGCTTCGGCATGGATTACCTGGCAGGCACCGATGACGTCGGCTTTACGCAAGCGATATTGAGCAAACTCAAACAGGATTATCGCATCGATGACAAGCGCGTGTATGCGACGGGCCTGTCGCGCGGCGGTTTCTTTGCCCTGCGCCTGGCGGCGGAACTGCCGCAACAGTTCGCCGCCGTTGCCTCGGTGGGCGCGCCCATGCCGGAACCCGTGCTCCAGCATCACAAGCAGAAGGACAAGGTCGGCATGCTGCTGATACAGGGCATGGCCGACAAGGTCGTGCTGTTTGAGGGCAAGGCCGCCAGCTACCTGTCGGCCGAAGGCACGTA
Organism: Janthinobacterium agaricidamnosum; assembly: GCF_003667705.1. Classification (NCBI taxonomy): domain Bacteria; kingdom Pseudomonadati; phylum Pseudomonadota; class Betaproteobacteria; order Burkholderiales; family Oxalobacteraceae; genus Janthinobacterium; species Janthinobacterium agaricidamnosum. The sequence continues at coordinate 3,716,781 of NZ_CP033019.1, read as the reverse complement.
TGATTACTGGCGCAGGCACAACGGCATCGACGGCGCCACGCCGCAGCCGCGCCTGATGCCTGGTCCTGCGGGCGACGCCACGCAAGTGAACTGGCTGGAGCAGGGCAGTGGTGAGGGCGGCGCCAAGGTGGCCTTGCTCACCGTCAAGGATGGCGGCCACACGTGGCCGGGCGCCGACGCTTTCAATGTTGGCCTGCCCATCGGCAAGACCACGCGCGCCGTCGATGCGAACGAGGTGATGTGGGAATTTTTCAGCAAGCACCGGCGATAACGCTGCGGCGACGCGGGTGCCTGTGGCACACTCTTGTCATCGTGAATCTTGCACAAGGAAATGATGAACAGCCACCCCGTCGCCATCTTTTGCCGCTCGCTGGGTCAGTTGTCGGCCATGCTGGACAAGCTCGAGGCCCAGCCGCAGATCCTGGCCACGCGGCTGCACCCGGACATGCTGCCGTTTGCCCAGCAAGTGCGCGCAGCCGTAAGCTTTTCGCTGCGCGGCTGCTGCCCGCTGGCGGGGCTGGAGGTGGCCGATTTCAGCGCCGCCGCCAGCCTGCAGGAACAGATCGCGCAGACCATGCGTTATCTCAAGGCGATTCCCGCAGAGCGCTTCGACGGGCCGCCAGACCGCATCTGCCGCGACCGCGCCGGCTTTGCCGACATCGCGCTGCCGGCCGGCGAGTATTTGAATTTGTACATCCTGCCGAATTTCTACTTTCACTTCAGCATGGCGTATGCGATTGCCCGCAGCCAAGGTGCCGCCATTGGCAAGGGCGATTTCGACGGTTATCACGCGTATGCGCCCGGGTTTTCATTCGAGCGGCCTGCCGCGCCGTAGCGGCTACAGCCCCGCATCCTTCCAGGCAGACAGCCCCAGCCGCTTCAGCAGCCGGCCCGACAGCCCGCAGCTCCAGCAGCTGATCTGGATTTGCCGGTGCCGCCCCTGGTCCGCATACCAGGCTCGCTCGGCGTAATCGAGCAGCGCGTCGCTGAGCGCAGAGGCGTCGGCTGTCGCAGGCAGGCGCGACATCAGTTCGAACACGCCGTGGCACGTCTCCTTGATCTGCAGCAAACCGGCCAGCAGGGCGCGCAGCACGGCGCCGTCGATGGAAGCGCTCGCTTGCGTGAAACGCTGCTGCCAGCGTGGCTCGCGCTGCGGCCACAGGGCCAGCAGCGCGGGCACGTCGGCGGTCCGCAGTTGCCCGATCAGTTCGTCCGCCTCCTGGAACAGGTCGAGGCGGTCGTATTCGTCGCCGTCCAGCCCCAGCAGTTCATCGAGTTCCTGCAAGGCGCTCATGCCACCACGTTCACGGGAGCGCCGCGCTCGAACGCTTCGATATTGCCGATCAGAATGTCGGCCAGCTTTTGCATGGCCTCGCCGCTGGCCCAGGCCGTGTGCGGGGTGAGGATGAAGTTGGGCAGGCGCAAGTTCAACAGCGGGTTGTCGGGCGGCGGCGGTTCCTTCGACAGCACGTCGAAGCCGGCGCCGGCGATCACGCCACGGGTCAATGCGTCGGCCAGCGCCGCTTCATCGACGAGGCCGCCCCGCGCCGTGTTGATCAGCAGCGACGTGGGCTGCATGCGCGCCAGCTCTTGCTCTCCGATGATGTTGCGCGTCTTGTCCGTCAGCGGCAGATGCAGGCTCAGCACGTCGGAGCTGGCCAGCAGTTCATCAAAACTCACTTCCTGCACGCCGTCTTCCTGGATCGGGGAACGGTTGTGGACGATCACCTGCATGCCGAAGGCGCGTCCCAGCTGGGCCACGGACTTGCCCAGCGCGCCGTAGCCGAGCAAACCGAGGCGGCTGCCGGCCAGGTCGCGGATCGGGTGGCCGAACAGGCAGAAGCGGTCGGACTTCTGCCACAGGCCCGCTTCCACGTCCGCGCGGTAGGCGACCAGCTGGCGGCGCAGGGCCAGCATCAGGGCCAGCGTGTGCTCGGGCACGGTGGCGCGCGCATAGTCGCGGATATTCGCGACGATAATGCCCCGCGCGCGGCAGGCGGCCAGGTCGAGGATATCCGTGCCCGTGGCGGCCACGGCGATCATCTTCAGGTCGGGCAGCTGCGCCAGTTCGGCCGCGCGCAGCGGCACCTTGTTCGTGATGGCGATGCTGGCGCCTTGCAGGCGGGCTACCGTCTGCTCGCTGCCCTTGGTATGCGGATATTCTTCCCAGCCGTGGGCGAAGGCGGGCGGGCGCACGGTGGCGATCAGGCTGTCGCGGTCGAGAAAGACGATGCGGTGCGGGTGCAGGTGCAGGTGCGGTGATGTGCTTGCTGCGGTCATGGCTGGGCCTCGGTCAGGGCGGCACGCGCGGGCAGGGTGCTCTTGCCCTTCAGCTGCGTGGCCGGGTGGTTGGTAAACATGTCGGCGACCCATTCGACAAACACGCGCACCTTGGCGGACAGGTGGCGGTTGGGCGGATAGATCACGTGGATGGGCAACGGGTCGGATTCCCAATCGCCCAGCAATTCCACCATTTTGCCCTGTTCCATCAGGGGCGCAAGCATGAAATGCGTCATTTGCACGATGCCCAGGCCCGCCAGGCCGGCCGCCGCGTAGGCGTTCGAGTCGTTCAAGGCAATATGGCTGGGCATGGACATCTGGATGCGTTCGCCTGCGCGCGTGAAATCCCATTCAAAGGTCTTGCCCGTCTTGGCGGAGAAAAAATTCACGCCCCGGTGCTGCGCCAGGTCGTTCGGGTGCAGCGGCGTGCCATAGCGCGCCAGGTAGCCGGGCGCGGCACAGGTGATGAAATGCAGTACGCCGACACGGCGCGCGATCAGGTTCAAATCGCCCAGTTCGCCGCCGCGCACGGCGCAGTCGACGCCTTCCTCGATCAGGTCGACGGGACGGTCGCTGCAGCCGAGTTCCAGCGATATATCCGGGTAGCGGGCGAAGAAGTCGGGCAGGGCAGGGATGATCAGTTCGCTGGCCAGGGCCGTGGGCGCGTCCACGCGCAGCCGTCCGCTGGGACTCAATCGCGTGCGCGACAGCGATTCCTCGGCTTCGCGCACGTCCGACAGGATGCGCACGCAGCGTTCGTAATATGCGGCGCCGTCGGAGGTGATGCTGACATGGCGCGTGGTGCGGTTGAGCAACTTGACCGACAGGCTCGCTTCCAGCGACTGGATCAGGGTCGACACGGTGGCTTTGGGCAACTGCATGTTTTCCGCCGCGCGCGTAAAACCGCCCGCATCGACGACTTGGATGAAAACTTCCATGGCTTGCAGCTTGTTCACTTGATTTCCTATCACTTTCTTCGTGATTATTCAGAATCCTGAACAATCAATTCGGCATTGCACTCTTTATCAGATTGTAGATCAAGTCTAGAGTTGTTGTACTGCAGCATAAATGTGATGCCGCAGGAAGTACAACAGGAGAAACATCATGGGTCATCGGAATGGAAACTTTGCAGTATTCGCCTTGGCGGCGAGCCTGCTCGCTCTGGCCGCGATGGTATCGACGGATGCCTACTCGCTGGCGGCGCAAAGCGAAGCCAGCGCTTATAGCGCCCTGACCCATGAAGTGGGCGGCGTCGCCCTGTTGTGCCTGAACGACGCGGTACGCGATGTGGCGGTGCAGCCGGTGGTGGCGCAATGAGCATTGCCGACACCACGGCCGAACTGGCACCTGGCCAGGCGCTGAAGATACGCGACATCCAGGTGCAGGGCGCGCAGGATGCGCTCGGCGCGCGCGTCTACACGGCCGGCGTGCCGGGTGCCAAGCAGCCGAACCTGATGGTCTTCTTCCATGGCGGCGGCTTTGTGGCCGGCGACCTGGACGACGCGGACGACTTCCTGCGCTGCCTCGTGCTGAGCAATCCCGACCACGTGGTGCTGGCCGCGAACTATACGCTGGCGAAGGTGCGGCCATTCCCCGCCGCCGTGGAAGACGCGCATGCCGTGCTGCTGTGGGCGAAAAAGAACAAGTCCAAGCTGGGCTGGACGGGCAAGCAGATGGTGGTGTCGGGCATCGAAGCGGGCGCCAACCTGGCTGCCGTGTGCGCGATGATGTCGCGCGACCGGGGCGGCCCGCCCCTCGCGGGCCAGGTGCTGATCATGCCCATGCTCGACCCCGGCCTGTCGACCTGTTCGATGCGCCACTTGCCGACCTGTCCGGACCTGGCCGAAGTGGCGGACCAGTGCGCCGCCGCCTACCGCGGCTACCTGCCGAACGCCGCTGACCGCACCCACCCGTACGCGTCGCCATTGCAGTCGAGCCGCCTGAAGAACCTGCCGCCAGCCTTGATCTTGTCCAGCGAAGATGACCCATTGCGCGACGAGGCTGAACAATACGGCAGTAAATTGATCGCCTGCGGCATCAAGACCACCGTGCGGCGCATGGCCGCCGCGCCGCTGCAAGACGCGACCGCCCGTAATGAATGCGCCTGCAAGGTGCAGGTATTGAGCGAAATTAGCAGTTTCGTCGCCGGACTGGGGCAGGAGCCCGAGTCATAAAGCCGCCATCTGCGGCACTGCAAAAAAACTTACACTAATCAGTTTACTTTTTGAGTTTCGGTTGCTACACTACGCAGTGTAGTTCCCTTCCTGTCTGCGTTGTGCGTTCGCACAGCCAGCTTCGTCGTCCCCGTCCGCTTTCAAGCAGCTGGCGGCCTGTTTACCTTTGATCGAGCGCCGTCGGGCGCCATGGCACCACCATTCACTTTTTCAGCTGGGTTGCTTCCTGCCGCCCATATCATTAGAAATTTTCATAAAACAGGGAAATAAAATGAAAAACGTTCAACAATTTTCCACCTTAGGTACACTCATCAAGCCCCTGGCGGCCTCGCTCGCGCTGGCGGGACTGGTGGCCGTGAGCCTGGCCGGCTGCGATTCGGCCAATAGCAAGGTGCCCGACGCGCCAGCGGCCGGCGGCCCGCCCATCTCGGCCGCCGCCGTCGTTGAAAAACAGATCACGGAAACGCAGGAATTCTCGGGCCGCCTGGAAGCGATCGAGCGCGTGGAAATCCGCTCGCGCGTCGGCGGCTTCATCACGGCCGTCAACTTCAAGCCGGGCAGCGAAGTGAAGAAGGGCGATGTGCTGTTCGTCATCGATCCGCGCCCATTCCAGGCTGAAGTGTCGCGCGCCGAAGGCACGGCCGCATCGGCCCGCGCCAAGGCGGAACTGGCCAAGCTGGAACTGTCGCGCGCTGAAAAGCTGCTGGCCGAAAAAGCCATCGCCCAGCGCGAATTCGACGAAAAGGCCTCGGGTCTGAAAGAGCTGGACGCGAATGTCCGCTCGGCGCAAGCCGCGTATGAAGCGGCCAGGCTGAACCTGTCGTACACGCAGGTGCAGGCGCCGATCAGCGGCCGCGTCAGCAAGGCGGAAATCACCGTCGGCAACCTGATCGACGCTTCCGCCATTTTGACGTCGGTGGTGTCGACGGACCGCATCTATGCCAGCTTCGACGGCGATGAAGATACCTACCTGCGCGTGGCCGGCACGGCGCAAAAGGGCACGCCCGTCACCGTCAAGGTGGGCCTGGCCAATGAAACGGGCTTCCCGCACGAAGGCAAGCTGGAATTCGTCGACAACCAGCTCGACCCGGCCACGGGCAGCGTGCGCATGCGCGCCACCTTCGCCAACGCCGAGCGCCAGCTGGTGCCGGGCCTGTTCGCGCGCATCCAGCTCGATGGCGGCAACGGCCCGCACGCGCAAAGCACGGCGCTGTTGATCTCCGACCGCGCCGTCGGCACGGATCAAAGCCGCAAATACGTCTACGTGGTGGGCGCCGACAACAAGGCCGAATACCGCGCCGTCAAGCTGGGCCCGACCTCGGACGGCTTGCGCGTGGTGCGAGAAGGCTTGAAAGCGGGCGAAAAAATCGTCGTCAACGGCTTGCAGCGCGTGCGCCCCGGCGCGCCCGTGACGCCGCAGATGGTGGCGATGGATTTCGACCCGACCGCGCCCGTCGCTCCCGCAAAACCTGAAGCAAAAGACGCCAAGATCGCCGCGAAAGCAGCATCGACTTCCAAGGAATAAACATGAATTTTTCCCGCTTTTTCATCGACAAGCCGATTTTCGCGGGGGTGCTGTCGATCGTCATATTCGTGGCCGGGCTGCTGTCGATATTCGGCCTGCCCATCTCCGAATATCCCGACGTCGTGCCGCCATCCGTGGTGGTGCGCGCGCAATACCCGGGCGCCAATCCGAAAGTGATCGCCGAAACCGTGGCCGCGCCGCTCGAAGAGCAGATCAACGGCGTCGAGAACATGCTCTACATGTCCTCGCAAAACACGTCCGACGGCGCGATGATGCTGACCGTGACCTTCAAGATCGGCACCAACGTCGAGCAGGCCGAGACGCAGGTGCAGAACCGCGTGCAGCGCGCCTTGCCGCGCCTGCCCGAGGAAGTGCGCCAGATCGGCGTGACGACCGTCAAGTCCTCGCCCAACCTGACCATGGTCGTGCACCTGGTGTCGCCGAACAAGCGCTATGACGATATGTACCTGCGTAACTACGCGGTGCTGAACGTCAAGGACCAATTGGCCCGTTTGCCCGGCATGGGCGACATCCAGATCTTCGGCGCCGGCGACTATGCGATGCGCATCTGGCTCGACCCGCAAAAGGTGGCGGCGCGCGGCATGACGGCCAATGACGTCGTCGACGCGATCCGCGAGCAGAACGTGCAGGTGGCTGCCGGCGTGATCGGCGCCTCGCCAGCGAAGAACTCGGACTTCCAGCTGACCGTCAACACGCAGGGTCGTCTGCAGACGCCCGAGGAATTCGGCGCCATCATCGTGCGCACCAATGCCGACGGCGCCGTGACGCACCTCAAGGATGTGGCGCGCGTGGAAATGGGTGCCAACAGCTACTCGCTGCGTTCGCTGCTGAACAATAATCCGGCCGTCGGCATGGGTATTTTCGAAGCGCCGAATGCCAACGCGCTGCAACTGTCTTCCGACGTGCGCGCCAAGATGGACGAACTGAAAAAAGACTTCCCGCAAGGCGTGGAATACCGCATCGAGTACGACCCGACGCAATTCGTGCGCTCGTCCATCGAAGCCGTGATCCACACCCTGTTAGAGGCCATCGCCCTGGTGGTGCTGGTGGTGATCATCTTCCTGCAAACCTGGCGCGCATCGATCATTCCGCTGCTGGCCGTTCCCGTGTCGATCGTCGGTACCTTTGCCGTGATGCTGGGCTTCGGCTTCTCGATCAACACCCTGTCGCTGTTCGGCCTCGTGCTGGCCATCGGTATCGTCGTCGATGACGCCATCGTGGTGGTGGAAAACGTCGAGCGCAACATCGAGGAAGGGCTGTCGCCGCGCGACGCCACCATCCAGGCCATGAAAGAGGTGAGCGGTCCCATCGTCGCCATCGCCCTGGTGCTGTGCGCCGTGTTCGTGCCGATCGCCTTCGTGCCCGGCCTGTCGGGCGAGTTCTATCGCCAGTTCGCGCTGACGATCGCCATTTCGACCGTGATCTCCGCTTTCAGCTCGCTGACCCTGGCGCCGGCCCTGTCGGCCGCTTTGCTGAAACCGCACGATGCGCCGAAAGACGCGCTGACGCGCGGCATGGACATGGTCTTCGGCCGCTTCTTCGCCTGGTTCAACCGCTTCTTCGGCCGCGCCTCGCACCGCTACGAAGCGGGCGTGAAGGGCGTGTTGGGCCGCAAGAGCGCCTCGCTGGGCGTGTATGCGCTGCTGGTCGTTGCCGCCATCTTCACCTTCAAGTCTGTGCCTGCCGGCTTCGTGCCAGCGCAGGACAAGCAATACCTGGTGGGCTTTGCGCAATTGCCTGACGCCGCCTCGCTGGACCGCACGGAAGATGTCGTGCGCCGCATGTCCGACGTCATCAAGTCGGTGCCGGGCGTCGAATCGACCATCGCCTTCCCCGGCCTGTCGATCAACGACTTTACCAACGCGCCAAACGCCGGCATCGTCTTCGCCACCCTGAAGCCGTTCGACGAGCGTACGACCAAGGAGCTGTCCGGCGGCGCCATCGCGGCCGAGATCAACAAGCGCCTGGGCGGTATCCAGGACGCCTTCATCATGGTCTTCCCGCCACCGCCCGTCAACGGCCTCGGTACCATCGGCGGCTTCAAGATGATGATCGAAGACCGCGGCAACCTCGGTTACGACGCGCTGTACAACGCCACCCAGGCACTGGCCGCGAAAGCGTACCAGACGCCGGAACTGGCGGGCGTGTTCTCGGGTTACCAGATCAACGTGCCGCAGCTGTTCGCCGACGTCGACCGCGTGAAAGCCAAGCAGATGGGCGTGCAGCTGCAAACGATTTACCAGACCTTGCAGATCAACCTCGGTTCGCTGTACGTGAATGACTTCAACCAGTTTGGCCGCACCTACCAAGTGCGCGTGCAGGCCGATGCGGCATTCCGTTCGCATGCGCAGGACATCGCGCAGCTGAAGGTACGCAATGACAAGGGCGAGATGATCCCGCTGTCGTCGCTGATGCGCGTCAAGGACAGCTATGGTCCTGACCGCGTGCAGCGCTACAACGCCTATGCCGCAGCCGATTTCAACGGCGGCGCAGCCCCTGGCGTATCGAGCGGCCAGGCGCAAGTCGCGCTGGAGCGCATCGCCAAGGAAGTGCTGCCGCAGGGGATTTCGTATGAGTGGACGGAGCTGACCTACCAGGACATCTTGTCCGGCAATACGATGATCTATGTCTTCCCGCTGTGCGTGCTGCTGGTGTTCCTGGTGCTCGCTGCCCAGTATGAAAGCTGGACCCTGCCGCTGGCCGTGATCCTGATCGTGCCGATGTCGATCCTCTGCGCGCTGTTGGGCGTCAAATTGACCGGCGGCGACAACAACGTGTTCACCCAGATCGCGCTGTTCGTGCTGGTGGGGCTGGCATCAAAAAATGCCATCCTGATCGTGGAATTTGCCCGCGAACTGGAAGAGCATGGCCGCACCGTCGTGCAAGCGGCGCTGGAAGCGTGCCGTCTGCGTCTGCGTCCGATCCTGATGACGTCGATCGCCTTCATCATGGGCGTGGTGCCCCTGGTGTTCTCGCACGGCGCCGGTTCGGAAATGCGCCATGCGATGGGCGTGGCGGTATTCGCCGGCATGCTGGGCGTGACCTTCTTCGGCCTGTTCCTGACGCCCGTGTTCTACGTACTGCTGCGCACCCTGGCGCAGCGTTTTGAGAAAAAACCAGCCGCCGCTGCCGCCAAGCCTGTCGCCGCGCCAGCGCTGGACCTGGAAGGAGATATATATTGAAAACCAATGCAATCATCCGGCGCGCGGCGCCCGTCTTGAGCGCCATGGCCGCCGCAGTCCTGCTGGCCGCCTGCGCGGCGCCCGAGTTCAAGCAGCCGCAGATCGAGACGCCGGCGGCGTTCAAGGAAGCACAAACCTTGCCTGCCGTGCAGACGGCAGCCGACGGCACGCGCTGGAAGCAGGGCGTGCCGGCCGAGCGCCAGGCGCGCGGCGAGTGGTGGCTGGCGTTCAATGATCCGGCTTTGACTGGCCTGATCAACGAGGCCACGCAGGCGAACGCCAACCTGGCGGTCGCCGCCGCCCGCGTCAAGCAGGCGAGGGCGATTGCCGGCATCGCCGAAGCGGACCGCATTCCGCAAGTGGGCGTGAACGTGGGCGGCCAGCGCAACCGCGCTTCCGCCGTGTCGCTCGGCTTGCCGAACGGCGCGCCGGTGGCGGCGACCAACGTCTACCAGGCCAACCTGACGGCCAGCTACGAAGTCGATCTGTTCGGCAGGGTGGCATCGAACGTCAGCGCCTCGCGCAGCGATGCGCTGGCCGTGGAAGCGACTTACCGCTCGGTGCTGCTGTCCTTGCAGGCCGACGTGGCGCAAACCTACTTCCAGCTGCGCGCCACGGACGCCGAACTGGCGACCCTGGAACAGACGGTGCGCCTGCGCGAGGAGAGCGTGCATGTGAACCAGCGCCGTTACGACCTGGGCGACATCGGCGAATTTGACCTGTCCCGTGCCCGCACGGAGCTGTCGACCGTGCGCGCCGAAGCCATCGGCCTGCAGCGCCAGCGCGCCACCAGCGAGCATGCGCTGGCCGTCCTGCTGGGCAAACCTGCCGCCAGCTTCACGGCCGGCGTCAACCCCCTGCAGGACAGCGGCTTCCTGCCCGTGATCCCGGCCGGCATGCCGTCGTCCCTGCTGGAACGCCGTCCCGACATCGCGTCGGCGCAGCGCACCATGGAAGCGTCGAATGCGCGCATCGGCGTGGCCAAGTCGGCCATGTTCCCCGCCTTGAGCCTGAACGCTTCCGGCGGCGGCGCGTCCGATACCTTCTCGGACATCTTCAAGTGGAGCAGCCGCTCCTGGCTGCTGGGCGCCCTGATGTCGATGCCCATCATCGACGGTGGCCGCAACAAGGCGGCCGTGAGCCGCAGCGAAGCGCAGCTGGAAGAATCGGTGGCGACGTATCGCCAGAGCGTGCTGGTGGCCTTCGCCGAGGTGGAAGACAACCTGGCCGGCCTGCGCATCCTGTCGGGCCAGACGCAGCAGATCGACGAAGCCGTCGTCTCGGCGCGCCGCTCGGCCGACCTGGCGCAAAAGCTGTACGACGCGGGCCGTTCCAGCTACCTTGATCTGCTCGACGCGCAGCGCAACCTGGCGGCCATCGAGCGCAATGCCGTGCAGCTGCGCGGCAACCGCGCCGTCACCACGGTGGCGCTGATCCGCGCCCTGGGCGGCGGCTGGGGCGAGACGGAGCCGCAAGTCGCGGCCAACTAGTATCTCGGCGATAAGCCTGCCAAGAACGGCGTCGTGCACAGCACGGCGCCGTTTTTTTATATGCGCGGACGTTGACGCAGCGTAGGTCGACTTAGCGCGCAGCGCGTAAGCCGACAACACCCGCGCCCTCAATCCAGACAAGACCAGCAAAATCAGTTGAATCCGTTTGCGGACAGGCCGCGTAAATACTCCTGCAATCACGCAAACGCAGTCATTCAGGAGATATCATCATGCGCACCATCGTTCCCGCAGCACTGTTCATTACGTCCATGCTGGCCGCCAGCGCCCCCTTTGCCGCCGATATGACGACCATGGTCGGTGGCCAGAGCATGTATCCGTCCAGGGATATCGTCGACAACGCCGTCAATTCGGCCGACCACACGACCCTGGTCGCCGCCGTCAAGGCGGCCGGCCTGGTCGACACCCTGAAAGGCAAGGGACCGTTCACCGTGTTCGCGCCGACGAATGCGGCCTTCGGCAAGCTGCCGGCCGGCACCGTCGACACCCTGGTCAAGCCGGAAAACAAGGCGACCCTGACGAAAATCCTCACCTACCACGTGGTGCCCGGCAAATACGACTTCAAGGCGCTGGCGAAGGAAATCAAGATGCATGACGGTAAAGCCACCTTGCCCACGGCCAGCGGGGGCAAGCTGATGTTCGCCATGAACGGCATGCACAACATCGTGGTGATGGATGAAGGCGGCAACAGCGCCAACATCAGCACCTATGACGTGTACCAGTCGAATGGCGTGATCAATGTCATCGAGACGGTGCTGATGCCACAATAAGCGGACGAAAAAAAGACAGGGAAAACCCTGTCTTTTTGCTTGCTGCGTCCGTGATTACTTGGCCGGTGTTGCTGGCGTAGCTGGCGTTGCCGGTTCCGCAGGCGTTGCCTTGACGGCTGGAGCGGCTTTCTTTGCCTTGTGATGCTTGGCTTTCTTGTGCGCGGCCGGCTTGACGGCTGCTGCCGGTGCTTCAGCCTTGACGACAGGGGCGACGACAGGAATCGGTGCCACTGGAGCGACTGGCGCGACGGCTGGCGTCTGGGCGAAAGCGGCGGTGGCGAACAGGCTGGCGATCAGGGTGGCGATAACTTTTTTCATGATGAGATCCTTGGTGTTTTTTCGGGTGAATGCAGTGGGAAGAAATTACTTCGCTGGAGCCGCTTCAGCGGTGGCCGATGCCAGCTTTTCGTCAGCCTTGGCCTTGGTTTTCTTGGCTTTGTGGTGGGCTTTGGCCTTGGTGGTAGCCGCTTCCGCTTTGGCGCTGGCGACGTCCGTCTTGGCGGCGACGACGGCTTTCGCTTCTTTCGCGTCCGCTTTGACGACCGTTTGCGCTTCCTTGGCATCGGCTTTTACGACGGCCTTGGTGTGGGCCGCTTCCACTTTGGCGGGAACCGAGGCTGCCGGGGTGGCTGCAGGAGCTGCAGGCGTCTGGGCAAAGGCAGCGGTTGCGAACAGGCCGGCGATCAGGGTAGCGCTCAGGTTGAAAATGCGTTTTTTCATGGTGCAGTCCTCAGTGGTGGTTTGTCTGGTGTATCTGTTGGTGCCGGGATGATTCCCGTGTCACTGAGCATAAAACGCGGCCCCGGACGCTTGCGTTGACGGTCATTACAAACGCTTACATCTGCGTGGCATCGGCTTTCAGGATGGCTTTCAGGATGTCTTCCGAACGGCGCTGCCCATGCGCCTTGCCGTAGGCGCTGGATGCCACGCTCACCACCATGCGGTGCGTGGGAATCACATAGATCTTGTTGCCGCCATTGCCCGAGGCGAAATACACGGCGATTTTTTGTCCTCCGATCTCCTGCGTCTTCGCGTACCAGAAATAGCCGTAGCTGTCGGCGTAGCGGTCGACGGCGCCGATGGCCACGCGTGGCGCCAGCACCGCGTGCAGCCAGGCGGCGTCGATGACCCTCTTGCCGCCAACTACGCCATCGTCGAGCACCATCTGGCCGATCTTCGCCGTGTCGCGCGCCCGCAGCGACAGATTGCCCTGTCCCTTCGGATGGTTGGCCACGTCGCGGCCCCAGCTCCAGCGCGTGATGCCCAGCGGCGCGAACAGCACCTTGGCGGCGTAGTCTTCCAGGTCGGCGCCGCTGGCGTTTTCCACCACCCTGCCGGCGATGTACGCCCCCAGCGAGTTATAGCGGTAGGCGCTGCCCGGCTTTGTTGCGGCCGGCACGCCGCGCACGAAGGCGGCGGGGTCGGGCGCCGCATCGAGCTTGTCTTCATTGCCGGGCGACTGTTCGTCTTCATCGAAGGCGGCCAGGCCCGAACGCATGGTCAGCACGTCGTCGAGGACGATCTTGCCCGCCGGGCTGCCGGCCACTTCGGGCCAGTAGTCGCCCACGGTTTTTGTCGTCGCCAGCTGGCCGCGCGCCACGGCCGCACCGGCCAGCAGGGCGGTGATGCTCTTGCCGGCCGAGCGGATGTCGTGCAGGGTATCGGCCGTCTCGCCGTTGTAATAGCGTTCGGCGACGATGGCGCCGTCGCGCAGCACGACGACGGCGCGCAGGTCGCCATGGCTGTCGCGGTCCTGGGCTTGCAGGACTTGCGCGATGGCGGCGGGGGCGCTGTCCTGTGCCAGGGCGGCGCAGGACAGGAGGAGGGTAGTCAGCAAGGACAAGGACAGGCGGCGCATGGACAGCTTTCGTGGCGATGGTCGGATCGCCAGTGTCGCCCAGTTGCGCCGTTTTGTGGCGTTTTACTGCACCTGCTTGCTGAAGTTGGCATGCAGCGGCGCCGGCGCCTTACCGGTCTGCGCCGCGCGGGCACGGCGCTTTCTCAGCCAGATGATCAGGCCCGTTGCGCTCAGCATGGCCACCACCAGGCCCATGGCGGAAATCAGGATGCGCCCGGGCAGGCCCAGGATGCGGCCCGAATGCAGGGGGAATTGCGCCTGCAGGAAGATGTCGCCCGCGCTGCCCGTGCCGGGCACCACGCCTCCCGCCGGCTTGCCGTCGCGCCCGTCGAAGTACAGCCATGCATTGCCCAGGCCGCCGTCGCCATGGTCGTTGTCCGCCGCGAAGAACCCGACGCCATACAGGCCGTAGGCGGAAGAATAGAATACGCCGCCGGCCGGCAGCGTCCAGCCCCGCCTTGCCGCTTCCGTCTTCGCCAGCGCCACCGCCTCTTCGCGCGTCAGCAGCGGTTCGATGGGATGCCCGGGCGGCTGCGGCGTGCGGCTGTCGAAGGCGTTCGGGCTGAGCGTGGACAACTTCGCCACAAGGGGACGCATCACCTGGGTTTGCAGATTCATCGACACGGACGTGACGGCCAGCACCAGCAGCAGCAACCAGACCCACACGCCGCCCGAGCGGTGCAGGTCGAAGTTCAGCCTGTGGCCCCCTTCGCGCCAGCGGAAGGCCAGCGACTTGCGCCAGCTGCGCCAGTTTGGAAACGACAGGTATAGGGCGATGCCGCAGTCAAGGACCCACACGATGCCGATGATGCCCATGAACCACACGCCCAGCTCGATGCCCCAGCCATCGGGAATGTGCATGGTGTAGTGCAGTTTATACAGGAAGGGCAGCAGGTTTTCGCGCGTCAGCGAGACCACGCCCCACTGGCGCGTGCCCTGGATGGCGCCCGTGGCCGGGTCGACGGCCACCTGGTTGAAGCCCGGCTCGAACGGCTTGCCGGTGGCCGGGTCGGGCCGGCCTTCCACCGCGATCAGCGCCGTGTGGCCAGGCTCGATCGCCGTGAGCGTGTAGTTCACGCGCAGGCGCCGGTCCTGCGCCTCGAGCTGCTGCGCCAGCTCCAGTCCCGATTTTGCGGGGCCGTCACTGGCGGCGCTTGCGGCGTGGAACAGCTGCGGATTGAGCCAGGCATCGAGCTCGTGATCCCACGAGATCACGGCGCCCGTCAGGCCGGAAATGAACAGGAAGAGCGCCACCGCCAGGCCGAACCAGCGGTGCAGAACAACCATGGGAGGACGCAGTCGCATGGCGGCTCCCTAGTACTTCCAGCTCAGGGTGGCGCTGCCATTGCGGCCTGCCGCGTACAGCGACTGGGTCCAGTACAGGCTGGTCAGGTGCTTCTTGTCCGTCACATTGTTCAGGTTCAGCGACAGGCTGACGTTGCGGCTGATGGCATAGCTGGCCATCAGTCCCAGTTGCGCGTAGGCGCCCTGGTGCAGGGTGGTGCTGTCATCGACCTTGTTGTAGATGGCGTCCTGCCAGGTCAGGCTGGCGCCCAGCTTCAGCGCCGGCACGGCCGGCACGTGATAGGTGGTGGCCAGGTGGAAGCGCTTGCGCGGGATGAAGGTGCGCGCATCCTGGCCGTCGTCGCCTTCGATGCGCAGCTGCGCATAGCCGGCGTTCGCCTGCCAGCCTTTCGCCAGCTCGCCCGAGGCATCGAGCTCGAAACCCTGCGATTCCGAATCGACGCCCTTGTAGAACGTCTTGAGGTCGGGCGTGGTGCCGGCCGCCTCGGCCACGTTCTTCTGGCGCGTCTTGAACAGGGCGCCGGACAGGTTCAGGCGGCCGTCGAACCAGTCGCTTTTCAAGCCCGCTTCCAGGCTCTTGCCGGTGGCCGCCGCCAGGGTCTGGCCCGTGCGGTCGATGCTGCTTTGCGGGTTGAAGATTTCCGTGTAGCTGCCGTAGGCCGACACATGGCGGCCGATGTCGTACACCAGGCCGAGATAGGGCGTGGTGTCGCTTTGCGACTTGGCCTGGCTGACGCCGTACGCGCTGCCCGTGCTGTCGGCCTTGACGGTGTTCACGCCCACCAGCAGCTTGGCGTTGTCGGCCAGGTTGAAGCGGGCGGCCAGGTAGGCATTCTTGCGTTCGTCCTTGTAGGCGCTGCCATTGGTCGATGCATCGAAGAGCGGTTCCGGGTAGGAGCCGTCGAAGGCCGTGCCGTTCGGCAGGGCCGTGCCGATGCCGCGGCCATAATACGACACGTCGTCGAGCGTGGACTTCGACCAGGCCAGGCCCATGCTGAGGTCATGCCGGCGCCCGGCCAGCGTGAATGTGCCCGTGGCGGCGACATCGAGCAGGCGCTGCTTGTTGGCCGAGGCATAGCGCGAAGGGTAGCTGAACAAGCCGTCGCCCGTGGCCTTGTCCGGCGTGCCGTAGACGTAGAACAGTTTGGAATCGGAGGTGGAGCGGTTGTAGGTGGCCGTGGCCGTCACGCGCCAGTCGGCATTGAACTGGTGCGCCAGTTCGGCGAAGGTGCTGTTGTTGAGGATGCTCCAGCGCGACCAGTCGGCCGACGTCGAGGCGGAAATCGGGTAGTCGGTCGGCGTGCCGTCCGTGTAGGCGACGGGCAGGGCGCCCCACATGCCGCCCCTGGCTAGGTTGTTCTGGTAGCTGTGGCCCACGGCCAGGCGGGTGTCCGGCGTCAGTTTCGCTTCGACGATGGCGTAGGCGACATCCTTGCGCGGCGAGTAGCGGTCCAGGTGGGAATCGCCTTCCTCGTGCGCGGCGACGAAGCGGGCCGCCACCTTGCCGTCGCTGCCGAGCGGCGTCGAGACGTCGGCATCGACGCGGCGCGTGTTCCAGGAGCCGAGCGTGACGCCGGCAGCAGCGGCCAGGCCCTGGGTCGGGCGCTTGCGCACGAAGTTGACGGTGGCCGACGGATTGCCGGTCGAGGAAATCAGGCCATTCGCGCCGCGCACGATGTCGACGCGCTCGAACAGCGCCGTATCGAGGTCGCCCATCACATTGCCGAAGACGAAAGGAATGCCGACGCCGTCGAACTGGAAGTTGGTGATGTCGTAGCCGCGCGCCGTGTAATAGGTGCGGTCCGTTTCTACCGCTTCCACCGTCACGCCCGTCGTTTGCGCCAGCACCTTGCTGGCGTTATCGAGCCTGAAATCGTCCATTTGCGCGCGCGTGACCACGGAAACGGCCTGCGGCGTCTCGCGCAGCGACAGGTCGAACTTGCTGGCCGAGGCGCTTTTGCGCGCCGTGTAGGCGTTCGCGTCGCTGCTGCCCGTGACGGTAATGGTTTGCATCATGGGCGTGTCTTCGCCAGCGTCATCGGCGGGGGCGCCGTCGGCGCCATGTGCCATGCCGGCGCCGAGCGCCAGTGAAATGGCCAGGGCCAGCGGGCGCAGCGACAGCACGGCGGGGCAGGATGGGGTGGACGATGCGGCGGAAAGAACGGTGCGACCTGGCATTGAAACGGCTCCTGAATCAAGGATGAGAATGAGAATAATTCTCAATTCTATTTGAGGAGGGGCCGGAATGGGGACTTTTTGTGACTGAAAAGCGTTGTTTTTTTACATCTTTACACGGTTTTACGTTGGAGGTTTTGCTTCCGGTCGTCAGTGCCGCTCATGCGCTACCAGTGCCAGCCGCGAAAAAAAAAGACAGCCGAAGCTGTCTTTGATACTGCGGGCGAAGCCGCCACGGAAGCGCAGACCCGGCGGACGCGCTCCCGTGGCGATTGCCGCGATTACTTCGCTGGCGCTGGCGCTGCCGGTACGGCTTCTGCCGCTTTCGTTGCGTCCGCTTTCACTTTCGCTTTGCTGGCCTTGTGATGGGCCTTGGCCTTGCTGACCTTGGCGTCGGCCTTGGCGCTGGCCACGTCGGCTTTCGCATCGGCGACGACGGCCGCTTCTTTCGCATCGGCTTTCACGACGGCCTTGGTTTCCTTGGCTTCCGCTTTTGCTACGGCTTTCGTGTGGGCCGCTTCCGCCTTGGCGGGAACCGGTGCTGCCGGGGCGGCAGGGGCTTGGGCGAAGGCGGCGGTAGCGAACAGGCTGGCGACGAGGGTGGCGATAACTTTTTTCATTGTATTGTCCTGGAGAGTGGTAAGCGATTGTCTGGGTGATTACTTGGCTGCTGCCGGTGCTGCTTCAGCGGTGGCCGATGCCAGCTTTTCGTCAGCCTTGGCCTTGGTTTTCTTGGCTTTGTGGTGGGCCTTGGCTTTCGTGGTGGCCGCTTCCGCTTTGGCGCTGGCGACTTCCGTTTTCGCGGCGACGACGGCTTTCGCTTCTTTGGCGTCCGCTTTCACGACCGTTTGCGCTTCCTTGGCATCGGCTTTTACGACGGCCTTGGTATGGGCCGCTTCGACTTTGGCGGGCACTGCCGGAGCTGCTGGGGCTGCGGGCGTCTGGGCAAAGGCAGCGGTTGCGAACAGGCCGGCGATCAGGGTAGCGATTACTTTTTTCATGGTGCAGTCCTCAGTGGTGGTTTGTCTGGTGTATCTGTTGGTGGTGGGATGATTCCCGTGTCACTGAGCATAAAACGCGCCCCGGAAGCTTACCGTTGACCTTGTTTACACTTTCTTACAATCAGGTGTTTTATAGGATGTTGCTGCATGATGCTGGCATGAAAATAAAAAAAGACAGCCGAAGCTGTCTTTTTGTGTGACGCAAAAAATGCGCTGTGGGGATTACTTGGCTGCTGCTGCGGTCGCTTCAGTTTTGGCTTCGTCAGCCTTGGCCTTGGCTTTTTTCGCTTTTTTGTGGGCTTTGGCTTTGGTGACGGCGGCATCGGCCTTGGCGCTGGCGACGTCGGCTTTCGCATCGGCGGCAACAGCGGCTTCTTTCGCATCGGCTTTCACGACGGCCTTGGTTTCTTTGGCTTCTGCTTTAGCCACTTCCTTGGTGTGCTTGGCTTCGGCCTTGGCCGGCGCTGCTGGTGCTGGGGTTTGAGCAAAGGCTGCGGTAGCGAACAAGCCGGCGATCAGAGTAGCGACAATGTTGACAGTGCGTTTTTTCATGATGCAGTTCCTCGAGAAGTGGGGTTGTAGTTCAGGAGATGCATTTCCCCTGTCACTGAGCCAAAAACGCGCCGTGCGGCAATTGCGTTGACACGTTTTCTCTCAATTACAAACACTTACATTTGCCGGGGCAGGCGCTCTGTTAGCTGGCGTACCGCGCCTTGGCCCCTGGCGGCCTAGACTCGATGCCATCGTCACCGCATGGGTCCGCCATGAAAGCCGCCTTGAAAACCTATCAAGCCAAGCGCAACTTCGCCGTCACGCCCGAGCCTGCGGCGGGCGGCGAGGCGGCGGGCGGCGGGCTTACCTTCGTCATCCAGAAGCATTGGGCCAGCCGCCTGCACTATGACTTTCGCCTGGAACTGGACGGCACGATGAAAAGCTGGGCCGTGCCGAAAGGCCCCAGCTACGACCCGCGCGACAAGCGCATGGCCGTGCAAGTGGAAGACCACCCGATTGCCTACGCCAGCTTTGAAGGCACGATCCCCGAAAAACAGTATGGCGCGGGCAAGGTCATCATCTGGGACAAGGGCACGTGGCAGCCCCAGCCGGCCACGCCCGATGCGCGCAAGGCGCTGGCGGCCGGCGAGCTGAAATTCACCGTACATGGCCACAAGATGCACGGCAAGTGGGTGCTCGTGCGCATGAAGGGCAAGGGCGAAAAGCAGCCCGCCTGGCTGCTGATCAAGGAAAAAGATGAATATGCCCGGCCGGCGCTGGAATTTTCTGTCGTCGACGAATTCCCCGACAGCGTCAAGCACAAGGCCATGCCCAGGCGCAAACACAGCGCGGAGCAGGCGGCTGCGCCAGCCGCGAAGCTGCCAGCCGCCCTGTCGCCGCAGCTGGCCACGCTCGTCGATGCGCCGCCGCCAGACGCGCAAGACTGGATGTTCGAGGTGAAATTCGACGGTTACCGCATCCTCGCGCGTTGCGATGGCGAACGGGTCAGTTTGATCACGCGCAATGGCAACGACTGGACGGCGAAACTGCCGAAGCTGCGCCAGGCGCTGGAAAAGCTGGGCTTGCCGCCTGGCTGGTATGACGGCGAAATCGTCGTCAACGACGCCAGCGGCCATCCGGATTTTGGCGCCTTGCAGCGCGCCTTCGAGGCAGACACGACCAGCGAGATCGTGTATTACCTGTTCGACGTGCCGTTTTTCGACGGCCACGATCTGCGCGGCCAGCCGGTCGAGGCGCGCCGGGCCTTGCTGGAACAGCTGCTGCAGCGCTTGCCGGCTTCGCCGCTGCTGCGCTTCAGCGAAGCGCTCGACGCCAAACCCCGGCAATTGCTGGCCCACGCCTGCCGCCTGGGGCTGGAAGGGGTGATTGGCAAGCGGCGCGGCTCGCCCTACGTCACGCGGCGTTCCGGCGACTGGATCAAGCTCAAATGCGGGCTGCGCCAGGAATTCGTCATCGGCGGCTATACGGCGCCGCAAGGCGCGCGCGAAGGCATCGGTTCGCTGCTGCTGGGCGTGCACGATGACCAGGGCAAGCTGCGCTATGCGGGCAATGTGGGCAGCGGCTTTGACGATGCGGCCTTGCGCGACTTGCGGCGCCGCCTCGACACCCTGACCATCGAGACGAGTCCGTTTGCGGGCAAGGCGGGCGGCGTGCGCCAGCCCATCTGGGTCAAGCCGGCGCTGGTGGCCGAGGTCGGCTTTGCGCAATGGACCAGCGGCGGCGCCGTGCGCCACGCCGTGTTTCACGGCTTGCATGCGGATAAACAGCCGGCCGCCATCGTGCGCGAGCGGCCACAGCGAATCGACAGGGAGAAGACGATGCCAAACCAATCCAGGCCGGACAGCGTCTTGCCGGCCAGTTTCAAGGTCAGCCATGCGGACAGGGTGATCGACAAGGACAGCGGCGCCAGGAAGATCGACCTGGTGCGCTACTACGCGCTCGTGGGCAAGCTGATGCTCGTGCATTTGCGGGGCCGGCCCGTGTCGCTGGTGCGCGCGCCGTCCGGCGTGGGCGGCGAGCTGTTTTTCCAGAAGCATGCGGACACGTCCGCCATGCCCGGCGTCAAACAGCTCGATCCCGGCCTCGATCCCGAGCATGCCAGCATGCTGGAAGTGGCCAGCGTACAGGGCCTGTTGTCGGCGGCGCAGTGGAATGTGGTGGAATTTCACACGCAAAATGCACTGGCCAGCGCCTACGACACGCCGAACCGCCTGGTGTTCGACCTGGACCCGGGCAAGGGCGTGGCCTGGCCCGCCATCCGCGAAGCGGCCGTGCTGCTGCGCGCCTTTTTGACGGAACTGGGCTTGCCCGCCTGGCTGAAAACCAGCGGCGGCAAGGGCTTGCACGTGGTCGTGCCGATCCGCCCGAAACACGACTGGGATACGGTCAAGGCGTTTTCGCAAGCCATCGTGGCGCACATGGCGCAGCTCATTCCCCAGCGTTTTGTCCTGAAAAGCGGACCGTCCAACCGGGTCGGCAAGATCTTCATCGATTATTTGCGCAATGGCCGGGGCGCCACCACCGTGTGCGCGTGGTCGGCCCGCACGCGTTCGGGGCTGGGCATTTCCGTGCCGCTGGCCTGGGAGGAGCTCGACCAGCTGAAGGCGGGCGACCAATGGAACGTGGGCAATGTCCACAGCCGTCTCGACGTGGGCAACGCGCCGTGGGCTGGCTATGCGCGCAGCGCGAAAGGGCTCGGTGCGGCGATGAAAAAGCTGGCCTTTACGCCTCCGGCTTGAATGTCACGGTGGCGCGCGCCAGCTGCAGGGCTTCGTCGATGGCGGCGTTGAGCTGGGGAATCTCGACGGGTTTGGTCAGGTAGCGGAAAAAGCCCGCGGCCAGGCCATGCCGGATGTCGCCCTTCATGGCGTTGGCCGTCAGGGCGATGACGGGAATGTGCGCCGTGCGCGGATCGTTGCGCAGAATGCGTTGCGCCTGGTTGCCGTTCATGCCGGGCAGGTTGATATCCATCAGGATGACATCGGGCTGGCGTTCCAGCGCCAGCGCGATGCCCTGGCGCGCATCGGTGGCCGAGATCATGCGCAGATGCGGCAGGAAGCTGACGATGTCTTCCACCAGGCGCAGGCTGGCCGGATTGTCTTCCACGTACAGCAGCAGCGCCTGGCCGCTGGCGTCGTCCCCGGCGTCGCCGGCAGGCTCGGATAACCCCTCCGTATCCAGCGGCATGCTGTCGGGCGGCGCGGCCATGGTGTCGAGTTCGATCCAGAACACGCTGCCCTCGCCAAGGCAGCTGTGCACGCCCATGCGTCCGCCCATCAGTTCGACCAGGCGCTTGGTGACGACCAGGCCGATGCCCGTGCCTTCTTCGCTGCCGGCCTCCTGCCCCAGGCGGTTAAACGGCTGGAACAGTTCGGCCATCTGCGCGTCGTCCAGCCCCTTGCCCGTGTCGCGGATGGCGATGCGCACGCACAGCGCATCGGGCTGCGAAATTTCCAGCTCCACCTTGCCGGCCGGGCGGTTGTACTTGATGGCGTTCGACAGCAGGTTCAGCAGCACTTGCTTGAGGCGCGTATGGTCGGCCCTGAGCGTCAGCGCTTCGCAGGCGGGAAAGATCAGGTGGATCTGGCGCTGCTGCGCCTGTTCTTCCACCATCACGCGCACTTCCTCGATCAGCGCGGGCAGCGTCACCGCTTCCATCGACAGGCTCAGGCTGCCTGATTCGATCTTCGCCAGGTCGAGGATTTCATTGATCAGGGTGAGCAGGTGGCGTCCCGAGGTGACGATGTTTTGCACGAAGGTGCGTTTTTGCAGCACGGTGGCGGGCAAGGCTTCGTTGGCCAGCAACTGGGCAAAGCCGAGGATGGCATTCAGCGGCGTGCGCAGCTCGTGCGACATGCTGGTGAGAAAACGGTCCTTCGCCTGGCTGGCCCGCTCGAGTTCGACTTTCTGTTCGTTGAGCGTGCGTTCGATGCGCTTGCGCTCGGAGATGTCGCGGATGGCCGACGACACGAGCACGCCTTCGTCCGTTTCCAGCGGCGACAGGCTGATTTCGACGGGGAATTCGGTACCGTCGCGGCGCAAGCCGTACAGTTCCAGTCCTGCACCCATGGAGCGGGCGCGCGGCGCCGTGGAAAACGCATGGCGGTGGCGCGGATGGTCCATCGCGTAGCGGGCCGGGATCAGCACTTCCACATTGCGCCCGAGCAACTCCGCGCGCGAGTAGCCGAACAGGCGTTCCGTCTGCGAGTTGACGAGCACGATCTCGCCATCGCCGTTGACGATGACGATGGCGTCCGGCGCCGATTCGAGCAGGCCGCGGAACTTCTGCTCGGCGCGGCGGCGGTCGCTGACGTCGCGGATGGCGCTGATGACGAAGGTGCCGATTTCCGTCTGGATGGGCGACAGGCTGATTTCGACGGGAAACTCGACGTTGTCCTTGCGCAAGCCCAGCAATTCCAGGTCGGCGCCCATGGTGCGCGTGCGGGGCTGGTCGAAATAGCGCGCGCGGTGCGCCACGTGCGAATGGCGCAGCCGTTGCGGCAGCAGACTATCGATTTGCCTGCCGTTCAATTCGCCTTCCGCGTAGCCGAACAGGCGCTGCGCCTGCTGGTTGGCCAGCACGATGGCGCCCGTGGCATTGACCATGATGACGCTGTCCGGCGTCGATTCGAACAGCACGCGGTAGCGCACCTCGACGAACTGGGCGTCGCGTGCCGCCTTCAGCAAGGTCGTGTCTTTCATGGTGGAAATCAGGTAGCGGGGCGCATCCGCCCCGGCCTGTGCGACCTGGCACGCGACATCGACGTGGATGAGTTCGCCATCCTTGCGCCGCCGCAGCGATTCGCGGTCGTAGCTGCCGTGCAGGGTCAGCTGTTCGTCGATCAGCTGTGCCGCCTCGGCTTGTCCGGGCAAGGAGATCAGCTCCCACAGCGTGCGGCCCAGCGCTTCGTCGCTGCCATAGCCGAAGATGCGCTGGGCACCCACCGTCCAGCGCACGACGGCGTGCTCTTCGTTCGTGATGACGACGCCGCCAGGGGCGCCGCTGAGGATAAGCTGATCTAACTCGGCATCCATTTTTTTCCGCACGCGAGACAGGGCTTGCCGGCTGGCAGGCCTGTGCATAACGTAGCGAGAAGCTTGATCAAAGTCAATGCATTTATAGTATTGACTATTCTCGGTGGCGTGGGGCGTGCCTCAGGCCGCCTTGCGCCTGGCGGACGCCGTTTTGCGCGCGGGGGACGCGGCCGTCCGCTTGCGGACCGGCGCCGCGGACGCCTTCTTGCCCAGGCTTTGCTGCAGCAGGGCGACCAGGTCGATCACATTGCTGGCGTGCTCCTCTTCCGGTTCGGGGGCGGGCGGCGTGATGGTCTTGGTCTGTTTCGCCTTGATTTTCTTCTTGACCAGCGCCAGCACGTCTTCGCGGTAGCTGTCGTGGTATTGCTCCGGTTCCCACGCTTCGCTCATGCCTTCCACGAGCGACAGGGCCATCTTGAGTTCCTTGTCGGAAATGCCGGCCGCCTTCAGGGTGCTGGCGGGCAAGTCCAGGTCATCCGTGGGGCGGATTTCATCAGCGTAGCGCAGGGTGTTGAGCACGATGGCGTCGCCCACGCAGACGAGCGCGCACAAATGCTGCTTGGTGCGCATGACTACGCTGGCGATACCCACTTTGTTAGCCTTGCGCAAGGTTTCGCGCAGCAGCGCATAGACTTTCTCGCCGCCCTTGGCGGGCAGCAGGTAATACGGGTGCTCGTAAAAGGTCAGCGGCACTTCCGCCGCATCGACAAAGGTCAAAATATCGATGGTTTGCGTGGCCTTCACGTTCGCCTGCCTTAAATCCTCGTCGGACAGCACCACGTACTCGTCCGTCTTGTATTCATAGCCCTTGATGATGTCGTCCCACTCGACTTCCTTGCCCGTGTGCTTGTTGTAGCGCTTGTAGCCGATGGGCGCGAAGTCGCGCCGGTCCAGCATGGACAAGTCCAGTTCGTGGTCGAGGCTGGCAGAAATCAGCTCGACGGGAATGTGCACGAGCCCGAAGCTGATGGCGCCTTTCCAGAGTGCGCGCGCCATCGGCTAGTCTCCCACGCTGCCGGTGACGGGCAGGACGATGCCGCTGATGTAGCTGGAACAGGCGGGCGAGGCCAGGAAGACGTAGGCGGGCGACAGTTCCTCGGGCTGGGCCGGGCGGCGCATGTCCGTGTCCTGGCCGAATTTCTCGATCTCCTCGGGCGACTTGTCGGCCGGATTGAGCGGCGTCCAGACGGGGCCGGGCGCGATGGCGTTCACGCGGATACCCTTGTCGAGCAGGTTGCCGGCCAGCGCCATGGTGAACGCATGGATGGCGCCCTTGGTGGTGGAATAGTCGAGCAGGTGTTTCGAGCCCTGCAAGCCCGTCACGGAACCCGTGTTGATGATGGACGCGCCCCGCCGCAAATGGGGCAGCACGGCCTTGGCCATGTGAAAGTAGCCGTAGACATTGGTTTTCATGGTGAGGTCGAAGCGCTCTTCGCTCAGTTCCAGCAAGGATTCGGCGTGTTCCTGAAAGGCGGCGTTGTTCACCAGCACGTCGATGTGCGTGAAGCGTTCCAGCACCTGGCTGACGGCTTGCTGGCAAAAGCCCTGGTCGCGCACGTCGCCGGGGATCAAAAGGCAGCTTTGGCCTTCCGCTTCCACGTAGCGCTTCGTTTCGTTGGCGTCCGCGTGTTCGTTCAGGTAAATGATGGCGACATCGGCCCCTTCGCGCGCATACAGCACGGCCACGGCGCGGCCGATGCCCGAATCGCCGCCCGTGATGATGGCCACCATGCCGGCTAGCTTGCCGCTGCCGCAGTAATCGGGCGCCAGGAAGCGCGGTTTTAACTGCATTTGCCCCTCGATGCCCGGTTTGTCCAGGTGCTGGGCGGGCAGGGGGGGCGCCGGCTGGCTGCGGCTGCCCGTCTGCACGGGGGGCTTGCTGTCCCGTTTGCCTTTTGCTACGGCGTCGCGGCCATCCTGTTCCTGCTGGATGGCGCGCTGCAAGTTGCCGGCGGACTGGTCTTTGTTTTCGTTCATGCTTGGCCTCCCTGGAAACGAAGATCCAGTATCGGCGCGGCGCCGCCATCAAACGGTGCGCTTGCTAACAGAGTGGCGCAAACGGGCGTAAAGTTATATGATGATTGACATAAATGTAGGAGGGCAGCATGAAAGTAAGCAGGGAGCAGGCGGCGCTGAACCGCGAGCGCATCGTCGACGTGGCGGCAAGATTGTTCCGCGAAAAGGGCTATGACGGCATCGGCGTGGCCGACCTGATGAAGAACGCGGGCCTCACGCATGGCGGCTTCTATGGCCATTTCGCGTCCAAGGAAGATTTGATGATCGAGGCGTGCCAGCACGCCTTGAACAAGTCGCTGGAAGGCTGGCGGGCGAAGATTGCCAGCGACCCGCAGCGGGCGCTGCCGGCCATCATCGACAGTTATCTGACCACCCGGCACCGCGACCAGCCGGGCACGGGCTGCCCGGCGGCAGCCATGGGCGCGGACGTGGCGCGCATGTCGCCCGGCGCGCGCCCCGCGTTTACGCAAGCCACGCGGCAGCAGTTCGCGCTGCTGGAAGGCTTGCTGCCCGACGGCGCGCTCGATGGTACGCCGGAGCGGCGGCGCCAGCAGGCCATTGCCACGTTTGCCGCCATGGTGGGCGCCATGGTGCTGGCCCGTTCCGTCGATGACGAAGCGCTGTCGGCGGAAATCCTCGATGCCGTGAAGGCGCAATTGCTGCCAGACTGATGGCGTTCCCCCTGTCAGCCGGCCTCGTCGCATGATAGGCTTCGGTTTTCAGATTTTGGGATCATCCATGCTGCTCTGGCTCAGGCAATACCGGCGTCCTCTGTTGGCCGGAGACATCACCGCCGGTATCGTTGTCGCCATGATGATGGTGCCGCAAGGCATGGCTTACGCCTTGGTGGCCGGTTTGCCGCCCGTCGTGGGCATCTACGCCAGCATCTTGCCGCCCGTGCTGTACGCCTTGTTCGGCAGCAGCATGACGCAATCGGTGGGCCCCATGGCCATCGTCTCGCTGATGACGGCCGCCGCCCTGGCGCCGCTGGCCGACCCCGGCTCCTCGCTGTACATCGTGCTGGCCGCCCAGCTGGCCTTCATCAGCGGCCTGGTCCTGCTGCTGTGCGGCGTGCTGCGGCTGGGCTTCATGGCCAGCTTTTTGTCGCGTCCCGTGATCAGCGGTTTCAGCAACGGCGCGGCGATCCTGATCATCTGGGGCCAGATCACGCCCCTGCTGGGGGCCACCTGGCCACACTGGCACACGCCCAGCCTCGTGCTGGGGCTGTCCGGCCTGCTGTTCCTGTGGCTGGCCAAGCGCTACGCATCGCGCCTGCTGCAGCGCTGCGGGCTGAACAAGGTGGCCGCCGACGTGGGCGCGCGCCTGGCGCCGATGGCGCTGGTGCTGGCCGGCATCGCACTCATCGCCTATGGCGGCCTGGCAGCGATGGGCGTGCAGACGACGGGCCACGTGCCCAGCGGCTTGCCCGGGCTGAACCTGGCCACCTCGGCCGCCCATTGGCGCACCTTGCTGTCGCCGGCGCTCCTGATCGCCTTCATCATCTTTCTGATGAGCATGTCCGCCGCCCAGACCCTGGCGCAAAAGCGCGGTGAAAAGCTGCATACGAACCGCGAACTGCTGGGCCTGGGCGCGGCCAACGTGGCCAGTGCGCTGTCGGGCGGCTTTCCCGTCACGGGCTCGATTTCGCGTTCGGCCGTCAATTTCCAGGCGGGCGCCAACACGCCCCTGGCCAGTATCATCACGGCGAGCCTGCTGGCGCTGGCGCTGGTGGCGCCCACGGGCTGGCTGGCCCTGCTGCCGCTGCCCGTGCTGGCCGCCACCATCATCTTTGCCGTCAGCAGCTTGCTGGACTGGGATACCTTGAAATTGTCGTGGCGCTACGACCGCAGCGATGCGCTGGCCCTGCTGGCGACGACGGCCGGCGTGCTGGTGCTGGGCGTGGAAGCGGGCGTGGTGATCGGCGTGCTGCTGTCGATGGGCACCCTGATCTGGCGCGCCAGCCGCCCGCATATCGCGGTGCTGGGGCGTATTCCGAATAGCGAGCACTTCCGCAACGTGGAGCGCTACGAGGCGCAGACCTTGCCCGACGTCTTGCTGCTGCGCATCGATGCGGGCCTGTTCTTTGGCAACGTGGAAGCCGTCACGGAGCGCGTGGAAGACGAGCTGCGCGGCCACCCGACGGCGCGCCATCTGGTGCTGGTGCTGTCGGCCGTCAACCAGATCGACAGCACCGCCTTGCTGGGCTTGATCGAGCTCAACAGCACGCTGGCCAAGCGCGGCATTAGCCTGAACCTGGCCGAGGTGAAGGGCCCCGTGATGGACCGTTTGCGCCAGAGCAGTTTATTGAAGGACCTCAGCGGCAAGCTGTACTTGAGCACGGCGCTGGCGACGAACGATTTGAGCGGGAGCACAACATGACGATGGAATTGAATCTGCATGGGGAGGCGCGCGCCGTCGACACCATCGCTGCGCTGGAACAGGCGCTGATGAAAGCGCGCGCCCTGGCCCAGTGCGAGCTGTGGCTGACCATGGCGAGCGATGCGGAGCAGGGCCCGGCCCTGTGCATGCTGCGCAATGGCGGCAATGCCTGGCTGATGTATCTGTCGGGCCAGGAAGACTTGAGTTTTCACTCGCTGGGCGACGAGGAGGCAGACGGCGGTTGCAGCTATCTGCTGGCCAATGGCCAGGTGGATGAGTATCCGGAAGCCTGGTGCGTGGACGTGGAACACTGCCAGCGCGCCTTCGTCGATTTTTTCAGGACGGGCGGCGCGCGGCCGGCCGCCATCGCGTGGGAGGCGGATTGACATGCCGCACACCATCATCGCCGAGATCGACAGAGACCTGCTCGCCGCGCTGGAGTCCGGGGCAGGTTTATTGACGCTGCGCGCCATCCTGCTGCGCTACAAGGCCAGCGGTGTGACGGCGGCGCAAGTGGCCGGCTTGCTGCAGGAATTGCGCGCGTCTGCGCAGGACGGCACGCAGGATGAGGCGCGGGAAGACGTGATACTGGATGCCCTCGACCTGGTGACGGGCTGGTGCACGCCGCAGCTGCGGGTATGGGACGAGGCAGGGGGAAACCGTGCATCCTGAAAAGTTCAAGCAGGTGATGGGCCTGCCGTCCGCCGAACGCCATGGCTATTTTGTGCGCAAGGTAGCCGATACGCAAGAAGTGTGGGGTTTGCACCACGACGGCTGGGCCACGGCGCAAGCCGACGGCAAGGTGGCGATTCCATTCTGGCCGGAAGCGGCATACGCGCAAGCGTGTGCCGGCGGCGAGTGGGGACATTTCCAGCCGCGCGCCATCGCGCTGGGCGATTTTTTGCATAAATGGCTGCCAGGCATGGCGGGCAACGGCCAGCTGGCGTCCGTCTTTCCCGTGCCGCAGGGCCGCGCCAGCATCGCGGCGCCGGACGATTTACGGAGGGATTTGCAATATGAGTCAGAGCAATATGAATGAGGGCCAGGATCGCCTGGACGCTTGGTACGACGGCTCGGCCATCTGCCTGATCGCCGTCGGTGCGCACGGCGATCCGCTGGACCTGGGCGACGACGAAGTGCGCGCCCTGATCGCGAAGCTGCAGCAATGCCTGGCCGAGTCCGAGGCAGGAGCGGTGCCGGACTAAAGGTTCAGGCGGCCGCCAGCGCCTTTTCCATCGCCACGCTGGCCAGGCTGATGCCGCTCGGATGCGCATACGATTCCGCGCGCAAGGCAACAAAACCGGCGGCCCGATAAAACGGCTCCGCATTGAGCGACGCGGACAGGTGCAAATGGGCAATGCCGCGCTGGCGCGCCAGCTGCTCCAGCGCCGCCAGCAGCCGCTTGCCGATACCCAGACCCGCGCGCGCGGGATCGACGAAGACGGCATCGACTTCCTGCTTGTCCGCATCGAGCATGGCGTAGCCGGCGATGGCCTCGTCCTGCATGGCCACGATGCCGCCACCGGCAGCCAGCATGGCGCCATACGATGCCGGCACGGGCGAGGCGGTCCAAACATCAATTTGTTCCGGCGCATAGTGCGTGGCGCAACTGACGCGCACGGCCACCGTGCGCAGGGCCCACAGGGCGTCGATGTCGGAGGGCAGGGCGGGGCGCAGGGTGATGGGCATGGGGGCTTTCCGGGCAAAAGGAGCATGCTAGCGCAATGGCTTGCACGGCGCCAGCATGAGTTTGTCAATTGTCACTGCGCCGGCTTGTCCGGATCGATGTAATACGAACCCGGCGGCGCACCCGGCACTTTCACCCGGAACTTCAGGCCGGAGAGCAGCTTGTCCCACAAGGCGATGGCCTCTTCGTCCGTCAGCGACGCGGCTTCGGCTGCGCCGACCATGTTGTGGGCGACTTTGGTGTACATCTTGACTTCCAGCACAGATGGATTTGCGATGTCTTTCGGTTTGCCTACCAATGCCCATTCAAAATCATGTACTCCATCAGGGCGCAGGATGAGTGACTCTTCCCCCTTCCAATGCTGAACGTCCCGCTTCCCTTCGCGTAACAAGTTCCGCTTGGGATAAGTCGCCCCCTGTATGTCTTTTGCACTCTGTATGCGGTTGAGCAAAGATAATTCGCTACGCAGTCGCTTCTCAAATTCTTCTGAAGAGTAATCGCCGTATGCATCCTTATTAGAACTCACCGAAAAAGTTATATCAGGGATACTTGGGAAATGAATTCCGACGTTGTCAATCTCTTGCTCTTTATATAAATTTTCTGCCAGGAAGCCATGTTCGAAGCAAACCCCAGGATCTGAAGGAATTTCGTCCGTATCACGCAGCCGTATGTTTTTTGCGAGAAGCAGCTGTCGGCGAGCAATTTCTTCTTCTCGTTCCCCGATATCCACATCTACAGCATCTCCAGCAATAAATGTAAAATCTCCTTTTGTAATATAAGTTTTAAAAAATAGAAATTTCATTTCCTTTGCATGAATGCTATTGTAATAGCGCAATTGCCAACTATTTTTAATTGGGCCTTCAAGGTTGTATGTGATTTCTGCGCTCTTATTTTTTTTAAAAATTTCTTCTATGTCTTTTTCTATTTTAAAATGTAAATTATTTATTGTTATTTTTTCCACGTCAATAGTATTGCTTCCAATAATAAGTTTTGATTCGACTGGAACTTCCAAAGCATAGCGGCCGAAACATAATAATTTAGTTTTTGAAAACATTTTTTCTAATCGCCCATTCAATTTCGTTTTTTTTGTCATAATTTCCTCCTTAATCATAGAATTTTTTGTGCAAGCAATTATGGGGAGAAATATGAAAATTATTAAAATATATTTAATAAAAATTGATTTCATTTTTTATCCCAATTTGCTAATTTTGCGATTTGAATTATGGAGTAAAGCATAGATGCAAGCACGTTTTTGTTCAAGTAACTATTTTGGTGTTCATAGCCGCTACCATCTGCTAATCCATGACGAAAAATATTTCCTGTAATATGGCGGGCAGACCGGATTGCTGGAACTGTTTCATCTCCAAGCTCTTTTGCAGGCTGCAACTTGAGTTTTAGTATGCGTGATCCAGTTTGAACGGTTAGGATTCCTTTTGCATCATCGTTGATTAGTTTCCATTTCTCTGCATGAGGAGGCGTAAATTTCTTAAAAAAATCTGTCAGTCCACCGCCCATGCCGTCAGTAACTTTGAAGATTACCTCGCCATAAGACAGGTAGTCTTTTGATTCGCAGTAACTAGCGTATGTTTGTTTGTGGAAGTATTTTTCGATGGACTGTGAAAATGCAAAAGCATCTTTTATTCGCTGGGTTACATTTTTTAGTCCGCCACCTTTTTCATGGGAAATGTTTGCTGGATTCACCCACATTGGATTAATAAGGCGCCACCAATTACTGCTTGGTCGTAGATAAATGCTATCGAGTGCGTTCTGACCTTCTTGCGGCCAGCTCCATAAAATTCGATCTTTGTCGTCCACGACTTTGAGCCAATTCGCGCCGTAGGCAACGCTCGGCATCATTTCCAATGCAGCTGGAGCATTTGCTACCATTGCAGTTGCATGCTCTCCGTCAATTCCCAGAACTTGTGCCGTCTTTTTATTGAATGGGCCAGATTTTTCCAGAAAACCGAAGCGCATACGTTTATAGGCGCTTGCGGCACCTATCGACGGCATGACGTTATGATAGACGCCAAGTACTTTTACTTCCTTGTCGTTAACAAGATTTCCATAACTTGGATGCATTAAGGTGCGTGCAAGCAGACCTCCCATGCTATGTGTGACGAGAATGACCTCTTCGCATTTGAATCCGCAGCCCACATAGCCTTTGACAAGTCCACGTATCCGCTCAGCGATGACGCCGGCGGAGATAGCATTGCTCTGCAAGAAGTTGTAGCCCATGGCGTGAACAGGATACCAGCATGGAGATATTTTTTTTAGATCAGTCTCTGTAATTGCAGTACCCGATGTGGCACCGAAGGCGCTGGGTGCTTGTAGCACTAATTTTGAAATTTCAGGATATGGACCTTGATTTTTCTTGGAGTGAATATCTCTTATCTGCCAATGGGGAAGAATATTTTTGTCTCTGACAATGTTATTCATGAAAAATTCCGCAGTCTTTAGCATTTCACCATAAGCCCCAATAAAAAGTATCTCGCTCCAGCCGCGCCAACGTGCAATTTGTGCTGGTGTTTCACGCAAGGCTGGGGGTAAGGAGGTATCTACTATTCCTGGAATGTTGTACTTTGCATTCTCTTTTATTTTTCTTGGACTAATGGCAATCAATGGCGGCACTCCAGCAAAATCATGTGGAATGTTGGTGTGACGAAAATCGGAAAGTCCTGTGATGTTGCCACTTGGTTCAAATCTTCCTTGATTTGTGCTGTAAATATAATATTCGACCTCGGTTTCATTTGGGTCGAGGGCCATCTGTCGATCTCTCGGTGATGCATTTTTATACCATCCACCGATGCCATAACCTTCTACGACACTCCATTTTCCGGCCACGCTCATCATGTCATCTGGCCTCCAGGAGATGTTATCGCTTTTGTCCAGCTCTTTCTGACGTACCTTGCTCATGCGTAAATTACTACCCATCACGCCTGGTAAAAAGATGATAGGAATTATTTTCCCAGGAGGAATGGTTACGTCATGACGAATCGTGTCGTTTATTTCAGTCATATTGACTGTGTACTCAGCCCATCCGCCAACAGTCTGCCGAAACTCGCCTTGGTGATTGCCGTGTTCATTCAGATCCGTATCGTCATTCATGGAAGTTCTCCCTTATAGCGTATTGTGTAGCTATCCATGCCGTCTCCTTTCTGTACTGGGGTGTGTCCGTCACTGCTACTCTTTTCACTGATTCTGTGGCCATCTTCGCGTATTAACTCAAAAGCTATATCGGGAGCGGGTGTGCCATCGACTTGCAACAGTCGAACGGCCTGATCAAAACGCGCTACTGGCCTCTCATTGAATTCCTGCGACACGCTCTTCGGCGCCAGGGTCTCCAGGTTGCCGTTGAAGAGCACGGGGGAGGAGGTGAAGAACTGCACCTTGTCGCTGATTTCCAGCATGTGGCTGGCGCCGTGCAGGCGCACGCCTTTCTTGCCCTTGATGTTGACCCAGTCCGCTTCGCTGATCAGCGACAGCACTTTCCTCGCAATGACTTCGACCTCGTCGCTGTGCGCTTCGATGGACACCTTGCCGCTGGCGGCGATCAGTTTCATGCCGGCCTTGTGCACGAACAGGCTGAAGCTCCTGGCGATGCTGGCAAACATGCTGTCGCCGCTGGCGAGTGAAATATGCTTGCTGCTGCTGAGTGCCACATGCTCGCTGGCGGCCAGGTGGATGGACTGGGCCGTGCTCAGCTCGATGCCGGCCGGGCTGGCCAGCACCAGATGTGGTTCCGATAATTCCGGGAAATCGCCGCCGCTGCCCTTGATGGCGGCGTTTTGCCGTTGGATGGCGTCGGCCACGGCGCCTTGCTGTGCGGTACTGTCCTGCGCGCCCGCATCGACGGCCATGCCGGCCAGTCCCTCATGCAGTTGGCGTGCCTGCGCCAGACGGGACTGTGTTTCGTCGAGCTGTTTGACCGATCCCGTTCCTGCTGATGTTTCCGTGGTGATCAGCATGCCTTTGGCGGCGCGCAGGGCGCCCCAGGCATTGCTGGCCAATTCAAAGCCCGCGCCGCGCGCTTCCTTGCGCCCGGCATTGTCGTCGATGCGGGTGATGTTGCCCAATGACAGCCGGCTATCCTGGTGCTCGCTGCGCAGCTGTGCCTGGATCGCGCCCTTGGTATCGTCGAGTACCAGGTGGTTGGCACTGCGGGCGCCCAGTTCGCGGCTGCGCACGCCGGACAGGGCGCGTTGCTGCGGCAATTGCCATGGCGGCGGATTGGCGCTGTTGTAGACCACGCCGATGACGATGGGATGGTCGATATTGCCGTCCTGAAATTGCACCACCACTTCCTGTCCCACGCGGGGCAAGGCGATCTGTCCCATTTGCGGTCCCGCCATCGGCATCATGACCCGTATCCATGGCGAGCTGCGTTCATCGAATTTGCCCAGGCGGTCCCAGTGAAATTGCAGGCGGATGCGTCCCAGGGCATCGGTATGGATTTCTTCCCCGGCCGGCCCGACCACCAGTGCCGTCTGCACGCCGGCAACCACGCACGGCGTGCTGTTGTAGCCGCGCCCCGGGCGCCAGCGGATGTCCCGCCGCACGCACACCAGCGTGTTCGCATAATCCGATGGCGCGCTGGGCCCCGCTTGATAATTGTTGCTGGCGATATGCTCGGCTGACAGGATCAGGTATTCGCGTTCGGCAATACTGTCCGGGCGTTCCTGGCCAGGCTGATAGCGCTTTTCCTCGGCGCTGAAATGTCCATCGAGCCGGAAACAAAGGCCGGGCTGCGCGCCACGGTGATTGCCTGCCGCCTCGAAATACTGGCGCAGATGGTCGCTTTCTTCCATGCGGCGCTGTGCCAGGGACTCCCCGTCATCGACATTGCTGTAGCCATAGGCGCCCGTATCTTCATACAACTCGTGGGCAAATACGTCGCCCTGGCGATTCAGCGAGTAGCCGCTGGCAAGGCGTGGCTGCGGATTTTTATAGTCGAAACTGGCCAAGGTCAGCTGCCCGGAGCCGATCCTGCGCACGGCTTGCCATTGTTGCAGGCCATCGTCTTCCAGGGAACCCGACTCGGCGTGGAAACGCATGGCGCCGTCGCCGGATGCTGTGGCGATCATGTCCGCCAGGGTGCTGTTGTCCGCGAGCCACAAGGTATGGCCATCGGCACGGTGCTCGTACCAGTAATGCCAGCCGAGCGCTTCCCAGCGCCGGTGCAGGTGGTTGTAGTCGGTTTCATTGTGCTGGTTGGCGCAGGTGATCTGTGGATCGTCGCCATGGATGCTGGTTTTCCAGTCGCGCTGCTCGTAATGCGCAAACGTTGTTTCGGTCAGCTGCATGACGCTTTGGCCATGAAAGGAGACGTTGTCCTGGCGCAGCCGGGCAAAGGCCAGCCACGGTTGCAGCACCATCCGGTACCAGGCGAAGCCGCCGTCGGCGCGCAGCAGGCAAAATTCGCCCACATAGCCGTTAAAGTGGCGCAGCGTGCCATCGTCGCGCACCATGGAAATGGTGACCATGCGGCCCAGCATGGCCTTGAGCGCGATGTGCGCGTCGTCCGACAGCAGCTCGGTTTCGAAACGGAAGTCGCGCGATACTTCTTCCCTGGCGGTCAGCGAATTGACCAGCAGGATGGCGCCGGCCGGCCCATCGTCATGGGGGAAGTCGATTTTCAGCAGGCGCCGCTCTTGCGCGGCGAGGTCGAAGGCCGATAACGCCGCCTGTATGCTTGCATGCATGGACAGCCTCCGTTATAGCGATGTGATCAGGCGGGCGCCGCAGGCGGTGGCATCGCCGTCATAGGCGTACGGCTTGCCCCTGTGCTTTGCGCCGGCGCCGTCTGGCGTGATGGGAAAGCTGCCCTTGCACTTGGGACAGAAAGTCATGTCGTCGGCCAGCGCCGCCGTCTTCCCCATCACGGTGCTGCCCGACGATGCACTGGTGACCTTGCCGCCGTGATCGGTTGCGTCTCCTAGCCGGATGACGCCGCGTCCCGCATGTTTCATGCTTGCCTCGCTTTCAGGGATAAACTGCTCAAGCCAGTTGCAGCAAATAACGCACCTGCGCGCCGTGTACCTTGCCTTGTGCCGTCTGCAAGAACGTCGTCCAGCCGAGGCGCCTTCTTTCTGAAGGGTTGGAACTCAGGAGCAGGGGCCGGATGCACGGCGGACTCAGTATCAGCCGCACTTCGTATTGCACATCCGGCACGCCAAACAGCGCCAGCATCTTTGCCAGTGCCGCCGCACCTGCGCTGTGCGGCAGGAAGCGTTGCAGGCCGGCAGTATCCAGCGGGCCGATATGCAGGCAGACGCGCATGTCCTGGCGCCACAGCCGCAGACCAAGCGTTGCGCCGCGCGCCAGAACGAAGTTGACACTGCCCAGCAGGCTGCGCCGGTTTTTTTCCAGATAGTCCCAGCCCCCGACAAATTGTTGCAGGGTGACGGGTACGCCGCAGTATTCGGCCAGCACGGGACCTATCGCCTGAGCTGAAACGGGGCGGCAGCGCAGCAGGCCAGCGTACCAGGCTGCGACGTCCTGCGTCACGGCGCCGGCCTCGCCGTTCGATGGCAGCGCATCGCGCGGTACGCCAGCGAGTGCCGTCAGCAAGGGCAGTTGCGCATCTTTTGCATGGGTCTCGCGTGCGGACTCCAGGCGATATTTTTCCCATGCCTGGCAATACAGCGAGACCATGCGGTGTGAAAAGATATCGAGGAAGGCCGAGACGCCGGCATCCTTGCTCGACAGGCGGCAGGCGGCGATGCGTTCCGAGTGATGCAAGGGTAAGGTGCCGCTGGCGCCCAGAAAACGCATGAAAGTCGGTGTCAGGATCAGTTGTTCATGCTCGTCGAGCGAGAGCTGCTCGATTTCGCTGGCTGGAAAGTTCAAGGACAGGCTGTTCTTGAAGCGCAACACCTGGCTGAAGGCTTGTGCATGGGACACGTTCTGCTGACGTAGCCAGCACAGCAGAATACGCACCGCCTGCACGAACTGGTAGCGGTAAGGCTCGGCGAGCAAGTGTTGCATTACACCAGATTCTGCAATCCGCTTCTTGGTTTGCATCGGATCAGCTCCTCTCCGCTTTGCAGTGACAGCACCACCAGCTCGATGAAACTGTTGATTTGCACATACAGGCCAAGAAAGTGGTCGATCACCTGCACAAACAGGTGCATGCCGCTGCCGATAAAGGCTTCTTCGTCCAGCGTGATGCGCACTTCCACGCCATGCGCCAGCGAGGTGCCGCGCCTGTGCCGCAGCCATGTCGTGGTTGGCGAGTGCGCCAGCGCGACGATGCCGCCTATCTGGCGTTGCGAACTTGCCGATTGGGACAGGTCGTACAGCGTCAGCATTTCGCGCAGCGCCGGCAGTCCCTCCTGGACCAGTGCGTGATGATTCAGCGCCAGATGCGAAATCAGGCGCCAGTGCAGACCTGCGCCTGGCGAAAAGCGTCGCGGCTGGCTGGGGCGTCGCAGCATGTGCAGCGCGGGTCCGCCAGCGCACGGTTGCAAGTCTCCTTGCGGCTGGCCGTATTTGAGTGCAAGGGGAAGATCGCGGTTGCTGCATGTCAGCGACAGCGACAAGCTGGCCTTTTCATGGATCAGGGGATTGAAGTCGCTGTCGATCAGCGTGATTTTCTTTTCATGACCAGGGCTTTTGATGGCCAACGCCGTATCGTGGCGCATGATCCAGTAATGGCCTTGTTGCGCCGTACCCTCGCCATGCCGCAGGCTGTACAGCGGGCGGAATTCGGTCAGCGTGCTTTCGCCGCCGCGTTGGCGCAGCAAACGCACGGAGTCGATGGAAACGACTTCGTAGCCATGCGCATGGGTGGCATGGGCCAGCACGGGATAGTCGGTTTTCTGCCGGGTGACGGAGATCGGCACGCCCTCCTGGCGGAAGAGATTGACCGCCGGACTGCAGCCCAGCTTCAAGTTTTCGCTGGAAATGCTGGACAACATGCGCGCCGTCGCGGAATCGGGTCGCAAACCGGCCATGCACAGATGCAGGGTGAAGCGCTGGCAAGCAAGCGGCAAGGCGGCACTCAGCGCCGCGATATCGATGTCAAAGAAATTGAATTTTTCCGGATACGCAAAATACTCGCTCAGGATGCGGTATGCCGGCTGCGAACGGGCGCCAAAAGGTATCAAGGCATCCGCGTCGGCGAAGCCGACGGGGGCCAAAGGGACGGCGGGCAAGGCCGTCCATTGCGCCGCGTCGGTCGACACAAAAGCACAGACGGTATGCATGAACAAGGCATCGCGCAATGCGGCGGAAAAAGAAGCCTCGCCATCGATGAAAACGCGCAGCGACGCGGGCGCCGCACCGGGATGCCGGATGCCGATGTTCAGCGAGGAGCTGGCCGATGCTGGCAGGCGTAGGCCCGGTGGCGCCTTGATCATCGCATCGAAAACGGCGCTGTCCAGTACCGATGCGCCGGTCGTCATATCGTAGGCCGTCTTGAAACGGCAGCGTACGCCACGCACGGGCGCTGTATCCATTTCACTGCCGGCAGGCAGCTGCAAAGCACCCGCTCCCGCCGCCGGGGCGCACTGGCGCACGATGCTGCAGGATGGAAAGGGACGCAGGTAATGCGGGAACAGGGCTTCGAACAAGGCTTCGGTAAATTGCGGATAGTCGTCATCGAGCCGTTTTGAGATGCGTGCCGCCAGCATGGCCACCGATTCGATCAAGTGTTCCACGTGCGGATCTTCGCAAGATTCGCCGGACATATGCAATTTGCCGGCGATTCTCGGATAGCGCTCGGCAAACTCACGGCAATGTCGCCGCAGCATCACCAGCTCGCGTTCGAAATACGGCAGCAAGTCTTCCATCTTTCTTTTCCTGTGTCTTCGCGGCGGAATGGCCAGTATCCGAGCGTTTGCTCCAAGGAAAATTGCGTTTGCGCAAATAATTGAACAGGGTTACTGCGCAACATCAAGGACTTCCACGCTGGCAACATCAGACTGGCAAAGCAGAAAGATTCCAACGGTCAACACGGAGAACGCAATGACATTGCCATCCAAATTACTTTGGTCCGAAGGCCTGGCCATCGGTCCCCAGCAATTCCAGCAGCTGGACCGCTACCATGAAGCGCGCCTGCAACGTCTGGCCTCGCTCATTAACCCACATTTATGGGGCGTGCATGGCGTCAGCTGGAATGCGGATGCGCTGGCCAACAATAGCCTGCGGGCAGATGCCATGTCGCTCGTCTTTCAGGATGGAGAGCTGTTTGAAGCGCCGCTGGGCGATGTATTGCCCAGTGCGGTTGACCTGTCCAAACTCCCTTCCAGCGAACATAGTTTTACTTTTTATGCCGCGCTGCCCGCGCTGCAGGCACATGGCGGCAATGTGAGCTCTGCCGGTGCGCGCTATGTCCAGGCGGATATCGAAACACCGGATCTGTACAGCGAGGCAGTCAGCATAGACGTGGCTTACCTGAAGAAACGCGTGTATCTGCTGTCCCAACTGGACCCTCTGAATGATTACCTTGCCATCCCGGTGATCCGTTTGTACCGCGCTGGCAATGGCGGCTTTGACATCGATGCCTCCTTCATCCCACCTGGCCTGACCATCAGTGCAGAGTCCTCGCTGCAGAAAATGCTCGATTCGCTGATCGATCGCGTGGGGGCGAAAATTGAGGCGCTGTACAGCCGCCACCGTCAGCCTGGTAACAATACGGTGGAATTTCATAGCGGAGATGTTGCCTCGTTCTGGATGCTCCATACTTTGAGCATGGCCAGCGCCACGCTCAGTCATTGCGCCAGTTACCGGCGCCACCATCCCGTGTATTTGTTTGAAAAATTGATGGCGTTGGCCGGTGGCTTGATGACGTTTTCGAAGAAATACACACTGAGCGACTTGCCCGCTTATTGTCACGATGACGCGGCTGCCGGCTTCGGCAAGCTCGATGGCATCATTCGTGACCTGATCGATACTGTGCTCCTGTCGCGCTATTTCCCGATCGCGCTATCGAACGACGCGCAACAGAACACCCACTATTACGGCTTGCTCGATGCCAAGCGGATTGACCGTCAGACCGAACTCTGTCTTGCGGTAAACGCCGATATGCCGGCGCTGGAACTGGTCGCCACGGTGCCGTTGCAGTTCAAGATTTCATCTCCGGACAATATCGAACTGCTACTGGGCAGGGCGCTGCCGGGTGCCGAGTTGCGCCATATGGCCCAGGTTCCCGCCGAGGTGCCAGTACGGCCCAATACGTATTACTTTTCGATCGATAACAAGGGCAGTATCTATGACAGCATGATCAAGGCCCAGGCGATTGCGATTTATGTGCCGTCTGGCATAAAAGGGCTGAAGCTGGAATTGTTCGGTATCAGTAGCGCCGCCGCGTAATGATGCTTGGCCTGACGCGCCGGGGTATTGTCAAAAGATTGCCCTAAGGAATAGACTTGCCCCGGCAGTTGACGTTATCATGTTTTTGTAAGTGTCGGTGGCTGAATGGCCGGCGCATAGTTGAAACATGGTGACAGGCGAGGGTGAGCATGGGCATGGCGAATGATGCGTGATGTGCCTGGCGGCGGGACGAGCAGGGCAGCGGTGTACCGCTGCGGCCGCGCATTGCTGCTGGCATTCTGTGTCGCCGCGGCCCCGGCCGCCGTGCCGGCAGCGGCGCCAGCCGCTGCGCCGCCGCACCAGGGCCAGCGCGTGCTGGTCCTCAACGCCTACGATTACGGCCGCGCCGGCGTGGAATCGTACACGCGCACCTACGTGGCCGCCATGGCCGCCGCGGGCCTGGCCAGCGAAGACATCATGGTCGAGCACCTGAACCTCAATACCCAGGGCGACCCGGCGCTGCGCAACGAGATGCGTGATTTGTTGCTTTTAAGATACACCCAGATGATGGGGCGCAAGGCCGACCTGATCATCGCCATGCAGCAGCCGGCGCTCGATTTTTTGTTGTCCGACCTGGCGCCGCTGGCGCGCGGCGTGCCCGTGCTGGCGATTAACACCTCGGGCAAGGCCTTGCCGGCCGGCAGTCCGCTGGCCATCTGGCAGCAAAAGGCGAACGTCGATTTTCCCGGCACCCTGGCGCAAGCGATGGCGCTGTTCCCGGAGACCAAAACCATCGTCATGGCCGTTGGCGTCAGCGAGGCCGACCAGGCCTTGAAGCGCAGCCTGCAGCAGGCGGCGCAGGCGTGGCAGGGCAGGGTTTACATCGAGTATCTCGACGGCCTGACCCTGGAGCAGATGCGCGTGAAGGTGGCGCACCTGCCCGCCGATACGTTGCTGGTGGCCGGCAATGTCAACCGCGACGTGGCCGGCGCCATCGCCACACCCGTGCAGTTTGCCGGCGAACTGGCGCGGCTGGCGAACGTGCCCGCCTTCGGCATGTATAACACGAACGTGGGCAAGGGCATCCTGGGCGGCTCCCTCCTGCACATCGAAGGGGCTGCGCAGCAGGTGGCGCAGATGTCGCTGGCCGTGTTGGCCGGCAAGGCGCCTGCCGCGCCGGGTGCCTTGCTGCCGCCGGTCCGCCCCGTGCCCATGTACGACTGGGAGCAGCTGCAGCGCTGGGATGCCGACAGCAGCCAGCTGCCGCCGGACACGCTGTTCTTCAACCGCCCGCCGCAGCTGTGGCACGAACACCGCGCCGCCGTGCTGCTGGCGGCCGGCGTCTTCATCGTGATGGCCGGCTTGCTGAGCGCACTGCTGCTGCAGCGGCGGCGTTTGCGCCGCGCAGAGAGCGAGGCGCGCGAAAGCGAACAGCGCTTCCGCATCCTCGTCGAGCATGCGCCTGAAGCGATCGTCGTGTATGACCTGGACCAGGACCGCTTCATCGACGCCAACAGCAGCGCGCAACGCATGCTGGGCATGTCGCGCGAAGCGCTGCTGGCGCGCGGGCCGTTCGACCTGTATAGCACGGAGCAGCCCGACGGCATGCCTTTGGGCCTGATGATGGAAGAGCATCTGCGCCGCGCCATGCTCGGTGAACCCATCCTGGTCGAGCGCCATGTGCGGCGCGCCGACGGCAGCGTCTTTCCCTGCGAAGTGCGGCTGGTGCGCTTGCCGATGGAAGGGCGGCGCCTGGTGCGCAGCGGCATCGTCGACATTTCCGAGCGCAAGCAAAGCGAGCAGGAGCTGCTCGGCTACCGCGACCACCTGGAAGAACTGGTGCAGCAGCGCACGGCCGCCCTGTCGGTGGCCGTCACCGAGGCCGAATCGGCGAACCGCGCGAAAAGCGTTTTTCTCGCCAACATGAGCCACGAATTGCGCACGCCCTTGAATTCCGTGATCGGCTTTTCGCAGATGATGGCCGATTCGAGCAGCATGTTCGA
The DNA here is from genome assembly GCF_003667705.1 of Janthinobacterium agaricidamnosum. NCBI lineage: Bacteria > Pseudomonadati > Pseudomonadota > Betaproteobacteria > Burkholderiales > Oxalobacteraceae > Janthinobacterium > Janthinobacterium agaricidamnosum. The sequence goes on along the minus strand of NZ_CP033019.1, from coordinate 3,675,099 downwards.
GGAAGAAAAACACAACCTGGCCATCATCAACCGCGCCGGCCACCATTTGCTGACTTTGATCAACGATATCCTGGAATTGTCGAAAATCGAGGCGGGCCGCATGCAGCTGCAGGCGGGGCCCGTGGACTTGAATGGCTTGCTCGACGAGGTGCTCGAGATGGTGCGCATGCGCTCGGGCGACCAGGGCATCGCGCTGCGGCTCGAGCGCGACGGCGTGCCCCCGCTGGTGCGCCTCGACGGCGCCAAGCTGCGCCAGGTGCTGCTCAATTTGCTGTCGAACGCGCTCAAGTTCATCGAGCAGGGCAGCGTGACCCTGTCGCTGAGCTGCCAGGCGGACGGCGACGGGCAGATGGCGCTGGCGTTTGCCGTGCGCGATACGGGCAGCGGCATCGCGGAAGAGGACCTGGAACGCATCTTTGAACCGTTCGTGCAGGCCGACAGCGCCGTGGCGCAGGCGGGCACGGGACTGGGGCTGACCATTTCGCGCGAATTCGTGCGCCTGATGGGCGGCGAGTTGCGCGTCGAATCGACCTTGGGCGCCGGTTCCCGCTTCAGTTTCGAGCTGCACGCGCCCGCGCTGCGGCAGCCGGCCCTCGCAGTGCAGGCGCCGGGCCGCGTGGCGCGCCTGCCGCCATCCCAGCGCGGGCGCATGGTGCTGCTGGTCGACGATGACGACAACTGCCGCAAGCTGCTGGCCGGCTTGCTGGCGCCGCTGGGCTTTCAGCTCCAGGAAGCGGCGGGCGGCGTGCAGGCGCAAGCGATGCTGGCGGCGCAGCGCTACGACATCGTGCTCAGCGACTGGCGCATGCCGGACCTGGACGGTTTGGCGCTGACGCGCTGGCTGCGCGCGCAGCCGGCGCTGGTGCAGCCGCGCCTGGTGATCATGACCGCCTCAGCCTTCGAGGAAGAAAAGCAGGAGGCGCTGGCGGCCGGCGCCGACGGCTTCCTGCGCAAACCGATCGAGCAGGAACATCTGTTCGCCATGCTGGAGCAGCAACTGGGCCTGCGCTTCCAGCGCACTGCCGCCCAAGCGCCGCGCGTGCCGGCCGCCGCCTTCGACCTGCAACAGGCGCTGGGCCAGCTGAGCGCCGCCCAGCGGCAGGCGCTGCTCGAATCCGTGCAAGCCCTCGATTTGCGGCGCAGCGCCATCGTGCTGGCCGGCGTGGCGACCAGCCTGCCGCAGCTGACCGCGCACATCGCCGCCATGCTGGAGCAGCACCAGTACCAGCCGCTGTGCGCCCTGCTGGCGCAGCCAACCAGCGAGCCGCAGGGCGAAGGCGCATGACGCCATACGCCCCCAAAGATGCGCGCCTGGGCGGCGTCTCCATCGTGCTGGCCGTCAGCGTAGCGCTGACCTTTGTCGTCACCGCGCTGCTGCTGGTGTTTGCCGTGCTGTTTTACCAGTCCGAACGCGAGCAGCGCTGGCAGCAGCTGCAGGGCAGCCTGTCCGTGAGCGCGGACCAGCTGGCCGTGGCCATCGAACTGCCATTGTGGAATCTCGATGAAAAGCAGATGCAGGCCATCATGCGCAGCATGCTGGGCAAGCGCGACCTGGTGGCCAGTTCCCTCACGCCGGGCATCGGCAAGGAAGCGCTGGTCCTGCGCCGCACTGCGTCCGGCGCCATCGGCAGCTTTTCTTCGCTGTCCGCGGAACCCGGCTGGCTGGTGCAGCGGCGCCCCGTGACGATGGGCGGACAGGTCATCGGCAGCGTGGCCGTGTATGCGACGCCGGCCCTGCTGCACGCGCAGCTGCGCCAGCGCGCGCTGGGCATCGGCGCCATGATCGTGGCGCTCGACGTGATCCTCGTGGCCAGCATCTGGCTGCTGATGTGGTGTCTGATGCTCAAGCCCCTGAAGGCGATCGGCCAGTATGCGGCCGGCATCCAGGCGGGGCAGGGCGAAGCGCCCGGCACGCCGCCGAAAGCGTGGTTCCTGGGCGAGCTGCGCACCTTGTACCGTTCCATCCGCGACATGGTGGCGCTGCTCGACAGCCGCTACCGCGCCCTGCAGCGCAGCGAGGAGCGCGTGCAGATGGCCACCGGCGCGGCCAGCATCGGCATCTGGGACTGGAACGTCAGCAGCGATGCCTTGCAGTGGGATGAGCAGATGTATGCGCAGTTCAAGGCCGACGCGGAAAGCGGCATGGCGCCGGCGGCGATCTGGCGCAGGGCGCTGGTGCCGGACGACGTGCCCGCCGCCAAGGAGGCCCTGCGCGCCGCGCTGGGTGCCGGCCAGGCGTTCACGCACGAATACCGCATCCTGTGGCCCGATGGCGCCATCCGCTACATCAAGGCCGATGCCGTGATCTTCCGCGACGGCCAGGGCCGCCCCATGCGCCTGGTGGGCTCGAACTACGACATCACGGCGCACCGCGAGGCGGAACTGGAACTGCTGCGCCACCGCCATCACCTGGAAGAACTGGTGGCCGAGCGCACGAGCGCCCTGTCGGTGGCCGTCAGCCAGGCGCAGGCGGCGAACCGCGCCAAGAGCACCTTCCTGGCGAACATGAGCCATGAACTGCGCACGCCCTTGAATTCCGTGATCGGCTTTTCGCGCCTGATGGCCGCCTCGCCGAACATGCAGGACGATGAGAAGCGCAATCTGGCCATTATCCACCGCTCGGGCAACCATTTGCTCACCCTGATCAATGAAATTCTCGAACTGTCGAAGGGCGAGGCGGGGCGCCTGCAGGCACAGACGGCCGTGGTGGCGCTGGCGCCGCTGCTGCAGGAAGTGATGGACATGCTGGGCATGCGCGCCGAGCAGCAGGGGCTGGCCCTGCGCCTCGACTGCGCGAACCTGCCGGCGGCCGTGGTGCTCGATGCGACACGCTTGCGCCAGGTGCTGCTGAACCTGATGTCAAACGCCGTCAAGTTCGCCGGCGGCGGCGAAGTCACCCTGCGCGTGCGCGGCGAGCGGCGCGCTGGCGACCAATGGGGGCTGTCGTTCGCCGTCAGCGACACGGGCATCGGCATCGCCCCGGAGGACCAGCAGCGCATCTTCGAGCCCTTCGTGCAGGCCGACAGCGCGGGACCGAAGGATGGCACGGGGCTGGGCCTGGCCATCTCGCGCGAATTCGTGCAGCTGATGAACGGCGAACTGACGGTGGAGTCGACGCCGGGGCAGGGCGCCACCTTCCGCTTCAGCATCCCCGCGCAGGCGGCCGAAGCGCCCGTGCCGGCGCCTGTGCCGCTGCCCGTGGCGCAGGCGCCCGAGGCGTTGCCGGCACTGCGGGCACAAGACTTGCTGCTGCTGACGGGGGAAGAACGCGCCGCCTTGCTGGTGGCGCTGCGCGAATTGAACCTGGCCAGGGTGGCCCTGCTGCTGGCGGCCTTGCCAGCGGTGGCGGCGCCGTTGCTGGCGCCGCTGCAGGCCATGCTCGACCAGCATCAGTACCGCCAGCTGTGCGGCTTGCTGGAAAATGAGGGGGCGCTGGCGCACACGTAAAAGTGTGGGCTGACAACATCGGTTTCGCTGAAAAGACGGACTAAGTAGGGCCGATGGATGGTGCTAAATTGCAATAAAGATTATGATGATAGTACGTAGTTCATCGCAAAGAAAATGTCTTGTCCAGCGTGGCAACGGACCGCCGCGCCTCATCCAAAGCTGAGAGAACTGCTACATGCACCGCGATTTTTCGGAAGTGAATTCGAAGGGCGAAGTACTGATCGTTGAAGATACGCCGGCTTCGCTGAAGCTGTTGAGCGATTTGCTGGGCGGCGCCGGCTACGCGGTGCGCCAGGCGCCGAACGGCGAACTGGCTCTGTGGACGGCCCAGGCGCGCCCGCCGGAGCTGATCCTGCTCGACGTGCGCATGCCCGGCCTCGACGGCTTTGAAGTGTGCCGCCGCCTGAAGGAGATACCGTCCCTGCAGCAGGTGCCGGTGATCTTCCTGTCGGCCCAGTACGATACGGACGACAAGGTGCGCGGCTTTGCGCTGGGCGCCGTCGATTTCATCGCCAAGCCCTTCCAGGCCGAGGAAATCCTCGCCCGTACCGATGCCCACGTGCGTCTGGCGCGGGCGCAGCTGCAGCTGGCGCAGGAGCGCGCCAACCTGGAACGCCGGGTGGCCGAACGCACGGCCGAACTGGAACAGGTGGCCAGCACGCTGGCGCGCGAAGTGCAGATCCGCCGCGCCAATGAAGAATTGCTGCGCCTGTCGGGCCAGGTCTTCGAAGCGACCCAGGACGCCATCCTGATCACCGATCCGGCCGGCATCATCGTCACGGCCAATCCCGCTTTTACCCGCATCACCGGCTACGCGGCGCAGGAAGTGGTGGGCACGGACATCATGCGCCTGCATGCCGAATACACGGGCGAAGCGGTGCTGCTGGCCCTGCGCCAGGGCTTGCGCAGCAGCGGCTGCTGGTCGGGCGAGGTGCAGACGCGGCGCAAGAGCGGCGACACCTATCCCTGCCTGCTCAGCGTCTCCACCGTGCACGGGCCCGATGGCGCCGTCGTCAACTATGTGGGCGTCTTCCTCGACATCAGCGAGCGCAAGGCCGAGCAGCATCTGATCGATTTCCTCTCCTACCACGACGCGCTGACGGGCTTGCCCAACCGCGTGCTGCTGCGCGAGCGCTTCGAACAGGCGCGCGCGAACGCCGTGCGCGACAGCCAGCAGGTGGTGCTGATGTGCCTGGACCTGGACCGCTTCAAGAACATCAACGATTCGCACGGCCAGGCCGTCGGCGACAAGGCGCTGCAAGTGGTGGCGCGCTTCCTGTCCGGCTGCGTACGCGAGGGCGACACTGTGGTGCGCCAGGGCGGCGACGAATTCCAGATCCTGCTGCAGGACGATGCCCTGCTGGGACGTACCCTGGGGCTGGCGCAAACCATCCTGGCCGGCTTGCGCGAAGAATTGAGTGTTGACGGCGAGCGCCTGGCGCTGACCACCAGCATCGGCATCGCCATGTGCCCGGCCGACGGCGACAGCCTCGACGACGTGCTGCGCCATGCCGACACGGCCCTCGTGCGCGCCAAGGAAATGGGGCGCGACCATTACGCCTTCTTCACGGAGCGCATGGGCAGCGATATCCGCGCCCGCCTGGCCATGCAGCAGCAGCTGCGCGGCGCCATCGGCCGCGATGAATTCGAAGTGCATTACCAGCCGCAGATGTGCCTGCGCACGGGCGCCATGCTGGGCGCGGAAGCGTTATTGCGCTGGAATAATCCTGTGCTGGGCAAGGTGCCGCCCGGCCTGTTCATCGCGCTGGCCGAGGAATATGGCTTGATCACGGCCATCGGCGAATGGGTGCTTGAAAGCGTGTGCGCGCAGATCCGCGTGTGGCACGACGCGGGCCTGGGCAGCATCAAGGTGGCCGTCAACCTGTCCGGCAAGCAGTTCGCGCAGGACCGCACGGTGCCCTTCGTCGAGGCGGCCCTGCGCAAGTACGGCATCGCGCCCGCCTGCCTGGGCATCGAGATCACGGAAAGCACGGTGATGGGCGACCCGGACAAGGCCGTGGCGGCCCTCACGCGCCTGAAGGACATCGGCGTGGGCATTTCGCTCGACGACTTCGGCACCGGCTATTCCAGCCTCGGTTACCTGAAGCGCTTTCCCATCGACGTGCTGAAGATCGACAAATCCTTCGTCGACGACGTCACCACCAGCAGCAGCGACGCGGCCATCGCCCGTTCCGTCATCTCGCTGGCGCACAACCTCGATATGCGCGTCATCGCCGAAGGCGTGGAAACGCGCGAGCAGGTCGCCTTCCTGACGGAACACGGCTGCGATGAAATGCAGGGCTATTATTTCAGCCGCCCCCTGGGCGCCGCACTGTTTACGGCCTTGCTGCGCGAACGGCGCACCCTGGCCATGGCCCAGGCATAAACGCCGCGGTGCGGTCGCTGCACCATGCCGGTGCATTCGCTGCAACGCGGTGCACGATTCTCACGTTTCCTTCACCTGATGCTGGCACATATCCTGCTTAGGTAATCGCTTATTTACGCGATTGCCCCGCATGCCAGACAGCAGCCATCCAGTCATGCCTCCACCAGCCAGCGCACACGGCGCCTGGCAGGCGCACCTGCGCCTGGGCTTCGCGCTGCACGATGGCGTCAGCCGCCTTGTCGAGCGCACGCACAGCGGCCCCCTGCGCGTGCAAAAGCCCCTGTATCCGGAAGGCGATGCCGTCTGCCACGCCATCATCATCCATCCGCCCGGCGGCGTGGTGGGCGGCGACCAGCTGGCCGCCGACGCCACGGTGGGCGAGGGCGCACACGCCTTGCTCACGTCGCCGGGCGCCGCCAAATGGTACCGCGCCAACGGCCATGTCTCGGGCCAGCACATCGTGCTGCGCGCGGGCAGCGGCGCGGCGATCGAGTGGCTGCCGCAGGAGAGCATCTTCTTCGACCAGGCCTGCGTGCGCCTGCGCCATGAGGTGGACCTGGCGGCGGACGCCGGCTACATCGGCTGCGACATCGTTTGCCTGGGCCGCAGCGCCGCAGGCGAAATTTTTAATACGGGCAGCATCAGCCAGCAGGTGCGGATCCGTCGCGGCGGCAAGCTGCTGTGGTGGGAGCAGGGCGTGCTGGCCGCCGGCGGCGCCCTGATGGCCAGCCCCCTGGGATTGGGCGGACACACGGTATGCGCCACCCTGATCGCCGTCGGCCGGCCCGTTTCTTCCGCCGTACTGGCGGCCGTGCGCGAGATCGCCGTGCCGGCCGGCGCCGCGTTTGGCGCCACGCACATGAAATCGCTGGTGGTGGTGCGCCTGCTGTGCGGCGACAGCGAAGCGGCGCGCCGCGTCATGCTGGCCGCCTGGCAGCTGCTGCGCCCCGCCATGCTGGGACGCGACGCCGTCGTGCCCCGCATCTGGAACACTTAGCATCTGGAACACTTAATCAGGAAAGAAGCGCAAGGAAAACCATGGACCTGACTCCCCGCGAAAAAGACAAGCTGCTCATTTTTACGGCCGCGCTGCTGTCCGAACGGCGCCTGGCGCGCGGCTTGAAATTGAATTACCCGGAAGCGGTGGCCCTGATCAGCGCCGCCATCATGGAAGGCGCGCGCGACGGCAAGTCGGTGGCGCAGCTGATGTCGGACGGCACCAAGATACTCTCGCGCGCCGACGTCATGGACGGCATCGCCGAGATGATCCCCGACATCCAGGTGGAAGCGACCTTCCCCGACGGCAGCAAGCTGGTGACCGTGCACCACCCGATACCGTAACCCTACAAGCGACATTGACAGGAGCCCCTCATGACCCCAGGCGAATACCAATTGGAAGAAGGCGAAATCAGCTTGAACGCGGGGCGCGCCACGGCCACCGTGGTGGTGGCCAACCGGGGCGACCGGCCCATCCAGGTCGGCTCGCACTTTCACTTTTTTGAAGTCAATCCGGCGCTGGCCTTCGAGCGCTGGCGTGCCTACGGCATGCGCCTCAATATCACGGCCGGCACGGCCGTGCGCTTCGAACCGGGCCAGCAGCGCACGGTGGAACTGGTGGCGCTGGCGGGCGAACGCAAGGTTTACGGCTTCAACGGAGAAGTGATGGGCGAACTGCAAGACACACCACCGGGAAAGGATTGAGATGGCCAGCATTCCCCGCAGCGCGTATGCCGAGATGTTCGGCCCCACCAAGGGCGACCGCATCCGCCTGGCCGACACGGAACTGTTCATCGAGATCGAGCATGACTACGCGATCTACGGCGAAGAGGTGAAATTCGGCGGCGGTAAAGTCATCCGCGACGGCATGGGCCAGTCGCAGCGCTGCGCGGCCGAAGTGATGGACACCGTCATCACGAATGCCGTCATCCTCGACCACTGGGGCATCGTGAAGGCCGACATCGGCCTGAAAAACGGTCTGATCTTCGGCATCGGCAAGGCGGGCAACCCCGACATCCAGCCCGGCGTGACCCTGGCCATCGGCGGCGCCACCGAGATCATCGCCGGCGAAGGCATGATCGTCACGGCCGGCGGCGTCGACACGCACATCCATTTCATCTGCCCGCAGCAGATCGAGGAAGCGCTGATGAGCGGCGTGACCACCATGCTGGGCGGCGGCACGGGGCCGGCCGTAGGCACGGCCGCCACCACCTGCACGCCGGGGCCATGGCACTTGCACGCCATGCTGGCGGCCGCCGACGCCTTCCCGATGAACCTGGGCTTCATGGGAAAAGGTAACGTCAGCTTGCCGCTGCCCCTGGAAGAGCAGGTGCGCGCGGGCGCCATCGGCCTGAAACTGCACGAGGACTGGGGCAGCACGCCGGCCGCCATCGACAATTGCCTGTCCGTCGCGGACCGCATGGATATCCAGGTGGCGCTGCACAGCGACACCCTCAACGAGGGCGGCTTCCTCGAACATACGCTGGCCGCCTTCAAGGACCGCACCATCCACACGTTTCACACGGAAGGGGCGGGCGGCGGCCATGCGCCCGACATCATCGCCGCCGTGGGCCAGTCCAACGTACTGCCCTCGTCGACCAACCCCACGCGCCCCTTCACCGTCAACACGCTCGACGAGCACCTGGACATGCTGATGGTTTGCCACCACCTGGACCCGGCGATTGCCGAAGACGTGGCCTTTGCCGAGTCGCGCATCCGCCGCGAAACCATCGCCGCCGAAGATATCTTGCACGATATCGGCGCCATCTCGATGATGTCGTCCGATTCGCAAGCGATGGGCCGCGTCGGCGAAGTGATCATGCGCACCTGGCAGACGGCGCACAAGATGAAGGTGCAGCGGGGCGCCCTGGCACCCGACACGGCGCGCAGCGACAATTTCCGCGCCAAGCGCTACATCGCCAAGTACACGATCAACCCGGCCATCACGCACGGGATTTCGCACGTGGTCGGTTCCATCGAGGCGGGCAAGATCGCCGACATCGTACTGTGGAAGCCCGCGTTTTTCGGCGTCAAGCCATCGATGATTTTAAAAGGCGGCATGATCGCCGCCGCGCAGATGGGCGACCCGAACGCCTCGATTCCAACGCCGCAGCCCGTGCACTACCGCATGATGTTCGGCGCCTTCGGCGGCGGCCTGAAAAAGTCGTTCACCTTTGTCTCGCAGGCGGCCTACGACCTCGATATCGGGCACCAGCTCAAACTGAATAAATCCGTCATCGCCGTGAAAAACATGCGCGGCTTGCGCAAGCACGACATGATCCACAACGGCGCCACGCCGCACATGGAAGTGGACCCGGAAACCTACGCCGTGCGCGCCGACGGCCAGCTGCTCGTGTGCGAGGCGGCCGCCGTGCTGCCCATGGCGCAGCGCTATTTTCTATTTTAAGCGGGAGACATCATGCTGACTTTGCATACCAAACTGGCGGCTGACGATCCTCGCGCCGCCGCTGCCCAACTCGTGCTGCCCTACGACCAGCGCGAAAAATGCCGGCTGCGCGCCGTGCTGTCGGATGGCGAGGACGTGGCCGTGTTCGCCGTGCGCGGCACGGTGCTGCGCGACGGCGAGCGCATGACGGGGCCGGGCGGGCAGGTGGTGCAGATCGTCGCCGCGCGCGAACCGACCTATCTGGTGCGCTGCGCGGATGCCCACACCTTGCTGCGCTGCGCTTTCCACCTGGGGAACCGCCACACCCAGGCGCAGGTAGGCGACGGCTTTTTGCGCATCCGCAAGGACGTGGTGTTGAAGGAGATGCTCGAAGGCTTGCGGGCGACCGTGACGGAAGAAAGCGCGCCGTTCGAACCGGAAGCGGGCGCGTATGGCGGCGGCCATGGCCACCACGACGGCCACGGCCAGCACTTGCTGGCACCCGTGCCGCTGCGGCAGAAAATCCACCGCCCCGGTGACACTGCGTGATGCAGGCGTCGGCCCTGCTGCATTTGCTGCAGTTCGCCAGCCCGGCCTTGCCGATCGGCGCCTACAGCTATTCGCAGGGGCTGGAAGCGGCGCTCGAGTCAAGCCTGGTGCACGACGCGGCCACGGCGCGCGCATGGATCGCGCAACACTTGGCGCAGGTGGTGGCGCGCTGGGAAGCGCCCCTGTGCTGGCGCTTGATGCAGGCGTTTGCAGCGCAGGATCTGCGCGCCGTGCAGCGCTGGAGCGAGCGCTTCATCGCTTCGCGCGACACGGCGGAATTTCGCGCCGAAACCATCCAGATGGGCTATTCCTTGACCAAGCTGCTGGCCGAGCTGGGCGTGGCCGATGGCGTCTTGATCGACATGCTGCAGGGCGAACCGGAAGTGGCTTTACCCACCGCGTATGCCTGCGCCGTGGCGGCGCTGGCCATTCCGCGCGAGGAAGCGCTGCTGGCCATGCTGTTCGCCTGGGCGGAAAACCAGGTGCTCGTCTGCGTGAAATCCGTGCCGCTGGGGCAGGTGGCGGGCCAGCGTTTGCTGCTGTCGCTGCGGCCGGACCTGGAAGCGGCGGCCCTCACGGCGCAAACGTTACCAGACGACGAGATGGGCAACTGGGCGCCAGGCCTGTCGCTGCTGTCGATGCGGCACGAAGTGCAGTACAGCCGCTTGTACCGTTCCTGAACTATTCAATGAGAGAGCAAACATGACATCGATTACCTCCAATCCCTTGCGCGTGGGCATAGGCGGCCCCGTCGGCTCGGGCAAGACGGCCCTGTGCGAAATGCTGTGCAAGGGCATGCGCGAGCGCTACGACATGGCCGTCATCACGAACGATATCTACACCAAGGAAGACATGGAAATCCTGCTGCGCGCCGATGCCTTGCCGGCCGAACGCCTGATGGGAGTGGAGACGGGCGGCTGCCCGCACACGGCGATCCGCGAGGACGCGTCGATCAACCTGGAAGCGATCGCGCGCATGCAGGCAGATTTTCCGCATCTTGATTTGATCCTGGTCGAATCGGGCGGCGACAATCTGGCCGCCACCTTCAGCCCGGAACTGTCGGACCTGACGATCTACGTGATCGACGTGGCCGGCGGCGAAAAAATCCCGCGCAAGGGCGGGCCCGGCATCACGCGCTCCGATTTGTTGATCATCAACAAGACGGACCTGGCGCCGTATGTGGGCGCCAACCTCGACGTGATGGCGCAGGATGCCAGGCGCATGCGCGGCGAGCGCCCCTTCGTGTTCACCAACCTGCGCAGCGGCGACGGCGTGCAGGTCGTCATCGATTTTATCCGCGAGCAAGGTTTGCTCGATCAACCCGGCAAGGAGCTGCAATGAGCGCAACACTGACGAAGAAAACAGCCGCCGTGGCGGCACTGTGCCTGCTGGCCTTGCCCGCGATGGCCCATCCCGGTCACGGCGACAGCGTGGGCTTTCTGGCCGGCTTCGCCCATCCGTTCACGGGCATCGACCATTTGCTGGCCATGCTGGGCGTGGGTCTCTGGGGCGGCCAGCAGCGCCGCGGCTGGGGGCAGCCCGCCACGTTTCTCGGCATGATGCTGCTCGGCGCGCTTGCCGGCATGGCAGGCTTGACGGTGCCCGGGCTGGAAACGGGCATCGCCGCCACGGTGGCGCTGGTGGGACTGGCCATCGCGCTGGCGCTGGCCTTGCCGAACTGGCTAGGCTTGGGATTGGTGGGTATGTTTGCGCTCGCGCATGGCAATGCGCATGGCCAGGAATTGCCGGCCGGCTCGGCCGCGTGCGGCTTCATGCTGGCCTCGGCCATGCTGCTGTGTGTGGGACGTGTCGTCGGCCAGGTGCTGGCCGAGCGCGTGCTGCGTGTGGCCGGCGTGGCCTTGACGGCCGCCGGCGTGGTGCTGATGGGGGTTGCTTGAGCGGCTTAAGCGCCGGGGCGCTTGTCGGACAGCACGATGGGCGCCGCCATTTCAGGATGCAAGCCCTGGTGGCCCGCATACACGGCGGCAATCGCCGCCATGTCGGCCTCCTTGTCGCCCGTCAAGTATAAATGGTCGACGACGCCCAGCACCTTGTTCGGGTAGTCGATGTAGACCAGCAGCAGCGGCACCTTGGCGGCCAGGGCCAGGTGATAAAAGCCGCTTTTCCAGTTCGGGCGGTAGCTGCGCGTCGCTTCCGGCGTGATGGCCAGCCAGTACCAGTCTGCGGCCAGCATGCGTTCGGCCTGGCGCTGGATCGTGCCGCTGGTGGTGCTGCGGTCGACGGGTTCGCCGCCGAGATAGCGCAGCACCTTGCCCATGGGGCCGCGGAACAGCGAATCCTTGGCCAGCCAGCGGAACGGCAAGGACAGCGCCCATTTGCCGAACAGGCCCACCATGAAATCCCAGTTGGACGTGTGCGGGTAGACGACGGCGATGCCGCGCGGCCCCGGCAAGGGGCGGAAGCGCAGGCGCCAGCCGAACAGGTGCAGCACGCGCAGCGCACAGCGCTGGTGCCAGGTCGGCAAGTCGCCCGCTTGTACAAATAAATCGTCCATTGATACCCTTCAGTGACACTGTTTTAATGGGATGGCGCTGGTGGCCATTTTCCTTGAAGCAAAAATTCTGCGCAGGCATTCTATACGGGGCTGGCGGTGGCGACAAGCAGCCGAGGCCGCTATCCATGCGGTGTCGGCGCCGTTTGTACTGCCATTTTAACCATGCTTGCTTCCTGTGCCGGGCACTAAATGCACGGTATGTGGTCAAAACTTGATGCAGGGTTGATTCACCCGATAGGGAGCCATGGCATGAAAAACAGTGTCGATGATGTACATGGAAACAATGTCCGAACGGACAAAGTGATGGCCGAGCTCGTCGAGCGTGGCGTGGCGTTTCATCACGCCCTGGGCCGGACGGTCGCAACGGCCTATTTGCGCGAGCACGCCGTGCCGGCCGAAGTGATACGCCGCGTCTTCAGCAGCGTGCAGGCGCGCCGCCCGGCCCGGCCGGCACGGCGCCGATGGCGCTGAAAGACAGGCAAAAACGGCGGCCGCCACGATCATTGCGCAGCGAACTGCGTTTGTGTCGTTGCGCCCGCCGCGTGGGGGAATGAGCGGCGCAGAGCCGCTCGTGCTCAGGGCGCTGTTCAGGCTTGTGCCGCCAGTGCCGGGTAGTCCGTATAGCCGGTCGCGTCCGGCGCGTACAGGGTGTCCGGGTTCAGCGGATTGAGCGGCGCGTCGCTGCGCAGGCGGATGGGCAGGTCGGGGTTGGCGATGAACCACAGGCCAAAGGCCACGGCATCGGCTTCGCCCTTGGCCAGCAAGGCTTCGGCCGCCGCCTTGTCCATTTTCTCGTTGGCAATGTACACGCCGCCAAATTCCTGCTTCAGGTACGGGCCCAGGCGGTCTTCACCGAGCGCTTCGCGCGCGCAGATGAAGGCGATGCCCCGTTTGCCCAGCTCGCGCGCCACATAGCCGAAGGTGGCGCGCGGGTTCGAATCGCCCATGTCGTGCGCGTCGCGGCGCGGCGCCAGGTGCATGCCGACCCTGTCGGCGCCCCATACTTCGATGCACGCGTCCGTCACTTCCAGCATCAAGCGGGCGCGGTTTTCAATCGAGCCGCCATAGTTGTCGGTGCGCAAGTTGGTGCTGTCTTGCAAGAACTGGTCGAGCAGATAACCATTGGCGCCATGGATTTCCACGCCGTCGAAGCCCGCTTTTTTCGCATTCTCTGCGCCCAGGCGGTAGGCTGCCACGATGCCGGGGATTTCTTCCGTGTCCAGTGCGCGCGGCGTGACGAATTCCTGTTTCGGGCGCACCAGGCTGACATGGCCGGCCGGCTTGACGGCGCTGGGCGCCACGGGCAGGTCGCCATCGAGGAAGACGGGTGCGGAAATGCGGCCCACGTGCCACAGTTGCAGCACGATCAGGCCGCCCGCGTCATGCACGGCCTTGGTGATGTGTTTCCAGCCTTCCACCTGCTCGTCGGACCAGATGCCGGGCGTGTCGGCATAGCCCACGCCCTGCGGCGTGACGGCCGTCGCTTCCGAGATGATCATGCCGGCCGAGGCGCGCTGCGTGTAGTACTCGGCCATCAGGGCGTTGGGCACGCGGCCAGGATTACCGGCGCGCGAACGCGTCAGCGGCGCCATGATGATACGGTTTTTCAGTTGCAGGCTGCCTATGGTGATGGAGTCGAATAAAGTTGCCATGGTTGCTATCTTTCCTGTCGAGAATGCCGCGAACGGCGATATGGATGGGGGTGCTGTTACAAACCTTGCTGCATGTGCTCCAGAAAGGCCTGGATGGTGGCTTCATTGCGCTTGAAAAAGCTCCATTGGCCAACTTTTCTGGCGGAAATTAAACCGGCCTTTTGCAGGGTGGCCAAGTGCGCCGAGACCGTCGATTGCGACAACCCCAGCCGCCGGTCGATCAGGCCGGCGCAGACGCCAAAGTCGAGCGGATGGTCCTGTTCGCAAAAATACTGCTCCGGCTCCTTCAGCCACTGCAAAATCTGCCGCCGTACGGGATTGGCCAGCGCCTTGTGAATGGCGTCGATGTCCATGCTGTTTCTCCTGGTCGATGTTCGTCTTCAAGCGATATATGTATCGTCTTTTATGAATTTCAATATCGGAATTTTACGATATAAATAAAAAACGTGCTGGCCGGTGGATTTATCAGGCAGGGGCGGGTGCCAGCGCCGGCCGGTCGGCCGCCCCGGCAGGTATCAGGCGAAGTGGAACAGCAGCAGGGCGATGACGGCAGGCACCGTTTGCAGATAGAGAATGCGCGTCATGACGGTGGCCGCGCCCCACACGCCAGCCACGGCGATGCAGGTCAGGCCGAAGACGGTGAATGCATGGGCGATGGCCGCGTCCGGGTGAAAAAAGCCCAGCGCCAGCGCGGCGACAAGAAAACCGTTGTAGCAGCCCTGGTTCGACATGGCGGGGCGCACGATCTCCGCTTTTTCCTTGGACAAGCCAAACACCTTGCGCCCGCGCGCATCGAACAGCACGGTTTCCAGCAGCACGATATAGACGTGCAGCAGCAGGATGAGGGCGGTAAGGATTTGGGCCAGTAGCAGCATCATTGTTCCCGAGAGTGAGTGGATGTAGCAATTATGCTGCCACAAGCATGTTTTTTGGCAATATTTGATTGGAGCGGCCGCACTAGAAAAAATGTGCTTGCGGCAAGAGTTTTCACCCGATGGTATACTTTTCCTTTTGCTCCTGTGGGGACGACCCCGCTCGATGTGGGGGCTGCATGGCGGGGACGACCCTGCCGCCTCGGGAGAAATAGATGGCGTGGATCATTCTGGTATTGGCGGGCTTGCTGGAAATCGGCTGGGCCATCGGCCTCAAATATAGCGCCGGTTTTACCCGTCTCGTGCCCTCCGTCTTGACGGCGGTGTCCATGCTGGGCAGCGTGGTGATGCTGGGCCTGGCCTTGCGCACCTTGCCTCTGGGCACGGCCTACGCCATCTGGACGGGCATCGGCACCGTGGGCACGGCCATCTTCGGCATCATGGTGCTGGGCGAACCGGCCAGCGCCGCGCGCATCGCCTGCATCGCCCTGATCGTCTCCGGCATCCTGGGCTTGAAATTGCTCAGCCCGCAATAAAGGATGCCAGCATGAGTCTCACCATGACGTATTTCTACCTGGCCATCGCCATCATCGCCGAAGTCATCGCCACCAGCGCCTTGAAGGCATCCGAGGGCTTCAGCCGTTTGTGGCCCAGTGTCATCACCGTTGTCGGCTACAGCATCGCCTTCTGGTGTTTGTCCCTGACCTTGAAGGTTATTCCTACCGGCATCGTGTATGCGATCTGGTCGGGCGTGGGCATCGTGCTCATTTCCGCCGTGGGCTGGTTCTGGTTCAAGCAAAGCCTCGATACACCGGCCCTGATCGGCCTGGGGCTGATCATTGCCGGCGTGCTGGTGATTAATCTTTTCTCCAAATCAGTGGGGCATTGATCAGAAGCTGCTGGCCACCCGCGCCAGGTAATACCACTCGGCATTGGCTTGCGCGTTGACGTCCGGGAAGAGGATGTAGGCGTCGAATTCGGCCGTCACGGGCGTGCCGTCCGCGCGCACGCCGATCTGCTCGCCCTGTTTGACCTTGTCAAAGCTGGACCAGGTCTTGATGAAGCGGTCGCTTGCATGCAGCTTGTCGTGCACGACGACCATGTTCAACGCTTCCATGTCCGCGTCGGCGATCGGTTCAGGCTGCGGCGCATCGATGAAGCCGAGGAAGGCCAGGGTGTTCATGATGGCGCGGTAAGCCACGTCCGGCGCGGCCGGGTCCGCGTGCTGGCCGCATTCCAGGGTCAGCGCATAGCCGCCCGTCGAGCGCATGTATTCCGTCGTGCCCACGCCATAGCGCAAGACCAGGCCCACCTGATCGCTATTGCCCAGGCGGCGCTGTACGCCCTGGCCATACGCATGCAGCCAGCCGTCGACGAAGCGGCGCACGCCCAGGCGGCGCGCCAGCGCGCGTTCCTTGTCTTCGTGTTGAAACGGTTGCAGCGGGCCATCGTTGTTGCGCGGCCCCACCATGACGAAGGGCTGGCTGTCGGCATTGAACGAGTGCAAGTCGAGCAGCACGTCGTGCTGGCCCAGCAAAGGGCACAGCCAATTGGCGATGCGGTCTTCGAAATCTTGTGGATTGTCGTTCGGAAACAGATTGCGGTTCAGGTTGCGGTCGCCGCTGCGCACGCCCTTGGCGTAGGCCAGCGGGTTGGTGATGGGCACGAAGGTGACGCTGCCGGCCAGAATCGAGAGGGCGCCGCTGTCGAGTTCAGCCATCACGCGGTGGATGCCCTTGGTGCCGCAGGTTTCATTGCCGTGCACGGCGCCGGTGACGATCAGGCGCGGGCCGCTGCCCTGGCCCGTGTAGTTGATGGACTTGAAGTGGAGTGCGCTGCTCATGCTGGACATATCCTATGCTGTTGCGGGAAGGGAAAGCGGGGTCGGCATATTTTAGCGGGATTCGCCGTGCACGCCTGCAAAAATGTGGCCATGCCGCACTCTGGCGTGGCATGATCGGCGCCACCGTTGTTTTCCCTTGCCGATTCCATGTCCAGTACGTCCCATCCTTCCCGCCTGTATGGCCTCGATACCTTGCGCGCGCTGGCCATCGTGCTCGTCTTCATGAACCACTATTTGCTGTTCGTCAGCGAGGGCGGGGCGTTTGGTTTCTGGGGAGAAATCGGCTGGACGGGTGTGGACCTGTTCTTTGCCCTCAGCGGCTATCTGATCGGCAACCAGATCTTCGCGGCCCTGCGCAGCGAGCACGGATTTTCCTTGCCCCGTTTCTATGCGCGGCGTTTCCTGCGCACCTTGCCCAATTTTTATGTCGTGCTGGCTTTGTATTATGTGTGGCCCGCGTTTCGCGGCGACAGCGCGCTGCTGCCCCTGTGGAAATTCCTGACCTTTACGCAAAACATCAATCTGACGCCGGGCACGGCGTTTTCCCATGCGTGGTCGCTGTGCGTGGAAGAGCAGTTCTACGTGCTGCTGCCGGCCGTGGCGTTGTTGATCGCCGCCTGCCGCAAGTCGCTGCTGTGGGCGTGGCTGGCCGTGGCCGCCAGTTTGATCGTCGGCATGCTGGCGCGCGCCTACCTGTGGGATGAATACGTGCACCTGCCGCGCGGCGGCCTCGGCTATTACAAGTACATTTACTATGCCTCGTGGTGCCGTTTTGACGAACTGGTGGCGGGCGTGGCGCTGGCGCTGCTGAAGAATTACCACCCGACCGCCTGGACGCGCCTGACATCGCACGGCAACCGCACCTTGCTGGCGGGAATGGTCGGCACGGCGCTGATGTTTTACATGTTTCTCACCGATCATTATGGCTATGCGGTGACCGTGTTCGGCTATCCGGCCCTGGCCGCCAGTTTCAGCTTGCTGCTGATCGCCGCGCTCAGTCCCGGCAGTGCATTATATAAACTGCGCGTGCCGGGCGCGGCCAGCCTGGCCCTGTGGTCGTATGCGATTTATCTGTTGCACAAGCAGTTATGCATCCTGCTGCGGCCGGTGTTGCAGGATCTCGGTTATGGGCCGGACGGCGCGCCGGCGATACTGCTCAGTGCCGCCGTCAGCATCTTGACGGGCTGGCTTTTGTATAGAGTTGTGGAAACGCCATTCATGCGCTTGCGGGCGCGCTACGTTCCCGCCAATCATGCATGACGATTACATGTCGATCACGTCCAGCCCCCGTGGCGTGCCGACCAGCAATTCCAGGATCGCATGCACGCGCAGATTCGTGTCTTCGTGTTCCGTGTTGTAGATCAAGGTGCGCAGCCCGGGCACGGCTTCCGTGATGTGGGGGCTGGCGTAGGCATTGATCAGTAACAAGACCAGGTCCGTGGCGCCCGCGCCGGGCTGGCGCCGCAGCCGGTCGTGGATCACGTTCAGCAGCGCGCGCTGCATGCGCGGCGTGGGATTGCTGATGTAGGCGAAGACGCTCGGCGTGTTGGCGATGGCCGCGCAGATGCGCCGTTCGATCTCGTCGGGCTTCACGTCGGAGGCGATATCGAAATACGCGGCTTCCCAGCGCGTGCGCGCATAGGGATGATTGGGCGGGAAGCAGTCGGCCGTTTCAAAACCGCAGATGCGGCTCAGGGTTTTCAGCCAGGCGAATAGAGTGGAGTTCATGCCGCGATTCTAGCGGCATTCCGCGTGTGCCGGGCCGACTCTCTATAAAGGAGGCTGACGCCCGGGAAGCGGATGAAAAACAGATTAAAGTTTCCTGTAAAACAGCCCTTGTCATTCTGGGAAAGCCTCTCTATAATGCTGGTCTTCGGGGCGGTTAGTTCAGCTGGTTAGAATACTTGGTCGACATCCAAGGGGTCGGGGATTCGAATTCCTCACCGCCCACCAGAATTTAGCAGTAAGTGGTTTTAAAGAGTTTTAAGCTGGCGCAAGCCGCAAGCGGTCATTTGAAATACAATGATCAACAAAAGTTTTACGGGCGGTTAGTTCAGCTGGTTAGAATACTTGGTCGACATCCAAGGGGTCGGGGATTCGAATTCCTCACCGCCCACCAGAATGCAGTTAGAGAGAAAGGTAAAACCGGTTATGACACCGCGAACTACTACCAAGCTTTGGGAGTGACGCTAGTCGAACGGGTTTCCTTTGTCTCAAAAAAGTGAAAAACGCGGCTAGTCCGCGTTTTTTTGCGTCTGCGTTTTCCTTTCAGTTTTTCAGTCCACACCATTCATTGCAGTTTTACCTGGCGCCAGCGCCGATATGGAGATCAATATGCTTACAATCCGACTTCCCGATGGTTCCGCCCGTCAATTTGACGGTCCGGTCACCGTGGCCCAGGTTGCGGCCAATATTGGTACCGGCCTGGCCAAGGCTGCCCTGGCGGGCAAGGTCGACGGCAAGCTGGTCGATACCTCCTATCTGATCGAGCAAGACGCGGAATTGGCGATTGTGACGGACAAGGACGCCGACGGCCTGGAAGTGATTCGCCACTCGACGGCCCACTTGCTGGCGTATGCCGTCAAGGAATTGTTCCCGGACGCGCAAGTGACCATCGGTCCCGTGATCGACAACGGCTTTTACTATGACTTCGCCTACAAGCGTCCGTTCACGCCGGAAGATCTGGTCGCGATCGAAAAGAAAATGGCGGAACTGGCCAAGAAGGATGAGCAAGTGACGCGCAAGGTTGTCGCGCGCGACGAAGCTATCGACTACTTCAACAGTATCGGTGAAGCGTACAAGGCTGAACTGATCGGCTCGATCCCGGCCGACCAGGAAGTGTCGCTGTATTCCGAAGGCAAGTTCACGGACTTGTGCCGCGGCCCCCACGTGCCGTCGACGGGCAAGCTGAAAGTGTTCAAGCTGATGAAGCTGGCCGGCGCCTACTGGCGCGGCGACTCGAAAAACGAGATGCTGCAGCGTATCTATGGCACGGCCTGGGCCAAGAAGGAAGACCAGGAACTGTATCTGCACAACCTGGAAGAGGCGGAAAAGCGCGATCACCGCAAACTGGGCAAGCAGCTCGATTTCTTCCATTTCCAGGAAGAGGCGCCGGGCCTGATCTTCTGGCACCCGAAAGGCTGGTCGATCTGGCAGCAAGTCGAGCAATATATGCGCAATGTGTACCAGGTCAACGGCTACCAGGAAGTCAAGGCGCCGCAAATCCTCGACCGTGGCCTGTGGGAAAAGACCGGTCACTGGGATAATTACCGTGAAAACATGTTCATCACGGAATCGGAAAACCGCGCCTATGCGCTGAAGCCGATGAATTGCCCTGGCCATATCCAGATTTTCAACAATGGCATGCGCAGCTACCGCGACTTGCCATTGCGCTACGGCGAATTCGGCCAATGCCACCGCAACGAACCGTCGGGCGCCTTGCACGGCATGATGCGCGTGCGCGGTTTTACGCAGGATGACGGCCACATCTTCTGCCTGGAAGAGCAGATCGCCGGCGAAGTGACGGCGTTCCACCAGCAGGCGATGGATGTGTACACGGCATTCGGCTTCACGAATATCGACGTGAAACTGGCCTTGCGCCCCGAAAACCGCATCGGCACGGAAGAGTCGTGGGATTTCGCCGAGGAATCCCTGCGTTCGGCCTTGCGCGCCTGCGGCGTGGAATGGACGGAATTGCCGGGCGAGGGTGCGTTCTATGGTCCGAAGATCGAATACCACCTGAAGGATAGTCTGGGCCGCGCATGGCAAGTGGGCACCGTGCAGATCGATCCGTCGATGCCGGGCCGCCTGGGTGCTGAATACGTGGCCGTGGACAACACGCGCCAGGTGCCGATCATGTTGCACCGCGCGATCGTGGGTTCGCTGGAACGTTTCATCGGCATCCTGATCGAACACTATGCGGGTGCCATGCCGTTGTGGCTGTCGCCGGTGCAAGTGTCAGTGTTGAATATTTCCGACGCCCAAGCTGATTATGTACAAGAAGTAACAACAAAACTGCGCAAAGCGGGGCTGCGCGTACAGGCTGATTTGCGTAACGAGAAGATTACCTATAAAATACGTGAACATTCCGTACAAAAATTGCCTTACATCTTAGTAATTGGCGACAAAGAGCGGGATGCGAATACAGTGGCCGTGCGGGCGCGGGGCAATGTCGATCTGGGCGTCATGTCCGTCGATGCCCTGATTGAGCGACTCAAACATGAAGTCGACACCAAGGCCTGACGAGGAAACTCGCTGCACGACCGTCTTACAAGATTTTTAAAGGAAATTACAATAGCTACTGACAAGTCACATCGCATCAATGGCGAAATCACTGCCCCTGAAATGCGTTTAAGCGGGGTCGATAACGAGCCACTCGGTATCGTAAGTTTGGCTGAAGCCTTCCGCCTGGCGGAAGAGGCAAACGTCGACCTGGTGGAAATTGCGCCTACCGCGCAGCCACCGGTGTGCCGTTTGATGGACTACGGCAAATTTAAGTATTCGGAGCAAAAGAAAGCTCACGAAGCCAAATTGAAGCAAAAGATCATCCTCGTGAAGGAAGTCAAATTCCGTCCGGGGACTGATGATGGTGACTACAATATCAAGTTGCGTAATCTCATCAAGTTCCTTGAAGATGGCGATAAAACCAAGATCACCTTGCGTTTCCGCGGTCGTGAGATGGCGCACCAGGATATTGGCTTCCGCATGCTGGAACGTCTGAAAGCCGATCTGGAGCCGTACGGCCAGGTCGAGCAGTTCCCGAAGATGGAAGGCCGCCAAATGATCATGGTTCTTTCGCCTAAGAAGAAGAAGTAAGTTACAATAGCGTTTTACTGTGGGTGGACACAGCGCGTGCCAGCATTGGCGCGGCGTCAAACCCCAGGCAGAATTTGCGCGGCCCGCTCAGCAATGTGCGGGCCGCGTGAACTGTAGCGGACTCGCATCCGCTGCACAACATGTGAAAGCAGGCATCTAAGCGCAGCGTCGTGTTGCCACCTGCAATCCTGTTATAAATGGAGCTGTCCGTAAGAGGACAGATTGCTATGCCTAAAATGAAGACCAAAAGCTCCGCGAAAAAACGTTTTCGCGTGCGTCCAGGTGGAACTGTCAAGTCGGGTCACGCGTTCAAGCGCCACATCCTGACCAAGAAGACCACCAAGAACAAACGTCAGTTGCGCGGTACCCGTAACATCAACGCATCGGATGTCACATCCGTTATGCGCATGATGCCGACTGCTTAATCTCACACTCAATTTAAGGAGTTACTATGCCTAGAGTAAAACGTGGGGTTACAGCTCGTGCCCGTCATAAAAAGATTCTTGTTCAAGCTAAAGGCTACCGTGGTCGCCGCAGCCGTGTATACCGTGTTGCCAAGCAAGCAGTTATGCGCGCTGGCCAATACGCTTACCGCGATCGCCGCAACAAGAAGCGCGTTTTCCGCCGCCTGTGGATCGCCCGTATCAACGCCGCTTCCCGTGAGCATGGCGTAACGTACAGCGTATTCATGAACGGCTTGAAAAAAGCAAATATCGAACTGGACCGTAAAGTCCTGGCCGATATGGCTGTGATGGACAAGCCAGCATTCGCTGCGATTGTCAACGCAGTGAAAGCAAAAATCGCTGCGTAAGCATCGGTCATTGCACAACGTCATCCGTAGGGTGACGTTATAAAAGAGCGGGGCAGGGGTGTGAACCTTATGCCCCGTTTCCGTTTTTGATTGTTGGGTTCTAGATTACTAAATCCAGGATTGATTTCCAAAACAGGAAAAGCCGCATGAACTCCCTAGAAGAACTCGTCGTCTCGGCCCAGGCTGACTTTATCGCCGCCGCAGACGCTGCCGCACTTGAAAACGCCAAAGCCCGCTACCTGGGCAAGACTGGCCAGATTACCGAAATGATGAAGGGCCTGGGCAAACTGGACCCGGACGCGCGCAAGGCGCAGGGCGCCCTGATCAACGCCGTCAAAGTGCAGATCGAAGACGCGCTGACGGCGCGCCGTGATGCGCTGGCTGATGCCCAGATGCAAGGCCGTCTGAACGCCGAAGCGATCGACGTGAGCCTGCCGGGCCGTGGCCGCATGCCCGGCGGCATCCATCCCGTGATGCGCACGTGGGAGCGTGTCGAGGAAATCTTCCGCTCGATCGGCTTCGACGTGGCCGACGGCCCCGAAATCGAGAACGACTGGACCAATTTCACGGCGCTCAACAGCCCGGAAAACCACCCAGCCCGTTCCATGCAAGACACGTTCTACATCGATGGCAACGACACCGACGGCAAGCCCTTGTTGCTGCGCACGCACACGAGCCCGATGCAGGTGCGCTATGCGCGCACGCATACGCCGCCGATCAAGGTCATCGCGCCGGGCCGCACCTACCGCGTCGACAGCGACGCCACCCATTCGCCGATGTTCCACCAGGTCGAAGGCCTGTGGATCGCCGAAGACATCAGCTTTGCCGACCTGAAGGGCGTGTACCTGAACTTCGTCAAGGCCTTCTTCGAAACGGACGACCTGCAGGTGCGCTTCCGCCCGTCGTACTTCCCGTTCACGGAACCGTCGGCCGAGATCGACATCGCCTTCGGCTCCGGCCCCCTGAAGGGCCGCTGGCTGGAAGTGTCGGGCGCCGGTCAGGTGCATCCGACCGTGGTGAAGAACTTCGGCCTCGATCCCGAGAAATTCATCGGTTTTGCTTTCGGCTCCGGCCTGGAACGCTTGACGATGCTGCGCTATGGCATCAACGACCTGCGCCTGTTCTATGAAGGCGACTTGCGTTTCCTGAAGCAATTCAACTAAGCGTTGTTCCGTTTGATTCATGGCGCTGGAGCGCCCGTGCGCTCGCGCTGTGAGCTTTGACCATTTGAAGGCTTGATTATGCAATTTTCCGAAAACTGGCTCCGTACCATGGTCGATCCGAAGATGACTTCGGACGAACTGGCCCATCTGCTGACCATGTCCGGTCTCGAAGTCGAGGACGTCGATCCTGTCGCGCCCCCGTTCTCGAACGTGGTGGTGGGCCTGGTCCTGGAGATGGAAAAACATCCGAACGCGGACCGCCTGAATGTATGCCAGGTCGATGTCGGCACGGGCACCATGCTCAACATCGTCTGCGGCGCGCCGAACGTGCGTCCGGGCTTGAAAGTCGTCTGCGCAATGGCCGGCGCCGTGCTGCCCCCTGGCGCCGATGGCAAGCCGTTTGAAATCAAGGTGGGCCAGCTGCGCGGCGTCGAGTCGCAAGGCATGCTGTGCTCCGCGCGCGAATTGAAATTGTCGGAAGAAAACGCCGGCTTGATGGAATTGCCGGACGACGCGCCGATCGGCCAGAATTTCCGCGATTACTTTGCCCTCAATGACTTGAAATTCACCATCAAGTTGACGCCGAACAAGGCGGACTGCCTGTCCGTGCTGGGTGTGGCGCGCGAAGTGTCGGCATTGACGGGCGTGCCCCTGAATGCGCCGCAGTTCCGCACCGTGCCGGTTTCCAGCGATGAAATCCTGCCCGTGAAAGTCAGCGCGCCGGACCTGTGCGGCCGTTTCACGGGCCGCGTCATCCGCGGCTTGAACGCCAAGGCAGCCACGCCGGACTGGATGAAGCAGCGCCTCGAGCGCAGCGGCCAGCGTCCGCTGTCGGCCCTGGTCGACATTTCCAACTATGTCATGCTGGAGCTGGGCCGTCCCAGCCACGTGTTTGACCTGGCAAAGATCCACGGCAGCCTCGACGTGCGTTGGGGCAAGGCGGGCGAATCCGTCAAGCTCTTGAATGGCAACACCGTTGCCGTCGACGAGTGGATCGGCGTCATTGCGGACGACCAGGAAATCGAATCGCTGGCCGGCATCATGGGCGGCGACGCCAGCTCGGTCTCGGACGATACGGACAGCATCTACCTGGAAGCGGCATTCTGGTGGCCGAACGCCATCCAGGGCCGCGCCCGCCGTTTGAATTTCTCGACCGATGCGGCGCACCGCTTCGAACGCGGCGTCGATTTCGCCACCACCGTCGAGCACATCGAGCGTATCACGGCCCTGATCGTGGAAATCTGCGGCACGCCGGCCACCACCGTCGGCCCCGTCGACGACCACGTGGTGAACTTGCCGCAACGCCAGCCCGTGACCATGCGCACGGCGCGCGCGCAAAAAGTCATCGGTGTGCCGCTCAACGATGCGCTGATCGCCGACATCTTCACGCGCCTGGCCCTGCCGTTCACCCTGGCGGACGGCGTGTTTTCCGTGACCTCGCCCAGCTACCGTTTCGACATCGAGATCGAGGAAGACTTGATCGAGGAAGTGGCGCGCGTATACGGCTTTGAAAACATCCCGACCTTGCCGCCCGTGGCCGCGAACGTGATGCAGATCGCACCGGAAAATACCCGCTCCTTGTTTGCGGTACGTCATGAGCTGGCCGACCTGGGCTTCCAGGAAGTGGTTAACATGAGCTTTGTCGATGCGGCATGGGAGCGCGATTTCTCGGGCAACACGAACCCGATCAAATTGCAAAACCCGATCGCCAGCCAGATGAGCGTGATGCGTTCCTCGTTGATCGGCAGCCTGATCGCCAACGTGCGCTACAACCTGAACCGCAAGACGAACCGCGTGCGCATCTTCGAAGTGGGCGCCATTTACCAGCGCGACGACAGCGTGCAAAACGGCCCCTTGTCGGTGGCCGGCTATGCCCAGCCCAAGCGCGTTGCCGCCATGGCCTACGGCGCGGTGGCCGACGAACAGTGGGGCCAGCCGTCCCGCACGGTCGACTTCTTCGACGTGAAGGCGGACCTGGAAGCGCTGTTCGCGCCGCTGGTCTTGCGTTTCACCAAGGCGGAACATCCGGCCCTGCATCCGGGCCGTTCGGCCAACGTGGAGCTCGATGGCAAGGTCATCGGTTTCATCGGGGAATTGCACCCGCGCTGGATGCAAAAGTACGACTTGCCGCTGGCGCCCGTGCTGTTCGAAGTCGATGCCGCTGCCCTGACGCAAAGAGTCGTGCCCGTGTACCAGGAAATCTCGAAATTCCCTGGCGCCAGCCGCGACCTGGCCGTGGTCGTCAAGCAATCGGTGGCCGTGCAGGATCTGCTCGACAGCTTCCATGCCGCCGCCAAGGCAAGCCCGGCGGCGCGTATCGTGCAAGCCATTGTTTTATTTGATGAATATCGTGGAAAAGGTCTGGAAGCGGATGAAAAAAGCCTTGCTTTCCGGATTAGCTTGCAAGATACTCAAAACACCCTGCAAGACGATGTGGTCGATGGCCTGATGGCTGTCCTGATCGATGCCGCCAAGCAGGGCCACGACGCGAAACTGCGTTCGTAATTACCGGACTGGCCGTCGCTTTTTGCGTGACGGCCTTTCCGTCGTCAATCGTAGACGAGCTTGCCATGTGGCGAGCTCGGGCGCACAGAAAAGGCAGGGCAGGAAAATTAATAACAGCGACGTTGATTCCGCCGTACTGCAATCCGCACTGGCCGCCGATTTGCATCGGGCCATGCTGGTTGCCAAAGTGCGCCAGGAAGCGGAAAAAGATTTACCCACCTTGACCAAGGCGGAACTGGCCGAACTGTTGTTCGAGCAAGTGGGCCTGAACAAGCGCGAAGCGAAAGATATGGTCGAGACCTTTTTCGACGAGATCCGCAATGCGCTCGAGCGTGGCGAAGCCGTCAAGCTGTCCGGTTTCGGCAATTTCCAGTTGCGCGACAAACCGCAGCGGCCGGGCCGCAATCCGAAGACGGGTGAAGAGATTCCCATCACGGCGCGCCGTGTCGTGACCTTTCATGCGAGCCAGAAGCTGAAAAGCATGGTCGAAGAGACCAGTCCGCTGGCACGTGCTGCCTGAGTGAGTGGCGATGAACGAGCGCATCAGTAAAACCGAGTTGATCGCCCCCTTGCCGCCCATTCCGGCGAAACGCTATTTCACGATCGGCGAGGTGAGCGAGTTGTGCGGCGTCAAACCGCATGTACTGCGCTACTGGGAGCAGGAGTTTTCCCAGCTCAAGCCGGTCAAACGACGCGGCAACCGCCGTTATTATCAGCATCATGAGGTGCTGCTGATACGCCGCATCCGCGAATTGCTGTACGAGCAGGGCTTTACCATCAGCGGCGCGCGCAACAAGCTCGACAGCCGTGGCGCATCGCATGCCATCGCCGACGAGCTGCCAGTGCTGCCGGCCATGCCTGCCGTGCCGCAGGAAGCGCCGCTGGACCGCGTGTGGATACGCAATGAATTAATTGCGATTTTAAACTTGCTAAAATAAGATTTGTACCAATATAGGTCGGGTTGTCCGGTAGCGGTTGACTAAGTTGACTATACTGCATGGGCGCTCCGCCTTGGTGCTGACGCTACCGTACGGCGCGCCATATTTTGAATATAATGTTAATGTTGCGTTTTTGTTAGTGACGCTAAGCCGGAGCAGCGTTCAGGTTCCGGTAGTCTTTCCCAGGCCAGGAAAATTTAAGGGGAAACAATGATACGCGTTGCCATTTGTGATGATCACCAAATAGTACGAGCTGGGTTCAAACAGATTTTTTCGTCGTCAAGCGACTTCAGTGTGGTGGCGGAAGCCGGTACCGGGCGCGAAGCGCTCGATATCGCCCGCCGCGAAATTTGCGATGTATTGCTGCTCGATATCGCCATGCCCGATCAGAGCGGCATCGATACCTTGCGCACGATCCGCCAGGGCCAGCCGGAATTGCCCGTGCTGATCCTCAGCGGCTATCCCGCGCAGCAATATGCGCTGAATCTGTTCAAGATGGGCGCGAATGGCTATCTGAACAAGGAATGCGAAGCCGACGAGCTGATGACGGCCGTGCGCACCGTATTCCAGGGGCGCCGCTATGTCAGCTCCACCGTGGGCGAGTTGCTGGCGCAGTCGTTCGACCGCGATACGAATGCCGCGCTGCATACGGAATTGTCGGACCGCGAGTTCCAGGTCTTCCTGCGCCTGGCGCGCGGCGCGACGGTGTCCGATATCGGCGTGGCCTTGTCGCTGAGCATCAAGACGGTCAGTACCTACCGTACGCGCATCATGGAAAAAATGGGCTTGCAATCGAACAGCGACTTGACCTATTACGCAATGAAAAACAATTTGCTTGACTAGCGCTGCGGTGCGATCATGGAAACATGATCGCTCAGCCAGCTAACCGGGCACGACTTGATGTTGTGCAGTGCAGCAGTTTGTGGCGAGGACTATAATTGGCCGGCGCCGGCGCTCTCTCCCGCGCCGAACCTTGCTAAGGATGCACACCAGGATGTATTTCACCGCTCAACCGGCCCCGAATCACCGCCTGCCCCTGTACAAGACGATCCTGTGCGTGACGTGCGCCTTGTTGCTTGTATTGAATGGTTTTAGTCTTTACCATAACCTGGAGTCGCTGAAGGGCACGAATGCCTTGCTCAGCCAGAGCGCCCGCGTGGCCGACCGCCTGCAGTATCTGAACGTGCTCGTGCTCGATGCGGAAAGCAGCTTGCGCGGCTATTTCATTTCCGGCTCCGAAACCTATCTGGGGCCGTCGAAGACCGCTGCCACCGAAATCGACAACGAATTCAACGAGCTGCAAACCTTGCTCGCGGGCAGTCCCACCCAGCTGAAAAACCTGGGCCAGCTGAAAAGCCTGATCCGCCGAAAAATGTCGATGTTGCAACAGTCTATCGACGTCTACAAGCAGGGCGGGTTGGCCGAGATCGTCAACATTTCCCGCGTGACCGATGACCGCGCCACCATGGACGAGATTCGTCTGCAGGTGGTGATCATGACGCGCGAGCAGAATGAAGCGCTGTCGACCGGCAGCGCCGCCTTTTATCATGAGTACCAGAAAGCCGTGCTGCTCGGCATCGGCATCAATGCCCTGGCCATCCTCGTGCTGATCATGTTTTACCAGCTCGTGCGGCGCAGCTTCCAGAACCGGGCAGCCGTCGAGTATGCATTGCAAAATGCCAACGACACCCTGGAATCGACGGTCAGCAAGCGCACGGAGCAGTTATCCGTGCTGTCGCGTCATTTGATCAGTGTCAACGAAGTGGAAAAAGCGCGGCTGGCGCGCGAGCTGCACGATGAACTGGGTGCCAACTTGACCTCGATCAGCATGGACCTGGGCGCCGTCACGCAGCAGTTGGCGCATACGCAGCCGGAACTGGCCGCGCAGCTGCGCCATGCCAAGGCGACCTTGCTGGAAACGGTGGAACTGAAGCGCCGCATCGTGGAAGACCTGCGCCCCAGCCTGCTGGACAACCTGGGCCTGTGCGCCGCCATCGAAAGCTATTGCGAGGATTTTGCGCGCATGAGCTCGGTGCGCTGCGAAACGGACGTGGCCATCAATATCGATAACCGCGAAGCGACCTTGACGATCGCCCTGTTCCGCATCGTGCAGGAATCGCTGACGAATATCCTCAAATATGCACGGGCCGGCATGGTCAGCGTGACCTTGAAACGCAACGAGCACGGCCTCGTGCTGCGCGTGATCGACGACGGCATCGGCATCACGGAAGATGCGCTGCAAAAACCGATGTCGCACGGCTTGCTGGGCATGCGCGAGCGGGCCCTGCTGCTGGGTGGCACGCTTACCGTGCGCCAGGGGCCGGAAGGCAAGGGGACGTGTGTGGAGGCCGTGATTCCCATGCCGCTGACGCCGGAGCTGGAAGATATCGATGCGGATGCCGAAGCGTAATTTTCCTTGAGATAAAAAAATGGCCGGGCATGCAGCCCGGCCATTCTGCTAACTATCTTGCCCGATCAGCAGCGTGAAACGTCGCGCAGCAAGCGGTCGTATTCCGTCTTGGCGACCTTGTAGCACTCGCCCGCATAGCATTCCAGGCCGGCGCGGTCCAGCACGGTGATATTGCCGCGGCGATAGTGGATCAAGCCTTCTTCCTGCAGCTTGCCGGCGGCGGCCGTGATGCTTTCGCGGCGCACGCCCAGCATGATCGAGATCAGCTCTTGCGTCACTTTCAATTCATTCGATGGCGAACGGTCCAGGCGGTCCAGCAGCCAGCGGCACAGCTTTTGCTCGATCGAGCTGTGGCGGCCGCCGACGGCGTTCTGCGCCATCTGCGCAAACAGGGCGTTGGTGTAGCGCATCAGCAGCTGGGGCAGGGCGCCGCCTTGATTGAACGCGTCGCGCAGGCTTTGCGTTTTCAGGCGGTAGCCGTAACCGGCGCTTTGCACGACGGCCGTGCACATGGCGCGCTCGCCTGCCAGCAGCGAGGCACCGGCCACGCCTTCATGGCCGACCACGGCGATTTCCGTCGTGGCGCCGTCTTCCATGACATACAGCAGTGAAATGATGGCGGTGGTGGGGAAGTAGCTATATTCCAGGTTGTTACCATAGGCATACAATTCCTTGCCGAACGGCAGTTCAACCAGTTCCAGGTCTTCGAACAGCGATTC
Source organism: Janthinobacterium agaricidamnosum (assembly GCF_003667705.1). Taxonomy (NCBI): domain Bacteria; kingdom Pseudomonadati; phylum Pseudomonadota; class Betaproteobacteria; order Burkholderiales; family Oxalobacteraceae; genus Janthinobacterium; species Janthinobacterium agaricidamnosum. Next base: position 3,645,092 of record NZ_CP033019.1, on the reverse strand, counting down.
GAGCGCGGCGCGCGGCAGGGCGGCCAGCAATTCATTCTGTTGGGCACTGCTGAGGCTAACCCGCGACGCAAGCTTGATTTCCCGTCCGGCCGCCGGCATGGCGCGCGGCAGCAACTGGTTCTTCTGGACCGGGGTGCTAAGTTGAGTTTGGTTCATAGTATTCCTCACAGGCTTTTTACATCGGAGTGCGACTGCCGCGTTGCTGGTCAAAGAAAGTGCCGTGCTCATGTGATAACGGCGTTTTGTTCGACCGCGCGGTGCAGATCGCGATGTAGCTACTTTAAGAGCTTATGTAAGTGGCGAACATAAGATTAGCAGTCGCCACTTTGTAGTCTCTTTTGAGGCGAAATTGTAGTCCTTGTCCTACGCGCACACTTTTGACTAGCTAGCCTTGCGCCGTTCTGCGCGATTTTGTGATATGACGCGCGGTTTGTTGGCGCTCCACAGGCCGGCCGGACGCACGCTGGGCAAGCCGTCGCGCACGGTCGCGGCGGGCGCCTGGCGCGCGTTTGGCGCCTCGTGTTCTCCCAGGCGGAAGCGGCTGACGGCCTGCGTCAGTGCTTCGCCTTCCTGGTGCAGGCGCTGCGAACCGGCGCGCGCCTCGTCGACCAGACCCGCGTTCTGGCGCGTCATGTCGTCGATCTGCGCCAACGCCTGGTTGATGCGGGCGATCTCGCCATTCTGCTCGGCACCGGCGTTGCTGATGCGTCCGATCACCACGGCCACCTGCTGCACCGCATCGACGACCTGGCGCATGGTGCTGCCGGCTGCATTGACCAGGTCGCCGCCCGCATCCACGGTGGCGACGGAATCGCCGATCAGGCGCTTGATTTCCAGCGCCGCCTCGTTCGAGCGCTGCGCCAGGCTGCGCACCTCTGATGCCACGACGGCAAAGCCGCGCCCTTGTTCGCCCGCGCGTGCCGCTTCCACGGCCGCGTTCAGGGCCAGGATATTCGTCTGGAAGGCGATGCCGTTGATGACGCTGATGATGTCGACGATCTTGTGCGAGCTGGCCTTGATCGAGGCCATGGTCTCGACCACGGCGCCGACGGTCTGTCCGCCTTTCAGGGCCACGTCGGCCGCCGTCGCCACCAGCGTGCGCCCCTGTCCTACGTGGGCTTCGTTGCGGCCCACGGTGGCCGTCAGCTCGCGCATCGAGTCCACGGTGGCGCCCAGCGCGTCCGCTTGCGTGGCCGTATGGCCGGACAGGGCGGCGTTGCCCTGGGCGATATCGGCGCCGGCCGCCGCGATGACGGCCGCGCCGCCGCGGATTTCCTGCACCAGTGCGGCCAGGCCGTGCGTCATGGCGCCGAAGTCGCGCACCAGGTCGCCGATCTCGTCGTGCGCCTGCGAGGTGATGCGCTGCGACAGGTCGCCCGCCGCCGCCGCGCCGACGGCCACGCGCAATTGCGTCACGTCGCGCGCGAAGGCGGTATAAAAGCCTGCGCACAGGTAGGCGGCGGCCAGCAGCACCAGCAGCATGGCCGCCAGGATCAGGGCGCGGCGCGCCTCGTCGCGGGCGATGCGCTGCGCCAGCAAGTCGTCCAGCGCGGTGGCGGAGGCGCCGGAGAGCGCGTGCAGGGCGTCGATCGCCTGCATGCCGGCCGCGTGGAATTGCGCGCCCGACGTCTGGTCGTAGGAATTCGTCACTTCATTTTTCGTGCGTTCGAGGAAGGCCAGCGCGGCCGGCACGGCTTTCAGGGCCGGCTGCAGGCTGGCGCGCAGTTCCGGCCTGGCGGCAAGGATCTCGTCGAAACGGGAGGGCAGGCGTTCCAGTTCGTGGCGCGCGATCAGGGCATTGGCGTTGACGAGCTGATCTTCGTTCGCCTCGAACAGGCCCGTGTCGATGTAGGCGGCGCCGCGCCCGCCGATGTCCGACAGGCTTTCGGCCAGGTCGGGCAGGGTGGCGGTGAAGACGGCGCTCAGATGGTTGGCGCCCGCGTCCGGGTCCAGGCTCAGGTGCGAACGGTCGGCCACCAGCTGGCCCAGTTTGGCCGCCTGGCGCAGCAGCGCCGTGTGCGCCGCGTAGCTGTCGCGCGCCGCCAGGCCCGCCTGGCGGCCCAGCAGGGCTTGCCACTGTTTCGTCAGTTCGACCGCCTGGGGCAGGCCGGTGCCGGCCGGAAGGCGCGCCAGGGCCGCCAGAGAAGCCGTGATGCGCGCGTTGAGGGCCGTGTTGTCCATGCCCGCCTTGCCGCTCAGGCGCAAGTGCTCGAGGCCGCACCGCTGCTGCAGCAGGCGCGTGCCTTCCTGCAACTGGCGCACATAGGCCACGCCCCGCTGCGCATCCTGCGCCTGGGCCAGCGACTTGCCCAGCTCCGAGATCAGCAGGGTGGTCGCCAGCGCCAGCGGCAGCAGGAAGACCAGGCAGACAAGCATGAATTTGGGCAGCAGGCGCAGGCGCTGCATGAGTCGGATGGCGGGAGTGAGGAGCATTTTCATGGGGTTTCCAGGGTAGGGTGACAACATTTCTGCAGTGCAATGTTGCCTGCGGATTGTGACCCCTTGATGAAGCGGGCGATTTTGCTTTTCTCCACAGTGAAGCAGTTCACACGGAAGGCCGATCCTTCTGTAAAATCGAGGGTTTTTTGCGAGGGCCATATTATGGTCACCAATATGGCCAACGAGAACGACATCACTACCCCCGATTCCAGCGACAATGCGGACAATGCGGACAACGCCGCAGCGCCAGCGAGCAGCAAGGCGCCGGCCGTGATCGCGCGCGAAGTGCAGCGCCGCCGCACCTTCGGCATCATTTCCCACCCGGATGCGGGTAAAACCACGCTGACGGAAAAACTGCTGCTGTTCTCGGGCGCGATCCAGATGGCCGGCACCGTCAAGGCCCGCAAATCGGGCCGCCACGCGACGTCGGACTGGATGGAGATCGAGAAGCAGCGCGGCATTTCCGTCGCCTCCTCGGTGATGCAGTTCGAATTCCGCGACCACGTCGTCAACCTGCTCGACACCCCGGGCCACCAGGACTTCTCGGAAGATACCTACCGCGTGCTGACGGCAGTTGACTCGGCGCTGATGGTGATCGATGCGGCCAAGGGCGTGGAAGCGCAGACGATCAAGCTGCTGGCCGTCTGCCGCATGCGCAATACGCCCATCGTCACCTTCATGAACAAGATGGACCGCGAGACGCGCGATCCGCTGGACCTGCTCGACGAACTCGAATCGGTGCTGAAGATCCAGTGCGCGCCCGTCACCTGGCCTATCGGCATGGGCAAGAACTTCCGCGGCGTGTACCACCTGCTGAACGACGAGATCATGCTGTTCAAGGCCGGTGAAGAGAAGGCCGACGGCGCCTTCGAAATCATCAAGGGCATCGACAACCCGCGCCTGCAGGAGATGTTCCCGCTGGAGATGGACCAGTTGCGCATGGAAGTCGAATTGGTGCACGGCGCCTCGAACCCGTTCAACCTGGAGGAATTCCTCTCCGGCGTGCAGACGCCCGTGTTCTTCGGTTCGGCCATCAACAACTTCGGCGTGCGCGAGATTCTTTCCGCGCTGGTTGACTGGGCGCCGGCGCCGCGCCCGCGCGACGCGACCGTGCGTTCCGTCGATCCGACCGAGCAGCCATTCACCGGTTTCGTCTTCAAGATCCAGGCGAACATGGACCCGGCCCACCGCGACCGCATCGCCTTCCTGCGCGTGTGTTCGGGACGTTTCGAGCGCGGCATGAAGGTCAAGCACTTGCGCCTGGGGCGCGAGATCAAGGTGTCGAACGTGGTGACCTTCATGGCCTCCTCGCGCGAACAGGTGGAAGAGGCGTACGCGGGCGACATCATCGGCTTGCCGAACCACGGCAACATGCAGATCGGCGACAGTTTTTCCGAAGGCGAGATGCTGACCTTTACCGGCATCCCGTACTTCGCGCCGGACTTCTTCCGTTCCGTGCGCATCCGTAATCCGCTGAAGATCAAGCAGTTGCACAAGGGCCTGCAGCAGCTGGGCGAAGAGGGCGCGGTACAGGTCTTCAAGCCGGTGCAGGGCGGCGAACTGGTACTGGGCGCCGTCGGCGTGCTGCAGTTCGAAGTGGTGGCTAGCCGTTTGCTCAACGAGTATGGCGTCGATGCCGTCTTCGAAGGCACCAGCATCAGCAGCGCGCGCTGGGTCAGCTGCGACGACAAGCGTGTCCTGCAGGATTTCGAAAACGCGCTGGGCCACAACGTGGCCTACGACGCGGCCGGCAACATGGCCTATTTGGCCACGTCGGGCGTGAACCTGCGTCTGACGGAAGAGCGCTGGCCGAAATTGACATTCCACGCGACGCGCGAGCATTCGGCGAAATTGGCTTGATGTAGCTGGTGATGTCGGATTACGCGCTTTGCGCTAATCCGACCTACGCCGACCTGCCTGTGCATGGCGTAGGTCGGATTAGGCCAACGGCCGTAATCCGACACCATCGTTGGCAGCAACTCAAGCCGGCAAAATCGTCCGCGTGCTCCAGTCGCGCCGCTCCAGCAGCAATGCCGTCAGCTGCGCCGCCGTCATCGGTCGCGCAAAGAAGTAGCCCTGCACGTTGTCGCAGCCCGCTGTTCTTAAAAATTCCACCTGCTGCAAGGTCTCCACCCCTTCGGCCACCACTTTCAGGTGCAGGCTGTGCGCCATGGCGATGATGGCCGTGACGATGGCTTCGCCCTCGCCGGGCAGGTCGTGCACGAAGCTGCGGTCGATCTTCAGCTGGTCGATCGGCAGGCGCTTCAGGTAGGACATCGACGAATAGCCGGTGCCGAAATCGTCGATCGACAGGTGGATGCCCGTCTCCTGCAGGCGCCGCATCAGTTCCACGTTGGCGTGGACGTTGTCCATCAAGACCCCTTCCGTGATTTCCAGCTCCAGCAAGCCATGCGGCAGCTGCGTTTCGTGCAGGATGGCGCGGATGTCGTCCATCAGGCCCGGGTCGCGCGCCTGGCAGGCCGACAGGTTGACGGCCACGTGCTCGAGCGAGTCGAGCAGCCCCGCCTTGCACCAGACGGCGGCCTGGCGGCAGGCGCTTTGCAGCACCCAGCGTCCCAGATCGACGATGATGCCGCTTTCCTCGGCCACGGGGATGAATTCGGCAGGGCTCAGCTGGCCCATCTCGCGGCAGTTCCAGCGTACCAGCGCTTCCACGCCGACGATGCGCCCGCTGCGCAAGTCGATCTGCGGCTGGTAGTGCAGATACAGTTCCTCGTTTTGCAGCGCGCGGCGCAGGTTCGCTTCCATGCGCAGGCGGCGCTGGGCGCGCAATTCCATTTCGGCCTTGAACACGGCGTAGCGGTTCTTGCCCTGGTGCTTGGCGTGGTACATGGCCGTATCGGCATTGCGCGTCAGGGTGGCCACGTCCTGCGCGTCGAACGGGTACAGGCTCACGCCGATGCTGGCGCTGACATACAACTGGTGGCCTTCGAGGTCGAACGGTTCGGCCAGCACGGCGAGGATCTTGCTCGCCACGCTGGCCATTTCCGAGGCGTCGTCGGCCGGTTCGACGATGACGACGAATTCGTCGCCGCCGATGCGGCAGATGATGTCGGTGCCGCGCAGGATGGCCACGAGGCGCTCGGCGACGAGCTTGAGCAACTGGTCGCCGCAGTGGTGGCCCAGCGTATCGTTGACGATCTTGAAGTTGTCCAGATCCAGCAGCAGCAGGCCCACGCTGCTGTCCTGGCGGTCGGCGCGCGCCAGCGCGTAGGCCAGCGCGTCGTTGAATTCATGGCGGTTCGGCAACTGCGTAACGGAGTCGACGTGGGCCAGGTAGTGCAAATGGCTTTCCGCATGCTGAGCGGCGGTGCGCGTGCGGCGCACCATCAGGAACGTCAGGCCGAATGCGCACAGGCAGACGAGCAGGGTGAAGGCGGCAAATTGTGCCAGGCTGGCGTACAGCGGCGCCAGGCTGGCGCGCAGGTACAGGGCGCCGCCGCCGGGCAAGGTCTTGAGGATGGCGGCGCTGCCGTCCAGGTAATCGAGGTGCACGCCGTTGCGCGGCGCCGCGGGCACGCTATCGACGCTGCTGCGCGCATAGCGGGCAAACGGCGCGCCATAGGGACTGTAGAGCAGGGCTTGCCGGATATGCGGGGCGGCGGCGAGGGGAGCGAGCAGTTGTTGCGCCGCCAGGCGATTGTCCTGGCGCATGGCCTCGGTGGTGGCGGGCGCCAGCATGTCGGCCTGGATCTGCAGGCTGCGCTGGAGGGATGCCTGGAGGGAAAACAACTGGAAGAGGATCAGCAGCAGGCTGGCCATGGCCAGCATGGCCGCCGCGGCCAGCAAGTTCAGCCGGGCTATCCGGTCGCCGCGTAATTGCACGGACGGCAGTATCAATGGCGTCATCATGACGCTTCCTCCTGCCGGCCCCGCTTGCCGCCGCCCCGTGTGATCGCGCCTCGCCCTGCCATACTTTACGTTCCAGTCTGAAGAAAACCGAAGTGAGCCGGAACTCTCAACGTGTTGCTAAGTGTTGCTAAGGCCGACATATTGTCATTTTGCAGCGTGAAAGTACAGGGCGTGCGGCAATTTAGTATCCATGCCGGGCACCGCTGGCGGCAGACAAGGCGACAAGACAGGCGGAAAAGGCGGGCGTGTCTTTCTAATAATACATACTGAAGTTTAATCCTTTTTTTGCCTGCCGGTTTTTTTCTCTAAAAACATGCTGAAGGTAAACAAAATACCGCCAAGAATAACTTCAATGTGCCCGGCCATTCCGGCACGGATTAACTTTTTGACTGTGTCGGCCATTGCAAGTCATTGATTTTAATAAATTTTAATGAAGAATGCGCGAACGCTATGGCCTTGCTTCGCGAGTTCGTCCATAATCCGCTGATGATGGACGTTCTGATGCTGTTTGTTTTGTCTGCCGCGGCCAAGCAAGTCGCCGCCAGCAAAACCGGACGCCGCCCTAATGATCAATAGTGAGGATATCTTGGAAAAAAAACCAAAAATTATTTTGTCGTCACAAGACCTGGAACGACTGGAAGCGTTGTTGTATGCCTTGGGTAATAACTTATCGCCGGACAAGGCCGCCTTGCTCGATGAGCTGGGCCGCGCCGAGGTGCTCGAACCGCAAGAGATTCCCCCGACCGTCGTGACGATGAATTCCACCGTGCGCTTCACGGTGGAAAACAAGGAGGAATTCTGCCTCACGCTCGTCTATCCGAAGGATGTGGAAGGCCAGGCCGACCGCATTTCCGTGCTGGCGCCCGTCGGCAGCGCGCTGCTGGGCCTGTCCGTGGGCGACAGCATCGCCTGGCCCATGCCGGGCGGCGTGGTGAAGGTCAAGATCGAGGAAATCGTCTATCAGCCTGAACGGGCCGGCGAGTACCACCGATAAGCAATGACGGCGGACGGCGCCTGCCGTTCGCCTGCCAGGCCGTGCCAGGACGGAAATTAACTGTTTCGCTGCACGCGCACCACCAGCCATCCCGCCACGACCGTAAATGTGACGATGATGGCGACGATGATCCAGAAGCCCTGCGGATGCTGGGCCAGCGGGATACCCCCCACATTCATGCCCAGCATGCCGGCGATGATATTGATCGGCAAGGCCAGCACGGTGACGATGGTCAGCACGAACAGGCTGCGGCTGTTTTCCTCGTTGACGCTGGCGGCGATCTCTTCCTGCAGCAGCTTGATGCGTTCCTGTAGCGAGGACATATCGCTGAGCACCACCGAAAATTCCTCCGTCGATTGGCGCAGTTCCAGGCTGTCCAGTTCCGACACCCATGCGGGCGGACGCTGCAGCAGGCGGAACAGGGCGGCCGGTTCCGGCGCCAGCAGGCGCTGCAGCCGCACCAGCACGCGCCGCATGGCGCCCAGGTCTTCGCGTTTCGGCACCAGGCGCCCGGCCAGCAAGTGATCCTCGATATCGTCGACCCGTGCCACGGCATCGCGCACGATGTTGACCAGCACGTCGGCCTGGTCGCGCAGCAGGTGGATCAGCAGTTCCACCGACGAGCGGATCGGTTCGTGGTTCTTGATGACGGCCTGGCGCAGCCGTTCGATCGACTGCAGCGGCGCGCGGCGCGCCGTGATGACGAGGTTTTGCGCCACGCTGGCCCACATGGTGGAAATGTCCGACGCTTCGAACGAGAAATTGTGCACCACATCGTTGACCACGGCGATGAGGGTGTTTTCCGCCTGCTCGATGCGCGTGGAACGCGAACCCTGGTGCAGGGTTTCATAGAATTCGTCGGCCAGCTGCGTGTGCGTCATCAGCCATTTTTCGCTGGCCGCATGCGACAAATTAAAATGCAGCCAGACGAATTCCTGCGCCGGCCGCGCCGCGCCATCGGCCAGCCAGGCCAGCGCGGCCGTCGAGTCGAGCGCCAGCGGCTGCGCCTCGCGGCCAAACAGGAAGCCCCAGACCAGGCCCGAGGTGTCCGAGCCGTAGGTAAAACCGGCAGTTTCCATCGCCATCGTGAATCTTTCTCGCGCAGTGTGATTGATCGTCGCGCGATGTTAATACACGGATGTGTCCGGAAAATGACAAGGCCACCGCGATGGGTGGCCTTGTCCGGACTACGGCTGCATATTAATTGCGATGGGGATTATCGGGACGGCGGTCGTCGCGGTTCGGAACGCCGTCGCCGTCGCGGTCGTGGCGGTTGCCGTTGTCGCGGTCATAGCGGTTGGGGATGCCGTCGCCGTCACGGTCGTGGCGGTTGCCATTGTCGCGGTCATAACGGTTGGGGATGCCGTCGTGGTCGCGGTCGCCGTTCGGGCCGCGTGGCGACCAGCGGCCTTGCTCCATCTGCCAGCGGCCGTCGCGCTGGTTCCATGCGGGCGGCGCATACACGTAGCCGGGGCGTTCGGCGATCCATACGCCAGGTGTCCAGGCGTAGCGCTGGCTGCGCCATTCCCAGTGGCCGGGCACCCAGGCGTAGCCGTGGCGGGCGCGCGGGATGGCTTCGCGGCGCGGCGGCGGCGGAGCGATGCGGATGTCGTCATAGCGCACCGGCTGCACCTGTGCGGCGACCCAGCCGCCACGGTCCAGGCGCCAGCGGTTGTTCTCTTGTATCCAGGCGGCGCGGCGGTACTGGTTGCCGCCGCGTTCGCGCAGCCATTCTCCGTCGTTCCACACATGGCGCTGGCCATCCCAGTTCCAGTAGCCTGGCGCCCAGACATAGCCGGCGCGCGGTGCCGGCACGCTTTCAAACCGTGGCGGAGGCGGGGCGTTGCCGACGACAATGCTGACGCCGAGCTGATTCTGTGCCATGGCCTGCGCGGGCAGGAAGGCTGCGGCGCTGATGGCAAGCATGGCTGCTGCGTAGAGTGTGATGGGTTTCATGATGTGCTCCATTTCGGTGATTGCGTGAAATGGACTATAGGCGCTTGCCGGCGGTTTTTCGCCTTTGATTCAACTTATTACAATTGACACAATGCTGTGTGTCCGTGTATCCGTGGCCGATACAAATGGCGGCCTGGCGCGGTCGCATTCAAACTGGCGCCAGGCGGCGTGGGGTCAGCATCGGTGACTCACAGGGCGCTGGCGGTGGTGTTGCCCAGCAAGGCCTGGCGTTCCTCGATCAGCGAGATTTTCTTTTCCTGTTCCGTCAGGCGCTTGGCGCTGACGACGACGACGGGGATGGCGTTCGCCTGCGCCGTATTGCCGGTTTCTGCCGCCTGTGGCCTGGTGAAGCTGGCATAGCTGGCACCGCAGGCGATGGCGACGGCGACGGTGAAGATGGCTTCCATGTTTTTCAGGGCGTTTTTTTGCGTGTTCATGATCGTTCCTTTCGTGTGGCGGGTGGGTATGCATGCACTGTAGCCAAGCGCCCGCCGGCCCGCCATGCGCATGCGACCAGCCGTGGTTTTGGCGGGATGGCCTGCAAAAAAACGGCGCTGAAATGCCTGCGCGGGCGACCGCTTGAATTGAGGCCTAATTAGCCCTGTATCCGTGCATATGAATGTACTTGCCGCGTGGCATTATTTGATACTGCGCGGTGTAGCGTGCGCCGCCGGCGCTCCTGCTAGAATCGCTACGGTAGCCAGCGCGCACGCAATCATTCTCATCAGGAGTCACACATGTTCCAATTGTTTGGTTTTGGCGGCGCCCGCTGCCCGCGCTGCGAGCACAAGAACGGCGCTGCCGCCGGCTACTGCGCGCAATGCGGCTTGTCGCTGGGCGCCCCCGACAGCGACGCGGTGCTGCATGCCAATCAATGGCATCTTGCTGATGGGCAACTGGCCCTGTTCTTCGGCGTGCGCGAACTGTCCTCGCTGTTCGGCAGCGCCGCGCGCCGCCTGCAGGTGCCCGCCGAGTCGCGCGCCTGGATCGTGCAATCGGACGCTTTCACCTTGATACCGGCTGGCGACTACGACAGCGCCGCCTTCTTCGCGCGCCTGCCGGCGCTGCTGCCGGCGCGCCCGGCCGAAGTGCTGATCGCGCGCGCCGACGCCGTCAGCCTGGAATTCGATCTGCCCGGCCTGGCCAGCACGGAGCTGCTGGACGTCGCCGCCGCGCTGCGCGTGGACATCGCGCTGGGCCAGCCCGATGCGTTCGCGCGCCAGTTCATGCGCGCGCCGGGCGCCGTCACGCGCGCCCACCTGCACGCCTTGCTGCTGCCGTCCGTGCGCCAGATCGCGCTGGAATTCATCGGCAGCCGCGCACTGCGCGAGATGGACGCGAATGGCGACCTGCGGCCCGAATTGAACGAGCGCCTGCAATCGGCCCTGACGCAGCGCCTGGCGCCGTCCGGCCTGGCCGTGGCGCGCGTGGAAACGCTCAGTTTGCGACACGACAAGCGCGCGGGCGAGGGCGATGCTGGCACCAGCATCGGCACCCTGTGGCTGGGCGGCTTGCCGGCGCAGGAACTGGAACAGCACAGCCTGGAGCGCATGAAGCAGCTCGACCAGCTGTATGACGAGGAAGAATGGCAGCGCATCCGCCGCGAGGAACTGGCGGCGCGCCACGCGCACCGGCGCGCCGAACTGCGGCAGGACGCGACGCTGGAAAAGGCGGAACTGGGCCACCAGGAGGCAGAACGCCTGCAAGCGCTGCGCGGACGCCAGATCGACCTGTATGGCCGCATCCTGGAAGCGAAGTCGCGGCGCCAGGCGCTCGACCATGGCGCCGCGCTGGCGCTGGGCGAGCTGGAACAGGAACTGGCGCAAAAGGGCGCGCAGCGCGCCGATGCAGCGGCCAACTGGGAACACGTGCGCGCGCTGGCCGCCATCAAGATGCGCAGCGAGCTGGAATTGTCGCAGCTGCATGGACGCGAACAGATCCAGATGGCGCAGCAGCGCTTTACCCACCAGGTCCACTTGCAGTCGATCGCGCAGCAGGTGGAAAGCGCGCTGCTGATCGACGACGAGACGGGCCGCCGCACCCAGCTGGCGCGCCTGCGCCAGGCGGAAGCGGATGCGGCCCAGCGCGAGGCGCAGCTGGAGGCGGAGCAGCACCAGGCGGCCTGGCAGGGCCTGATGCTGGCGAACGCGGCGCGCAAGCGCGAGGCCGAGCGGGTGCAGGAGTGGGAAGACCAGATGCAGCTGGCGCGCCAGCGCGAACTGCTGCGCGCCGAGGCGCACAAGGATGAAGCGGCCCAGGTGCAGGCGGCGGAGATCGCGGAAAAGGTGGCGGCGCTGCGGCGCGGCGGCGCGCGCGAGGAGGCCGTCGCGCAGCAGGAAAAGCTGCTGCGCACCATCGAGGCCGACGGCGTGCACGCGCGCCAGCTGCAGCAGCAATCGCAGCTGGCGCAGCTCGACGCGCTGGCCATCGAGGAACAGCGCCAGCAGCTGCGCCAGCTGGAACAGGAAGCGCAATGGCAGCGCGACTTGCTGGCCATGGCGCAGCAGCGCGAAAGCGATTACGCGCGCTGGAAGGGAGAATATGAGGCGTTGCTGGCGCAGCAGGCGCATGCGGCCGAACTGGCGCGCATCGATATCGACCGCATCGAGAAAATCGGTTCGCTGAGCGACACGGGCAAGGTGGCCATGGCCGCCGGGCAGAACGCGGCCGCGTTGGCGCAAGTACTGAAAGTGCAGCTGCAGGCGGGCATGAGCGCCGAGCAGATCCACGCGCTGGCGGCGCTGGCGGCGGCCGAGAACAGCGTCGCGCCGCTGGACGCGCTGCGCATGGCGCAGGACAGCGTGGCGCAGGAGCGCAGCTACCTGGAAGGCCAGGCGGAGCGCGAACGGCGCCAGCAGCTCGACCTGATCAACCTGCAGAACGCGGCGCACGCGCACGGCCTGTCGGCGCAGGCGCAGCTGGGCGTGGCCGTGGCGCAGGCGCTGCAGCCGGGTGCGGCTTCTGCCTCCGCCGCACCGGCATCGGCGCCGGCCCGCTGCAAGAACGGCCATGCGCAGCGCGCGGGTCACCCGGAAGATAAATTCTGCGCCGCCTGCGGTGTCGCCCTGCAGCCTTGATGGAAGCGTTTCACCCCAGATGATGCAAAAAGCACGAGACAAACTGCGGGAACTGCGCGCCCTCCACGACGACGGGCTGCTCAGCGAGCAGGAATTTGAACGCCGCAAGAACGCCATCCTCGACGCCGAGTACGCGCCGCCCGGCGCCGCTCCCGTGGCCGCGCCGTTGCCCGTACGCCAGGGCACGGAGCTGGGCTTCATGACGGGCCAGGAAATCGGCCCGCAGAACCGCCGCTACCGGCTCGAACGGCTGATCGGCACGGGCGGCATGGGGCAGGTGTGGCAAGCGACCGACCTGGCCACGCACGCGGAACTGGGCAGCAGCGAAATGGTGGCGCTGAAGATCTTGCCGCCGCAGCTGACGCAAAGCGCCACGCATGCCAAGTTGCTGATCGAGGAAGCGACCCAGGCGAGGAAGCTCGCGCATGAAAACATCGTGCGCGTCTACGAGTGGGCGCAGGACCCGGCCACGGCCAGCTATTTCATCATCATGGAATGCCTCGATGGCGAAGACCTCGAGCATTATCTGGCGCGCGAGGGCGCGCTGCCCCTGTCCACGGTGCAGCAGCTGCTGCAGCCGGTGGCCGACGCCCTGTCGTATGCGTGGGAAAAGCACAAGCTGGTGCACCGCGACATCAAGCCGGGCAATGTCTTCCTGACGGCGAAAGGCGACGTCAAGCTGCTCGACTACGGCATCGCTTCGCGCGTGCGCAATGCGGACAGCAGCCTGGCACTGGACATGCCGAATGCGGGCACGCACGGCTACCGGGCGCCCGAGGCCGGCGCCAACCAGCGCCAGCCCAGCCCGCGCCTGGACGTGTATGCGGTGGCCGTGATGATTTACCAGATGCTCGAAGGGCGCATGCCGTTCGACGACGCGCGCAGCGCCAGCCATCTGCCGTCGGCGCCGCAAGCGCTCAACGCGCAGCAGTGGCAGGTGCTGCAGAACGGGTTTTCGCTGACGCCGGAATTGCGTCCGCAATCGGTGCAAGCCTTGCTGGAAAACCTGGAGCGCGCGGCCGGGCCGTCGCCCGAAGAACTGGCGGAGCAGGCGCGCCAGCAGCAGGCGCGCGCGGCGCAGCAGCAAAAGGAGGCGGCGCTGGCCGCCGAACAGGCCCGCGAGGCGGCGCTCAAAGAGGCACGTGCGCGCCAGGAAGAACTGGACCAGCGCCGCAAGGCGGAAATCCAGGCGGCGGCGCTGGAAAAGCAGCGATTGGACAAACTGCGCCGCGAGCAGGAGGCGCAGCGCCATTTCGAAGCGGAAGAGGCGCGCAAGCTGCGCAAGGAAGCGCTGCGCGGCCAGCTGCGCGCGCGCCGCGAAGCCGATGCCGCCACCGCCTTGCAGGAACACCAGGAATTGCAGCGCAAGGCCATCGTCGCCAAGGCGGAGGCAGCCTACCGCGCCGAGCAGGAACGCGCGCGCCGCGAAGAGGCCAGCCGCGCCGCCGCGGCCGCTGTCCCCGCGCCGGCATCCGCGCCGGCGCCGGAAGCGGAACACGTGGAACCGGTGCCCAATGCGGAAGGCGTCTTGCGTGACGATTTTCTCGATGGCTCGGGACAGGGGCCGGAACTGGTGCTCATTCCCAGCGGCCGTTTCCAGATGGGCGCGCACGAGACGGAACACAAGGCCGCCATCCAGGCCGGCTCGCAACAGGCCTGGCTCGAGCGCGAGATGCCGCAGCACTGGGTCGGCATCGAGCGCCCGTTCGCGCTGGCGCGTCACCCCGTCAGCGTGGGCGAATGGCGCGCCTTCGTCAAGGCGACCGGCTGGGCGGGCGGTTCCGAGACGGACTGGGACAATCCCGGCTTCGTGCAGAACGACCAGCACCCGGTGGTGGGCGTGAGCTGGAATGACGCGCAGCTGTATCTGGGGTGGCTCAGCGAGCGTACCGGGCGCAAGTACCGCCTGCCCAGCGAAGCGGAATGGGAATACGCATGCCGCGCCGGCACGCGCACGGCCTTCAACGTGGGCGACACGATCAGCACCGAGCAAGCCAACTACGACGGTTTGTATGTCTACAACGGCGGCCCGCGCGGCGTGTACCGGGGCGGCACCAGCCCGCTGGGCACCTTCGCGCCGAATTCCTGGGGCCTGTTCGACATGCATGGCAATGTGTGGGAATGGGTGCAGGACGTGGTGCACGACAATTACGAAGGCGCGCCCGTCGATGGCAGCGCATGGGAAGAGGGCAGCGACAGCAGCCGGCGCATCCTGCGCGGCGGCTCGTGGCTGTACCACCCGCGCTACCTGCGCTCGGCCCTGCGCAACGGTTTTTCCACCGTACTGTCGAACGACATCGTGGGCTTCCGCGTGGCGCGCACGCTCGATTAGGCAAGTACGGCGCCTGGCGTCGTCACGCCGGACCCGGAAGAAATGGCGCTGATGGCCGACGCCGTCTTCCGTATCATATGACCAGGTAGCAGGAGAGCGGGCTGCGCCAAGCGGGCAAACGGTGTAAATTGTGGCTTTCCAAACGCACCAAGGAACGCCATGACCATCAAAGCCATCCGCGACCAGTCGCAGCCCATGCGCCACATCGTGCACGTGCGCGATCACATCATTTCCGCCGACGCCTCGGTGGAGGAGGGCGGCGGCGACGCCGGCCCTTCGCCGCACGACCTGTACGACGCGGCCCTGTCGGCCTGCAAGGCGCTCACCGTCGTCTGGTACGCCAGACACAAAGGCATCCCGCTGGAACACGTGGAAGTGTCGACCGAGCGCGATGCCAGCGACGAGCGCAAGGGCGTGTACCGCCTGGCCGCCACCCTGCACCTGACGGGCGAGCTGACGGATGCGCAGCGCCAGGAATTGCTGGCCGTGGCCGGCAAATGCCCGATCCACAAGCTGATGACGGCCGTCACCACGGAAATCACGACGGTGCTGGCATGAGCGCGGCCATCCTGAAAAGCCACGAAAAAGACCTGGGCGGCGGCTTCGTCGTGCGGCGCCTGCTGCCTTCCGCAGTAAAGCAGGCCGTCGGCCCCTTCATCTTCTTCGACCATTTCGGCCCCATCGACGTGGCGCCCGACGCCAACCACGACGTGCGCCCGCATCCGCATATCGGCCTGGCCACCGTCACCTATCTGTTCGAGGGCGCGATCGACCACCGCGACAGCATCGGTTCCTGCCAGCGCATCGAACCGGGCGCCATCAACTGGATGACGGCCGGACGCGGCATCGTGCATTCGGAGCGCACGCCGCACGACCTGGCGGGACAACCGCACCGCACGCACGGCTTGCAGCTGTGGGCCGCGCTGCCAAAGGCGCACGAGGAAGATGCGCCGAGTTTCACGCACACGCCGCAGGCCGACATTCCCGTCGTGACGTTCGATGGCGCCGTGGTGAAAGTCCTCATTGGCACGGCGTTTGGCCAGACTTCGCCCGTGCGCACCTACATGCAGACGCTGTACCTCGATGTAGCGCTGCAGGCGGGGCGCGAGTTGCGGCTGGATGGCTTGCCGGCGGAAGCGGCGATCTATCCGATCAGCGGGGAGGTGCTGGTCGACGGCGTGGCGCTGCTGCCAAACACCATGGCCTTGCTGGAAGAGGGTAAGGCGCCTGTCGTGACGACAGGCGGCGGCCCGGTGCAGTTCGTCGTGATCGGCGGCGAGCCGCTGGACGGCCACCGCTACCTGTTCTGGAATTTCGTCTCGTCGAGCAAGGAGCGCCTGTCGCAGGCGGCCGACGACTGGAGCGCCCAGCGCATGGGACAAGTGCCGGGCGAGACGGAATTCATCCCGTTGCCGAAGGCGCCATTGCGTCCTCCGGCATAAGCTGGCTTAGAAGCGCGCGCGCAAGGTCAGTTGCGCCTTGCGCGGCTCGCCATAGAAATTGCCCCAGGCCGGCGCGCCCACCGTCTGGTAGTAGCGCTTGTCGAGCAAGTTCGTCACGGACAGCGACGCCGTCCAGTTGCGGTCGATCTGGTACGCGGCGCGCGCGCTCCACAAGGCATACGCGCCCTGCGCCACGGTCACGTCGCGCGTGACGCGCGAGCTCTCCGTCTGGAAGTTCACGCCGCCGCCCACGCTCCACTGCTGCAAGGCGCCGGGCAGGCGGTAGTCGCTCCACGCGCGCAGCATGTGGCGCGGCGAGTAGGTGCTGGCGAACATCACGCCCGCGTTCGACGTCTGCTCCAGGTACTTGAAATTGTTCAGCGTGTAGCCGGCGAACAGCTGCCAGCCCGGCGCCACTTCGCCGCTGATTTCCGCATCGAGGCCTTCGCTGCGCACCTTGCCCGTCGAGAAATAGCACTCCGTGCCGCTGGAGCAGGTATTAGCCAGGTCGAGTTCCGCGCGGTTGCGCTGCTCGATGCGGAACAGCGCCAGCGAGGTGTTCACCTTGCCGTCGAACAGTTCACCCTTGACGCCCACTTCCAGGTTGCGGCCCTTGAGCGGGTCGAGCAGGGCGCCATCGGCCGTGCGCTGGTTTTGCGGCTGGAAGATGTCGGAAACGCTGGCGTAGCCGGACCAGCGCTTGTCGAATGCATAGATCACGCCGCCATACGGCGTGACGACGCCGTTTTCGCGGTACGGGTCGATGTACACCTCGCCCGTGTCGCGGTACACGCTGCTCCATTTGTAGTTCGACACGCGGGCGCCCGCCACTACGGTGAGCGGATCGCTGACGCTGAAGCGCGCCACGCCGTAGGCGCCCGTCTGCGTCATTTTTGTTACGCTGGGATCGCCCCGGTAGCTGTGTTCGCGGAACCAGGCGTCGCTCGGTTCGGCCACGCCGTGATTCGGCTGCAGCGGATTGTTCGCTTGCTGCAGCAGGGCCAGACTGAAATCGCTGTCGCTTTCCAGGCGGTTCGTGCTGATGCCGGCGCTGAAGCCGTGGCGGCGGCCGAAGGCGTTGAATTTGCCGTCGAGCGACAGGTCGAGGCCCTTGTTGGTGCTGCCGTAGTCGAACACGCCGCCAAACATCATCATGCCGGCCAGGGTGGCGGGGTCGATCGCGCCCTGGCTGAACATGTATTTCACGTCATGCCGCTCGCGCGTGTAGTTGGCGCTGGCCTTGAGCGACCAGTCGGCGTCGAAGCGGTGCTCGAATTCGGCGAAGACGGCCGTCTGGCGGCTAGCCCAGCGGTTCCAGTCGGCACCGAGGAAAGTCTCGCGGGGCAGTTTCGGATCGCTGCCGTCGCGGTAGCGCGGCATGCCGGAAAAGAAGGGCGTCGCGTGCAGTTTTTCGTAGCTGGCGCCCGTCGTCAGCTTGCTGCCCGGCGCCAGGTCGAATTCCAGCACGCCGTACAGCACGTCCGTGCGGCTGTCGGCCACGTCATAAAAATAATCGCGCTGGTCATGCGCGGCCACGGCGCGGCCGCGGATGCTGCCCGATTCGTTCAAGGGGCCGGTGACATCGACTTCGCCGCGCACGTCGTTCCAGCGGCCCGCGCTGAGCGCCAGCTGCACCTGTTTTTCCGCCATCGGGCGCTTGCGCACCATGTTGATGGCGGCGCCCGGCGAGCCCGTGCCCTGCAGCAGGCCCGTGGCGCCGCGCACGATCTCCACGCGATCGAGCATGGCCGTATTGCTGGTGAAGCTGTTCGCCTGCGGGTAGTACATGGCGCGGTTGACGCCGTCGAACTGGTAAGTGTCGACCATGAAGCCGCGCGAATATACATAGCGCCCGCCCATGGGGCTGTCGTACATGGTGATGCCGGTGGTGTTGGCCAGCACGGCGTCGATGGAGTTGAGGTTCTGGTCATCCATCTTCTGCCGCGTGACGACGCTGACGGACTGGGGAATCTCGCGCACGGTCTGCACGCCCTTGCCGACGGTGACGGCGCGCGCCGCGTACGAGTTGCTGTGTTCACTGACGGGGTCGCGCTCCATGCTGGCGTTCACGACCACGGGCGCCATGGTCTTTTCCACGCCGGCCGCCGGCGCGGAGGAGGGTGCCGCCTGGCGCAGCACGTAGGCGCCGTTCGGCAGCTGCACCGCTTCCAGGCCGCTGCCGGCCAATACCTGGGCAAAGCCCTGCGCCACACTGTGGCTGCCGCGCACGCCGGGCGAGCGCAGGCCGCGCGTCTGCGCGGGATCGGTCGACAGGCTGACGCCGGCGGCGACGGCAAAATCGTTCAAAGCGGTGGCCAGCGGGCCGGCCGCAATGGCGTAGGCTTGCGGCGCAGCGCTTGAAGCGGCGGCCTGGCCTTGCGCCAGCGCGGGCGCGGCGGCAAAGACGGCGGGGGCGGCGCACGCCATGGCGAGGACGGCCAGGCGGATGGCGCGCGCGGCGGGATGTAGGACGGGGGTGGTCAGCTGCATGCTCGGTCTTTCTGCTCAGGATATGGTCAATGGTGGATGAATCGGCTTCTTACCTGTCAAGCCGAAGCAGCGCAGCGAAACACCAACCCCTGGCGCAAAAAAAACTGAAAGTAATTAGCTTGAACGGGCCGCCACCGTGGCCCAGTAGCGCGTGAAGTAGGTCACTTGCAGTCCGTGCGAGGCGCACAGGCTTTCCAGCACGGCGTCGATATCGTCGAGCCGGTAAGTGCCCGTGACGGGGCGTTGCGCCACGCTCGCGTCGCAGGCCAGGCGTCCGCGCCGGTAGCGCGACAGTTCCTGCACCAGCCGTTGCAGCGGCCAGTCTGCCGCCACCAGCATGCCGCGCAGCCAGCTGTCCTGGTGCGCGGGCATGGCCAGCACGGCTTCCAGACCGGTGCCGCCAAAGCGCAGCTGCTGCCCCGCTTCCAGGCGACGCACGGCATCCGGGCGCGCCGCGCCGCGCACTTCCACGGCGTGTTCGAAGACGCTGACGACGCTGCCACCGTCATCGCAGCGCACGCCGAAGCGCGTGCCCAGCGCGCGGATCACGCCGTGCGGCGTGTCGACGAGGAAGGGGCGCGCATCGGGCGCCGTCGTGATCATGACTTCGCCGTGATGCAGGCGGATGCGGCGGCGCGCGGCGCTGTAATCGACGTCGACGGCGCTGTCCGTATTCATCTCCATGCGCCCGCCATCGGCCAGCGTCACGTGGCGGCGCTGGCCCGGCGCCGTGCGCAAGGACGCCGTCCACGCTTGCCAGGGGGCGGACTGCAAGCCCGCCTGGCCCAACATGATGCCGCCGCCGGCCGCCACCAGCATGGCCAGCATTTTCGCGGCGCTGCGCCGTCGCTGCTGCGCCGCCTGCAGGGCAGGAATTGCCAGCGCCGGCGGTATGATGGCCAGCTGGCCGTCCATGCGCTGCAGCAGCGCCCAGGCCCGGTCATGCTCGGCGCTGGCGTCGCGCCATGCCTGCAGGGCGGCCGGGTCGGCGCTGCCGCACTGGAGTTCCACATGCCAGTGGGCGGCGGCGGCCAGCACCTTGCGGGGGATGGGCGCTGACTGCGGGGTGGAAGGGGAAAACATCAGCCGGCCGCCAGCATCAGGCATTCCGTGTAGGCGCGCACCAGGTGCTTTTTCACGGTGGGCAAGGACACGCCGAGGCGCCGGCTGATGTCCACGTAACTCAGTTCTTCGATTTGCGCCAGCAGGAAGATGGCCCGCGTGCGCGCGCCCAGGCGGTCGAGCAGGCGGTCGATGGCGAACAGGGTTTCGATGATGATGGCGTGCGTTTCGGCGCAGATCGATATCGGCTCGGCTTGCTGGGCCAGCGCTTCCAGATAGGCCTGTTCCAGCGCCTGGCGCCGGTAGCGGTCGATCAGCAAGCCGCGCGCGATGGTCGCCAGGTAGCCGCGCGGCTCGCGCAGCGGCGCCAGCGGTGCCACCTCGTGCTTGCCCAGCAGGCGTAAAAAAGTGTCCTGCGCCAGGTCGGCCGCCTCGGCGCGGTTGCCCAGCTTGCCGCGCAGCCAGCCATACAGCCAGCCATGGTGTTCGCTGTACAAGGTGCTCAGGTGGCTGGCATGGGTGGGACTGACGGTACTCACTGCGTTCTCCAGGCAAGGGATGGGCTGGGCTGACGGAACGCGGGGTGCCGGCTGGCTGGGCTGTTTGAGAATGATACTCATTATCACATTGCCATGCGGGCGGCGTCAATTACTGTCCGCCACCGAGGCGCCAGCGTTCCTGCCACTGTTGCAGATCCGCCCAGGCTTGCTGCAGGGCAGTAGCGGACCAGCGCAGCAGGCCGTCGAACGCCAGCACGGTGCGCTGCCAGTGGATACCGTCGAAAAACACATGGTCGGCCACGATGGTGGCGGCCAGCCAGGCGGCGATGATGACGATGATGTCGTGGCGGCCGCTTTTCCACCAGCGCAGCGAGTGGCGGCGGAAAATCCACGGCACCCCCAGCGGATTGGGCCAGTCGGCCAGCAGATGCATGATGCCGCCGGCGGCAAAGCCGAACAGGGGCGGCGCCCACAGGTGGTACGGCAATTGCAGATACGTGTAGACGAGCAGGGCGATCCAGGCCAGGCCCCAGTGCGTCCACGTGCGGTGCGTGATCCACAGCTTGTGCGTGCGCGCCCACCAGGCCACTTCCAGCCAGTCCGGCGCCGTGCCGCCCAGCGCCCCCATGACAAAGGCGAGCATGCTCAGCACTTGATAGGGGCCGCCGGCGCCAGCGTGCGCGACCAGGGCCGCGGCGATCACGCCGGCAGCCCAACCGGTCGCATGATGCGCTTTGTTGGAAGCCATAGGAAATGTAAAACGCCGCACAGGCGCTTTGTAAAATGTCATGGATATTAACTGGATGAATATACAGTACGCAAGGGCGTCGCTGGGGGCTATTTGCGCAATATCTGCTATTAAAGTGTTAAATTGTGTGTCGGGATGGACGTGATGGCGAACTCGGCGCCTGATGCCGGCCGGTCAAGTGTGTTGTGCGGCTGATAATGTATTTGGCGCAGGGCGCGCTATACTGAAAGCAGTCTTACGTTTTAAGAGGTGTCGCCATGAAAATCCCGCGCGAATTGCAGATTCCCGCCATCGTGTTTACGCTGGAAGCGGTGTTTATTCTGGGATTGTCGATGATTTTTCTCGTACTGATACCACGCTAGTGCCTTGCGGATAACTGCAGATTTACAACAGTGTTCTTATGCAGTTTGCATGGTGCTATCGCACAGCGCTGCGCCTTCGGTGCGGATGATCCAGCATTCCGGATACGGTTCGCTGGCGAAGCGGTTGTGCCGCGCGAAGCCGCTGAGCTTGTCGAGCGCCGTGGCCGGGGCCAGCGCGGTTTCCTTGCCGCTGGCCGTGTCCAGATGCCAGAAACCGCCGTTGCGGTGGAACAGCAGGGGAAGGCAGCCGGCCTGCGGCGTGGCCAGGTGGCTGGCCGGCGTGGGCTGGGTGTCGGGCAGCAGCAGGTAAAAACACTCGGCGCGGGCGCCGTGGTCGATGCGGTGCAGGATCACGCCGTGCGCGAGGATGGCCGTGACGCGGAGCACGACGATGCCCTTGATGCTGGCGGACAATTCGATGCGCATGCCCAGGCGCAGGGCGACGGGTTTGTGCTTGCCGGGCCAGACGCCGTCGAGCAGCACGCCGTAGCGCGACACGTCTTCGATTTCAAAGCCTTGCTGGCTGCGCCGGATGATGGCGTGGCGGCCCGACAGGCGGCGCGTCAAGCCATTGTTGTCCTGGCCGTCGGGGCTGAAATGGCTGAGCAGCACATCGGCTTCGGGGTCCACCAGCTCGAAGCGTCCCAGCATGCATTCTTCCAGCGCGAACAGGCGGATCTGGCGCTGCTCGCCCGCTTCCGGCGCCGCATTGACGAGGCAGGCAGCCTGGCTCGGGTGCGGATGGCAGTGGCTGGCGGCGGGCAGGTCGACTTCGATCAATTCCTCGTCCCAGGCGATGGTGGTAAAACCCATGTCGATCTTGCCTTGCGGCGCCGACAAATCCACGTGGGCAATGCCGGCATTGCGCGCGGTGACGTCGAGGTTGCAGCCGTCGCCGCCCGTCACGCGGGCAATCGAGGCGTCGTCGGCCATCACGCGCACGTTCTTGTGCGTGCTGAGGAAGATCTGGTGGATTTCCGTCAGGGTGGCGTCGCGGCGCGGTACGAGGATGACAAACGTGCATACCCATTTCTGCGCCACGGCGCCGTCGACGTGGCTGTGTACTTCCACCTCGATCTGGTATTGCCCGTGCTCCTTGTTACGCGAGGAAAACTCGACAAATACGGGTCGCCAGTCGCCGCGCGTGGTGCGCACGAAATCATGCTGGACGGCGCCGCGCGGGATCAGGTCCGAGCGCAGGCGCAAGGTCAGCTGCGGCGCGCAGGCGGCGCTCATGCCGCGCAATTCCATCTTCAGGGTTTGCCGTCCGCCTGCCGCACGGGGATCGAAGCCGCTGATGTGCAGGTGGGCATGTATCGGCTGGTAAGCGGGCGCAGTGGCCGGCTGTGCGGCGGGCACTGGGGTAAATGCCGGCAGGCTGGCGGGGGGCGAGGCTGGCATGGGGCTGGTCAGGCTGGTCACCGCTTGAGCAGCATCGCGTATCACCGCATCGCGCATCGCAGCATCATGCGCACGGGCGTGCGGAAGCGCCGTTGCCGATGGTTCGGAACGGGCGCTGCGCAGTGCGCTCAACAGGTCGTAGCTGCTGGGGGCATTCGTCGCTTGCGGGTGGTTGCCCGCGCAGACTGTTTCCCCAGGCAAGACCCAGAACGTACAGTGCGGGTGCTCCGGGTTGCTGCATTTTTTCATGACATTCTGACTCGAATCGAGCGGGGACATTGCGCCCTCTGTTCTACATGAGAGCTTACGCGCTTTTGCGCCTGCTTGGCAACTTTCGCGGCGCTTGAATGCGCTCTTTTTGCCCAAATTCATCCCCTTGGTCACACCTTGCCATACATGTCATGGAAACTATTGCTCAAAAACACATTTTATGTCTTTCCGGATATGTTATTTTGATATCGCCAGTCCAGCTGCGTTCAGCTGCGCTGTTTGCTGACGATGACTTCCAGATACTCGCCCGGCACCACCAGCGAGTGAGTGCCCGCTGTATTCAGGCGTTCGAGCAGGGCGAACAGCTCCTGCTCCAGCGCCTCGGCGCCAGGTGCGTCCAGCGCGGCAAAGGCCTTGTGGACGGGGCCGTAATAATCGCGGAAGACCTGCACCCAGTGGTGAGCGGAGGCGTAGCGGAAATTGAAGACCTTGCGCTGGCTGTGCACCTGCTCTGCCGCCTGGCCGAACAGGTCGCGCACATACGCTTCCTCGCCCCAGCGGGCCGGCGACACCACGCCCGCCGGGGGCGGCACATATTTGCCGATGGTCTTGAAGAGCTGGCCGATCAAACCGTCCGGGGTCCAGTTGGCCATGCCGATGCGTCCGCCGGGACGCAGCACGCGCAGCATTTCGCTGGCCGCGCGCCGGTGGTCGGGCGTGAACATGACGCCGAAGGTCGACAGGGCCGCGTCGAAACTGGCATCGGCGAAGGGCAGGGCTTCGGCGTCGGCCACGCGGAAGGTCACGGCCAGCCCTTCCGCTTCGGCGCGCGCGCGCCCCTTGTCCAGCAGCGCCGGCACATAATCGGTGGAGACGACGCGGGCAAAGCGGCGCGCCGCCGCCAAGGTGGCGTTGCCGTTGCCGGCGGCGATGTCGATGACGTCTTCGTGGGCGCGGATATCGGCAGCCTCGGCCAGCGACTCGCCGACCGGCTGCAGGGTCACGCCGATGACGGCGAAGTCGCCGCTGGCCCAGCCTGCTTGCTGGCGCTGCTTGATGGCGGCGTAGTCGGGCGCGCCGGCGGCGCCGGCCTGCGGTGTAGGCATGGTGTTGCTCATGGCATGCTCCTGTGACGTTGGAGAGATCCTTTCGTCAGACCGCGCGCCATGGGCATGGTTCAATTTATACAGGCTGTCGTGAGCGTGGCGGCGTTTTGCATTATGCTGGCGCAACTGTTCCCCTCAACGCCGCCTGACGCCGAAAGACGACCATGCCTGCCCAACGCCCGTTCCAGCTTGCCATTGCCTATGGCGCCGCCTTGTGCGTGTTCCTGGCCATCGACGCCCTGTGGCTGGCGGTGCTGATGAAACCCGTGTACGCCGCGGCGCTGGGGCCGCTATTGGCGGACACGCCCCGCTGGGCGCCGGCCGTGCTGTTTTATCTGCTCTACGTGGCCGGACTGCTGGTCTTTGCCATCCTGCCCGGCTTGCGGGCGCGCCGCGGACGCACGGCGGCGGCGCTGGGCGCGCTGCTGGGGCTGCTTGCCTACGGCACCTATGATTTGAGCAACTATGCGACCTTGCGCGGCTGGCCGCTGGCCTTGACGGCGATCGACATGGCCTGGGGCACCGTGCTGTCGGCCGTGTCGGCCACGGCCGGCTACCTGGCTGCTAGCCGCCTGGGACGGTGAATGCCGCATCGAAGCGCAGCGCCACCACGGTAATGTTATCGCTATACAAGCCTTTTGGCGGATGCAAGAGGAAGTCGTCGAACAGGTCGCTGACGGCCTGAGCCGCAGTCTTGCCGGCACACAAGGCGGGCCAGCGGGCCGTGAGGGCCAGCGGATCCTCGCAGGCCCAGAAACCGTCGCTGGCCAACAGATAGTGGGCGCCGGGACGCACGCGCAGCACGCGGCGGTCGCCCAGGTGCGCGAGGAAGGGCGGCAAGGTGGCCGCATCGAGTCCGCGCAAGGGCTTGTCGAGCTGCAAGCTGTCGCTGATGGCGTTGCCTAAAATGAAGGCCTGCGAGATTTGCGGATGGTGCTCGCCGTGCACGGCGGCGCGCCAGCGCGTCTCGTCGAGCGCGCCGCGCATGGCGTACACGGTGGCCGGCACGTGGTCGACGGTGAGGATGCTGGCAACCCCGTCGGCAATTTCATACAGGCGCGAATCGCCCACGTGATACAGCAGCGGGGCTTCGCCGGGCGGCACTTCCAGCAAGGTCAGAGTGGTGCCCGGCGGGCGGGCCTGAGCTGGCGCCGTCCTGGCGAAGGTATCCTGCAAGCGCGTGTGCAACTGGTCGAGTTTGGCTGCCAGGCTGGCCGTGTCGAGGCAGGCGGGTACGGCCAGCAAGCCTTGCACGGCCGCTTCCGCCGCTTCGCGCCCAAGGCCGTGGCCGCCCATGCCGTCGAGCACGGCGGCACGCACGTGGCCGCGCGGCCAGCCCGGCACCTGGCAGTGGAACGGCGCCTGCCGCGACAGGCAGACGGCATGGCCGCTGGCATCGATCAGCAGGAAGTTGTCCTGGTTTTCGCGCCGGGGCATCGGGCCGGCGCCCACGCTGGTGCCGGCGGCGGCATCGAGCCAGGGGCCAAAGTCGAGCGCGTCTTTAATTAAATGCATCGGTTGGTGCGGTCCAGGCGGCCAGCAATGTTGATCGTAGGACACAGCTTAGCCGAAATCGTGCGGGGGCGATACCTTGCCTGTTTCGCAAAAAAACCTGCGGCAGCAAGCTGGCGCAGGTTTTATATGGTGGCGGGTGTCGCTTAACGGCGATGGCCCCAGCCGTGGCCGTGACCGTGGCCACGGTCATAGTAGTCGTAGCGGCCATGGTCGCGGTAGTAGCCGCGGCCCGGCTGCACGTAGACGACAGCCGGCGGGCCGTAGTAGCGCGGTGGCGGCGCGTAGTACACGGGCTGCGGCGCCGGGGCGTAGTACACCGGTTGCGGCGCAGGCGCGTAATAGGTTTCGCGGTAGCCGCCGCGATAGCCGCCACGGTCGTAGTAGCGGTCATTCGTGCTGATGCTGTTGCCGACGGCGGCGCCCAGCACGCCACCGACGATCGCACCATTGCGTCCGCCGGTGCTGTTGCCAATGGCCGCCCCGACAACGGCGCCTGCAACGGTATTGAAGTCGCGGTCACCGGCGACTGCGGCCGAAGACACAGCCACTGCCGCTACCATTACCGCACCCAGGAGTTTCTTGTTCAACATGGCATTTCCTTCCATTCCGGCGAGATCACAATGATCTGCATGAACTGGACTATATCTGCTGCCGCAAGCTTGTTCCACGTCTAATACAACTTATTACAATCGGGGCGGGGCGGTAACAAGTCAGCGCCGGCGCGCCTGCCATTCTGGACGAAGCAGGCTGTACATTTTGGCGTCGCGCATCACGCCGTTGATAAAGAAAGCCTGGCGTATCAAGCCTTCCTGGGTAAAGCCGTTCTTTTGCGCGATGCGCTCGGAGCCGATGTTCAGCGGGTCCATCAGCAGCTCGAGCCGGTGATACGGATAGGCGCTGAACAGGTAATCGACCACCAGGCGCGTCGCTTCGCTGATGTAGCCGCGCCCGTCCCGCTGCCGGTCGAACAGGCGGTAACCGATTTCGCGCGAGGCTGGCGTGCGGCTCTTGAAGTGCGTGATCGTGCCGATGATGTGCTGTGAGTGATCTTCGATGAGGAACAATTCGCTGTCTTCGGTGACAAAGCCCGATTGCAGGAAGTCGCGCCGCATGGCCTCGGGCGACTTGAATTGCATGGAGAAAAACTCGCCGCGCGAGGGCAGGTCGTTGACGAGGGAAATATAGGTATTCAGGTCGGCAGCCTGCAAATGCCGGATGGTGCAGAGGGTTCCCTTGAGCATGTCGGTTTCCGGTAGCGATCACGAATCTTCATGGTAATCGACTCTGGGGGCAAGAGGCAATCGGTCCCGTAAAAGTTGCTGCAATGACAGAACAAATACGCTATCGTAGACAGCCGCGCCTTGCCCATGGCCACGGCGTACCCGCTTCGACCTCGTTGACTGGAACTGACATCACATGCAAATCATCCTGACTGGCGCGCCATTGCGCCGTTCCGTTTTATCCATCGCCCTTGGCTGCATCGTCAGCGCCGGCGCCTTTGCCGCCGCACCGGGCAATACGCCGCAAGCGCTGGCGCAGGTGCGCGACACGGCGCTGCAAAGCGACTGGGCCTACGCCCGCCTGGCCGACATGACGGATTTGATCGGCCCGCGCCTGTCCGGCTCCGCAGGCGCGGCCGCCGCCGTGCAGCAGGTGGCCGACGCCATGCGCCAGCTGGGCGCCACCGTCACCCTGCAGCCCGTGAAAGTGCCGCACTGGGTGCGCGGCGTGGAAACGGCGGAAATCGTCGACTATGCGGGCCGTCCGCAGGGTGTCTCGCAGCGCGTGGTGCTCACGGCCCTGGGCGGCTCGGGCGCCACTGCGGCCGCCGGCCTGACGGCACCCGTGATCATCGTCAAGAGCCTGGACGAACTCAAGGCGCGCGCGCCGGAAGTGAAGGGCGCCATCGTGCTGATCGACACGCCGTTCGACCAGGAGATGGCCGAGCGGGGCCTGGCCGGCGTTACCTACGGCCAGGGTTCGCGCGCGCGCTTCCTCGGGCCGAAGGCGGCGGCCGACCTGGGCGCGGTCGCCGCGCTGGTGCGCTCGGTGGGCGGCGCGAACTTCCGCATCCCGCACGCGGGCGCCACGGGCCTCGATGACAACAAGCGCATTCCGGCCGCCGCCGTCACCGTGGAAGACGCCTTGCTGATCGGCCGCCTGGCCGCGCGCGGGCCCTTGAAAATGCACCTGACCCTGACGCCGCAAAATCTGCCGGAAGCGGACAGCTACAACGTGATCGCCGACTGGCCCGGCACGGACAAGGCCGGCGAGGTGGTGGTGGTCTCGGGCCACCTCGATTCCTGGGATCTGGCGACGGGCGCGCACGACGACGGTGCCGGCGTCGTGGCGGCCATGGGCGTGGTGGAAACCTTGAAGAAGCTCGACTACCGCCCGCGCCGCACCATCCGCGTGATCGCCTGGATGAACGAGGAAAACGGCGGCCGTGGCGGCCAGGCCTACTTCGAGGCCCACAAGCAGGCGCTCGGCAAACAATACGCGGCCATCGAGATGGACAGCGGCGCCGGCCGCCCGTTCGGCATCCTCGCCAGCGTGGGGCCGAAGTCGGAAAAACTGTTCGCACCGCTGCGCGCTGCCTTGCTGCCGATGGGCGCGCACGCGTTCACGCGCCGCGATGCGCTGGGCACGGGCGACCTGCACCGGCTGGAAACGGGCGGTGTGCCCAGCTTCGAGCCGCTCGTCGACAGCCACAGCTACTTCCACTACCACCACACGCCGGCCGACACGCTGGACAAGGTCGACCCGGATAACCTCAAGCGCAATGTGGCGCTGATGGCGTCGCTGGCGTGGTTCCTGGCCAATATCGACGGCGAGATCGGCCGCGCGCCGGAGCAGGGCGAGTAAGCGCCAATGTCGCTACCCGATCTGAACCTGTTGATCACCCTCGATGTCCTGCTGGCCGAAGGTAGCGTCACGCGCGCGGCGCGGCGCTTGCGTCTGAGTCCATCGGCCATGAGCCGCGCCCTGGCGCGCCTGCGCGAGACGACCGGCGATCCGCTGCTGGTACGCGCCGGGCGTGAACTGGTGCCCACGCCGCGCGCGCTGGAGCTGCGCGAACGGGTGGGCCGCCTGCTGGGCGAGGCACTGGCCGTGCTGGGACCGGTGCAAGCGCTCGATCCGCGCCAGCTGGCGCAGACGTTTACGCTGCGTGCGAGCGACGGCTTCGTGGAAAATTTCGGCCCGGCCCTGCTCGCGCATATCGGCGCGCAGGCGCCTGGCGTGCGCCTGCGCTTCGTGCAAAAGCTCGACCGCGAAAGCGTGCAGCTGCGCGAGGGCAGCATCGACCTGGAAACGGGCGTGATCGGCAGTCTCACCAGCCCGGAAGTGCGCACGCGCAGGCTGTTCGGCGACCGTTTCGTGGGCGTGGTGCGCAGCGGCCATGCGCTGGCGCAAGGAGCGATCAGCGCCGAGCGCTATGCGGCCGGCCAGCACGTGCTGGTGGCGCGGCGCGACCAGGATACGGGACCGATGGACGACGCGCTGGCCGCGCTGGGATTGCAGCGCACGATCGCCAGCATCGTCGGCGGCTTCACGGCGGCGCTGGCGCTGGCCGCCGGCTCCGACCTGATCGCCACCGTGCCGGAACGGCATACGGGCAATCTGCGTGCCGGCATGTTCAGCTTTGCGCTGCCGCTGGGCATGCCGGACCTGACCGTGTCGCTGATGTGGCATCCGCGCATGGATGCCGACCCCGCCCACCGCTGGCTGCGCGGCTGCGTGGTCGACGCCTGCGCGGCCCGGATCAGCGCCGGCTGATGGCGCCGGCAGCGGCCTGCTGCACGGGCCCGTCGAAGCCGCCGGCCATGGCCGTGTAGCCGCGCGCCGTGGCGATGGCCACGTCGCGGTGCGCCGTCACCAGCTGCTCTTGCGCGGCCAGCGCAATGCGTTCCGCTTCGAGCACGCCGAGCAGGCTTTCCGCGCCTTCCTGGTAGCGCACGCGCGCCAGGCGCGCGCTTTCCTGCGCCAGCCGGTGCGCCTCGCGCAGTTCCGCTTGGCGGTTGCGCAATTGCACCCATTGCGCGATGGCGCTGTCGGCTTCTTCCAGTGCCAGCGCCAGCGCCTTGTCGAAGCCGGCCTGCGCGGCCTGCACCTCGGCCCCGGCCGCGCGGGCGCGGGCGCGGCGCGTGCCGCCATCGAACAGCGGCAGGGAAAACGCGGCGCCCGCCTGCCAGCGCGCCGCATCGCCGCCATTCCAGTCGCCGGCCACGCCGGAGGCGCCAAACAGCGCGCCCAGGCTGATGCGCGGGAAGCGTTCGGCGATGGCGGCGCCTTCGCGCGCGCTGGCCGCTGCCAGCGCCCGTTCGGCCGCGCGCACGTCGGGCCGGCGCAGCAGCAGGTGAGCCGGCTCATCCGTCAACAAGGTTTGCGGCAGCGTCAGCGGCATCGGCTGGTCGAGCGCCGCCAGTTCCGGCGCATCGAGACGCTGTCCGGTGAGCGTCGCCAGCCGGTTGCGCGCGAGGCGTTCTTCGGCGTTCAGGCTGGGCAGGCGGGCACTGGCCAGGCGCATCTGCGCCTCGGCGCGCATGCGCTCGGCCGGCGCGGCGCGGCCCGCGCTTTCGCGCTCGCGCACCAGTTGCAGGGTGCCGGACTGGTTCGACAGCTGCTCCTGCAGGCTGGCGCGCATCTGCTGCGCGCCGCGCAGCACCAGGTAGGCGTCCACCACCTGCGCCAGGATCAGGCGCCGCACATCGTCGCGCACGGCGGCGCGCTCGTCCGACGATGCCTCGGCAGCGGTGATGCTGTGGCGCACGCGGCCGAACAGGTCGAGCTCCCAGCTGAAGACGGCGCTCCACTGCAGCGGCGAGGCGATGTGCGGCTGGCCGCCGCGGCTCTCGATCGCCGCCAGGCGCGCGCGTCCGGCCTGGGCGTCGAGATCCACCGCCGGCAGGCGGGCGCCGCGCGCGGCCTGCGCGAACTCGCGGGCGCTGGCCAGGCGCGCGGCGGCGATGCGCACGTCGTAGTTGTCTTGCCAGGCGCGCTTGACCAGCTGCTCCAGGCTGGCATCGCCCAGTGCCTGCCACCACAGCGCCGGCGGCGCGCCGGCCTGCAGTTTCGGGCCGCCCGCTGAGGGCAGGGCAGACAGTTGCGCCGGATCGAGCGCCCGCGTCGCCGTGGGCGTGCCGGCGCTGCAGCCGGCCAGGGCCAGCATGGCCGCCGCCAGCAGCGGCGCGGCGCGGCGCGTGTTCAAGTGTGTCATGCGGATCATGCGGCTTCTCCCAGCGCGACCGTGTGCGTGGCCGGCGCCGCGCGGCGCCTGCTCAGCAAGGTGAAAAACAAGGGTGTAAACAACAGGCCCGACAAGGTCACGCCCAGCATGCCGGCGAAGACGGCCGTGCCCATCGATTGGCGCATCTCCGCGCCCGCACCGGAAGACAGCATCAGCGGTATCGCACCCAGCAGGAAAGCCAGCGACGTCATCAGGATGGGACGCAAGCGCGTGCGGGCGGCGGCGATGGCCGCTGCGCGCGCGTCGGCGCCGGCCGCCATCGCCTGGCGCGCGAATTCGACGATCAGGATGGCGTTCTTGGCGGCCAGGCCGATCAGCACCACGATGCTGATCTGCGTCAGCACGTTGTTGTCCAGGCCGCGCCACGACACGCCGATCAGCGTGGCCAGCACGCAGCTGGGCACGATCAGCACGACGGACAGGGGCAGCAGCCAGCTTTCAAACAGGGCCGCCAGCAGCAGATACACCAGCAGAACGGCCAGTCCCAGCACCATGCCGGTGCTGGCGCCCGCGTGTTTTTCCTGCAGCGCCAGTTCCGTCCACTCGTAGTCGAAGCCGGCCGGCAGGCGAGCCTTGAGCAGTTCTTCCATCGCGGCGATGGTCTGCCCCGTGGAGTAGCCGGGCCTGGTGCTGCCCTGGATTTCGGCGGCGGGATACAGGTTGTAGCGCGGCACGCGGAACGGCGCCGTGCCTTCGCTGAAGGTGGCCACGCTGCCCAGCGGGACCATGTCGCCGCTGGCGGTGCGCGTCTTGAGTGCGGCCAGGTCGGCCACGCTGCGCCGGTAGGGCGCGTCCGCCTGTGCGGTGACGCGCCAGACCCGGCCCATCAGGTTCATGTCGTTGACAAACACGGGTGCCAGGTAGCTTTGCAGGGTCTCGTTGATGCGCAGCGGCGGCACGCCCAGGTATTCGGCCCTGGTGCTGTCCAGTTCAACCTTGATCTGCGGGCTCATGGCGTTGAACGGCGTGAAGGCGCCCGTCACCGAGGGCAGTTTCCCCGCTTCCTCGGCGATGCCGCGCGCGGCCGCCTGCAAGGCTTGCGGTCCCAGGCCGCCCGTGTCGCGCAGCATCAGCTTGAAGCCGCCGCCGGTGCCGATGCCGCGCACGGAAGGCGGCGGTATCACCATCACGCGCGCCGCGCTGATGGGCGCCAGCTTGCCGCGCAGGGCGCCCAGCATGGCCGGCCCGTCCAGGCCACTGCTGGCGCGCGCGCCGAAGTCCTTGAACATGGTGAAGATGACGGCCGTGTTGGGCGCCGACGTAAACGTGGCGCCGTCGGTGCCGACGAAGGCGGCCGTGTGGGCCACGCCGGGGTGGCTCATCAGGCGTGCCGTGACGTCCTGCACCACTGCGCTGGTGCGCGCCAGGGTCGAGCCGGCCGGCAGCTGGATCGAGACGATGGCATAGCCGCGGTCCAACTGCGGCACGAAGCCGCGCGGCGTCGCGTCCAGGCGCCACAGGGTCAGACCCGCCAGCACGAGATACGCGGGCAGCATCAGCCAGCGCCGCGAGAGGATGCGCCCGGTCAGTTGCACGTAGCCGCCCGTCAGGCGGGAAAAGCCGCGGTTGAAGATGGCCATCCAGCGCGCGCCCAGGCTGTTGGCATCGTGCTGCGGCTTGAGCAGCAGCGCGGCCAGGGCCGGCGACAGCGTCAGCGAGACCAGTGCCGAGATCACGGTGGAGGCGGCGATGGTGACGGCGAACTGGCGGTAGAACATGCCGGAGATGCCATCGATGAAGGCCGTTGGCACGAACACGGCCACCAGCACCAGCGCGATGGCGACCAGCGCGAAGCCCACCTCGTTCATGCTGCGCTGCGCCGCGGCGACGGGGCTCATGCCGTCCTCCATGTGGCGCTCGACGTTTTCCACCACCACGATGGCGTCATCGACGACGATGCCGATCGCCAGCACCAGGCCGAACAGCGACAGCGTATTGAGGGAATAGCCCATCGCGGCCAGCACCGTGAAGGTGCCGACCAGGGACACGGGAATGGCCAGGATGGGAATGATGGCGGCGCGCCACGAGCCGAGGAACAGCAGCATGGCCAGGCACACCAGCAGTGCCGCCTCGAAGATGGTGTCGCGCACCTTGTCGATCGAGGAACGGATGAATTCGGTCGGATTGTAATAGGCATGGTAGGCGACGTCCTGCGGGAAATCGGCTTCCATTTTGGCCAGCAGCGCCAGCACGCGGTCGCCGGTGGCCAGCGCGTTCGAGCCGGGCAGCAGGCTGATGCTCAGCGCGATGGCCGTGCGGTTGTCGACAAAGCCGCTTTCCGCGTAATCCTGCGCGCCCATCTCGACGCGCGCCACGTCGCGCAGGCGCACCACGCCGCCGTCGGCATGGGCGGCGACGATGATGGCCTCGAATTCGGCCACGTCGCGCAAGCGGCTTTGCGCCTGCACCTGCACCTGGTAGGCGCCATCGCTGCCGCTGGGCGGCTGGTTCAATACCCCGGCGGCGACCTGCGAGTTGGCTTGCCGTACCGCCGCGATCACTTCCGGCGCGCTCAGGCCCAGCGAGGCCACGCGCGCCGGATCGAGCCAGATGCGCATCGAGAAGTCGCGCGCGCCGCGCGTGTAGATATCGCCGACGCCTTCGATGCGGGCCAGCTGGTCCTTGACGGCGGTGCCGATGAAGTTGGAGATGTACTGCTGGTCGCGCGTGCCTTTCGGCGAATCGAACAGCACTACCATCAGCTGGTCGGGCGAGGCCTTCTTGACGGCCAGACCCAGCCGGCGCACGGCGTCGGGCAGGCGCGCTTCGGCCACCGCCACGCGGTTCTGCACCAGCGACTGCGCCTGTTCGATGTCGGTGCCCGGCTTGAACACCACGCTGATGGTCAGCTTGCCGTCGCCCACCGATTGCGAGGACATGTAGAGCATGCCGTCGACGCCGTTGATTTCCTGTTCGATCGGCGCGGCGACCGTATCGGCGATTTCCTGCGCCGAGGCGCCCGGATAGCTGGCCTTCACCGTCACCGTGGGCGGCACGATCTCGGGAAACTCCGAGATCGGCAGGCGCATGGCCGACACCGCGCCCACCAGGGTGATGAGGATCGACAGCACGATGGCGAACACGGGACGGCGGATGAAAAATTGGGAAAAGCGCATGGCCGCTCCTTATGCGCCGCTGGCGCGGGGAGCGGCCACGAGCACCTGGTCGCCTGGGCGCACCTTGGCCGCGCCGGAGACGATGACCCGCTCCTGCGGTCCGAGGCCGGACAGCACGATCTGCTTGTCGCCCTGCAGGCCGCCCAGTTCCAGCTTGCGCGGCGCCACCTTGCCCGCCGCGTCCACGATGAACACCATCTTTTTGTTCTGGTCGCTGAGGATGGCGGCGTCGGGCACCAGCAGGCGCTCTTGCGCCGCGCCGACAGGAATGCGCACGCGCGCAAAGCTGCCCGGCATGACGGCGTGGTCGGCGTTGGCCAGGCTGGCGCGCAGGCGCACCGTGCCCGAGCGGACGCTGATCTCGTTGTCGACAAAATCGACGCTGGCTTCCTGGGCGGGGCCGCCGCCGTCGAGCGCCAGCTGCACCTTGGACGGCAGCCTGCTGTGCTGGCGCAGGCGCTGGAAATCCGCTTCCGACAGGTCGACCGTGGCGCGCACGGGGCTGTGCGCGACGATGGTGGTCAGCACGCCACTTTGCGCGGCGCCGCCGGCCACGTAGTTGCCGACGTCGACGCGGCGGTCCGACACCGTGCCGGCGATGGGCGCGCGCATGGTGGTGAAGGACAGTTCCAGTTCGGCGCTGCGCAATTCCGCCTGGCTCAGCATGACGGCCGCCTGCGCGCCTTCCAGCTCGCCGCGCGCCCGTTCCAGCTCCTCGGTGCTGGCCGCGCCCGTCTGCTGCAGCCGGCTGCTGCGTTCGAACTGGGCCGTGGCCAGCTTGCTGCGCGCATGGGCCTGGGCCAGGCTGGCTCGGGCGCGGTCGCGCGCCGCCGCGAAGGGGCGCGGGTCGATGACGAACAGCGCATCGCCGGCCTTGACCTGCTGGCCATCGCGAAACGCGATTTGCTGCAAGTAGCCCGATACGCGCGAGCGTACTTCCACGCGCTGCGATGGTTCGATGCGGCCCGTGTAGTCGAGGCTTGCCTGCACCATCGACGATTCGGGCAGGGCCACGGACACGGTGGGCTTGGGCGGCAGGCCGCCAGGCGCGGCCTGGGAACGGCCGCAGCCGGATAAAGTGGCGCTGCAGGCCAGGGCCAGCAGCAGTGGGAAGGGCAGGGACGGGATCGGACGGGGGCGCATCATGCGGGGTCTCCAGAAGACGTAGGGGGCTTGGCCAGGACGCGGCCGAGCGCGAAAATGGCCAGCGCGGCGAGTATCAGCGCGCTGGCGACGGCAAAGGTAGCGTGCATGCCACGGATCATGGCGGCTGGCCGGGCGCCGGCGATATCGCCAGCGCCGGCGGCGAAGACGGCGCCCATCACGGAGGCGCCCGTGACGAGGCCCAGATTGCGCGACAGATTGAGCATGCCGGAAATGAGGCCGCGCTGGTCGGGGACGATGTCGCCCATCACGGCCGTATTGTTGGCCGCCTGGAACAGCGCGTAGCTGGCCGTGAGCAGCATGATCGGTGCGACGTAGCCGGGGATGCCCAGGCTGGCGGGCATCAGCGACAGCGCCAGGCAGGCGGCGGCCGCGCCGCACAGGCCCGCGCCGCCCATGCGCTGCGCGCCGTAGCGGTCCACCAGCCAGCCGGACGGCACGCCGCAGAACGCCGCCACCAGCGGTCCGGCCGCCAGCACCATGCCGGTGACGGCCGTGCCCAGACACAGGCCGTGCGCCAGGTAGAAGGGACCGACCACCAGGGTCGACATCATGACCGTCGACACCAGCATGCTGGTCGCCAGGCCCGCGCTGAGCACGGGCGCGCGCAGCATGGCCAGGCGGATCAGCGGCGCCGGCGCCTTCAGTTCCACATACACGAACAGGGCGCCGCCCACGCAGGCGGCCAGCAGCAGCGCCACGTTGCGCATGCCGAAATGGCCGTGCCCCAGGGTCATGGCCAGCGCGTACGCGGCCAGGGTCAGCGCCAGCAGCAAGGTGCCGCGGTGGTCGAAGACGGGCCGCTTGGCGTGCGCGCCGTGCTGGTCGGCCGGCAGGAAGCGCCAGACCATCAGCAGCGCCACGCCGGCAAGCGGCACGTTGACGAGGAAGATGGATTGCCAGCCGAAGCGCGCGATCAGCAGGCCCCCCAGCGCGGGCCCGAGCGTGGTGCCGACTGCCGACATGGTACCGAGCAGGCCCATGGCGCTGCCCGTCTGCGCCTTGGGCACGATGCTGCCGACAAAGGCCATGGTCAGCGCCATCATGACGGCAGCGCCCAGGCCCTGCAGGGCGCGCGCGGCGACCAGCAGCCACAGGGTGGGCGCCAAGGCGCACAGGATGGAGGCGGCGGCGAACAGGGCGATGCCGGCCAGCAGCAGGCGGCGCCGGCCGATCATGTCGCCGAGGCGGCCCACGCTGACGATCAGCGCGGTGATGGCCAGCAGGTAGGCCAGCACGATCCATTGCACGTCCTGGAACGGCGCATGCAGGGCCCTGGCCATGTCGGGCAGGGCCACGTTGGCGATGCTGGTGCCCAGCGCGGGCAGCAGCATCGACAGGGACAGGCTGGCAAGGGCGCCGCGCACGGGCGGCTTGGCGCCAGCGGCCTCGGTGGCCTGCTGGTTGGATGGAGCGGTTTTGGATTGTGAAGGCATGGCGTGGCGGATCCTCGAATAGGGTCACCACATGGTACCGAGGGATATGGTATGGCGGAAGGCGCATCACTTGCATTTTGTTGTTGCGTTTGACGCCATGTCATGTGCGTCGCCTTCGGACTCAATCGGAATAACCCCGCATAGTGTCCGCCGCGTCGTGGCGGATACCCCACCACGGCAGGTAGGCATGGTTTTCGCCGCGCGCGCGGAACCACGGCTGGTCGTGCTTGATGGGGCGCACGATGGCCGGCGGCGACACCAGCACGCCAGTGACGCTGGCAGGATCGCTGGTGCCCGCCACCAGCACGGGCTGGCCGACGTGGTTGGCATGGGCGATGCCCAGAGCGACATTGGTCAGCGCCGTGCCGGCGCCCATTTCGCCCAGCAGGGCCGGGGTATTGAAAGTCTGCGGCAGGAAGTCGAAGCCCTGCACTTCCAGGCTCAAGGCATGCGCAAGCTGGCGCAGCCGGTCGGAGGAGGTGGGCAAGGTCTTGTTGGCGTCGTGGATGACGTAGCCGATCTCTTCTTCCGTCTTGCCGCCCTGGCGCGCCGCTTCGGCAAACACGGCCTGCCACGCCTGCACGGCGCGTGGAGGCTTGTCCTTGCCCGTTTCAAAATCGGCCACCTTGCGCGCGGCCGGATAGCCTATCCACGCCAGCGCCGCCCGCTCCGTTTTGTAATCAGGGCCGGCCAGCACCAGCAGCACGAGGTTTTCATTGATCTGCATGGTTTTTGGCCGGCTCGGCGCGTCCCAGTTCATGACCCATACGGTTTGCTGCGGATGCGCTTCCAGGTAGGCCAGCGCGGCTTGCAGGGAGACGAAGCCCGCATTGTTGCCGCCCAGGGTGATGCGCACGTCGGGCGGGGTGGCGCGGGTCCAGAGGGTGGGGAAGTGGGTGTTGCCGATGCTGAAGGTGTCGGTGATGGTTTGCTGCGTGAATTGGTGTACTTCTGCCAGATCGAATTTCCCTTCAGGCAGGGCATATTCCACGCGGATGCCTGCCAGTTCACGCCAGTTCTGTTTTTGATCCTTGGGATAGACGTGGTAGAAGTAGGTGGGGCTGGAATAGTAAATGTCGTGAAAATTGGTCATCAGCTCGCGCAGATACTTATGGTGATAGCCCTTGAACGTTTCCCTGCCATTGATATCGTGGGCAATGGGGGCGACGGCCTGCAGGGTGCTGAAACCCCTGGGATCCGTCCTGACCATATCGTCATTCTTGTTGGGTTTGGCCAGGCCGAGCGTCCAGAGCAACTGCCACTCGGTCGGATAGTCGAGCCGCTGCAGCGGATTGAGCCACTGCAGTCCCACCACTTGTGCCCGGAAAGGAACGTGGGCCGTGATTGGTGGGAGATCGTCTTCTTTCTGTGCAGGTTTCACGGCGCAGGCCGTCAATAGCGCAAACATGGAGAAAGCGGCGAGCATGGGCAGCGCGAGGAACTGTTTCATGAGGTCTCCAGGTGAATGGGCGTACTGGTGACCGGCATATTCCGGCCAGATGGACCAAAGTGCCAGGAAAATGACGAAGAGAAATGTGGTGAGCGCCCAGACCAGTCGCTGGCGCGGCGTGGCAATGAACTTACGCACCGTCAGTCCTCAGTGCAAAGTTGGTGGAAGGGTCGGCAGGCCTGGCATTCTGGCGCTCGTCAACGATGTTTTTTGGTTTTCTGGCAGGGCTGTCTTTGTCATTTGCCCATGTAAATAAAGATACATTTTTAAATGTGCCATTGTCGTAGTATTCAAAGAACTCTCCAGACTCGAAAGATGCGCCTTTCAACAGGCTCCAATCCGCCGCAACCCTTAATTCCTGCAGTTCCTCCCGCCTGATCGTGCACACCCCCACCGCCACGTCATACGCCAGCGCCTTTTCCGCATGCTCGGGATTGGTCATGATGGTCGAGTGATCGGTGGCGTGGGTGTCGATATTGGCGGCCAGGTAGCTCTGGATTTCGTTCTTGCGCCAGGCATTGAATTCCTTGCTAGCCTCCTCCGGCTCGTCCACCGCCGTCACAGTCTTGCCTTTTTCGACCCAGCCGTCGCGCCTGGCCTGCATGCGCAGCATGCCATCCTGTTCGTAGCGCAGCGCCGCCTCGGTCTGCGCATCGCCCTTGCCCTGGGAACGGTAGGGCGCAAACGCGTCATCGGCGTCGGCGGCGCGTTCCTTGTGCAGGGAGTCGGCGGGGGCATCGCAGTCTTCGTCAAATTGTTCGCTCGTATCGGCAAAGCGTTTCGAATGCGGCAGGAAGGGCTCGGGCAGCCTGGGCGCCTTCATCGGCAGCCGCCAGGTCTTGGGCGGCAGGGCGTTGATGCGCGTGCCGGCAGTCTTGGCGAGAATGATGACGATGGGCGCAAACAGAAAGGTCAGTATCTTGCGGCCGATGCCTTTGCTGGCCCGCATGCCCTTTTCGATCGAGTACTCGGCGACCAGCGAGCGCGGGTGCCAGAAATCGAGGCTGTCCGGCGTCAAGGGCTGGCCATTGCGCTGCCAGATATCGTAGTCCTTCTCATCTTCCTGGCCGACAAGGTGATTTTGCGCAAACACGCGCTGGGTGAAGATCCCTTCGCCGCCCGTATCGGCAATTTCCTGTGCCGACATGCCGCGCCAGCCTATGCCCTGCACGGGCGTGGCGGAAATCACCTGGTCGTGCGGATTAAAATACAAGGTAACCCGGCCATAGGTGGAGCCATGCAAGCCGTAGTCTGCGTGGTCGAACGCGGCCGTATAGCTGTCCTTGCGTGCAGGCTTGCGATTCGCGCTGCACT
The DNA here is from genome assembly GCF_003667705.1 of Janthinobacterium agaricidamnosum. Classification (NCBI taxonomy): domain Bacteria; kingdom Pseudomonadati; phylum Pseudomonadota; class Betaproteobacteria; order Burkholderiales; family Oxalobacteraceae; genus Janthinobacterium; species Janthinobacterium agaricidamnosum. The sequence continues at coordinate 3,605,857 of NZ_CP033019.1, read as the reverse complement.
CGTCGACAAAGGCGGCATCCTGCTGCATTGCCGTGCGGGTGCGCAGGATGTTGAAAAACGCTTTCAAGGTTTGCGTGCGCGCCGCGTACTTTTGCCGGCCCGTATTGCCATGCTCATCCTTCAGATGGCCGCTGACCCAGTTTTCCGTGAAATTGCTGTCGAGCAGACTGTAGGGCGGGTTGCATAGCACATAGGAGTCGGCCACGGCAGAAGCGCCCAGCGTTTCGCCGAGAAAGGCGGCCGCTATGGCCACCATATTGCCCTGGCTATGGCAGACGATGGTGACGGGCGCATCGTGCTGGCATGCCCTGATCGATTGTACGAGACGCGCCAGGCGCCACGCGGCGAACACGAAATACGGGCGCGGCGGACAGGCATACACTTGCCGGTCATTCGTCGGGTTCATGTGCTGGATATGCATCCACAGGAACAGTTCCTCGGACAAGCCCTGGCCCCACAGCTCAGGCAGGGCGCTGCAGCCGTTGGCGAACGGCCCGCCGCCCCAGTAATTCTTTTCGTTGAGATAGATGCCGTCGCCGAATGCCTGCAATTCCTCGCCGTTGGCCTTGTAGCCCCAGCGAAAGCGGATCACGGGCGAATTGGCGTCGTCCGCCTGCAGGAAGGTGGTGGCATTGCGCTTGGGATTGAGGAAGCCGTCATCCGTCAGTTCGCGTGCGTAAGTGGCGGCCTGCATCTTTCCGGCGGCCGGGCCCGGGATCTCCAGGTCTTCGTCGCGGCGCTTCAGACGGGCATTCAGCCCGGCGCACAGGCCTTGCTCGGCCTGCTCATACCATTCACCGTCGGAATTGACGCCGTGCACAAAGATGACGATGCCGGGACGGGGCAGGCGCGTGACGGCCGCGAGCAACGCGTGGCTGAACAATGTCGTGCCTTCGGCTTCGGCCAGCAGCAGGCAATTCGTATCGAGCGTAGGGTCGGGCGACATGCGGGCGCTCCGTCAGCGTTAAGCAGGAAAAAGCGGCGCCAAAGTGAACTCAGGCAATCTGCACTGTATGCGGATTGCCTGAGGTGGAACTTGCGTGGTGTCAAGAAAGGAGGGGAGGCGGGCGGGCAGTGCCCGCAGGGATCAGATCGCGTTCAGCGGTATCTTGAGATAGCGCACGCCATTGTCTTCCGGCTCGGGCAGCTTGCCCGCGTTGATGTTGACCTGGATGGCAGGCAGGATCAGGGTCGGCATGTCCAGGGTGGCGTCGCGGCCCGTGCGCATGGCCACGAATTGTTCTTCCGTGATGCCGTCGCGCAAGTGGATATTGCTGGCGCGCTGTTCGGCCACCGTCACTTCCCAGCGCGGCGCGCGGCCGTTGGGCGGGTAGTCGTGGCACATGAACAGCCGCGTCTGCGGCGGCAGTGCCAGCAAGCGCTGCACGGAGCGGTACAGCAGGGTCGCGGAACCGCCGGGGAAGTCGCAGCGGGCCGAGCCTACGTCCGGCATGAACAGGGTGTCGCCCACGAAAACGGCGTCGCCGATCTGGTACGCCAGGTCGGCCGGCGTGTGGCCGGGCACGTGCAGCGCGCGTACTTCCAGTTTGCCGATATGAAACACCTGGTCTGGCGCGAACAGCTGGTCGAACTGCGAGCCGTCGGCCCTGGCGCCGTCCTGGTGGTAGACGGCGGCGAAGGCCTGCTGCACCGTCTGGATGGCGGCGCCGATGGCCACGTCGCCGCCCAGCTGCTGTTGCAGGTAGGGCGCGGCGGAAAGATGATCGGCGTGCGCATGGGTTTCCAGCAGCCAACGGCACTGCAAGCCGTGTTCGCGCACGAAGGCGATCACCTTGTCGGCCGAGGCGGTTGAAGTGCGGCCCGCCTTCGGGTCGTAATCGAGCACGGAATCGATGATGGCGCAGTCCCGGCCATCCGCTTCGTAGACAACGTAGGTGACGGTGGCGGTGGTCGGGTCGAAGAAAGCTTGGATTTGTGGAGTCATCGCGGCGGCAAGGGACGGGCAAGGGAATGGCATTATATCGCCAGAGTTCGCTAAAAAAATGCTGCAAATTGACATTTGACATGCGAAAAACAGATAAGCGGGCATGCATGCCTCCGTCGCAGTCGTGCGCACGCTCGCGCTTGCAGCATGGTAACCTCATTCTTCCAAGGAGGAATTCATGAACGATATCACTGCAAGCAGCGAACAGTACCGCGGTTTTACGATTTCCGTGACCCCGCAAAAGGACAACGACGATTTATGGGATTTTACCTACCGCCTGCAGCGCGACGGTGAGCCGGAAGCGCAGGCGATCACGCGCAGCCGCACCCTGGGCGGCTACGCGGCGCCCGAGACCGCCTGCACGGCGGGCCTGGAAGTGGCCAGGACGGAAGTGGATAATCTGCTGCGTCCTTGAGCCAGCGTAAATCGTTTAGCCTGAAAGTCGGCCTGACCGCGCGCCGGCGCGTGAAACACGTCGCTAGCGGTCACGCTTCATGCTACGATTTCCAGTATTGAGTCAGTCAAAGGAGGCACCCCATGAATAGCAGTTCTAAAATTCACTATAAAGGCTGGGAAATCGTTCCCCTGGCCGTGCCCACCACCGATGGCAAATGGTCGGCCAGCTGCGACATTGAACGCGCCACGGCGGAAGGCCTGGAGGTGTTCGAAGGCTCGACCATGCAATTCGTGCGCGACGACGAGGAGGGCGCCATTGCCGCCGCCTGCGAAGAAGCCGTGCGCCAGATCGACAACATCATCGCCAATCCGCTGGTGCGGCTGGCGTAGACCCTGCATTTCCAGCAAACCTGCAGCCGGCACCCGCCGGCTGTTTTTTTATGCGCGTCGCCGGTGGCAGTCTCATATGTTTCATGTTTCAATGTTTCAAATGGAATGGTTGAAACATATTTGAAACATCATTGGCCTGAATCGTGACATCGCTGTTCCCTGGCGTGACAACGCGTGCAGCGCCGATGCGTGGCCATTTCCCTGGTTTTCACTGTGCCGTGGTGCATTTTCCGCGCGAGCGCATGGTGCTGGCACGGCATTTGCAATATCAATGTTCATAGCCACTCCGTGAAACATTCGGGACCGTCCGAAACCCATAAGGTGAACACATGACTCAATACTCCGCAGGTGCCGCATTCCGCAAGGCCGTCCAGGAAGAATCCCCGTTGCAAGTCGTCGGCGCCATCAACGCCAACCACGCCTTGCTGGCCAAGCGCGCCGGCTATAAGGCCATCTACCTGTCCGGCGGCGGCGTCGCGGCCGGCTCGCTGGGCTTGCCCGATCTGGGCATTTCCAGCCTGGACGACGTGCTGACCGACATCCGCCGCATCACCGACGTGTGCGATCTGCCGCTGCTGGTCGACGCCGACACGGGCTTCGGCGCCTCAGCCTTCAACGTGGCGCGCACGGTGAAATCGATGATCAAGTTCGGCGCGGCCGGCCTGCACATCGAAGACCAGGTGGGCGCCAAGCGCTGCGGTCACCGTCCGGGCAAGGAAATCGTCAGCAAGGAAGAGATGGTCGACCGCATCAAAGCGGCCGTCGATGCGCGCACGGACCCGAATTTCGTCATCATGGCGCGTACCGATGCGCTGGCCGTCGATGGCCTGGAAGCGGCACTGGAGCGCGCCGTCGCCTGCGTCGAAGCGGGCGCCGACATGATCTTCCCGGAAGCCATCACGGACCTGGACATGTACGCCACGTTCGCCAAGGCCGTCAACGTGCCGATCCTGGCCAACATCACGGAATTCGGTTCCACGCCGCTGTTCACGCTGGACGAGCTGCGCAGCGCCCACGTGGGCCTGGCCCTGTACCCGTTGTCGGCCTTCCGCGCCATGAACAAGGCGGCGGAAAACGTCTACCAGGCGCTGCGCCGCGACGGTACGCAAAAGAATGTCGTCGACACCATGCAGACGCGCATGGAGCTGTATGAATCGATCAACTATCATGATTTCGAGCAAAAACTCGACGCGCTGTTCGCCGCGCAAAAGAAATAAGTAAAGAAACAGGGACCGCATGCCGGTCCCGCAGTGACGCACCCGAGACTATTCAATTTGGAGAACACAATGACCGCACCGCAAGCCGCCACTTTCAAGCCTAAAAAATCCGTCGCCCTGTCCGGCGTCACCGCCGGCAACACGGCGCTGTGCTCGGTCGGCAAGACCGGCAACGATTTGCATTACCGCGGCTACGACATCCTGGACGTGGCCGACAGCTGCGAATTCGAGGAAATCGCTTATTTGCTGGTGCACGGCAAGCTGCCAACCTTGGCGGAACTGAAAGGCTACAAGGCCAAGCTGAAGTCCTTGCGCGGCTTGCCGTCTGCAGTGAAAGCGGCGCTGGAAGCGCTGCCGGCCGCCGCCCACCCGATGGACGTGATGCGCACGGGCGTGTCCGTGCTCGGCTGCGCCTTGCCGGAAAAGGATGACCATAACGCGCCGGGCGCGCGCGACATCGCCGACCGCCTGATGGCGTCGTTCGGCTCCATGCTGCTGTACTGGTACCACTACAGCCATAACGGCAAGCGCATCGAAGTGGAAACGGACGACGACTCGATCGGCGGCCACTTCCTGCACCTGCTGCACGGCGAAAAACCCTCGGCGTCGTGGGAAAAAGCCATGCACACGTCGCTGATCCTGTATGCGGAACACGAATTCAACGCGTCGACCTTCACCAGCCGCGTGATCGCCGGCACGGGTTCGGACATCCATTCGGCCATCACGGGCGCCATCGGCGCGCTGCGCGGCCCGAAACACGGCGGCGCCAACGAAGTGGCGCTGGACATCCAGAAGCGCTACGACAATGCCGACGAAGCGGAAGCGGACATCCGCGAACGCGTCGCCAACAAGGAAGTGGTGATCGGCTTCGGCCACCCCGTCTACACAATTTCGGACCCGCGCAATAAAGTCATCAAGGAAGTGGCCCGTTCGCTGTCGCAGGAAGCGGGATCGACCAAAATGTTCGACATCGCCGAGCGCCTGGAATCGGTCATGTGGGAAATCAAGAACATGTTCCCGAACCTGGACTGGTTCTCGGCCGTGTCGTACCACATGATGGGCGTGCCGACGGCGATGTTCACGCCGCTGTTCGTCATCTCGCGCACCTCGGGCTGGGCTGCCCACATCATCGAACAGCGCATCGACAACAAGATCATCCGCCCGAGTGCCAATTACGTGGGCCCGGAAGACCTGGAATTCGTGCCAATCAAGGACCGCAAATAATGAGCACCCCCATGAATACCCTGTACCGCAAGTCCTTGCCGGGCACCCAGCTAGACTATTTCGACACGCGCGCCGCCGTCGATGCGATCCAGCCAGGCGCCTACGCCACTTTGCCCTACACCTCGCGCGTACTGGCGGAAAACCTCGTGCGCCGCTGCGACCCGGCCACCCTGGACGCTTCGCTGAGCCAGTTCATCGAACGCCGCCGCGACCTCGATTTTCCCTGGTTCCCCGCCCGCGTCGTCTGCCATGACATCCTGGGCCAGACGGCCCTGGTCGACCTGGCCGGCTTGCGCGACGCCATCGCTGCCCAGGGCGGCGACCCGGCGCTCGTCAACCCGGTGGTGCCCACGCAGCTGGTGGTCGACCACTCGCTGGCCGTCGAATGCGGCGGTTTCGACCCCGACGCCTTCGCCAAGAACCGCGCCATCGAAGACCGCCGCAACGAAGACCGTTTCGATTTCATCGACTGGACCAAGAAAGCGTTTAAAAACGTCGACGTGATCCCGCCGGGGAACGGCATCCTGCACCAGATTAACCTCGAGCGCATGTCGCCCGTGATCCAGGTGCAGGACGGCGTGGCCTATCCCGACACCCTGGTCGGCACGGATTCGCATACGCCCATGGTCGACGCGCTGGGCGTGATCGCCATCGGCGTGGGCGGCCTGGAGGCCGAAAGCGTGATGCTGGGCCGCGCTTCGTGGATGCGCCTGCCCGACATCATCGGCGTCAAGCTGACGGGTAAACCGCAGCCGGGCATCACGGCCACGGACACGGTGCTGGCGCTGACGGAGTTCCTGCGCAAGCAGAAGGTCGTCTCCTCCTACCTGGAATTCTTTGGCGAAGGCGCATCGCACCTGACCCTGGGCGACCGCGCCACGATCTCGAATATGGCGCCGGAATTCGGCGCCACGGCCGCCATGTTCTACATCGATGCGCAAACCATCAAGTATCTGAAACTGACGGGCCGCGACGACGAACTGGTCAAACTGGTGGAGCTGTACGCCAAGGAAACGGGCCTGTGGGCCGACAGCCTGGTGGACGCCCAGTACGAGCGCGTCTTGAGCTTCGACCTGTCGTCCGTCGTGCGCAATATCGCCGGGCCGTCGAATCCGCACAACCGCGTGCCGACGTCGGAACTGGCCGCGCGCGGGATTTCCGGCGTGGTGGAAAACGAACCGGGCAAGATGCCGGACGGCGCCGTCATCATCGCCGCCATCACCAGCTGCACCAATACGAACAACCCGCGCAACATGATCGCGGCCGGCCTGATCGCGCGCAATGCGAACCGCCTGGGCCTGACGCGCAAGCCGTGGGTCAAATCGTCGCTGGCGCCCGGCTCGAAAACCGTGGAGCTGTACCTGCAGGAAGCGGGCCTGATGCCGGAACTCGAAGCATTGGGCTTTGGCGTGGTGGCTTTCGCCTGCACCTCGTGCAACGGCATGTCGGGCGCGCTCGACCCCGTCATCCAGGACGAAGTGGTGTCGCGCGACCTGTACGCCACGGCCGTCCTGTCGGGCAACCGCAACTTCGACGGCCGCATCCACCCGTACGCGAAACAGGCTTTCCTCGCCTCGCCGCCGCTGGTGGTGGCCTACGCGATTGCCGGCACCATCCGCTTCGACATCGAAAAGGATGTGCTGGGCCATGACGCGGACGGCAAACCGATTCTGTTGAAAGATATCTGGCCGTCCGACGAGGAAATCGACGCCATCGTCGCGTCCAGCGTCAAGCCGGAGCAGTTCCGCAAGGTGTATATCCCCATGTTCGCCGCGCAGGCGGATGACGGCATCAAGGTCAGCCCGCTGTACGACTGGCGCCCGCAGACGACGTACATCCGCCGGCCGCCATACTGGGAAGGCGCGCTGGCCGGCGCGCGCCCCTTGAAAGGCATGCGTCCGCTGGCCGTCCTGGGCGACAACATCACCACCGACCACCTGTCGCCATCGAACGCCATCATGCTCGACAGCGCGGCCGGCGAATACCTGGCGAAGATGGGTTTGCCCGAGGAAGACTTCAATTCCTACGCCACGCACCGGGGCGACCATTTGACGGCGCAGCGCGCCACGTTCGCCAATCCGACCTTGAAGAACGAGATGGTCATCGAGGACGGCAAAGTGAAGGCCGGTTCGCTCACGCGCATCGAGCCGGAAGGCAAAATCTCGCGCATGTGGGAAGCCATCGAGGTGTACATGGAGCGCAAGCAGCCATTGATCATCATCGCCGGCGCCGACTATGGCCAGGGTTCCTCGCGCGACTGGGCCGCCAAGGGCGTGCGCCTGGCCGGCGTGGAAGCCATCGTGGCCGAAGGTTTTGAACGCATCCACCGCACCAACCTGGTGGGCATGGGCGTCTTGCCGCTGGAGTTTTTGCCGGGCGTGAACCGCAAGACCCTGGGCCTGGACGGCAGCGAAACCTACGACGTCGTGGGCGAGCGCACGCCGCGCTCCACCTTGACCCTCGTCATCCACCGCAAGAACGGCGACAAGGTCGAAGTGCCCGTCACCTGCCGCCTCGATACGGCGGAAGAGGTGTCGATCTACGAGGCGGGCGGCGTGCTGCAGCGATTTGCCCAGGATTTCCTCGAATCTTCGAAAGCCGCGTAACGGCAGGTCGGATTAGCGCTTGCGCGTAATCCGACGCTGTCTGCCAAAACGCGCCAACAATGTGTCGGATGACGCGCGGCGATGCCCCGCTGATCCGACCTACCTCTTCCAGGAAAATTCATGATCCACGTACCCCAAATCAAGATCCCCGCCACCTACATGCGCGGCGGCACCAGCAAGGGCGTGTTCTTCCGTCTGCAGGATTTGCCCGCCAGCGCGCAAGTGCCGGGCGCGGCGCGCGACGCCTTGCTGCTGCGCGTGATCGGCAGTCCCGACCCTTACGGCAAGCAGATCGACGGCATGGGCGGCGCCACGTCGAGCACCAGCAAGACGGTGATCCTGGCGAAAAGCACGATGCCGGAGCACGACGTCGACTACCTGTTCGGCCAGGTCTCGATCGACAAGCCTTTTGTCGACTGGAGCGGCAACTGCGGCAACCTGTCGGCCGCCGTCGGCTCGTTCGCCATTGCCAGCGGCCTGGTGGACGCGGCCCGCGTGCCTGCCGACGGCATCGCCACGGTGCGCATCTGGCAAGCCAATATCGGCAAGACCATCATCGCCCACGTGCCCATGACGCAGGGCGAAGTGCAGGAAACGGGCGACTTCGAGCTCGATGGCGTGACCTTCCCGGCCGCCGAAGTGAAGCTGGAATTTCTCGATCCGGCCGCGGACGAGGAGGGCGGCGATGGTGGCAGCTCAGCCATGTTTCCTACTGGCAACCTCGTCGATGACCTCGACGTGCCCGGCATCGGCGTGTTGAAAGTCACGATGATCAACGCCGGCATCCCGACGATTTTCGTCGATGCGCACGCCATCGGCTACACGGGCACGGAACTGCAGGACGCCGTCAATGGCGATCCGGCCGCGCTGGCCCGCTTCGAGACCATCCGCGCGCATGGCGCGCTGCGCATGGGTTTGATTTCCCATCTCGATGAAGCGGCGAAGCGCCAGCACACGCCGAAGGTGGCCTTTGTCGCCAAACCGGCCGGCTATGTGTCGTCGAGCGGGAAAAAGGTGGAGGCGGGTGACATCGACCTGCTCGTGCGCGCTCTGTCCATGGGCAAGCTGCACCACGCCATGATGGGCACGGCGGCAGTTGCCATCGGCACGGCGGCGGCTATTCCCGGCACCCTGGTCAACCTGGCGGCCGGCGGCGGAGCCCGCAACTCGGTGCGCTTCGGCCACCCGTCCGGCACCCTGACGGTGGGCGCGCAAGCGCAGCAGGTCGATAGCCAATGGCGCGTCACCAAGGCCATCATGAGCCGCAGCGCGCGCGTGCTGATGGAAGGCAGCGTGCGCATTCCCGGCGACGCGTTTTAAGGCCAGGTAGGCCGATGCGCAGGCAGATCAGTTGATATTTCTGCTAGCAAAGAAACGGAGCGACAAGGAAAATGGGGGAGCGTCAGCCGCGATGCGTGCAGCGCAGACGCTGGCGACCTCCCACACTTCCCGACGGGTGAACTGATGTTATTTAACTCTTACGTCTTCCTGTTCGCGTATCTGCCCATCACGGTGGCCGGTTTTTTCATCCTGGGACGGCGCAGCGAATTATGGGCTGCCGCCTGGCTGGCGTCGTCGTCGCTGTTCTTCTACGCGTACTGGGATTACCGCTACCTGCCGCTGTTGCTGGGCTCCGTCGTCTTTAACTATGGCTGCGCGGCCTGGCTGGCGACCAGCCCCCGGCCGCGCAAGAAATGGATACTGGCTGCCGCCATTGCCGCCAACCTCGGCTTGCTTGCCTACTATAAATACGCGGGATTTTTCGTTGCCAGCCTGGCGCAATTGCTGGCGCAGCCAATTCCCGCTTTGCACGTGATTCTGCCGATTGGCATCTCGTTTTTCACGTTTACGCAGATCGCCTTCCTGGTCGACACCTGCAAGGGCAAGGCGCAGGAAAGCCGCTTCGTCCACTATCTGCTGTTCGTCACGTATTTCCCGCATCTGATTGCCGGTCCTGTCTTGCATCACAAGGAAATGATGCCGCAATTCGCCGACCGGCGTACCTTCCGCCTGTCGGCCAGCAATATCGCCATCGGCAGCACGATTTTTTTCATCGGCCTGGCCAAGAAGGTGCTGATTGCCGACAATATCGGCGCCTATTCGGCGCCCTTGTTCAGTGATCCCGCCGCGCCATCCTTGCTGATCGCCTGGGCTGGCGTGCTCGCGTATGCCTTCCAGCTGTACTTCGATTTCTCCGGCTATTCCGACATGGCCATCGGCTTGTCGAGACTATTTGGCGTGCGGCTGCCGCTGAATTTTGCTTCGCCCTATAAAGCGCGCAATGTCGCGCAATTCTGGCGCCGCTGGCACATGACCCTGTCGCGCTTCCTGCGCGACTACCTGTATATCCCGCTGGGCGGCAACCGCTGCGGGCCCGTGCGGCGCTACCTGAACCTGATGATCACCATGGTGCTGGGCGGCCTGTGGCATGGCGCCGGCTGGAATTTCATCGTCTGGGGCGCGCTGCATGGCGCTTACCTGGCGATCCACAAGGCCTGGAGCACGGTGACGCGCAAGCTGCACCTGCCGTCCGGTACGCGCGTTGGCAACATCCTGGCGACGGCCCTTACTTTCATTGCCGTCTGCGTCGCCTGGGTCTTCTTTCGCGCACCCGACATGGCAACCGCCCTGACAATCATCCAAGGCATGGCGGGCGGCTTTGGCCTGGATTTGCCCGATGCGCTGGCGCCCCATTTGCTGCCGCTTCAGCCTGTGCTGGCCGCCATGGGCATGGGCTATTACCTGGGCGGCGGCACGGTGTTCATTGAAAGCTGGACGTGGATAGCGGTGGCAGCGCTGATTACTTTTTCCATGCCGAATACGCAGCAGATCATGCGCCACTTTGATCCGGCGCTGGATTTTCCTGCCGGTGGGCGACACCTGCGCGCCTGGCTCACCTGGCGCGCCTCGCCTGCGTGGGCGACCGCCATCGCCGTGCTCGCGCTGGCGAGCATGCTGGCCCTGAACCGGCCCGCTGAATTCCTGTATTTTCAATTCTAGAAAGGGCGCATCATGACGGCATCCCCTTTCAAATCCTATCTGGCCGTACTGGCGCTGGTGCTGGCGGGGGGCGCCGTGCTGGCGGGCGCCTTCGTTTTCGTTGTCGACCCTTATGGCCTGTATGGCGTCGTCCGGCGCGATAATTTCAATGCCGTCAAGCCGGGCCTGAGCCGCTACCAGAACCAGATCAAGCAGGAACATGCGCTGCGCAGGCAGCCGCGCTTCATCATCCTCGGCAATTCGCGCGCGGAGATCGGCTTCGATCCGCGCGCCAGCGCCTTGTCGGCGCTGGGCGCCGGCTACAATCTGGCGATTCCGGGCACGGGCCTGGCGACATCCGCCAGCCAGTTTGCGCAACTGCGCCAGGCCGGCGTCCGGCCACGCACGGTCATCGTGGGCATGGAATTCATCGATTTTCTCAATCCCGCCGTCGCACCGTCCGCACGTGCTGCGTCAGCGGCCGCCGCGCCGGCGCATGGCCGCGCGTTCTGGCGCTTCGATGCGCTCTTTTCGCTGGCCTCCGTCAAGGATGCCGTGCACACGCTGCGCATTCAGCACGACGATGAGGCGGCCACCTTGTCGGCCGATGGCTTCAATCCCTTGCTGGAGTACGGCGCCCATGCGCGCCGGGATGGCTACCACAAGATGTTCACGCAGCGGGCGCAGGAAAGCGCCGCCAGCTTGCGCCGCAAATCGACGCGGAGCCTTGCCACCGAAGACTTTCGATTGCTGCGCACCTTTTTGCTGGCGATGGCGGCCACCGAGGCCGATATCAAGCTGGTGATCTATCCGTATCACGCGCAAATGCTGGCCATGTTCGAGGCTGCCGGGCTGTGGCCCCTGTTCGAAGTATGGAAAGCACAGCTGGTGCGGGAAATTGGCGCGGTCAAGGCGCGCTACCCGGATGCGCATATTTCCCTCACGGATTTCAGCGGCTATGGCGCATACAACTGCGAGCCGATACCCGCCGCCAATGAGCGCGGCACTGCCACGCGCTGGTACTGGGAGGCCGGACATTTCAAGAAGGCGCTGGGCGATATCGTATTGCAGCGCGTGATGTCGCCGCAGGATGTTGCGCCTGGCGATGGGCAGTTTGGCATGCCGCTCGATGACGCCAGCCTCGAGCAAAACCGCGCGCGGATCGCGCAGGAACGCAACAGTTGCGCGGCGGCGCAGCCGGCATTGTTTTCAAGGCAGCTGCTCGCCACACAGCATGGCCACACTGGAGGAAGCAGATGAACAGATAAGCAGAACATGCACGAACAAAAAAACACAGATTGCACGCATACCGGAGGAGACATGAATTTCGCAGCATTTTATCAACGCTCGATCGACACGCCTGACGTTTTCTGGCGCGAGGAAGCGGAAAAGATCGACTGGAACACCCCGTTTTCGCAGATCCTCGATTATTCCCGCCCGCCGTTCGCCAAATGGTTCGTCGGCGGCACCACGAATTTGTGCCACAACGCCGTCGACCGCTGGGTGGACCGCCAGGGCGATGCCGCCGCGCTGATCGCCATTTCCACCGAAACGAACACGGAGCGCAGCTACAGCTTTCGCGAGCTGCAGCGCGAAGTGGAGCGCTGCGCCGCCATATTGCAGTCGCTGGGCGTGGTCAAGGGCGACCGCGTGTTGATCTACATGCCGATGATCGCCGAGGCGGCGTTTGCCATGCTCGCGTGCGCGCGCATCGGCGCCGTGCATTCCGTGGTGTTCGGCGGCTTTGCCGCCAACAGCCTGGCCAGCCGCATCGACGATGCGCAGCCAAAATTGGTGTTTTCCGCCGATGCCGGTTCGCGCAATGGCAAGGCGATTGCCTACAAGCCGCTGCTCGACGAAGCCATCCGCATCGCCGCGCACAAGCCGCAGCATGTGCTGCTGGTCGACCGCCATCTGGTGCCGATGGAACGGACGCCTGGCCGCGACGTCGATTACGCGGCCCTGCGCGAACGGCACCTGGACGCGCAGGTGCCAGTCGCCTGGCTCGAATCGAACGAGCCGTCGTACGTGCTGTATACCTCGGGCACGACGGGCAAACCGAAGGGCGTGCAGCGCGACGTGGGCGGCTATGCGGTGGCGCTGGCGTCGTCGATGCAGTACAACTTCTGCGGCAAGCCCGGCGAAACCTTCTTTGCCACCTCGGATATCGGCTGGGTAGTGGGACACTCCTACATCGTCTACGGCCCGCTGATCGCCGGCATGGCCACCATCCTGTACGAGGGCTTGCCCATCTGTCCCGATGCGGGCATCTGGTGGAGCATCGTTGAAAAATACAAGGTCACGCGCATGTTCTCTGCGCCGACGGCCATCCGCGTGCTGCGCAAGCACCCGGTGGAACTGATGCGCAAATACGATTTGTCTTCCCTGAAGGCCCTGTACCTGGCAGGCGAGCCGCTCGATGAAACCACCTCGCAGTGGATCGCCGACGAACTGAAGGTGGACATCATCGACAATTACTGGCAGACGGAGACGGGCTGGCCCATCCTCTCGGTGGCCAAGGGCATTGCCGACACGCCGACGCGCCTGGGCAGCCCCGGCCAGGCCATGTACGGCTACCGCGTCAAGCTGCTCAACGAGGCGACGGGCGAGGAGTGCGGCGCCAACGAGAAGGGCGTGCTGGTGCTGGAAGGCCCGCTGCCGCCCGGCTGCATGCAGACGGTCTACGGCGACGACTCTCGTTTCGTCGACACCTACTGGTCCACCTTCAGCGGTCGTCAAGTGTATTCGACCTTCGACTGGGGCGTGCGCGACGCGGACGGCTATTACTTCATTCTGGGCCGCACGGACGACGTGATCAACGTGGCCGGCCACCGCCTGGGCACGCGCGAAATCGAGGAAAGCATCACCAGCCATCCGAACGTGTCGGAAGTGGCGGTGGTGGGCGTGGAAGACAAGCTCAAAGGCCAGGTGGCGATGGCCTTCGTGATCCTCAAGGACCCGCAGGGTTTTGACAGCGTCGAGGCGAAAACAGCGCTGGAACGCGAAGTGATGGCCGTGGTCGACCGCCAGCTGGGCGCCGTGGCGCGGCCCGCGCGCGTGCTGTTCGTGGCGCAGCTGCCGAAGACGCGCTCGGGCAAGCTGCTGCGCCGTTCGATCCAGGCCATCTGCGAAGGACGCAGTCCGGGGGACCTGACGTCGATGGACGATCCGGCATCGCTGCAGCAGATCCAGGCAGCATTGGCGTCAGCGCCATGATGGGAACGAAGTTTATCAATCGATAAACTTCGTTCTCAGATCCGGTCGCTTTCCTTGCGCACAACCCTGCCGACGATCAGGCATTCATTGCCGCGGCACAGCTTGCGGTGGTATTTGCGCTGGTCGGGGTTGTCCGACGTCAGCCACCATTCGCCGATGTCGCGCGCCATGCGCTTGACCACCGGTTCGCCTTCGTAATTGATGGCAAACACGATGCCGTCGGCCGGCCGGTTGTCGGCCGTATTGATGATCACCACATCGTCCTCGTACAGGGCCGGCTCCATGCTCTCGCCCTTGACCTTGATCGCCACCAGTTTTTCAGGGTGGTAGCCATTGCGCTCGACCCAGCTGCGCGGCACGCTGATGGTGCTGCCGTCGTGCGTTTCCGGTTCGATGGCAAAGCCCGTGATGCCGGCCGACAGGCGCAGCTTCACCTTGCGGATCGGGTAGAAGCGTTCATCTTCGCCATCTTCCACGACCACGGGCTGCACGCCGGCCAGCGCGCGCGCGGCCATGGCCGCCTGGTCGGGCGCCGCGCCCTGGTCGAAGTACATGCTGTCCAGCTGCAGATCCGCTTCCAGCTTGCGCGCGATCTTTTCGCTGAACGCGCGTCCCTCGCGGTAGGTGGGCGAGAGGATTTGCGAGATGCGCGCCTCGCTCCAGCCGCTGACGTCGGAAATTTTCTTGCGCGTGTTGTCGTAGTGCTCGCGGATCAGGGCCAGCAGGCGGTCGCGTCTGTATTGATACATATTCATCTCCACATTAAACCTGAAATTTACCGTTTGATAAATTACCAAATGCTTGACTTTAACATTAGCGATTGATAAAGTCCACTCGTTGCCTGTCGCAAACGCACTACAGCGTTTGCCGGTTGGCGACACCACGGGAGGTCAGGCAGATGTTGAACAGCAGTCAGTCGGTTGAAAGCAGGGCGGTGCCGCGGCAGGGGCGCCAGTTACAGGGACGCAGCAAGAAGTCGCAGCTGCATATCGCCCGCATCGCGCAGTACATCCGCGAGCAGGGCCAGGCCAGCGCGGCGCAGTTGTCCGCCTTGCTGGGACTCGACGCGGGCACCATGAGCCGCTATTTGCGCCACATGTGCGGCATGGGGCAGATCCACCTGGCGCAGCGCCATTGCACGGAGCCGGGACGCCAGCGGCCCGCCCTGTACGCGCTGGGCGAGCAGGACGACGAGGTCGACGGCTGGGCCGAACTGCCGCCGCAGGTGCGCCGTACGGCCAGCTGGCCACGCGGTGCGGCGCGCCGCGATCCGCTGGTGGCGGCCCTGTTCGGGCCGGCGCGGGAAAACTAAGACAAGAATCAACGAGGAGAAAATCATGGGGTTTGCAGAAAAATTCATCGCATCGCTGTCGTCGCAGAACCTGCGCGACGATGCCGTCCACCACGACCTGGACGTGATCGCGGCCGCGGCGCTGGCCGGCGACATGGGCGCCTTGCTGTGCCGCGTCAAATACGCGGACGGCACCGTCAGCCGCCTGTTCGAGGGCAATGCCGGCAACCTGGCGCAGCTGCTGCGCGCCTGGACGGCGGCCGTGACGCAGAAGGGCCGCGCACGGCGCTGGGTCAAGGCGCAGACGGCCTGGGATGCGCAGGCCGCCAATACCTTGTACCGCCGCGTGGCCGAAGCGTCGCTCGCGCATTGGCTCGACAGCAAGTGCAAGGTTTGCCACGGCACGGGCGTCGTCGCCGCCATGCAGGCCGGCGCGCCGGTCGTCTGCAAGGCGTGCCACGGCGCCGGCGAAGCGGCCATCAGCTGCTCCGGCGGTTTCGAGCTCGAACGCATCAAGGACATGGTCAGCGAGCTGGAAGGCATCTTCCAGTCGCACGGCGCCCGCGCCATGCGCCGCCTGGGGCACTGAAAAGTTTTTTTGCAATATGCCTGGCGCTGAAAAAAACGCCCCTACAATAGAGTCTCGATCACGCAGCAACAGAAACACCGGCAACACCGCAGGACCACATGCTTCTCCACTCGTAATAGACGCGCCTCTGGCGCGACACCGATAGGGGAAATCAGCGCAGCGAACGGCCTTCATGGCCCCTTCGCCCAACATCCATCCGGCATGGCCCCATGCCATCCGGACGCCAGCCCGCCGCCTCACCGCGTGCGGGCTTTTTATTTTCCCGATACTTGGCAGTTCCCCCCTCAAGACCACAGCTGTGGTCTTTTTTTTCATCCCACGAAAGGTATTACTTATGGCATCGACAGCAAACGGCATCGACAGCTTGATCGTTATCAGCAAACAAAGTGCCGAAGGCAGCAAGGCCGCCGCCGGCGGCGGCCAGATTTATCCCCGCGTCACGGCCACCTTCGACACGGAAGCGGACAAATATGCGAGCGCCGAAATCGACGCCAGCCAGCAGCAGGGCGATACCCGCCTGGGCAATTTCCGCACCACGGGCGCCATCAAGGCCGAAGCGGCGTGCGGCACCTACGCACCGCTGATGGCAGCGCTGCTGCGCCGCGACTTCACGGCCGGCGGCGTCGCTGCCGCGCAAACCACTATCGCCGCTGCCGCCTCCGGCCTGACGCGCAGCGCCGGTTCCTGGCTGGCGGAAGGTTTCCGCGCCGGCAGCGTGGTGCGCATCACCGGCATGACGGCGCCGGCCGCCGCCAACAACGCGAAGAATTTCTTCGTCACGTCGGTGACGGCGACCAACCTGAATGGCCAGTTCATGGACGGTTCGGCCATGATCGTCAAGGCGGCCGGCGACTCGGTCGGCGTGGCGGCGGTGGGCAAGCGCAGCTTCACCCCCTTGAGCGGCCACACCACCGACTGGTTCACGGCCGAAGTGCAGGACCCGAAGATCGGCGTACACCGCAGCTTCGTCGACCAGCTGGTCAGCAAGATGGATATCGCCGTGCAGCCGAACGGCATCACCAGCCTGGACTTCACCCTGATGGGCAAGGCGGAAGGCCCGACCACGGCCGTGCCGTACTTCCCCACGCCGCTGGCCGCGCCGGGCACCGGCAAGTTCTCGGGCGCCACGGCGATGCTGTCCGTGAACGGCATCCCGTCGCAGATCTGCACCGGCATGTCCGTCTCGCTCGACGGCCAGGTCAAGGTCGACCCGGTGATCGGCTCGAAGTACGCCACGGCCGCCTCGCGCGGCAAGGTCATGGGCTCGGGCCAGTTCACGGTGCTGCTGCAGGACGCCACCTATCTCGACTACTTCAAGTCCGAGACGGAAATCCCGCTGGCCTACGCCATGGCGTCGGGCACGGCGCCAACCGCCGACGTGCTGGCATTGGCCATGGGCCGCATCAAGATCACGTCGGCCAAGATCGACGACGGCGAGAAAAACAAAATCGTCACCTGCGCCTTTGACGTCCTGCGCTACAAGGGCGCCGATGCGCAGCATGAAGCGACCACCTTGAGCATCCAGGACAGCGCGCTGTAAGCGGCTGACGCTTGACCCGGGGCCGCCGTGATGGCGGCCTTTTACTTTTTACTTCATACAGAAAGCAGCACACATGAACAACGCACAAAAAATCCAGGCAGGTTTCGACATCGGCAATATCCATGCGGCTGCCACGCCCGTCACGTTCGACGTGCCCGTCATCTTCGACGCGGACGGCGAAGCGGTGGCCGGCCTGACCATCGTCGGCAAGAACAGCGAGCAATACCGTCTGGCCAACAACGCCGTGCGCGCCGAAGGTTATAAAAAATCGGCGCGCCGCAAGACGGCCATCGACGCCTCCACCGATGAAGGCGCGGAACTGCTGGTGCAAGCCATCGACGGCAACCAGAAACGTCTGGCGCTGGCCGTGGTCACGGGCTGGTACGGTTTTACCAGCAACGGCGCACCCGTGCCCCTCGATCCGGCGCTGCTGGTAGCGGCCTTTGAAAAATACCCGACCTGGCAGGAAAAAGTGACCACGGCGCTGGAAAACGAGTCGAATTTTTTGAAACTCTGACGGCCAGCCTGCTGCGCTACGCCGGGCACCAGTTCGAGCGCGGGGCGCGGGCGGCCGACGGCCATGCCAAGGGCGAGCATATCGATGCCGCCCGGCGCCATCCTCTGTACCGCGCGCCGCCCGAAGAGGCGACGCCACCCATGCCGTTCGAGCTGGCCCACGTGTGGGAATGGTTCGCGCAATTGAACCGCAAGCGGCAAAACGGCATGGCCGTCAACCCCATCGCTAGCACGGAAATCCTCGCCTGGCAGGCGCGACACGGCATCGCCATCGAGCCGTTCGAGCACCAGCTGCTGGACCAGCTCGACGCGCTGTTCCTGTCGCACCAGCATGCGGTGGGCTGACCCGCATTTTTCAACCCGGCCGCCATGCGCGGCTTTTTTTATGGGCCAAACATGCCAGAGATAACAGAATTAAAACTTGTCATTGACTTGACGAAGGCGACCGACACCGCTCAGGTACTGAAAGCAATTAGCGAGGCCAGCCTGGCTGCGGCCGAGGGCATGAAGGCGGCCAATACAGAGGCGGAATCGTCGGCGCTGTTGCTGCGCGCCCTGGCGGAGCAGGCACGCGCCGCCACCGCCGCCTCGAAGGCCCTGGGTGCAGTGAATGCCAGCGAGGAAAAATCGCTGGTCGATGCCTTCAATGTGGTAAGTGGCCTGGGCAATGCCTATTCGCGGCTGGCTGCTTTCCGCGCCAAAGGTAGCCCTGCCACAGCCGGCGCGGGTGCCAAATATGGTGCGTTTGCATTGGAAGAACAGCGCCAGGACAAGCTGGACACCGCCGGTAAAGTGGCGGCCGATGCGAAGGCAAAAGCGGCACCGGCGGCGCCCACGCGTAAGTATAGCGAGGCGGAGTGGAAGGAGGCGGGGGAGTTTGCCAAGACGTTTGCTGAAAAACTGGAGACGGCGTTTGGCAAGGTCGGCGGCACCATCGGCAAGATGACGACGGCCTTGCTGGGCTTCCGTAAGGCACAGGACGATATCGATTTTACCTTTGTCAAGGAGATGGGCGAAGCAAAGACCGACAAAGACAAGGACAAGGCACAAGATAAAAAACACATGTCGACGGTCAGGCAGTACCGCGAAATGGCCACGGCGGCAAAAGGCTTTTTCAAGGAACATTCGACTGGCTATGAAGTCATGGAAAAGGTGGAAAAGGGTTTTCGCGCCTATGAATTTGCCATGAATGCCAAGTCGCTGTTTGAAAAGCTGACGAATATCACCCTGGTGACAACGGCGAAAACTGCGGCGACGACGGCCGAGATTACCAGTACTGCGGCCTCTGTTGGTCCAGTAGCTGCCGCAGAAGCTGCCAAGTCCAGCGCTTATGGCACGTCGGCTCTCGCCGCGTCGTTGGCTGCGCCATTTCCCGCCAATATCGGTGCATTTGCGATGGTGGCTGGCATGCTGCTGGCAATTGGGGTCGCTGTTTCCGGTGGTGGCGGTGCCGATACTACGGCCAGGGACCGGCAGGCGGCCACCGGTACTGGTACGGTATTGGGGGACTCCACCGCGAAAAGTAATTCGATTGCGAATTCACTGGAAATCATGGAGAAAAACTCCGGCCTGGGGCTGGCGTATTCCGCCTCGATGGCCTATTCGCTGCGCCAGGTGGCGACAGGCATTGGTGGCTTGGGCGGGCTGTTGGTGCGCAATTCCGGCGTAACTGGCGTTATGGCCGCTGATAACAAGGGCAGCGCGGCGGCATTTGGTTCTTCCGCGCTTGCCGTTGCAATCACTGGCGGCGTCATTGGACTTACACTCGATAAGCTGACGGGTGGGCTGGTAGGAAAAATCACTGGCGGCATCCTTGGTTCCATCTTCGGTGGTAAAACGACGACGATTGACACAGGACTAATGTTGAACAAAGCTTCGCTTGACAGCATTCAGGCGGGTGGCGTATCAGCCAGTCAGTACACAGATACCAAAACGTCGGGAGGCTGGTTTTCCCGTGACAAGAAACGTACGGCCTTGAGTGGCCTTGATCGCGAAGCGAACGACCAGTTCAGTAAAGTTATTCTCGGCCTGTCCGACACCGTCAAGGCTGCGGCCGGCGTGCTTGGGATGGACGGTGATGCATTCAATGCGCGGTTGAAGTCCTTCGTGGTCGATATGGGAAAGATATCGCTGAAAGACCTGAAGGGCGATGAGATTCAGAAAGCGCTGGAAGCCGCATTCTCCAAGCTGGGCGATGATATGGCCAAGTTTGGCGTTGGTGGCCTGGAGCAGTACCAGAAGGTCGGCGAGGGTTATCTGGAAACCTTGGCGCGCGTTGCGAATGACTACATGCAGGTGACGGACGTGCTGGCCGTGTTGGGCAAGTCGTTCAACAGCTCCGGTCTTGCCGCCGTGGCCCTGAGCGAAAGCCTGATTAACGCGGCTGGCGATCTCGATACCCTGACCAGCGGCACCAGCTTCTTCGTGCAGAACTTCCTGAGCGAAGCCGAGCAGATGGATCCCATCACCAAATCGGTGCGCAGCGCGATGGCGGCGATGGGACAGTCCGGCGTGACGACGAGCGAGCAATTCAAGGCGCTGGTGCTGGCACAGGACTTGAACACGGCCGCCGGCCAGAACATGTATGTGCAGCTGCTTGCCATCGCCGAGCCGTTCAAAAAGGCGGCCGACTATGCGGCAGACCTTTCCGCCGCCACCGGCGAGCTCGCCGAAGTGAGCAAGACAGCCAGCGATATCGCCAGCGAGCGCAAAGATATGCAGCAGCAGTTGAACGAAATGACGAAGACGGAAGCGCAGTTGCTGGCTGCTCAACGCAGCAGCGTTGCCGAAGTCAATCGGGGGCTGTTCGACCAGATACAGGCCGTCAAAGCGGTAACCAGCGCGAAGGATGCGCTGGCCAAAGCCTACGAGACGGAATCGGCGGCGGCCAAGTCGGCGCTGGAGAAGTCGAAATCGTGGGTGACGACTTTGAACGGCCTCAATTCCAGCTTGGCGCTGGGCGCCCAGTCGACGCTGACGCCGGAGCAGAAGTACGCCGAGGC
Organism: Janthinobacterium agaricidamnosum; assembly: GCF_003667705.1. Lineage (NCBI taxonomy): Bacteria > Pseudomonadati > Pseudomonadota > Betaproteobacteria > Burkholderiales > Oxalobacteraceae > Janthinobacterium > Janthinobacterium agaricidamnosum. The sequence continues at coordinate 3,584,946 of NZ_CP033019.1, read as the reverse complement.
GCGGGCGCAGTTCGAGAAGACACTGGCGGCCGCGAATGCGGGCGACGCGACGGCGCAATCGGGCTTGTCTGCCGCCGAACAGGCGTTTTTGACGGCATCGCAAGTGGTCAATGCGTCCGACGCCCGCTATGCGGCCGATTATGCCCGTGTGGTGGAAGCGAACAAGGAAGCATTGAAATGGGCGGCCGCGCAGGTCGACGTGCAGCAGGCCAGCCTCGATGCGCTCAATGCCCAGGTATCGGGCTTGATCACCATTAACGACAGCGTGCTGACGGTGGCGCAGGCCATTGCCGGCTTGCGGGCGGCGATGGGCGGTGCGGCGGATCTGGGTGTACAACTCGGTAATCCTCCCGTCATCGCCGCACTGGCCGCGATGACTTCCCCTGTTGCAGCGGCCGTCTTCGACCCCGTGCGCTACTCGTCGGCGGCGAACGTCGGCTCCGACGTCCTGGTCGCCGAAATCCGCGGCCTGCGCGAAGACAACCAGGCCATGCGCGTGGAACTGGAAGGCTTGCGCGCCGACCAGCGGGCGCAAACGGGCGCCACCATCCAGGCCACCTTTGAATCGAACGCGAATGCCGCCAGGACGGTGGTCGATGGCGTGGATAAATCGTCCCGGGCATCCGCCTGGGCCAATGCGGTGAAAGGAGAATACGCATGACTGATGCGCAATTTCAGAAATGGCTGCAAAGCCCGTCGGCCATCCGCATGGTGCTGATCGAGGCGCAAGTGAATGTAGCCGGCAGCGAGGTGACGCGGTATATCGCTTCGCGGCCCTACGTGACCGGCCCGCAGGAGGTGCCGGAAAATACCGCCTACCTGCCGCTGGCCAAGGGCGGCCTGGCCTTCACGGAACAGGTCAGCCTGTCCGGCGAGGCGGGACTGTCGGGCGGCGATATCGAACTCGATAACGCCGACGGGGCTCTCGATGGCTGGCTGGATGACGTCTGGATGAACCGGCCGATCAAGGCCTGGGCCGGCGATCCTTCCTGGCCACGGGCCGACTTCCAGCTGGTCTTCGACGGCATCATCGCCGACGTGGCCAGTGCGGGGCGCGAGTCGGTCAACCTGGTGCTGCGCGACAAGCTGCAGCGCCTGAATACGCCGATCTCCGAAACCAAGCTGGGCGGCACGACGCCCAACAAGGACGCCATCCTGCCGATACCGTTTGGCGAGTGTCACAACGTGGCGCCCTTGCTGATCAATCCCGCCACCCTGGAATATGGTTTTCTCGGCGCGGTCGAATCGACGTTCGAGGTGCGCACGAACGGCAAGCCGATTGCCGTGGGCTTGAATGACCAGACGGGGCGCTTCAAGCTGACGACTGACCCGTTTTCCACCACGATCACGGCCAGCGTGCAGGGCGACAAGGGCGGCGGTTATGCGCCGCGCATCGCGCCGCTGGTGCAGCGCATCGCCACGGCCTACGGCAAGGCGGCCGACCGTTTTACCGTGGCGGACCTGGATATGGACAACCTGGCTGCCTTCGATGCGGCCCACCCGCAGCCGGTGGGGCTGTATGTTGCGGACCGCACGAACCAGGCGCAGGCCATCCAGCAGCTGGCGGCGAGCGTGGGCGCGCAAGCGCTGATGTCGCGCACCGGCCAGCTGCGCCTGGTGCAGATCGCATTGCCGGCCGCCGGCGTGCCGGTGGCGATCGGTCTGGAGCAGATGCGCGAACGCTCGCTGCGTCCCGCGCAGCGTTTGCCCGTGACGGCGGCCGTGAAGATCGGTTTCGACCGCAACTACACGCTGCAGGCCGGCCTGATGACCAGCATTCCGCCCGCGCATGCGGATTTGTATGCCACGGAATGGCTGACCGAAACGGTGGTCGATGAAGCCGTGCGCACACGTTACCGCCTTTCCGACGACCCGGCGCAGATCGATACCTGCCTCAAGACGCGGGCCGACGCCCGCGCGGAAGCGCAACGGCGCCTGGCCTTGAACAAGGTGCCGCGGACCATTTACGAATTCGATGGAGAACCCGAAATGATGATGCTGGAACTGGGGCAGCCCGTACAACTGCGCGCCGAGCGCTTTGGCTTGCAGGATGGCGTGCCGGGCGTGGTGGTGCTGCTGTCGCGCTTCTGGCTGACGGGCCGGGTGACGGTGGGGGTGCTCGTATGAGCGCGATTGTGGGGGAGCGTGACAGGTTGATCATGAGTACCGTGCCGCGCTTCGCACCGGCCAACGACCGCGTGCTGCTGCTGGCGGCGACTGCACAGGCGTTCAAGGTGGCCGCCACGACTATTGCCGCTCCTGCCAGCATCGATTTCACGGCTGGCCTGGTGAACATGCAGGGCCAGGTGGCGTTCACCGCCAGCAATGCCAGCGTGCTGACGCGCGTCGGCAACGTGGCCAGCCTGGCGTATGCCGGCATGGTGGGCGACAGCGTGACGATCACGGCGACCATTGTGGCTGACGGTCTGACCTACACGGCCAGCCAGACGGTGAGCAAGATTTTCGACGGCGTGACGGGCAATTCTGCTCGCGTTGCCTACAGCAAGACTACGTTGCTGTCGCTGGCCAGCGCCCCGGCGACGCTCAGTACGCAGGGCGATGCCTCTTTCCCGCCAATTGACACCTGGGGCGCAGGCACGGTGTGGGAAGGTTCGCCGCCGCTGTTTGGCGCAGGTGAATCGCTGTACCGGTCCGATGGTATTTTCAATCCGGCCAGCGGCACGACCAAGTGGGCGGCGCCGTATCTGAATGCGCTGAAGGTGGGGCAGTTGAGTGCGATTTCCGCCGATCTCGGCAAAGTTACTGCCGGCGATATTTACAGCGCGACGCTGCACGGCGGTAGTGGTTATCCCAACAATGCCTATGCATGGCCAAGCAATGGCGGTAGCGGTTTTCATCTGAGCGAGAGTGGATTGCTGTTTGGCAATCCGGGCCTGGGAAAGTATGTGCAGATCGATGCGGCAGGCAATATCTATGCGCCTGGCTTTTCCATCATTAATGGCCGCGCCGTTTTCAGCGGCAATCTGGACAGTGTCGATGGGAGCTTCACCGGTGAGTTAAAAGCGGCGAAGGGCAGCTTTGCCGGTGTGTTGGATGCAGCCAAAGGAAAATTTTCCGGTGAGCTGGACGCTGTGAAAGGTACATTCTCTGGCGATCTTTCATCTGCACGTGTGTCTGTTGGCACTGCCTCCGCTGCAACGGCATTTTTCGAACCCGGTTATCCATCGATTTCCCTGCAATCGTCCGCATCCGGAGTATTTGTTGAAGCTTCGTCGCTCAATTCTGCTGCCGTATTTACGAATCTGGAAGTGCTGTTCAAGCACAACGCTCCAGGGTGGCCTGCCGCGCTCCGTATCCGCTCTGGCAGAGTCTTTTTTTCAATCGTTTGCACGGCGGTGGTCGACGATCAACTGAGCATCTGGTATCGCATCAATAGCGGGAACTGGCTCTGGTTGAGCGGAGTCCAGGAGCGGCAGGATGGCGATGCTCCTGCCGCAACGGTCTACGGACTTACCTTGGATATCAACGTGGGTGACACCGTGCAGTTCGGTGTTTCCGGCACCAATGCATACCTTACCGCTGCGAATATGGGCAAGCTTTATGTTAAACAATGTCAGGCGATTGTGATCGCAAGGAATTTTTAATGGGAACAATAATTATTAACAGTGACGGCACTCAAACAAACGAGCGCACAGGAAAAACGATACCGCCCCAGCCCAGCGAATATCACGAATATGATGTGGCGGCAGACATGTGGATAGATGCAAGAACGCTGGATGGCGTCAAAGCGCGCACTTGGGATCGCATCAAGGCGGCACGCTGTATGGCTGAAGCTGCGGATTTCGCGTGCGATGGCGTCGTGTACCAGGCAGACAAGGATCGCATAGTTGGTGCGACGCAGCTGGCCCTGATGGCGCAGGCTGCCGGCCGGCCATACAGCATTGACTGGACCTTATCAAATAACACCCACCTGACGCTCGATGCTGCCGGCATGATCGCCGTTGGCGCAGCTCTGGGGGCGCAAGTTGCCGAGGCATTCGCCATTGGCCTTCACTTGCGCCAGCAGATCGCGGCAGCGAATTCCTTTGAAGAACTTGAGGCCATTGTTTGGCCAGCGCGGAGTGACGTATGAACAACTTGCGCATCATCCATGACAACGCCGGCGACCGGGCGGTGCTGACCGCGTCCAGCCAGGCTGGCGCGCTGGGGCCGGCCAACCTGCAGCACGAGGGCAAGTATGACGTGCTGCGTTCGCTCGGTCAGGCCTTGACCATTACGGCCACCTGGCCCACGCCCGAGATCATCGGCGGCGTGGTTCTGCCATTTTGCAACCTGACGCCGACGGCGACGATTCGCGTGCGCGGCTACGTCGAGCCAGGGGATGCCGTACCCGATTTCGATATCGGCACCGTGCCGGCATGCGAGTACGCGCGACTGGGCATGTGGAATTGGGGGGCGCTGCCCCTCGGTGTGAATGCATTCAGCTACGGAGGTGGCACGTATGGCCGCAGCTGGTTCCAGATGCGCAGCGTCAAAAAACTGGTGATCGACCTGGTCGATCCCGACAACCCTGCCGGCTACATTGAGGCTGCGCGCCTGGTGGCCGGCGCCTGGTGGAGCCCCGAGCAGAACGCATCTTACGGCGCCGGCGTCACGCCATGCGATACCAGCAGCCAGTACCGCAATGGCGCCGGCGAGCAGAAAGTCGAGCGCGGTGCGTTGTACCGAAAACTGTCGATTTCTCTCGACCACATGACGCCAATGGATCGAGCCGAGCTGTGGCGCATCGTGCGCGGGAATGGTCTGTCGCATCCGCTATTTGTCAGCCTGTTTCCGGACAGCGACGACGTCGAGCTCGAGCAGACTCACCAGGTGTATGGGCGCCTGGCCAACTTGGCCGCCATCACCACGCCATCTTTCCAGGCATATACCACCACCATTGAAGTCGAGGAGCTGTAATGACTGATGCTTTTAAATACGGCCAGCAGGATCTGATCTATCAGCTGAACCAGTTGGCCAAGGCGAAGGATATTGTTGATATCCCGCAGAATTCCGCGGCGGCGGCCGCGAGCGCTGCTGCTTCGGCGGCTGCAGCCGCTGCGGCGGCAGAGTCGGATGGTACTGCTGCCATCGCTGCCTCAAAGGCGGAGGCAGCGCTCAAATCGCTTGAAGTGCGCTATCTTGGCGCCAAGGCGCTTCCGCCGGACGTTGACAATAATGGCGGTGCGCTGCTGGCCGGCGCGACCTACTGGGACACGGTGCTGAACGGCGGCTGCCTGCGCGTATTCCAGGCTGGCGCCTGGGTGACGATTCCGACGAACGTGGCGTCGCAAGTTGCAAGCACGCCGGCGGGTGGCATCGTTGCGACAAACGTGCAGGCGGCTCTGGCCGAATTGGATACAAAAAAAGCGGTGCGCGCGACGACGCTGGCTGGCTATGGCATTACTGATGCGCAGCCTAGCTCGTATGTGCCGGCCTGGGGCAGCATTACTGGTAAGCCACAGTTTGCGGCGGTGGCTACGTCAGGCAGCAAAAACGATGTGGGCCTGAGTAAAGTGGACAATACAGCCGACGCGAATAAACCGATCAGCCTTTTGCAGCAGGAAGCGCTGGACCTCAAGGCAAATGCAGCGTCCCTGGATAAAGTGAGCAATACATCTGATGCTAACAAACCCGTGAGTATTCTCCAGCAGGAGGCAATGAATTTACTGGCTCCGAAGTCCAACCCTTCATTCACAGGACCAGTGCGGTCGACTGTCGGGTACCTGATCGGTGCCAGCGGGTATGGCCTGTACTCGCCTGTAGCAGGCACACTGTCAATGATTACAAATTCGGTTGAGCGATTCCGTGTAGCGGATACCGGGGTGATGACGTTCAGCAATTTAGTTTCAGTAGCGATGAATTCTCCTACGTTGACGGTAACATCCGGGGGGTCAACTGAAATTATCTCCCAGGGACAAAACGGATACGGCGTTTTCTCTGCGAAGGCCTCGGGCCTGAATCCCTCAATATGGGATTCGTATAACGCCAATGGCCTGTGTGGGCGGATGTTATGCAATAACAGTGCCGTGGATTCTACGTTCGCATTTCAGTTGCGAAAAGGTGGCGTGTTAAGCGATATCGTCGCCATTAATCCGCAACAGTTGTACCCAACGTCAGATAGCGTGTTGTCCCTTGGCGCGCCCGCATCCAGATACACCACCGTATATGCCGTTACAGGCGCCATCAATACCTCGGACGCCAGGATGAAGACACCTATCCGCCCAATGACAGACGCTGAGATCAGTGCGGCGGAGACCATCGCTGAAAGTGTCGGCACTTACAAGTGGTTGGAGTCGATCCAGGCCAAAGGGGCGGATGCTCGCCGGCACGTCGGCGGCACGGTCCAGGGCATCATTGCCATCATGGAGCAGCATGGACTCGATCCGTTCGAATACGGATTCATCTGTTTCGACCAGTGGGAGGAGGAGCTGGGTTATCGGCCGGCCGTGCCCCCTCAGCCTGCTTTTACCGATGCCGATGGGAATGTCGTTGTTCCTGCAGCTGAGGCCGTGGAGGCAACGCAAGTGGTCATCAGGGAGGCAGGTAGTCTGTATTCCCTGCGCAACGATCAGCTCAATCTGTTTATCGCCCGTGGCCTCGTGGCTCGTATCTCCAGAACAGAGGCGCGCCTTGCTGCGCTCGAGGCGTCCTAGTCCATATTATTCATCGTCACCACAAACCCGCTTCGGCGGGTTTTTTCATTTCCACCACCTGAAAGGCAACCATGGCCCTCGAAACCACCGCCGCCGGCGGCGCATTGATCAAACTGTTTGGCGTGCCCGTGCTGGCCGGCGCCGCCGCCACGTCGCTGGGCTTCATGTTCATGTGGCCCCAAACCACCAAGGAGGCATTTATTCGTTTTTGTTCCAGCATCATCATTTCCACCTTTCTTGGCCCCGTGCTGGTGGCCGCCGTGCTGTCGTGGTGGCCCAGCCTGTTCGACAGTGCGAAAACCGTGGCGGGCCTGTATGGCGGCGACCCGGCCACGGGATTTTTATTTATCGCCGCGCCGCTGATGGTGGCGGCCGGCTTGCCTGCCTGGTGGGTACTGGGCGCCTGCGTGCGCTGGTTCGACAAGCGGCGCGGCAAGGATATCGGCGAACTGGCGGCCGATGCGGCCGCTGCCGTCAAGGATGTGCGGGGCATGCTGTGACAGGCGCGCAATTGATGCAGATCATGCCGTTGGCCGGCCGCCGCGCTACGCTGTTCCTGGCTCCGCTGAATGCGGCGATGAGCGAGTTCAGCATCGATACGCCGCTGCGCCAGGCGGCGTTTCTGGCACAGGTGGGGCACGAATCGGGACAGTTGCGTTATGTGCGCGAGCTGGCCAGCGGCACGGTCTATGAAGGACGCGCGGACCTGGGTAATGTGGTCGCTGGCGATGGCGTGCGCTTCAAGGGGCGCGGCTTGCTGCAGGTGACGGGGCGCGCCAACTACGCGGCGTGCGGCGTGGCGCTGGATATCGACTTGCTGGCGGCGCCGCAGTTGCTGGAGCAGACGACTTTCGCGTGCCGCTCGGCGGGCTGGTTCTGGCAATCGCGCGGCTTGAACCGCCTGGCCGACGCGGGTGACCAGGAACGGGTGACGCGCCGCATCAACGGCGGTGTGAACGGCCTGGCCGAACGCCTGGCCTTGTACCAGGCTGCGCGCAAGGTGCTGGCATGAAGCCGTCCTGGAGCATTGTGGCCATGCTGCTGTTGCTGGGGGCAGCCGTGTTTTGCGCCCAGCGCTGGGGCCGCGAAACGGGCCGTGCCGCGTGCGCGGCGCAAGTACTCGAAGTGCAAGCCCTGTTGCGGCGCCAGAGCCAGGCGCTCGATACGATGCGGGAAGAGGGCGCACGCCGGTCGGCGCGGGTACGCCAGGCGCTGGCCACGGCGCAGACCGGGCAGGCAGAGGCGCAAGCGGCGGCAGCGCGCATCCTGGCGCTGCCGCCCGAAGGCGACGCCTGTCGTGCCGCCGAGGCCTTGATCGCCAGAGAAATGCCATGAGGTCGCCAGGCGAACGTGCCGGAAGGCATGCCGGCAGCCTCGCCAACCGTTTAGCCAGTTTGTTGCTGGTAAGCTTGTTGAGCGGCTGTGCGGCATGGGGGCCAGCATCGCAGGTGCAAGCGTGGCCGGTGAGCGCGCCATGCATCGCCACGCGCCCCGCCTCGCCCGCCTTGCCTGCGGTGCCAGCCCACGGCATCTTCGAGCAAGTGCAAGCCTTGCTGGCGCGCGAGCAATTGCGTGCTGCCCATGTGCGTCAGCTGGAAGCGCTGCTCGATGCCTGTGCGGGCGGCTAACAACGCCTGACTGCGCCTGATAGCGCCCACCAAAACCGTGACGGGCGCAAGGAAGGCCCGGCGTCCCGCTGGCCCGAGAAACGCCACTGCACGAAGCAGCGTGCCGCCGAGGCAGTGAGCATCGCCGGCCGCAAATGACGATGCGCATTGGTTTTTGACAGGCGTTCCAGGCAGCAGTCCCCATTCACCAGTGGCCTGCCAGCGCCGCCGCCTTCTGGTGCAGATGCGGGGCGGCATGCGAGAAAACGGTGCATTCACCGCCTGATTAGCTGATTTCTGGTGACTTTCGGCACAATCTCTGTATACAATCACCTGGCACGAAGCGTGCATGGCTACCTCGGTCATTCCATCCAAGGAGCTTCGCATGCATCATCGGCCGCTAGTGTGTTTCTGTCGTCCCGTTTCTGTCTTGCTTTTCCTTTTCACCTGCACCCATCCGTGCCGCGGTAACCCAGGAAATGGAGCGTAAATGGCCTCTCCCCGTCTGAAATCCATCCACCGCGGCGTGTCCGCTACCACGCCTGCCGCTCCGTCCCCCGTCGATGAAGTGCTGCCGGCCGGGAAACTGTTCACCCTGGGCTTGCAGCACGTACTCGTCATGTATGCGGGCGCCATCGCCGTGCCGCTGATCGTCGGCCGCGCGCTCAAGCTGCCGCCCGAGCAGGTGGCGGCGCTGATCAGTGCCGACCTGTTCTGCTGCGGCCTCGTGACCCTGATTCAGTCCTTGGGAATCGGCAAGCATTTCGGCATCCGTCTGCCCGTCATGATGGGCGTGACCTTTGCCGCCGTCAGTCCCATGCTGGCCATGGCGAACAATCCGGCCCTGGGCATCACCGGCATCTTTGGTGCCGTGATCGGCGCCGGCGTCGTTTCCATGCTGATCGCGCCCTTCATCAGCCGCCTGCTGGCCCTGTTCCCGCCCGTGGTCACGGGCAGCATCATCGCCGTGATCGGCGTGTCGCTGATGCGCGTGGGCGTAAACTGGGCCATGGGCGGGCCGCCCGCCATGGCGCAGATCGCCGATCCCGCTTTTCTCAAGATGGCCGCGGCCGCCACGGCGGCCGGCTTGCCCGCGCCGCCTGGCCCCGTGCCCCTGATCGCCAACCCCGGCTACGGCGCGCTGGACAACATGGGCATCGCCTTCTTCGTGCTGGCCGTCATCTTGCTAGTGGCCAAGTATGGCCGTGGTTTCCTGTCGAATATCGCCGTGTTGATCGGCATCATCTCCGGCACGGCCCTGTCGTTTGCGCTGGGCAAGGCCGACTTCGCCAAGGTGGCCAGCGCCAAGGCTTTCGCCATCGTTACGCCGTTCCAGTTCGGCATGCCGACTTTCGACCTGGTTGCCATCGTGACCATGAGCCTGGTGATGATCGTCGTCATGATCGAGTCGCTCGGTATGTTCCTGGCCTTGGGCGAGATGACGGGCAAGCGTATCGAACAGGCCGACATCAGCCGCGGCTTGCGCGTCGATGGTCTGGGGACCTTGATCGGCGGTATCTTCAATACCTTCCCGTACACGTCGTTTTCGCAAAACGTGGGACTGGTGGGCGTGACGGGCGTGCGCAGCCGCTGGGTCTGCGTGGCGGCCGGCATCCTCCTGCTAATCATGGGTGTGATCCCGAAGATCGCGCAGACGGCCGAAGCCGTGCCGGCGTTCGTGCTGGGCGGGGCAGGGCTGGTGATGTTCGGCATGGTCGCCGCGACGGGCATCCGCATTCTGGCCGGCGTCGACTACAAGAGCAACCGCAACAACCTGTTCATCGTGGCCCTGGCTATCGGCTTCGGCATGCTGCCGCTGGTGGCCGAGCAATATGCGCAGCACATGCCGAAAGTCCTGTCGCCGTTGCTGCACAGCGGCATCCTGCTGGCCGCCATCGTTGCCGTGCTGCTCAATCTGTTCTTCAACGGGCTGGCGTCAAGCGAAAAAGCGCGGGAGCAGGCGCGCGAGAACAGCCATGGCAGCGATTGAGGCATCGCCGGCGCCGTGAATGCGGTGCGCGGCGCTGCCGGTCAGCCAGGCGGCAGCACCCTGAGCACCACGCAATTGCGCCCCTCATCCTTGGCGTGGTACAGCGCGGCATCGGCCAGGCGCAGCAGGGCGTCCGGATCGGCGGCTTTCGGTGCCGGCTGGACCGCGATGCCGACGCTGATCGTCACCTGCTGCGCCTCCGCATTCGCGTGGGAGATACCCAGATCTTCGATCGCCCGCCGCAGTGCTTCGCCGATCTGGCGCGCTTCGTCCGCGCCGGTGTTGGGCAGCACGATCGAAAACTCTTCGCCGCCATAGCGCGCCGTCAGGTCGCCCGCGCGCCGCATGCCGGCCGCCAGCGCATGCGCGACCCGCACCAGGCATGCGTCGCCGGCCTGGTGGCCGTGACTGTCGTTGAAGCGCTTGAAGTAGTCGACATCGAGCATGATGACGGCAAGCGGCCGGCCGACGCGCGTGGCACGCGCACATTCGGCACGCAATACGTCGTCGAAATGACGCCGGTTCGCCAGGCCGGTCAGACCGTCGGTGATGGACAAGGTCGCCAGTTTGCGGTTGGCGTCTTCCAGCTGTTCCGTGCGTTCGGCAACGCGCCGTTCGAGGCTGTCATGCAGCCTGGCGCTGGAGATCGAGATCATCGCCTGGGCGCCGAGCATGCGCAGGAACGCCACGCGTTCCTCCGTGAACGAGGCTTCTGCAAGCCGGTTCTCGAAATACAGGATGCCGCCGATCTGGCCGCCGTGCCGTATCGGCAGGCACATGACGGCGCGCGGCAGGTGCAACTGCACGTACGGATCGGCGGCAAAGCGCGAGGCGCCCGTGATGCAGTCTTCGATCACCTCGGCGCCGGTGCGAATGACGTAGCGCAGCAGCGACAGCGGGAACTGCGGGTCGCTGGCGGCGTTCAGGTCGAACTGGCGCGATTGCAGGACAGTGACGACATCGCCATCGATATTGGCCTCCAGCTGGTAGCTGCCTTCGGACAGCAGCAGCAGGCGCGCCACCTGCGCGCCGGCGTTTTCGCACACGATGGTAATGAGGCGCGTCAGCACGCTGCGCAGGCCCACTTCGTTCGACAGGATCTGCGACGCTTTCAGCAGCGACGCCAGGTCGAGCGCTGAACTGCCGTGCGTGTGGGAGACGGAATGACGTTGTGCGCCGCGGCCATCCATCCTTGACAGTAGTGCGCCATGGCGCGCCTGCAGCTGCGCCACCTTGCCCTGCGCGCCCCACTGGCCGTAGTGCGCGATGGCGTCCTGGATGAAGATGCCGGCCACGCGCGCCTGTCCCTGATCGAACCAGCATTCGCCGCACAGTTCATTGCCCAGCGCTTGTATGTTGACGTAGCCCGCCAGGCCGGCCGCGTCGATCGCCTGCTGGTAGCAGCGCGTGGCCAGCTGCAGGTCTTCCCGGTAGCGTGCCATCTCGGCCATCACCAGCAGATGCTTGGCGTCGCTATTGTCCGAGCCTTGCCTGGCCCACTCGGCGAGGCTCGTTTGCAGCGTGCCGACCACGGCCAGCATATCGCCCGCATCGTCACGCGCAGGATCGCGCCGCAAGGCGCGGATCAGGATCAGCGCGGCGTAGAAGCTGCACTCGGCAACCTTGGCCTGGCCGCGCATGATCTGGGTGACGCTGCCAAGCTGGCCGGCCAGCGGCTCGGCGTCGGCGCTGTCGAACAGGTAGGCGTTGCGTATTTTCCCCTGCAAGAAGTAGGCGCGGTACAGCTGCGAGCCGCCATACTGATCGAGGAAGCGCGCCTCGCTGAAGGCCCCATCATCGTAGCTGTCGTGACGGGGCAGGAGACCCATCAGGCATTTGATCGGCTGGACCGCGGCGGCGACGCAGCAATCGGCCATCGCCTGCTGGCCGTTGGCGCGCATCAGCGCCAGGTCGTGCTCGATGTCGTGCATCAGGTGCGGCAGGTAGTCGCCGAGGATGATACGGTCGGTGGCGCGCACGGCCGCCACCACGCCGACCTGCACGAAGTCGGCGATTTCCAGCGCCCAGCCAAACGCTTCTTCGTACAGGGCGTCGGAGCTGCGCAGCGGCTGCGTCCAGTGGTTGCTGAGCGCGCCGAACATCAGGCCCGTGAGCGTGCGCGTCTGCAGGTTGGCACGGCGCCTGGCCAGCGCCATCGCCATCGCGCCGAAGGCGTAGCCGCGCGCGATGTCGCCGCTGTACAGCGCAAGCATCATCGCGTAGCCGACATAGGCGACAGCGCTGAAATCGCTGTTCCCCCGCTGCATCGACAGCCGCGTCATCGACACCACCATCAGCGCGCTCAGATCCTGCTGGCCGGCGTAGTAGCTGGCCATCCACAGGCCCTGCATCATCTGCATCGCGGCCACGGCGTCCGGCTCGCACATGTCATCGGCCGCCAGCAGGGTGTCGGGCGCGTGCGCGCCAGGCTGCTGTCCGATGTCGGCGAGAATGTCGCTGAAGCGCGCCTTCATCTGCGCCACATCGTGCGGTATGTCGATGTGCAGCAGCGCCAGGCCGTCGCGCTGCACGGCAATGGCGTCGAGCAGGCGGCCCTGCAATTGATACTGGTGCGCCTGGATGGCAATGCAGCGCACCTGCTGCAAGGGACTCAGGGAGCGGGCGCGTACCAGTGGATAGATCGCCTCGGCCGTATCGAACTGGCCGCACAGGTAAGCCGCTTCGGCCGCGCCCAGCTGCAGGTCGAGCCAAAGGCTGGCGTGGACGCTCCATGCCTGCTCCGGCAGCAGCTCGAGACCTATGCGCATGTGTTCCAGCGTGGACTGGAACGCGGCGGAACGCCGTGCCTTCACGCCGGCCTGGAGATTGAGCGTCGCCAGCTGCACGCGCTCGTCCGCATCTTTGATCAGCGCGCGACCGGCGTTGAGCTGCTCGACGATTTCAAACAGTGTTGCGTCCTGGTGCTGCGGCGCCGTATGCCGCAGGAGCAAGCGGCCGATGAGCAGATGGTTGGCCACGCGCGTAGCGTCGTCGGCGACCAGGTAGGCGGCCTGCTGCACCCGGTCGTGCAGGAAGCGGTAAGCGACGCCGCTGTTGGCCGCATCGCTGTCGCCACTGACGTACTTATAGCGTTCGTCGAGCGGCTGGATCAAGCCTGCCCTGAGCGCCGGCCACAGGTCTTGCTGCGTTTTGCGGTGAGCGCGGTCCATTGCCAGCGCGAGCGTATCGAGCGTGAAGCGGTTGCCGCAGGAGGCGGCCAGTTGCAGCAGATGCTGCGTCACCGTGGGCAGGCGGCGGATTTTTTCCAGCAGCACCTCGACCACGTTGTCGGTATATTTGGCCTGTTCTATCGCGGGCAGGTCCCAGTCCCAGCAATCGTCGGCGGCCCGGTAGCGCAGATGGCCCGTCTCATTGAGCGAAGCGAGGAACTGGTTGAGGAAAAAGGGATTGCCGGCCGTCTTGCGGTAGCAAATACTGGTCAACGGCGCACAATCGTGGGTTGCCACGCGCACGGTGGCCGAGACCATTTGCGCCACCTGCGGCTCGGTCAATGCGCTCAGTAACAGCGTCGACAGGCGTACCTCGCGGGCGAGCAGCTTGTCGCGCAGCGCGATCAGCGGATGATCGGCGCTCACCTCGTTGTCGCGATACGCGCCGATGAACAGCATGCAGCTCTTGTCGCAGGAGACCATCAGCAGTTCGATCATTCGCAACGTGGCGGCATCGGCCCATTGCAGGTCGTCGAGGAACAGCACCAGCGGATGCCCGGCGCAGGCGAACACTTCGACGAAGCGGGGGAAGAGGCGGTCCAGGCGCAGCTGGGCCTGTGCCGGGTCCGACGCGGGCACTGCGTCCGTGGGGCCGACGATCAGCGCCAGTTGGGGAATCAGTTCGATCAGCATGCCGATGCCGCTGCCCAGCACCTCGTGCAGTTTGGCGGACCACTGCCGCAGCGTTTCCTCGGGTTGGCCGAGCAGCTGGCGCACCAGCTCCTGGAAGGCCTGGATCAGCGGGGCATACGGCACGTCGCGCTGGAGCTGGTCAAATTTACCGGACAGGAAGCAGCCGCGCCGCGCGATGATGGGCTTTTGCACTTCGTTGACGACCGCCGACTTGCCGATGCCCGAATGGCCGGCCACCAGCAGCATCTCGCACCTGCCCGCGGCGCTGCGTTCAAATGCCGCCAGCAGCACGGCGATGGCATCCTCGCGCCCGTGCAGCGTTTGCGGCACGAGGAAATGGCCGTTGTGGTCGGACAGCTTGAGCGTCTGCGCCGGCTTTTGCGCGCGGCATGCTTCGAGATCGCTGCGCAAGCCCTGCAAGCTTTGGTAGCGCTGATCGGCATTTTTTTCCAGCAGCCGCTGGATGATCGGCAGCAGCTGGCCAGGCAAGCTTGCCAGCGCCGGGTGCGACCAGTCGGGACTGCGCGCAATGTGGCAATGCACGAGTTCCATCTCGTCGTCCGTCTCGAACGGCGCCTGGCCGGCCAGCAGCTCGTAGAAGGTGGCGCCCAGCGCATAGAAATCGGCGCGCCAATCGACGCGCCGGTTCATGCGTCCGGTCTGTTCCGGCGCCATGTAGCGCAGCGTGCCTTCCAGCGTCTGGAGATTGGCGATGCCATGGCTTTCGTACGGCAGTTCGCAGGCGATGCCGAAGTCGATCAGCTGCAGCAGGCGCCGGCCGCCATTCCACACCAGATTGGCGGGATTGATGTCTTTGTGGATCACGCCCTGACGATGAACCTCGTCCAGAGCCGCGCACAGTTGCAGCGCGATGTCGAAAAAGTCGTCCAGCGCCAAGGCGGGTTGCGACGGCATCCTGCGCGCCGCCACCTGCGCACGCAACACCTGGTCGAGCGCCTGGCCGCCGCAATCTTCCACGATCATCGTCCAGCACCCGCCGTGCAGCTGCAGCGCCAGCGGATGCGCCACGCCAGGATGGCGGCAACGGCGCGCGATCGCATACTCGCGCTTGAATTGCGCCAGTTGCTGAAAGGAGGGGAACTGCTGATTGGGTTTCTTGACGATCAGCGCGGTGCCATCGGCGGCCCTGGCACGGTAAACCCGTGAGCGGACACCGCTGTGCAGCTGTTTGATGATCTCGTGGGCGAAAAGAGAGCGCATGGGCTAGCAGTACACAGACGGTTGCGGGAGCCTGGAGGCGCACATTTCGGAATATTACTTGATTGTAAGTATTATATCAGTAGGGGGCTCTGGAGGAGGGAGAGGGGGGCGGGGTGTTGTAAAAACGTCAGTGGGAGCAGGTTAGCACGGGTGTGGGAATTGATCGTGATGACAGTCGCGGCAAGGTGAAGAAGTAGAGGTGATGGAGGTGTCGGAATTTACAGACAAGGAAGAGTTACGCGTAGATGCCGCACCTCGGCCAGCACATGCTATTGGGCAAGATACAAGAGGATTTTCTGGTTTTGAGGAAGCCTCCATACCTTTCTTGAACTAGTTATCACTTAGGTGCAAGTCCATCGCCTTGCAATATGGGTAGCCACACATTGTGCGCAATTTTTTCGAAACCCGTCGACGTTGGATGAAGCTCGTTAGCCCAGTCGTCGTCACCTAAGGTGCCGCGACTATCGACAAGACGAACGCGGCCGGGATAACGAGCGACCAACCCCTTCAACCGCAAAGTGAACTCGTCGATCAAAAAACGGATGCAGGAATCCTGCAGGTGGGTAGGCACGTTTGCGACTACTAGCGATGCTCGCAGCCATTTGCTTTCGGCACCAAAGATGCCGATACCTGTTGGCCGAGCATAGTCGTAGTTATGTAAATAGATCTTCGTTGGTCCGGTTGCATTTTGCGTCGTATTCCAAGTTGCACCAATTATCTTGTCGATAAGAGCGATGAAGCTTCCCGTAACTTTATTTAAAAATCGGTTCAGGCTTTGCTCGTCATCACCGGATCGGTAGCAAGCTTCAGCCGAAGTACAGGCGGAGCAGTCTTTTAGCAGTAGCGGGCGCATATCGGATAGGCCGGCGAAGTCGTTCCCTCCACCGCTTATGAAAACAGCCGACAAAGAATCCCCATGTAGTTGTAATGCGGTCTGGATTCTTCTTTTATAGGTTCCGTAAACATAATCGTAGGCTTCGGCACCGTTATTTCCGTGAGCTAGAATGTAATGTTCCTTTTTTTCAACCAAATTTCCTAATTTGCTTAATAATGAGCCACCAGGAAGAGGATACCAGAACCAGCTGTCGCCGATTGCCAATATTGACGGCTGATGAAAATCGTTCTGCATCATGGTCTCGTCCCAATAAACATTTTTGTTGTGCATGATAATTTCTCCAGTATGAACCATCTTTGAATTCATGCTTAGGATTCTTGCTGGAAAGCGGACAGATCCCTAAGCATTACGAATATTTTTTTCCTCTGGCGATGAGGTCGAGCAGGTGAGAGTGTGCGAAACGCGCTTATGAAATTGTGTGATAATTTGTATTTTGTATTTCATCGGTATAAGAAATGGTGTCTGATTCTATTGGTTGCTTCGGTGCGTCTTCCTTAATTGGCTGAGTAAATTTCTCAATCTGACAATTTGATGCTAAATTAAATTTCATTCCGTCATCAGTTTTTTGAAACTGTGACTGTATATAATTTTCTTTTTGAAGGATTGTTAAGATTGGCTCTCTATTAGTCAGCAGAGAGCTAATTAGGTTCATTTTTTTGGATTCGAATGGCACCGCCGGCCTTGACGCCGGCGTGAGGCTGCTTGAACAAGCTGATGGTGCTCGCCAGCTCGTCCTCGCTGGCTTTTATCGCCGCCGCACGGCCATGGTCAGCCGCTTTTCTAGAGAGCGTTTGACGTCACTCTGTGGGCGGTGACGGCGGCGATCACGCCGGGGCAGGGGGCAGGGCGTCGTCCTCATGGTCGTACTCCACCACGTCGCCGTCGGGGTAATGCTTCGTGTGGATAGTGTCGTCGGACTCGCGTGCCTCAGACGCTTGCGGATACATCGCCGCGTAATCACGCCGCGCGTTAGGTGGTCTCTCGGGAAAAGACGATCAACTGTTCGCCCATGGTCCGCACCGACTAGGTGGGCGTGCTGTCAGCGTGCCGCGCGGCCCATTTCAGCAGGGGGGACGTCGTACTGCTGTCAGAACTTGTCCCGGTAGGGCGGCATGTGCTTTATCTCGGCAGGATGCTGGATGTCCAGGCAACCGGCCTCGCCGGTTTGACCGCGATGCGCTCGGTCAGGTTCAGCTTGATCGAGATATCGACTGTTTCACGGTTGTTGAATTCGAACTTGAAGGCGATGCCGTGCTTGCGCGTTTTCTCATTGGTCATCAGGTCGAGCTGGTGAACTTTCAGCCAGGCTAGCAGGGCCACCATGATGGCATCGCCCGCGCTATCACGGCGTAAATCTGGCGTAACCGCTAGAGGTTTTTGTCGGGTTTACTATGCATTAGCAGGAATCTCGGGACGTAAAAAAAGCCACTAACCCGTTGATTTTATTGGGTTTAATGGCTTTTTTGATGTTTCTGAATTCTGTGCGCTGGTGCCCGGAGCCGGAATCGAACCGGCACGCCCTTACAGGCGGGAGATTTTAAGTCTCCAGTGTCTACCAGTTTCACCATCCGGGCAGCGCGGCGAGATTCTAGCACAGGTGATGTGTATTACGCCATCTTGTGCCTGAGCGATGGGCCAGCATCAATGGCCTGTTATCAGCTTCCCGCCATCAAAACACTGCCTTGAACTGCACCCCATACGTGCGCGGTTCGTTGACGATGCCTGTCAGGTTGTCGAAATCGATCGCGCCCAGCGACTGGATCTGGTTGGTGATGTTGCGGCCGTACGCGGAGAGTTCGTATTTGTCCCATTTGTAGCCGACGCGCAAACCGCCTTCGAGCAGTTCCTTGGCCTTGTATTCCTTCGCTTCATACAGGAAGAAGTTGTAGCTGGTGCGGTAGGCCCAGTCCGTGTAGGCGTAGAACTCGCCATTGGCGAGGGGGATGCTGTACTTTAATGTGAAGTTGGTTTGCCATTCCGGCGCGCGCGGCAGCGGGTTGCCGTCGATGTAGGCCGTGCCCTTGAACGGGCCCAGCGGGTCGGTCACGGTGCAGCCGCTGGCCGGGTTGTTTTGCGCGTTGCCGCAGCTTTGCACGAACAGCTTCTTGTCCTGGATTTCCGTGTGGTTGTAGCTGCCGCCCAGGGTCATGCTGAGCGAATCGCTGAGGTTCGCCTGGAAATCGAGTTCCACGCCGCGGCCCGTGGCCTTGTCTGCGTTGATCAGCTGGTTCATGTTGACGGCGCCGCTGCCGGCCGTCAGTTGCTTGTCCTTCACGCGGTACTGGAATATGGCCAGGCTCAGGCGCGCGCGCTTGTCGAACAGGTCCTGCTTGATGCCCGCCTCGACGGACAGCGCTTTCTCGGCGCCCGCAAACGAAGGGCGGTCGGCCAGGCCGTTCAGGCGTCCCTGCATCGACGGCGCGCGGTAGCCGGTGGCGATGCGCGCGTAGGCATTCGTTTCCGGCGTCAATACATAGGTGCCGCTCAGGTCCCAGCTGACGTTGTGCGAGGTGTCGTGCAAGTCGAAGGGGCCGGCCGTGGTCGCTTCCACCCGCTTGGCGGAGAAATCCTTCTTGTCGGTCGTGTAGCGCAGGCCGGCGCGCAGTTTCAGGGCGTCCGAGACCGTGTAGTTGAGCGAGCCGAAGGCCGCGTACGACTTCGAGCTCTGGTTTTGCGTGGCGTAGTTCGGGCTTTGCGGGTTGCCGGGCGCCAGGCTGTTGAAGCCGATGCTGTCGATCTGGATATCTTCCTTGAAGTAGAACAGGCCGGCTATCCATTGCAGCGGGCCGCGGGCAGACGACTCGGCGCGGAATTCCTGCGAAATCTGCTTGTGCTTGGGGATCACGTCGGCCGTTTCCACGACGAACGGGATGAAGCCGGGACCCATCGGCGGCGCGGACACGGCGCCATAGCCGCCGTCGACGTCGGCGCGGCTGTAGAAATCGAGCTTTTCGTAGCCGGTGATCGAATGCAAGGTGACGCCGGGCAAGTCCCATTTCAGGCGCATGCTGGCGCCCTTGGTTTTCAGGTGCTGGCGGTTGATGCCGTCGGTCGGGTAGTTGTCGTAATCAAATCCGTCGACGAGGTCGTTCGTGCCCTGTTTCAGGATATTCGCGCGGAACAGGGTGGCCGTGCCGTCGAGATTGCGCGCGTGCACGTTGAACAGGGCCGTGAAGTCGCGCGTGGGCTTGACCAATACCTGCAGGCGGGCGGCGCTGTCTTCATAGCCTTCGAAGTCGCGCGTGCCGGTGGGGCGCGGGTTGTGCACGCGGTCGTCGCGGCGCTGCGTCTGGCCGGAAAAGCGCAGGGCCACCGTGTCGCTGACGGGCACGTTGAACGCGCCTTCCAGGTTCTTCATGCCATCCTTGCCGAAGCCGCCGCTCAGGTAGCCTTCCGTCTTGAAGACGGGCTTGGCGGAATCGAACTTGATCACGCCGGCTGGCGAGTTACGGCCGAACAAGGTGCCTTGCGGGCCGCGCAGCACTTCGACCTGGTCGACGTCAAACACGGGAAAGCCCTTGAGCATGGCGTTTTCCTGCACCACGTCGTCCATCACCAGGCCCACCGGCTGCGAGGCGTTGAGGTCGAAGTCGGTATTGCCCAGGCCGCGAATGTAGAAACGGGGGAAGGTACGGCCGTAATCCGATTCGACGGACACGCTGGGCGAGCGGCTGTTGAGGAAGCGGATGTCGGCGCCGCCGGCCGTCAGCGTGTCGAGCTTGTCGCCTTTCAAGGTGGCGATGGACATGGGCACGTCCTTGATGTTTTCCGCGCGCCGCTGCGCCGTCACGATCACCGTTTCCAGCTGGCCAGGACCGGTCTGTGCCGCCGGGACGGCAGGCGCGTCGGCGGCTGGCGCCGGGACGCTATCCTGTGCCATCGCCTGCAGCGGAAAGGCGGCGCTGATTGCCAGGGCAATCAGGGTGTGGCGTACTGTGCTGGCATGCGGTGTCATCATGAAACGGCTCCTGTCGGTCAAGGTTGTTGGGGGCATGCAAGCTGGCGCTGGCCAGCTGAACGAAAAATCATGCTAGCACGGGAAATTTTGGTATTCATGCCATTTTCCAACGATGGCTATTCATATCCGTTTCGACTCAATACGCGAATAAAATCGTATTTGTCGTCACTATCTGGCGGGTGCATAGTGGAGTGCCGGCAGGCTTGTGCGGGAACAAAATAGGCTGGACAAGACGACGCGGTTTCCTGCGGCGGCGCAAAAAAGCATGCGCCATTTCGGCGTAGTAGCGAGATCCGGGGCGGCACAAATACAACAGTTGCCGCGGATTTTTTATGTGAGGGGCGTGTTGTTGCAACGCGACAGGGGAGGCCGGCTGCGGCTCTCCCCTGTGCGTGTGAAGCGGGGCATGCGTGGCTGCATGCCTGTACGTGCTTAAAACTCTTCCCAGTCGCCGGCCGTCACGGCTTCCGCTTGCGCCGCACGGGGTTTTGCCGGTGCGGCCTGGCGCTTGGCGGGGCTGCTGGCCGCTGCTGCCGGTACCAGGCGCAGCGGCTTGTGGCTGGCGCGTGCCGGTGCTGGCGCCGGTGCGGGTGCCGCCAGATGGCTGTCATGCGTCTTGAAGATGCTCACGGTTTCCACCAGGTGGCTGGCCTGCTCGCGCAGCGATTCGGCCGCCGCCGCCGCTTCTTCCACCAGCGAGGCATTTTGCTGCGTGACGCTATCCATCTGGGTCACCGCCTGATTGATCTGCTCGATTCCTGCGGACTGTTCCTGGCTGGCCACCGTGATTTCAGCGATGATGTTGCTGACGCGGGCGACGCTGGCGACCACCTCGGACATCGTCGTGCCCGCTTGCGCCGCCAGCCTGGAGCCCGCATCGACGCGGCTGACGGAATCGTCGATCAGCGCCTTGATTTCCTTGGCTGCGCTGGCGCTGCGCTGGGCCAGGCCGCGCACTTCGGTCGCCACGACGGCGAAGCCGCGGCCCTGTTCGCCGGCACGTGCCGCTTCCACGGCGGCATTCAGGGCCAGGATATTGGTCTGGAAGGCGATGCCGTCGATGACGCTGATGATGTCGACAATCTTGCGCGACGATTCGCTGATCAGGTCCATGGTGCCCATCACTTGCCCCACCACGGCGCCGCCCTTGCTGGCGACGTCCGATGCCGTCGTGGCCAGCACATTGGCTTCGCGGGCGTTTTCCGCATTCTTGCGCACGGTGCTGGTGAGCTCTTCCATCGAGGACGCGGTTTCTTCCAGCGAACTGGCTTGCTGTTCCGTGCGCAGCGACAGATCGCTATTGCCGCTGGAAATTTCCGCGGCGGCAAGGGAAACGGTGTCGGAATCCTGGCGCACGGACGACACTACCGTGGTCAGCGACTCCTGCATGCGCTGCAGCGCCGACAGCACGCTGGCGGTATCGTGCGGTGCAACGTTGAGTTTGCCTGTCAGGTCGCCGCCGGCCAGCAGGCTGACGGCGTCGCACAGCTGCTTCGGTTCTGCGCCCAGCGCCTTGAGCAGGCTGCGTGTGATGAGCCAGCCCGCCAGGGCTGCCAGCACGATGGACAGCAGGCTGGCGCCGATGAGAATATTCCTGTTGAGCGTGTAACGCTCGTTGTCTTCCTGCAAGATGGCGGTAGAGCGCTGGTCCGTTAGGGCGAAATATTCATCGCTGGCGGCGACGAGGGCGGCCAGCAGCGGGCGGCATTCCTCATTCATCTTGACGATGGCCTGGTCGGTTTTCTTTTGCAGCGCCAGGTCCACGATAGCCATCGCTACGGGAGAATAGCGTTTTTCGATGCCGTCTATCTTGTTGACTATGGCGCGCACTTCATCCGATACCTCAGGCTGCTGTGTCAGCTGCAGCAGATGCTGCATGTTCTTGACGACCTCGGCCTGCGCCTGCAAGACCTGTTTGCGTTCGATCTCCAGGTCTTCCGGCTTGGTGACGAGCACCAGATTCCTGGCCGCCACGGCACGCATGTCGATTGCGTCACGTACGCGGTGCGCCGTATTGGCGCGGGCGGTGATGCCGTTGACATACTGGTCAAAACTGGCGTTGAAGTTGGAAAAGCTCCGCACGGACAGGATCGATATGCCGATGAGGAAAAAGACCAGCAGGCCGAAAGCCAGAGTGAGCTGGGTGCGTACGGTGAATTTGTCCATGATGTCTCTCCAAAATACGTGGTGATGATTAGAAAGGGGGCTTGCGTGAGACCGGTGGCAGGCGCTTGCCTGGCGACGGGTCGAGTCCTACGCAGTGCTTTTCTATCCAGAACACGGATTCGTGGTGCAAGGATGGAATTAATTTAAAAAACCGATTTCAATAATTTATTTGTTTTATTTATTAAATTCATTGTTGCACAAAAAATTCATTAAATCAATGATATTTTGCGTGTCAAAAAACAACTTTTCGGCATGGATGCTGGTTCCTGCGCCGTTTGATCGGGCGCAGGACAGTATCTTCGGGGAGGTGGATCAGCCGGGAATGGGCGTGCCCTGGTGAAAAATCATTTGCCAGCGGCCATCGCGCCATTTCCACAAGGAACTGCGCAAGCTGGCGCTGGCGGGCAGGGTGCCGTTAGCGTGGCGTTGCGAGCGGTAGGTAACCAAGGCAACATCGTCGGCCAGCAAGCGGGCCTGAAAATCGTGGATGCTGCGCTGGCAAAAGTCTTCCACCGGCAAGTCCGCCAGGGTTGCCGCGCGCGTCCAGAGATTGCCCGAGCTGCCGAACTCGACGAAGTCGTCAGCCAGCAGGGCCGCCAGCCTGGCCCTGTCGGCGCGCACCGCCTGGCTTTGCAGCGCCGCTTCCAGCGCCTGCAGCTGCGCCGCCAGGCTGTCCTGCTGAGTATCCCGCGCGTCATCCATTGGCAAGATCTTCAGATAGGAAATGCGCCCGCGCCCGATACATTCAGGCAGGCGACCTTGTCGCTGGAAAAGTACTTGATTTGTCCCAGGCCGATGGCGTAGCAGCCGTCGCTGAGCGGGGAAATGGGGCCGGTGAGTTTTTCACCGCCGACCAAGGTCACCACCCAGGGCGTGGTGGCCGGTTTGCCCGCGTGGGCCAGTGCGTGTTGTACCAGGTCTGACATGCTGCCTCCGTTGGAAATCAAAATCCGATGATAGCAGTGTCCGGTGTCGGATAGCCGCTGGATTGACGACACGAAGGGCGGGCGCTTTACGCGTCGGCCAGCAAGTTCTTTGGCAGGGCCACCGATACCAGCTTCCAGTGCCACAGGCCGTCGCGCGTCAGGGTCAGTTCGCCGATATGGCTTTTGCTGTGGGCGCGCTGCACCACCACGCTGTTCCACGAGGTGTAGCGCAGCCTGTAGTCGGGCTTGGTGTTGCGCTTGCGGCCGCTGATGTCGCTGACCTTGGCGATCGGGTTTTCGTAGCGGTCATTGAGCTTCATCAATGCGACGATGCCTTCGGGCATCAGCATGGTGTCGAGCAAGGGATCGATGACCTCGGGATTGATATCGTCGGCCACTTCCGGCGCCGAGAACAGGGTGTGCAGTTGCTGCCCCAGGCTGCCGCGCAACCGGGCCAGGTCGATCTGCGCGGCCAGCGCCTGCGTATCCTCGTCCATGGTGGCCGCGCGGATCTTGTTCATGGTGAAGTACGGGCTGCCATAGAAGACGCCGGCCAGCGCGACCAGTACCGCTACAGCGAGAAGCATCATTCTTTTCATCGTGCAATCTCTCGGATGCCTGGCGACCCGGTGCGCCTGAGGTGTTGGCATTCTACATAATATTTCCCAAAATCAATATGACGGTTTAGGTAAGTGTTGTTTTAGATCAAGTTTCTTTAGAGTAATTCCGGCGGCAGGGTAATGTCCATCAGCTTCCAGTCCCAGATGCCATGGCGGCGCAGCAGAAACTGGCTGGCGGCGGGGCCGGCGCCGCTGCGCCGCAGCACCACTTCATTCCAAGAGCGGTACGCCATGCCGAAGTCGTGGCGCTTGCCATCAGCCCCCTGCTTGCCGTGCAAGATCAATACCGTGATGCCGGGCGGCGAGACGATGGTGTCGAGCATTTCCTTGAAATCATCGTCATTGGCCGTTTCGCCGCCCGCGCGCAGCTGGCGCGCCACGCTGGCGCGGATCGCAGGCAGGTCGGCCTGCTGCGCCAAGTTTTCCAGGCGCACGGATTTCGCCGCGATGCTGATGCGGTACATGGCGATGTAGGGGCTGACCCAGGTGAAGCCGATGGCGGCGACGGTAAAAATGATCGCGGTGGCGTACTTTCTTTTCATGCTATATCTGCCTGGATCGCAACTTGCCCGCGAGTGTCAGTAGCCGCCAATGATTTGGTATTCCAGGCCCTGATTTCCTGCGCTACGTACTTGGATCTTGATTTTCCTGAAGGTGATTTCCGCAGGAAAACTTGTGATCTCGAATGATAAATCTTGCGAAAACGACGGCCTTGCCAGGCTGCCCGCATACTCCCGGTAGGCAATGCGCAATGTCTTATTGCTGTAGCCCTGATATAGCAATTGTGAATTGATGGACCTGTCGATAGGTGCAGTTTCCACTCCCGGGCCGAATTTGATGCCGGGGCTGACGTCTTCGTGCCACCACGCCAGATCGCCTGCGATCATCACCTGGTCCAGCAGGCCATCATTGTTTCGGTCGGCAAAACAGGCATTCTTGGTCATTCCGGGCAGCAGCATATT
Source organism: Janthinobacterium agaricidamnosum (assembly GCF_003667705.1). Taxonomy (NCBI): domain Bacteria; kingdom Pseudomonadati; phylum Pseudomonadota; class Betaproteobacteria; order Burkholderiales; family Oxalobacteraceae; genus Janthinobacterium; species Janthinobacterium agaricidamnosum. Next base: position 3,560,082 of record NZ_CP033019.1, on the reverse strand, counting down.
GAATACCTGCCGTTCAGTGCAGTAAGCAGGTTTTCCCTCGACATCGGCGCGGTACAGGAAGTCGCCCTCGATGACGGCTACACGTCCGCCGCCAATCGACACGGCGCGTCCATCGTAAATCTGATAGCCCGTTTTGCTTGTGTATTGAAATGTGGACAACAGTGCTTCACCGGAAGTGACCTTTGAAACGACATTCAGTTGCGGATCATGGCCGATGCGTTCCATCGTGCGGGTGGTCTCGCGCACTTCCATGGTGGCGCACCCGCTGAGTACCAGGGCAGCGATGGCGACGCGGCATAACTTTTTCATTGATTTCCTTGTTTGTCTTCGAAGCGCTCATACGCAAGCAGGCGCGAGTAAGGGGAAGGTCGTTAAATATTGCCAAATGATAAGTTCAGTTGCTTCTGAAGGAAAGGAAAAATGTGCTTTTTTCTGCCGTGACGAGCGATGGGGGACCTCGGTCAGCCTTATGGAGGGCGGATGGTGTAGCATTCGTGCCGGCGCGGACCATCGCGCCGCAATATTGAGGACAACCATGAATATCACTATCAATCAGGTGCTGCAGTCGTATATCGACCCGCTCACCGCCAGCGAGTACGCGGCGCTCGAGCGCAGCCTGCTGGCCGAAGGCTGCCGCGATGCGCTGGTGCTGTGGAACGACGTGCTGATCGACGGGCATAACCGCTACGCCATCTGCCGCCAGCACGGCATCGAATTCAAGACCATCCAGAACACCAGCTTTACCTCGCTCGACGACGTCATGCTGTGGATGATCGACAATCACCTGGCGCGCCGCAGCGTGTCGGACTTCCAGCGCGGCGTGCTGGCCTTGCGCAAGAAGGAGATCGTCGCCGCGCGAAGCCCGGCGCCCGTCAGCGCCCAGGACGCGCCCGATGGCGAAAACGCGCCCAAGCCTCCCATGAGCACGCGCGAAGAGGTGGCCAAGGCGGCCAGATTGAGCAGCAACCAGATCAGCCAGATCGAGAAGATCCAGAAAGCCGCTTCGCCCGAGCTGGTGGAAGCCGTCCGTTCGGGCACGATCTCGATCAATGCCGCGGCCACCGTGGCATCGCTGCCGCCGGAAGAGCAGGTGGCGGCCGTCGCCGGCGGCAAGAAATTATTACGCCAGGCGGCCAAGGAAATCCGCGAACAGCGCGCCGCCACGCGCACGCCGCGCGAGCCGAAGGCGCCGCACGTGTCGCAGGATACGCCGGAGACGGGCAACGAGCCGTGGGCGGAAAACGCGGCCCAAACGCCGTCCGAAACGGAGCGCCTGCGCGGCGAGATCGCCAGCTTGAAGCAGAAAGTGGCGCAGCTGCAGGCGGAAAATGTGGAACTCAACCAGCGTATCGCCGCCCTGATCGACGCATCCTGATATTGGAGTAGTGCATGCCAGTTCGCCGTGCCTTGTTCGCCGCCATCGCCTGCGGCATCGTTGCCGCTCCTCCCGCGCTGGCGGCGCCCGCAGCTTCCGTCACGGACGTGGCCCGCTGGCAGGCGCAGGCCGCCAACGTCAGCATCGCGCGCGACACCTGGGGCATACCCCACGTGACGGGCAAGACGGATGCCGATGCCGTCTTCGGCCTGATGTATGCGCAGGCCGAAGACGATTTCCCCCGCGTGGAATTGAACTATATCAATGCCATGGGGCGGCTGGCGGAAGTGGAGGGCGAGCGGGAGCTGTACCGCGACCTGCGCATGAAGCTCTTCATCGATCCGCAGGAGCTGCAGGCGCAGTACCGCGCCAGCCCGCCGTGGCTGCAGAAACTTATGGATGCCTTTGCCGACGGCCTGAATTTTTACCTGGCCACGCATCCGCACGTCAAACCTCGCTTGATTACGCATTTCGAGCCGTGGATGGCCCTCAGTTTCAGCGAGGGCAGCATCGGCGGCGATATCGAATCGGTCAACCTGACGCAGCTCGAAGCGTTCTACGGCCAGCAGGCCAGGCCCGTCGCCATGGCGCTGGCCAGCGTGGAGACCAGGTTGGCGTCAGGTCTGGACCCCGAACCGAGCGGCTCGAACGGCTTCGCCATCGCGCCCGCGATTACCAAAAACGGCCATGCGCTCTTGATGATCAACCCGCATACGTCGTTCTACTTCCGTCCCGAAGTGCAGATGACCAGCGGCGAAGGCCTGAACGCGTATGGCGCCGTCACCTGGGGCCAGTTCTTCGTCTACCAGGGCTTCAATGAACGCCTGGGCTGGATGCATACATCGGGCGGCGGCGACGTCATCGACGAATACCTGGAAAGCATCGTCGACAAGGACGGCGCATGGTTCTATCGCTATGACGGCGGGCTGCGCCCTTTGAAAACCGTGCCGATTACCTTGCCCTATAAACTGGCCGATGGCGGCATGGGATCGACAACCATCACCGTCTATTACAGCCACCACGGCCCCATCGTGCGCGCGCTGGACGGTAAATGGGTGGCCGTGCGCCTGATGAACGAGCCGTTGAAGGCGCTCATGCAGTCGTACACGCGCACCAAGGCGCGCGATTATGCTGCGTTTTATCAAACGATGGAATTGCGCACGAATTCGTCGAACAACACCGTGTATGCGGACGGGGACGGCAATATCGCCTACTTTCACGGCAATTTCATCCCCGTGCGCGACCCGCGCTTCAACTGGAAGCAGCCCGTCGACGGCAGCGACCCGGCCACGGAATGGAAAGGGCTGCACACGGTGGCGCAAACCATCACCTTGTTCAATCCGAAGAATGGCTGGATCCAGAATACGAACAACTGGCCGTATTCGGCGGCCGGTGCCAACAGCCCGCGCCAGCAGGATTATCCCGCCTACATGTCGGTCTACGGCGAAAACGCGCGCGGCCTGCATGCCGTCAAGATCTTCCAGAACAGGAAGGATTTCACGCTCGACAGCCTGATCGCCGCCTCCTACGACAGCGAACTGACGGCCTTCGAAGCGCTGCTGCCGCCCTTGTTTGCGGCCTACGATGCGCTGCCGGCCGGCGGCGCGCAACAGCTGGCGCTGGCCGGCAAGATCGCCTTGCTGCGGGCCTGGGACTGGCGCTATTCGCTCACTTCCACCGCTACCTCGCTGGCCGTGTTCTGGGGCCAGGAGCTGGCCGAGCTGACGGGCAAGCAGGCGCGGGAACAAGGCGTGCCCGTGGTCGATTTTCTGGCGACGGACAAGGTTACGGCGGCGCAGCGGCTGGCTGCCCTGGCGACGGCGGCGGACAAACTGCAGCGCGATTTCGGCCACTGGCAAACGCCGTGGGGCGAGATCAACCGCTTCCAGCGCCTGACGGGCGACATCGTGCAGCCGTTTGACGATGCGCAAGCCAGCTTGTCCGTGCCGTATGCATCGGGTAACTGGGGCGCGCTGGCCGCGTATGGCCAGAGCAGCAGGAGTACCACGAAGCGTATTTACGGCGAACGCGGCAACAGCTTTGTCGCGGCCGTGGAATTCGGCCCCCGCATCAAGGCGAAAAGCATCCTCGCGGGCGGCCAGAGCGGCGACCCGAAGTCGCCGCACTTCCAGGACCAGGCGGCCATGTATGCGCGCGGCGAATTCAAGGAGGTGTTGTTTTATCCGGAGGACGTGGCGAAGCACCTGGAGCGCAGGTATCGGCCGGGGGAGTGAGGTTTGTGGTGTGTCGGATTACGCCCGGCGTTGCCGAGCTAATCCGACCTACCGCCCTCGGCATAGCGTAGGTCGGATTAGCGCAGCGTAATCCGACACCTCTCCCCTCAAATCGCGTCCAGCGCCGTGCGCAAGTCATGGCGCAAATCCTCGATATCCTCGATCCCCACCGACAGGCGGATCAAGCCGTCGCCTATGCCCAGCTTGGCCCGCTGTTCGGCGGGAATGCTGGCATGCGTCATCAGGGCCGGGTGCTCGATTAGGCTTTCCACGCCGCCCAGGCTTTCGGCCAGGGCGAACACCTCGCAACGCTCGAGGAAGCGCCGCGCGCCAGCCAGGTCGGTGTCGAGGTCGATCGAGATGATGCCGCCGAAACCATCCATCTGGCGCTGCGCCAGCGCGTGCTGCGGGTGCGACGCCAGGCCCGGATAAAACACCTGTTTGACTTCCTTTTGCTGTTCCAGCCACTGCGCCAGCACCAGGGCACTTTCGCAATGGCGCTGCATGCGGATAGCCAGGGTTTTCACGCCGCGCAAAGCCAGAAAGCTGTCGAAAGGCCCGGCAATCGCCCCCACCGAGTTTTGCAGGAAGCCCAGCTGCTCGCGCCATTCCGCCTGGCGTTCCTCCGCGCCGACGATGGCGATGCCGCCGATGATGTCCGAGTGGCCGTTCAAGTACTTGGTGGTCGAATGGACGACGATGTCGAAACCATGTTCCAGGGGGCGCTGCACCAGCGGGCTGGCGAACGTGTTGTCGGCCACGGCGATGATGCCCCGCTCGCGGCAGATGCCGGCGATCGCCCGCAAGTCGGCCAGCTTCAGCATCGGGTTGGTCGGCGTTTCCACCCACACCATCTTCGTTTCCGGGCGCAGCGCGGCCAGCAGGTTCTCGGGATTCGTCAGGTCGACATACGTGAATGCGTGGCCGGCCGAACGCCGGCGCACGCGCTCGAACAGTCGATACGTGCCGCCGTACATGTCGTCGCCGGCGACGATGTGGCTGCCCGCGTCCAGCAATTCCAGCACGGACGAGATGGCGGCCAGGCCCGAGGCGAACGCAAACGCGGCGCTGCCGCCTTCCAGGTCGGCCACGCAGCGCTCGAGCGCCCAGCGTGTGGGATTGTGCGAGCGGCCGTAATCGAGGCCCTTGTGCACGCCGGGGCTGTCCTGCACGAAGGTGGAGGTGGCGTAAATGGGCGGCATGATGGCGCCCGTCGACGGGTCGGGCGACTGGCCGGCGTGGATGACGCGGGTGGCCAGATGGCTCTTGCGGGGGATGTCTTGGCTCAAGATAAAGTCCTGCGTAAGTGATTGAGAAGGTCGAAGCGGGTGATCAGGCCGTAGAAGCCGGTATCGTCGGCGACGACGGCCGTCAAGCCCCGGTCCAGCGTGGCGCGCAGGGCGGGCAAGCCGCTCGATGGCGCCAGCGTTTCGATCTGCGTCGTCATGGTGGCGCCCACCAGCGATGCGAAATGCGCGGCGTCGCTCGAGACGTGCAGCAGCAAGTCCGATTCGTCAAGGATGCCGACCAGTTGACCTGCATCAATGACGGGCAACTGGGCCAGGTCGCTGGCGCGCATGCGGTTGAAGGCCGTGAGCAGGGTGTCGCCCGGCGCCACGCTGACGACGTCGCCCTCGTCGTAGCGGCGCCCGATCAGGTCGCGCAAGTCGCCCGAGCGCGCGCGCTGCAACAGACCCTGGTCGCGCATCCAGCCGTCGTTGTAGACTTTGGATAAGTAGCGCGTCCCCGTGTCGCAGACAAACGTGACGACGCGCTTCGGGCTAGTCTGTTCGCGGCAGTATTTGAGGGCCGCTGCCAGCAGGGTGCCGGTGGATGAGCCGCCTAAAATACCTTCGGCGCGCAAGAGGGCGCGCGCGGAATCAAAACTTTCCTGGTCCGTGATGGTATAGGCCTTCGTGACGCTGTCCATGTCGGCGATGGCCGGGATAAAGTCTTCGCCGATGCCTTCGACGGCCCACGACCCGCTTGTGTCGCTGATTTTTCCTGTGTCGATGTATTCGGTGAGGATGGAGCCTTGCGGGTCGGCCAGAACGAATTCGAGCTTGGGCTGCGTCTTGCGGAAGTAGCGCGTCAAGCCCGTCAGGGTGCCGGACGAACCGACGCCGACGACGATGGCGTCCACGTCATGGCCAGTTTGCTCCCAGATTTCGGGAGCCGTCGTCGTTTCGTGGGCCAGCGGATTGGCGGGATTGTTGAACTGGTCGGCGAAGAAGGCGCCCGGCAGTTCGCGCGCCAGCCGCGCCGCATAATCCTGGTAGTACTCGGGATGGCCCTTGCCCACGTCCGAGCGCGTGGTGTGCACTTCCGCGCCCAGCGCCTTCAGGTGCAGCACTTTTTCCGTCGACATCTTGTCGGGCACGACGAGAATCACGCGGTAGCCCTTGATGCGCCCGACCAGGGCCAGGCCGATGCCCGTGTTGCCGGCCGTGGCTTCGACGATGGTGCCGCCCGGCTGCAGGCGGCCGTCCGCTTCGGCCGCTTCGATGATGGACAGGCCGATGCGGTCCTTGATGGAACCGCCGGGATTTTGCGATTCCAGTTTCAGGAACAGCTGGCACAGGCCCGTATCGAGCCTGGTGACTTCGACCAGCGGGGTGTTGCCGATCAGCTTGTATAGCGCTGGCGGCTGGGAGGGGGATGGCATTCGATCATTCATGGTGGCTCCTGTCAGAGAAACAGCCGCTCAGGATCGTGTCCCGAGCCGCCTTCCGTGCCGCGCAGTGTAGGCGGGTGGACGAGTGCGGCGAACGAATGTTTCCATGCTTGCATATGCGCGCTGCGCATATCGGCTGCAACGCGCGCGATTCGAGTATGCGCCGTTTTTGGCCCGCTTGCCGCACCAACGACGCGACTATTAAGCTGCCGCAAGCCCGCCATTGCGATTTATAATCACGCCTCGAAAAGATACTAAATAGTATTGAAAATCAACCAGACAGGGCAGGCGGCGGTGGCAAAACTTTATTTCCGGTATTCCGCGATGAACGCGGGCAAGTCGACGGCCTTGTTGCAGGTCGCGCACAACTATGAAGAGCAGGGCCAGCAGGTGCGCCTGTACACGGCCGCCATCGACAGCCGCTACGGCGTGGGCCGGGTCACCTCGCGTCTGGGGCCGCAGCGCCAGGTCGATATCTTCCATGCCGACACGAATTTCCTCGACGCTATTCCCCAGGTCGCCTGTTTGCTGGTGGACGAGGCGCAATTTCTCAGCACGGCCCAGGTGCAGCAATTGCACCAGCTGGCGCAAGTGAAGGGCGTGCCCGTCATCTGTTACGGCTTGCGCACGGATTTCAAGGGCGAACCGTTCCCCGGCTCGGCCTACCTGCTGGCGCTGGCCGACGATATCGAAGAGTTGAAGAATATTTGTACTTGCGGCAAGAAGGCCACGATGAACATCCGCGTGGACGAGCAGGGCCGCCGCATCAAGGAAGGTGAGCAGATCAGCATAGGCGGCAACGAGAGTTACCGCCAGGCTTGCGGGCGCTGTTTCTACTCCTAAGTTAATTCCTTATTCCGCAGCGGGCATTCCCACGTCCGCATCGTCGGCCAGCGCCAGATCGCCCCGCTCGAAGGCGGCGAGGATGTCATTGGCGCGCGCCACGTCGTGTTCGCGCACCATGACGCGGGCGCCGCCGATGGCGGCCGCCAGCAGCATGTCGGCCTGCATGTGCTGGTCATCCGTCAGCAGCACGTCGATGCCGGCCGCTGCCAGGCAGCCGCGGATTACGTGCGCATCCGTGGGGATCATCAGCCGGGCAATCAAAACATAGTCGTCGTGCATCGTGTCTCCTGGCAAGGTGGTATGCGCCATCTTAGCACCGCGCCCGCTTTTACAGCTTGAACACGCCCACCACCTGGTTCAGCTCATGCGCCTGTTCCTGCAGGGCGTCGGCGGCCGCGGCCGCTTCTTCCACCAGGGCCGCATTCTGCTGGGTCACCTGGTCCATCTGGGCGATGGCCTGATTGACCTGCTCGATGCCGCTGCGCTGCTCTTCGCTCGCCTGCGCGATCTCGGCCATGATGGTGCTCACTTGCTGCACGCTGGCCACCACGGTGTCCATGGTGGCGCTGGCCTGGCTCACCTGGGCGTGGCCCAGGTCCACCGTGCCGGCCGATGCCTGGATCAGGTCCTTGATGTCTTTCGCGGCGGCCGTCGAACGCTGCGCCAGCGTGCGCACCTCGGTGGCGACGACGGCGAAACCCCGTCCCTGTTCGCCGGCGCGGGCCGCTTCCACGGCCGCGTTCAAGGCCAGGATATTCGTCTGGAAGGCGATGCCGTCGATGACGCCGATGATGTCGGCGATCTTGCCAGATGAGCTGCGGATGGCGTCCATGGTGCTGGCCACCTGCGCCACGGCCGCGCCGCCTTCGGCTGCCAGGCTGGACGATTCATGCGCCAGTTTGCTCGCTTGCTGCGCGTGATCGACGTTCTGGCGCACGGTGGAGCTCAGTTCCTCCATCGAGGCGGCTGTTTCTTCCAGCGAACTGGCTTGCTGTTCCGTGCGGCTCGACAAATCCAGGTTGCCGCTGGCGATTTCACCGGACGCCGTGGCGATTTGCCCGGCGCTGCCGCGCACGTTGCCGACCACTTGCGACAGGTTGTCGCTGATGCGGTTCATGGCGCGCAGCAGGCGGCCGATTTCGTCCAGGCTGGTCGTATCGAGGTGCACCGTCAGGTCGCCGGCGGCGATTTGCGCGGCGGCCGTTTCGGCGGCGGCCAGCGGGCGCGAGACGAGGGTGCGTACCAGCCAGTACAGCAGCAGGGCGAAGACGAGCAGGGCGACGAAGCCGGAAATGGCCAGCTGGTTGCGCAGCTGGCGCGCTTCCAAGGTGATTTCGTCCGTGAACGTGCCGCCCGCGATGATCCATTGCCAATCCTTGAATTGACGGTAATACAGCTGCTTTTCGCGCGCGCTGGCAGCCGTTTCGCCGGGCGCCGTCCACGTATAGCGCATGGCACCGTCTTTCTGCGCCAGCATTTCCTGGATGAACATCCGGCCGTCGCTGGCCTTGAAGTCGAGCGCGCTCTTGCCTTCGCTGTTCGGGTGCAGCACCAGGTGGCCGTAATTGGCGCCGGGAGCCGTGTCGACGATGTAGATGTAGCCCGTCTGGCCGATCTTGACCTGGCGAATCTTCTCTTTCAGCATGGCCAGATTCTTGCTGATATCGAGGCCGATGAACAGCACGCCCACCACTTTTCCTGCCGCGTCGCGCACGGGATCATATTGCGTAATGTATTGCTTGCCAAACAAGGTTGCCATGCCGACGAAACGCTGGCCCGCACGCAGCGGCGCGTAGCTGGGGTGGTTGTGGTCGAGCTGGGTGCCGATGGCGCGTTCGCCATCCTGCTTTTTCAGCGACGTGCTGATGCGCACGAATTCATCGCCGTTGGCGGCAAAGATGGTGGCGATCACGCCCGTCTGCGCCGTGTAGCGGTCGACCAGGGCCGTATCGAGGTTGAGCACCTTGCCGCCGTTGGCCAGGGCCGGCGTGGCCTTGCCGGCCACGGCCACCATGGCGCCCGCGTCGACCGTGAACGGGCCGGGAAATTCCGCCGCGAACAGGCGCGCAAAGCTGGCCGCTTCGTTGACCATGGCAGTATGGAAGACTTGCGTGGTCGTCATGACGCTATTGAGTTCGCTGGTGACGGCCGCTTCGGCACGCTGTTCCAGCACGCGCGAGGTATTGATACTCATCAAGGCAGTCAGGCTGGCCAGGATCAGGCTGACGAGGGCAAACGTGAAGACGGTAATCTTGCCGCCGACACTCCAGTGGCGGGGGGAGAAGGAAATTGTAGGCATAGTGTGAGTCTGGCAAAGGGTAATCAGCTCGGCCATTCCAGGTCATGACATGACACGCGGGGAGGGGATCTGGTGGGAACACTGTTGAAACGAAAGCGCGCCGGCTGTGGGAGCGGCGCGCAGGCAAGCTGTATTTCAGGGCGCGATGATAGCATGTTGCTTGCCATTTGTTACTAAGTGTTTCCCGCAGGAATCACTTTTTCACATAAAAACATCATTGAGATCAAGGATTGCCGCTTCAATCTATTGACTTTTTTCATTCCAGTGGCGCATGTTGATATTCATCGCTGCTGAATGATGCGATTTTTCTCACGAATGTTTCACTTTGTAATGAATGAGACGCCGCCTTTAATCCGCGTTTAAGCTTCCAGGAAGAAACTGATCTTCCTTGGGAGACTGCCAGGCCGTATCCTGTAGAATAATATGCAGACCAGTCGTGTATCCCCTTACTGTCTTGCTGGCTGGCGCATGCATCTCTGCGCCGCCTGGAATTGATTTAACTAATTTTCGGAGAAGCCGATGAAGAAGCAAATGATGCTGGTCACCCTGGTGCTCGCCCTGTCAGCCCACGCTGGCGCAGCCCAGACGGACAAGAGCGCCGCTCCTCCGCTCACCATGAAGCCGCTGGCCCAGCAAACGCAGGCCGCCTTGTGGGCATCGCGCGTATTGACGCGCGTCCATTACAAGGCCATGCCGCTCGACGACGCCATGTCGGAGAAAATCTTCGACCGCTATTTCAAATCCCTGGACGCAGAAAAACTGTTCTTCGTGCAGGCCGACATCGACCGCTTCGCTCCCTTGCGCACCAAGCTCGACGACGCCATCATCAATGAAGACCTGACGGCGCCGTTTGCCATCTACAACCTGTACCAGCAGCGTTTCGACGAGCGCATGGCGTATGCGCGTGAATTGCTGAAAACCAAGTTCGACTTTACCGCCGACGAGAGCTACCAGCTCGACCGCGAAAAGGCCGCCTGGCCGAAGAACGACGAGGAAGTGCGCGACCTGTGGCGCAAGCGCGTCAAGAACGACTGGCTGCGCCTGAAACTGGCGGGCAAGGAAGACAAGGCCATCCGCGAGACGCTGGACAAGCGCTATGAAAGCTACACGACCCGTTCGCGCAAGCTCAACAGCGAAGACGTGTTCCAGATCTTCATGAACTCGTATGCCATGTCGATCGAACCGCACACCAATTACCTGGGCCCGCGCGCCTCGGACAACTTCGACATCGCCATGCGCCTGTCGCTCGAAGGCATCGGCGCCGTGCTGCAGACGCGCGACGAATACACGGTGGTGCGCGAAGTGGTGCCGGGCAGCCCGGCCGGCCTGTCGGGCAAGCTGAAAGTGGGCGACCGCATCGTCGGCGTGGGGCAGGGCGAAAGCGGCCCCATCACCGAAGTGCTGGGCATGCGCATCGACGATGTGGTGCAGCTGATCCGCGGCGCCAAGGATTCCGTCGTGCGCCTCGACATCCTGCCGGCCGATGCCGGCCCCGATGCCAAGCACGTCGTCTTGCCGCTGGTGCGCAAGAAAATCAGCATGGAAGAGCAGGCGGCGAAGAAATCGATCATCGAAGTGCGCGAGAACGGCGTCAAGCGCCGCATCGGCGTCATTGCCCTGCCGACGTTCTACCAGGACTTCGAAGCGCGCCGCCGTGGCGACAAGGACTTTAAAAGCGCTACGCGCGACGTCAGCCGTTTGCTGGCCGAGTTGAAGAAGGACAAGGTCGACAACGTCCTGATCGACTTGCGCAACAACGGCGGCGGTTCGCTGAACGAAGCCGTCGAACTGACGGGTCTGTTCATCGACAAGGGACCGGTCGTGATGCAGCGCAATGCCGAAGGCAAGGTCGACGTGGAAAGCGACACCAACGCGGGCCTGGCCTGGGATGGCCCGATGGGCGTGCTGATCAACCGCGGTTCCGCTTCCGCTTCCGAAATTTTCGCCGCCGCCGTGCAGGATTACGGCCGAGGCGTCATCATCGGCGAAGGCAGCTTCGGCAAGGGCACCGTACAAACTCTGTTCAACCTCGACCGTTTCGGCGGCAGCGAGAAAGCCCGTTTCGGCGAGCTGAAGATGACCATCGCCCAGTTCTTCCGCATCAACGGCGGCACCACGCAGTTGCGCGGCGTCACGCCCGACATCAAGCTGCCGGCCATGTCGGACACGGAGAACTTCGGCGAATCGAGCTATGACAATGCCTTGCCATGGGTGGCCATCAAGCCGGCGCCGTACATGCCGACGGGCGACCTGAAGGATATCGTGCCGCTGCTGGACAAGAAGCATGAAGCGCGCGTGGCCAAGGACAAGGATTTCCAGTACTTGCTCGATGACATCGCTCTCGTCTTCAAGCAGCGCAAGGAAAACCAGATTTCGCTCAATGAAACCGTGCGCCGCAAGGAGCGCGATGCCCAGGAAGCGCGCGCGAAGGCCCGTGAAAAACGCCTGATCGCGCAGATTTCGAATCCGGCCGACGACCTGGTGGTGATTCCCGATCCGAAAGACGTGCTGAAGGGCGCGAAAGCGGCCAGCAAGACGGCCAAGCAGATCGCCGCCGTGAAGGGCGCCTTGCGCACCGACGACGGCTTACAGGGCGACGAACGCGCGCTGAGCGCCGAACTCGATGCCGAAACGGCCGCCAAGAGCGCCAAGGACGTGCTGCTGAACGAAGCGGCGCGCATCCTGGCCGACGAAGTGGCGCTGATCAAGGCCGATACGCGCATGGCGGCGAAGGTCTTGCCGTATGGCGCCGATGGCAAGGCGACGCCGGTGACGGCAGCGAAGTAAGGCTTTCATGCACTAGAAAACCGGTTCCTTGGGAGCCGGTTTTTTTTCGCCCCGATCAGTTATCCGTTTGGCGTATTTCTATCATTCCAACAATCAATTGGATTGATATGCCGCGATGCAGCATAATGCACTTGTCTCCTCTATTCTCCTCCAAGAAAATAGATTCAGCCCGCTCTCGCAGCGGGCTTTTTTTTGCCTCAGATTCTGTGCGTGGGCGCTTGCACGTCGGGCTGTGCCGCCAGCAAGGCCGTGATCCAGCCAGCAAACGCCTGCAGCTTGGGCGTGGCCAGGCGGCCTTGCGGCGTCAGCAGCGACATCGGCATGGGCGTGGGCGGATGATCGGCCAGCACGGCCACCAGGGCGCCGCTGTCGAGGTGCGCGCGCACCTGGTACACGGCCGCCTGCGCCAGTCCCAGCCCCTGCAGCGCGCAATCGACGCTGGCGTCCGCGTCGTTGACGGCGATGGGGCCGGCCATCTGCACGCGCAGCACTTCCTTGCCTTGTTGAAAATCCCAGTCGAAGGCGCGTCCCGTGCGGCCCGAGTAATGCATGATGCCCTGGTGCGTGGCCAGGTCGGCCAGGGTCTGCGGCGTGCCGTGCCGCGCCAGATACGCGGGCGAGGCGCACGTGACGAAGCGCATCAGGCCGACCTGTTTGCCGATGAAGGCGGAATCTTGCAAGGTGCCCACGCGCAAGGCGCAATCGATGCCTTCCTGCGTCAGGTCGACCAGGCGATCCGTCAGGCTCAGCTGCAATTGCACGTCCGGCCAGGCGGCGTGGAAGTGCGCGATATGCGGCACGACCAACCTGCGGCCCACCGTATTGGGCAGGTTGATGCGCAGCAAGCCGCGCGGTTTTTTCGCGTCGGGACCGCGAAATGCCAGTTCCGCCGTGTCGACGGCTTTCAAAATATCAATGCAATGGCGAAAGTACTCAGCCCCTTCCGGCGTCAGCGACAAGCGGCGCGTGGTTCGCTGCAGCAATTGCGTGCCCAGGTAGGCTTCCAGCTTTTGCAGGGTGGCCGTCAGCGCGGCACGGGGCAAATTCAGGGTCTCGGCCGCCTTGGAAAAGCTGTTGGCTTCGACGATGCGCACGAAGGTTTGCATGGCCTTGATCTTGTCCATAGGATATCGTCCATTCTCATTGTTCATTTTATGTGAAAAGTATAAGTGGATTATGCCCTGATTATCTTTGCCATAGTTTTCCCTAGAATGGCGACATCCCTATCGAACCGAGGAAACAACATGAACAAGGCCTCATCTTCCACTCCCCACGACATTGCACCGGCCATGGTGCTGTTGCTGGCCATCGCTTCCGGCCTCATCGTCGCCAATCTGTATTACGCGCAAACCCTCGTCGGCCCCATCAGCGCCTCGACGGGCCTGTCGGCCAAGGCGGCCGGGCTGATCGTCACCCTGACGCAAGTGGGCTATACCCTGGGCCTGCTGTTTGTCGTGCCCCTGGGCGACTTGCTGGAAAACCGCCGCCTGATCGTCACGGCCTTGCTGGTGACGGCCACGGCCCTCGTGGTGGCGGCCCTCTCCACGGGCGCCATCGTCTTCCTGGCCGCCGCCCTGGCCATCGGCCTCGGTTCCGTGGCGGCGCAAGTGATCGTGCCGTTTGCCGCCCACCTGTCGCAGGAAGCGACGCGGGGGCAAACCGTGGGCAAGGTGGTCAGCGGCTTGTTGCTAGGCATCATGCTGGCCCGTCCCGTGGCGTCGCTGGTGGCCGCGCACGCCAGCTGGCACGTGGTGTTTGGCGGCGCCGCCGTGCTGATGGTATTGCTGGCGCTGGTGCTGCGCCGTGCCTTGCCCGTGCGTCAGCCCGTGTCGAGCATGAAATATCCAGCCCTGATGGCCTCGCTGTGGCACTTGCTGCTGGGCACGCCCGTGCTGCGCCGCCGCGCCGCCTATCACGCGGGTTTGTTTGGCGCCTTCAGCCTGTTCTGGACCGTCACGCCGCTGGTGCTGGCCAGCCCCGCGTTCGGTCTGTCGCAAACGGGCATCGCCATCTTTGCCCTGGTGGGCATGGCGGGCGCCGTCGCCTCGCCCATCGCGGGCCGCCTGGCCGATGCTGGCCACACTTTGCCGGCCACGGCTGCTGCGCTGGCGCTGGGTATCGTCGCGTTTGCCTTGCCCATGTTCGCCCCGGAATCGAAGCACGTGGCGCTGGGCTTGCTGGTGGTGGCGTCCATCGTGCTCGACATGGGCGTGGCGGCCAACCTGGTACTGGGCCAGCGCGCCATCTTCAGCCTGGGCGCGGAAGTGCGGGGCCGTTTGAACGGCCTGTATTTCGCGCTGTTCTTCGCCGGCGGCGCGGCCGGCTCGGCCGTCGGCGCCTGGGTGTATGCCAGCTATGGCTGGCAGGCAACCTTGCTGACCGGCATGGCGTTTCCGGGCCTGGCCCTGCTGGTGTGGCTGGCAGAATTTTTACCCTTGGGCACGCGCCGCACGGCTTGAAACCCTGATGGCATCTCATTATCACTGATGGATATTTCTATCATCATGAATATAAAGTGGCGTGATATGCCGCGATGCCGCAAGATGCACTTGTCTCCTCTATCTCCTCCAAGGAAATAGATTCAGCCCGCTTACATAGCGGGCTTTTTTTTGCCTCTTTATTTGCGCAGTTTGCCATCGGCATCACAATAGCCATAACGTTGGGGACTGCCGCACCAGCCAGCTTCCTTTTGTGCTTCGGCTAGCTGGTTGCAATGCACGGTGCGGAAATGTGTCGGCAGATAGCTTTTTAATGTGGCGTCAGAGATATTTCGAGGGGAAATTTTTTCGCCTTGCGGGGGCGGCGGGAAAGTCGCTGCAATCGCGCGATCCGCTACATTGTCAATGAAGAGGACAGTTTCGCCCTCCTGCACCTGGCACATATGATTGGTAGTGAAGTCATACCGTTCAGCGGCCTTGATCATGAACAGTGGCCCCTTGTTTGATATGCCCTGGATCATGGCCTGGGCCGCCGAATAACTTCCGATAAAGCCAGCAATGGAGATTGCAAAGAGGAAGTAAGTGGTTTTTTTATTGGTCTTGAAATCGAAAATAAACAAGAACAACAGGAAAATGACCTCAAAAATGATTGCCAGCACAGCATAGGCAAAGGCGCTGAACGAGAAGGCAAATATCAGGGTGGCGAGGCCAAACGAAAAGGGCAGGTAGGACGGCGGAAAAGGAAAATTGGCCGCAAAAAAATCGACAGCGCTCAGGCGCGAAAAAATCACGCAGGCAGACACCGCCAGGGAAACCCCCACTTTTGCCAGCAGGCTTGCAAAAACGGAATTCAGCGAAAAGAGTACCCATGCAATGCCTGACACCCCAACGACGAGAATGCCTGTGAGCGCCACCTGTTCGAGGATGTAATTTACATAATCATCTGTTTCCTGGATATGCAGGTGCGAAACCAGGAGGATCAGGCCGCCTATCGTGGCAATGGAAAAAATAACAAGTGAAAGAATGGTCTTGGGATCGTTATATCTTTCGATCAGCGCAGGAATGATTTTTTCGGTGTCGGGAGATATCTTGACGATGAATCTTCTGATGCTCTCCTTGTTTTCACGCAGCGCCATATAACTGAAGATTACTCCCGCTGGCGGAATGGTGATGGATGTCAGGATGCACAGCAGTATGAATAAGATTATTTTTATTATCTTCATCATTGTTATTGGGCAGTATTGTCGGCGGATGTTTAAATGGAAACCTGCGTGCGGAATATAGCACGCATTATTTGGCATGGACTGCGGTGAATCGCGTGGCGTGAGAAATTGTGTGGGCCTGAAAAACCACTGGCGAGCGACGCAGCGTGGGCAATGGACATGGAAAATGCCATCAGCCCTGAACCCTTGGTTGCGGCAACCCGCTTTTACCGCAAGCTTGCTGTCAAGAACGGCTGTGGGCAAGGCTTACATCACCACCAGATCCAGCGCCCGCATGAAGTTGGCCGCCTGCGCCTGCGTGATGACAGCGCCTTTCAGCAGCGCAGCTTCGCTCAGTTTGAAACCGTCGATATCGGCGCCGCGCAAGTCCGCGCCCTGGAACTTCGCCAGTTTGATGGTGGCGTTGCGCAAGCTGCCCCCTTCGAAGACGGCGTCGCGGAAGTCGCAGCCGGCCAGGTAGGCGTCGGAAAAATCGAGCTGTTTGAGTATTGCCTTGCGGAACGAAAAGCCGCGCAGGTCGGCGCCCACCAGCAGGCTGTCTTCGAAGGTCAAGCCCAGGTGGGCCGCTTCCTCGAACGAGGCGCCCGTCAGCTTGCAGCCCCGGTAGGTGACCGATGCCAGCTTGGCGCGCCGCCATTTCGTGTTGTTCAGGTCGCAGCCTTCGAAATTCGCGTCAACGGCGTCGACGGATTCGAAATCGGCGCTGCCGGCGCGGCAGCGGCGCCAGGTGCTGCGCGCGAGTTTGCTGGCGAACAAGCTGGTGTCGGCAAAGGTGCAGCGTTCAAACGTACAGCCCTGCAAGTCGAGGCGCGACAGGTCTTCGCCATCGAAGGCGCAATCGATGAAGTGGCGCACCGGCAGGGCCAGTTGCTGCTCGATGCCGGCGCGGTCCAGGGTCATGCCAGTTACTGCGGTGTCGTGTGTTGCCATCCGTTTTATATTCCTAATCAAAGCAGGGGAGGGATGGCGCGGCGGGAAAATGCACGAACCAGAACACCTCCCCGGCTGGTGTAACAGCCAAGGGTCAGCGCCGTGGGTCCGCGTGGGCGGGAGCATGCCGGACTGTGCCGGGCACTTACCGGGTTACCAACCGGTGCGCTCATTTTCGATCAGCCTGCATTGTAACGACTCTGCAGCACCCTTGCCAGTGCTGGATAAACCGGGTTAGTATCGTTGCAGGCGCACTCATTGCGCCAACGTCGCTCGGACGGATCCGGGCGCTTACGTATAGAGATACCATGACCGACAGCCAAGCTCCGCGCAGCTTTTCGCGCATCAATCGTCTTCCCCCCTACGTTTTCAACATCACCGCCGAACTCAAGATGGCCGCGCGCCGCCGTGGCGAGGACATCATCGACATGTCGATGGGTAATCCCGATGGCGCCACGCCGGCCCACATCGTGGACAAGCTGGTCGAAACGGTGAAACGCCCCGACACGCATGGCTATTCCGCGTCCAAGGGCATTCCGCGGCTGCGCCGCGCGATTGCACACTGGTACAAGAAGCGCTACGAGGTCGACATCGACCCGGACAGCGAAGCCATCGTCACCATCGGCTCGAAAGAGGGCCTGGCCCATTTGATGCTGGCGACCCTGGACCGGGGCGACACGGTGCTGGTGCCGAACCCCAGCTACCCGATTCACATCTGGGGCGCCGTCATCGCGGGCGCCGATATCCGCTCCGTGCGCATGGGGCCGGGCGTGGATTTCTTTGCCGAACTGGAACGGGCGATCCGCGAAAGCTACCCGAAGCCTAAGATGATGGTGCTGGGTTTCCCGTCGAACCCCACGGCGCAATGCGTGGAACTGGAATTCTTCGAGCGCGTCGTCGCGCTGGCGAAGCAGCACAATATCCTGGTGGTGCACGACCTGGCGTATGCCGACATCACCTTCGATGGCTGGAAGGCGCCGTCCATCATGCAGGTACCCGGTGCGCGCGACGTGGCCGTCGAGTTCTTCACCATGTCGAAAAGCTACAACATGGCGGGCTGGCGCATCGGCTTCATGGTGGGCAATGCGGAACTGGTGGCGGCCCTGGCGCGCATCAAGAGCTACCACGATTACGGCAGTTTCACGCCCGTGCAAGTGGCGGCCATTGCCGCGCTGGAAGGCGACCAAAGCTGCGTGACGGAAATCTGCGCGCAGTACCAGCGCCGCCGCGACGTGCTGGTGATAGGTTTGCATGAAGCAGGCTGGATGGTGGAAAAGCCGAAGGCGTCGATGTATATCTGGGCGCATATCCCGGAAGCCTACCGTCACCTGGGCTCGCTGGAATTTGCCAAACTGCTGCTGCAAAAGGCCAAGGTGAGCGTGTCGCCCGGCATCGGTTTCGGCGAGTACGGCGATGAATACGTGCGCTTTGCCCTGATCGAAAACGAGGCCCGCGTGCGGCAAGCCTTGCGCGGCATCAAGAATATGTTGCGTTCCGGCGACGGAAAGACGGAAGCGGCAGCATAAAAGTTGCCGCATGGAATTGTCTGTTGCCCCTAATATCACTGCTGCGTATTTCTGACATCACGAATATAAAGTGGTTTTATATGCTGCAACGCGGCATCATTCATCTGTCTCCTCTATCTTCCTCCAAGGAAATAGATTCAGCCCGCTCCCGCAGCGGGCTTTTTTTTGCCTGTCGTTTTGGTCCTGGGCACCGGCCGGCACGCGCGGCGAACGAGGTGCCCGACTCCGCGCGGCACGGCCTCGTGAATACGTTCAGCATGCTCATACATGAGTATTATTAATGGATGTATGAAGTTTTACCATTATTTTTCATGGATGAAAGCCTCTATGATGACCCCACACTTCACTGGGAGGCAATCACCATGACCGTCACGACACACAATTTGGGCTACCCGCGCATCGGCGCCAAACGCGAACTGAAATTCGCCCTGGAAGACTACTGGAAGGGGCAAAGCAGCCTGGACGCGCTGGAAGGCCAGGGTGCTGAGTTGCGCCAGCGTCACTGGCAAGACCAGCGCGCGCTGGACTTCGCGCCCGTGGGCGACTTTTCCTTTTATGACCAGGTGCTGGACCTGAGTTTTACGCTGGGCAACCTGCCGCAGCGCGTGCGCGGCCTGGAAGGCGCCGCGCTCGACAACTATTTCCGCGTGGCCCGTGGCCGCTCGGCCAGCGACAGCGATTGCAGCTGCGTCCACGCCGGTGAAATGACGAAATGGTTCGACACCAACTATCACTACATCGTGCCGGAATTTTCGGCCGAGACGCAATTCAAGCTCGACAGCAGCCGCCTGTTGCGGCAACTGGCGCAAGCGCGCCAGCTCGGCGTGAAAGCCAAACCCGTGCTGATCGGCCCCGTCACCTATTTGTTGCTGGGCAAGGCCAAGGATGATTCCGACAAGCTGGCGCTGCTGCAAGGCTTGCTGCCCGTCTACGTGCAACTACTGCAGGAACTCGCGAGCCAGGGCGTGGAGTGGGTGCAGATCGATGAACCGGTCCTCGTCACGGAACTCGACGGCGCGTGGCAGCAGGCCCTCGTCACGGCCTATGATGCCTTGAGCAAGGTCAAGCACGTCAAACTGTTGCTGGCCACGTATTTCGGCAAGCTGCAAGACAATTTGCCGCTGGCGTGCAAGCTGCCCGTGCAAGGCTTGCACCTCGATGCCGTCAACGCCCGCGATGAGGTGGAACAAGTCGTCGCCCAATTGCCCGCCAGCAGTGTGCTGTCGCTGGGCGTGGTGAATGGCCGCAATATCTGGAAGACGGATTTGACGCAAGTGCTGGCGTGGCTGGAACCCGTGCACGCCAGCCTGCAAGACCGTTTGTGGATCGCCCCGTCGTGCTCGCTGCTGCACGTGCCTGTCGACCTGGACAGCGAGCATAAGCTCGATGACGATATCCGGTCCTGGCTGGCCTTTGCCCGCCAGAAGCTTGATGAAGTGCACACCATCGCCGGCGCCCTGAACCAGGGCCGCGCCTCCGTGCAGGCGGCACTCGATGCTAATCTTGCGGCCGTGCAAGCGCGCCGCCAGTCGACCCGCGTGCACAATCCGCACGTGAAAGCGGCCCTGGCGCGCATCGATGCGACGTTGGGCCAGCGCCTGAGCGGCTATGCCGAGCGTGCCGTCAAGCAAGCTGCGCTGCTGCAACTGCCGCTGTATCCGACGACGACCATCGGCTCCTTCCCGCAGACGGCGGAAATCCGCCAGGCGCGCAGCCAGTTCCGCAACGGCCAGCTGGACGAAGCCAGCTACAAAAAGCTGATGCAGGGGGAAATCGCCCGTTGCGTCAGGGAACAGGAAACCCTGGGCCTGGACGTGTTCGTGCACGGCGAAGCGGAACGCAATGACATGGTGGAATACTTTGGCGAACAGCTCGACGGCTATGCCTTCAGCCAGTTCGGCTGGGTGCAATCGTACGGTTCGCGCTGCGTCAAGCCGCCCATTTTGTTTGGCGACATCAGCCGCCCCCGCGCCATGACGGTCGAGTGGAGCACTTACGCCCAGTCGCTGACGGACAAGCCGATGAAAGGCATGCTGACGGGTCCCGTCACCATCCTGAACTGGTCCTTCGTGCGCGACGACCAGCCCCGTTCCGTCTCGTGCCACCAGCTGGCGCTGGCCATGCGCGCCGAAGTGCTGGACCTGGAGCGGGCCGGCATCCGCGTGATCCAGATCGACGAGGCGGCACTGCGCGAAGGTTTGCCACTGCGCAAGTCGCACTGGGCCGACTACCTGCGCTGGGCCGTGGAATCGTTCCGCATCACGGCCAATGGCGTGACCGATGAAACGCAGATCCACACGCATATGTGCTATTCGGAATTCAACGACATCATCGCGCAGATCGCCGGCATGGATGCGGACGTCATCACGATCGAAACTTCGCGCTCCGACATGGAATTGCTCGACGCCTTTGACGAGTTCAATTATCCGAATGACATCGGCCCCGGCGTCTACGACATTCACTCGCCCAATATTCCGAGCCAGGAACAGATGGTGAATCTGATGCGCAAGGCGGCCGAACGCATTCCCGCGCAGCGCCTGTGGGTCAACCCCGATTGCGGCCTGAAGACGCGCGGCTGGAGGGAAGTGATTCCCGCGCTGGCCAACATGGTGGCGGCAGCGAAAACCTTGCGTGCCGATACCGTGGCATAGGAATCGCAGGGGCAGGGGCGGCCGCTATGGCTGAGATATAGAACAATCGTATTTCTGTCATCACAACATGCAATTGGATAATGATGCTGCGATGCGGCATCATTCACCTGTCTCCTCTACTTCCTCACAGGAATTAGATTCAGCCCGCTCCCGCAGCGGGCTTTTTTTTGCCCTTGCGCCTTATCGCGCGGGCTGCCACGGCCGCATCTCTTAAGTGCAAGCACCCGAAGGCCATGGACATCGTCTCGTTTGGGTCTAGACAATCGGGCGCCAATGTCTCGAAGGTTCCGTACCAACCCATGTGAGGCATGAAAATCGTCTCGATGCGGCGCCTCGCATGGGTTTACCTGTACGGACAATACCTCAGAGGCAATTTCCGCTTCGGCCGAAAACAGACTTTAAAACGCGTGATGTGGCTAATACGTCACCTCGTATTGAAAACGCCACGGCGAGGAATTCCAGGGCTCCAGATACTGCATCGCTCGACCTGGCGACATGCCGTGCAATACGTGAGAATCAATGCAGCTCGCTCGCTTAGTATAAATCCTTGAAGAAAAATCGTGTTCCTCGACCTATAACCCTCCAAAGGGTATGACATAGGTTCGCGGAGCAAGTGTGAAGTAAAAAAAGTTAATAATTAGTTCAAGCATGGGAACTTTCTGCGATCCTCATGCGAAGACCTGTGATAAGCAGATCGAGGCCAGCGTCAAATCGCGCATCAAAATCCGGGTTGAATAAATCCGCTGCCGCAGCCAAAACATGTGGATAGCCCTTAGCCGCCAGAGCTTCAAACTGGTCACGGTGAGTTGCGATGGCCAGCGATATTTCACTAGGGTCAGCCAGCGGTTGCTCTTCCATCACGAAGCCCATTACGTAATAGATGATGCTGAAGGCACCCCAAGACGCCAACCGAGTGGAGGCCCCAGCCTCACACAAAGGGCCGATCAACGCCTCGGCAACGCGAAGTGTGTTGTCGGTGATGACGTAGGTGCCAGCATATACGCGTGCACCGTCCCGCCGCTTGCGCAGCGCATTTCGAATCTCATGTGCGGTCACGCTGACCGCATTGAACCAAGCAGTCGAGGGGGACAGTTCGTCCGGATGCCCATGCGCGACCCCTTCAATCAAAGCGTCGGCTATGCCATTCATCAAAGCCTGCTTATTGGCGAAGTGCCAATACAGTGATGCTGCTTTGATGTCCAGTTCCTGGGCAAGACGGCGCATTGTAAGACCCTCTATACCTACCTCGTCCAGCAGGTTCAAAGCGGTGGCAATTACGGCTTTACGTTGGATCTTCATAAACTTCTTGTTTGACAGGCTAACGACGTTAGATTAACATAAATTTTTTAACTAACGATGTTAGATTGAGGTGCAAATGAAAAATGAAAATGTGGATGTGATCGTAGTAGGTGCAGGCCCTGTAGGTTTAACTCTGGCATGCGAATTGCGGTTGGCAGGAATACGCGTCACAGTACTAGAGCGCCGTGACGCGCCAATAGCGCAGTCGCGCGCGCTAACCATGCACGGCAGGACGGTGGAGATGCTGGCCCAACGTGGCGTGGCTGAGCGCTTTCTGGCGAACGGCATAAAGATTCCCAGCGGGCATTTTGCGGGATTGAAGACGCGACTTGATTTTTCGGTGATCGACACCACCTATCCTTACACACTGTTCATCCCACAGAGCGTGACCGAGCAACTGCTGGAGACATGGGCGCTTGAGCTAGGGGTTGAATTGCGCAGGAATGCTACGGTGGAGCGCATTGTCGAAACGGCCGATGGCATTTCCGTGATGGGGCAACAGCACAGCACCCCTTTCGATATTTCTGGCAGCTACGTGGTCGGTGCAGACGGCGCGCGCAGTCTGGTTCGCCAGCACGCAGGCATCGCCTTCCATGGTCTGCCGGCTACGAAGACTGTCATGCTTGGCGACGTTCGTCTGAGCGCACCGCCGTCTACGCCGGGATTCAGTGTAGGCAACGCGGCAGGTGGATTAATGATCGTTCCCTTAGGTCGTGGTATGTTCCGCGTCATCGTGATCGATACCGGCCGAGTTGATGTGCCTGCGACCACGCCCGTCACGCTCGAAGAGTTGTCTGATTCGACCACACGGGTGGCGGGACAGGACTTTGGTCTGCATGCACCGACGTGGCTATCACGCTTCTCGAATGAAACCCGCCTGGCGAGTGTCTACCGCAAAGATCGAATCCTGCTGGTCGGTGATGCCGCACATATCCACCTTCCTGCGGGCGGCCAGGGTATGAACGTGGGCATGCAGGACGCGATGAACTTGGGCTGGAAGCTGGCGGGCGTAGTGAACGGACATGCGCCAGAGTCGCTGCTAGACAGCTACCACAAAGAGCGTCATGCCGTTGGTGCCGCGCTGTACCAAAATACCTTGGCGCAAAGTGCACTAATGATGAATTCGTTTGATGCTCCGGGACAGGCGCTGCGAGAGACGTTCAGTGAGCTGATGAAAATTCCCGCTCTTAATGCAGTGCTTGCGCATGACTTGTCCGGCTACGGGATTCGATACCCGACCTCAGTTGTCGATGTTCCGCAGGGATGGGCGTTGCTGCCCGATTGGACAGGGCGGCGGCTGCCTGACTGGCAGCTAAAACTGGATAACGGTGGTCAAGCCTCGCTGTTCAGTTTTTTGCGGAGTGGTCATTGGCTACTGCTGCACCTGACGACCAGTGAGGATCGCGAGGGTGGCAACTACACGCCTGAGCTCGATATGCGATGGGTCGATACGATCAAAGCTGTGCCTGCGGACTCCCAAGTAACACCGGCAGGCGCGCATGCCTTGCTCATACGTCCCGACGGCTACGTGGATCAGGCTGTGGGCATCAAAAGGAACGCGTGATAACCATCGTCAGGCCGAATCTGCATGCACTGTAAGTACCACATTAGTATAAGCTTGCTTAACCATAAACATACAAGGTGACAAGTTGATGCAGCCTTTGTTTCGCGCTGCGGGCATGCTCGCGCTGATGGCGCTGGGCGCCTGCTCGGACGAGCGGCATCCGCTTGAGCGCCATCTCGCCCTATTGCGGCCGGATACGGTCGCAGCGTTGCCTGATATGGGGTGGCCGGCCGGCACGCTGCTGTGTCCGCTGGCGCTGTATCAGAACGAGTTGCCCGGTTCGGCGCCGCCTGCGGACAGGGTCAACGCCTTCCTGAAGCAAAAGCAGTTTCTCGGTGACGAGAACTGGTCGCTCATCGTCGTCAAGCCGCAGCCAGCGGAAAACGCCGGTGCCGGTATCGAGCAACTGTTTTTCAAGCGTGCAGATTATGACGTGATCAATGAGCCGCCACGCATCGCGCGCGATGCGCAGACCTTGCCAGCGGGGTTTGCGCCGCAGGTTTGCGTAAGCGTGGAGCAAGCCCGCGTGCTGGTGACGCGTGAACAACGATCGCATCGAAAACTCGTCATTTTTGGCACGGCCTGAACGAGATATTGATAAAGCATATTTCTATCATCACAACATGCAATTGGATTTATATGTTGCGACGCGGCATCATTGCACCTGTCTCCTCTACTTCCTCACAGGAATTAGATTCAGCCCGCTCCCGTAGCGGGCTTTTTTTTTGCCCGTTTTTAAGGTGCAAACCTGCGCACGCTTGCTTGTCATCGAGGCATGGTGTTGCTTTTGTGCATGCTAAACTGGGCCTTCCCCAGACCAAGGTTTCTGATGCTTCAATTATTTCGCCACACGCTGGAGTCCACGCCCATCCTCGCCTTGTTTCTCGTCATCGGCGCCGGTTATGCGCTGGGGCGCATCAGCGTGTTCGGCTTTTCGCTGGGCGTGGGCGGCGTGCTGTTCGCGGGGCTGGCGCTGGGCGCATTTGCACCCGGTTCCGTGCCGCCGCCCATGGTCGGCTCCATCGGCCTGCTGCTGTTTCTGTATGGCATAGGCGTGCAGTACGGCGTGCAGTTTTTCGCCGGCTTGCGCGGGGCGGGCCAGAAACACAATCTGATCGCTTTTGCCGCCGTCATGGGCGGCCTGGCTGTCTCCGTTTGGGGCGGGCAGTGGATCGATATCTCGCTGCGCATGGCCAGCGGCGTATTTGCCGGCGCCATGACCAGCACGGCCGCCTTGCAGGCGGCGCTGGAAGCGTCGCACGGCAATGGCGACGCGGCCGTCGGCTATGCGGTCGCGTATCCGTTCGGCGTCGTCGGCCCCATGCTGGGCCTGTACCTGGCCGGGCGCATCCTGAAACCCGTGCTGACGCCGCCGCCGGCACCCATCGTCGTGTCGGAAATTACCATCGACGAAGCGAAACTGGCGGGTGCGGCCCTGTCCGAACTGGCCGACGGCCCGCTGGCGGGCGTGCAAGTGATCGGCGTGCGCCAGGGCCACCAGAACCGCTTGCCCGATCCTGGCCTGGTGCTCGGCGTGGGCGACGCGCTGATGGTGTCGGGCACGGTGGCGGGCGTGGAAGCGGCGCGCACGGCGCTGGGCCACCTGGACCCGGGACGGCTGATGAAGGACCGCAGTGCGTTCGACGGCACGGAAGTGTTCGTGTCGGATGCGGAAATCGTCGGCGTGCCCCTGGGCGAATTGAATCTGGCGAAAGATTTTCCCCTGCAGATCGCCTTCATCCGCCGTGGCGACGCCATGATCTTGCCCCATCCTTTCCTGACCCTGGAATTTGGCGACAGGGTGATGGCCATTGCACCAGCGAAACATGCAGCCGACGTGCGCAAGCTGTTCGGCAATTCCATCACGGCCACGGCCGAGTTCAGCTATGTGTCGCTGGGTATGGGCATGGTGCTGGGTGTGCTGCTGGGCCTGGTGCCCATCCCCTTGCCGTGGATAGGCTCGTTCAGCCTGGGCCTGGCCGGCGGTCCGCTGGTGATGGCGCTGATCCTGGGACGTCTGGGCAGGGTGGGCAAGATCAGCTGGCGCCTGCCCCTGTCGGCCAACCTGGTCATGCGTAACTATGGTTTGACGATTTTCCTCGCCTCCGTCGGCATGGCCTCCGGCTTGCCTTTCGTGCAGCAGGTGGGCGCCGACGGCTTGCCCATGCTGGCGCTCGGGGCAGTGACGGTGCTGGTGGTGGTGGCCCTCGTGGTGATTTTGGGCAAGGTCTTCCTGCGCCTGCCGTTTCCCGAGTTGCTCGGTATCGCGGCCGGCGCCACGGGCAATCCGGCCGTGCTGGTGTTCGCCAACCGCCTGGCCAAGTCGGACCGCCCGAACCTCGGCTATGCGATGATTTTCCCCAGCATGACCATCGTCAAGATCGTCGCCGTGCAGGTGCTGCTGCATTTGTACGGCTGATGGCGGCAAGAGTCAATCTCGTGCAGGGCCAAGTTGTTTGTTGGCATTAACAAAGTTGATGCCAAAAGCCAGCAGCAAAGCAGCAGCGGCGAAACCTGCGGCAAGCCAGAGGTTGGCCGAGAGGCCCAGCCTGTCCACGGCTTGACCGCCGGCCCACGCCCCGAGCGCAATGCCGATATTGAAGACTCCCACATACAGCGCGGCGACGATCTCCACGGCCCCGGGCGCCGCCTTCAGCATCAAGGTCATCAGGCCGACCGATACGCCGCCGTAGGCCAGTCCCCACGCCAGCAAGACCACGCCGCCAGCGGTGCTGGAGTCGCCGACAGCCAGAAACAGCAGTGGCGTGAGCAGCAGGCCGCCCGCGATGGCTAGGATGGTTGGCGCTGCGCGCCGCGCCGCAACGCCGCCGGCCAGGAAGTTGCCAATGATGCCCGCGAAGCCATAGGAAAACAGCAGTGTGCCCAGCCATTGCGCATCAAACCCCGACATCGACAGCAGCAGCGGGCGCACGAAGGTAAAGGCCGTGAAATGGCTGGTTACAAGCAACAGGGTCAGGAGCAGCCCCGCCTGCAACTGCCGGTTGTGCAGCTGTTTGCCGAATTGGCGCAAGGTCGTCGAACCGGCAGCGGGCAGGGCGGGAATGACAGCCAGATGCAGCACCAGTGCCAGGCCGCTGAACAGCGCCATGGCGCCGAAGGCCCAGCGCCATCCTGCAACGTCGCCGATTTGTGCGCCTAGCGGCACACCCAGCACGGAAGCGGCCGCCACGCCACCGAAGATAATCGACGTTGCCAGGCCGATCGAGCGGGCAGGAACAAGCCGGGACGCCAGACCGCCGGCGATGGCCCAGATTCCGCCCATGCAAAAACCGACGAGAACACGTGCCGCCAGCATCCACGCCATGTTCTGCGCCAGAGCCGAGGCTATGTTTGCGAGCAACAATAGAGTGAGCAAGCCACAGAGAATTGTGCGCCGGTCCATGTTTCCCGAGACGATCACGACCAGCGGCGCGAACAAGGCCGCCAGCAATGCCGGCAGCGAGATCATCAGCCCGGCGGTTCCGGTGGAGGTGCCCAGGGTGTCAGCGATCGGCGTCAACAGGCCGACCGGCAGCATTTCCGTCGTCACGACCGAAAAGGTGGCCATGCCGACAGCGCTGACCGCCAGCCACGGGTGGCGGACAGCCGTTTCTGCGGCAGCGTAGGGGGACGTACTCATGGTGCATATCCTTCATTTGATCATTCGATAAACGGCTTGTGCCGGTAAAGGCGGCGTCGGACCGCTGCTATGCAGTGGCAGCGGATGCCAAAGGGGATCGATATCGGTCCCTGCATGCGATGCTTGCAGCGGAGACGCGTCCCAGTGATAATACATACATCGCGTATGAATAGTGTATATTCATACGCACCGTATGTAAACAATCATACGTTATGTATGTAAGGAGAAAGCAATGGTTCGCCGCACGCGTGTGGAGATGGAAGAAACCCGAGCATCGTTGCTGGCTACCGCCCGCACAGTGTTCAGCGAGCGCGGTTATGCCGATACGTCAATGGACGACCTCACCGCGCAGGCAGGACTGACGCGTGGTGCGCTGTATCATCACTTCGGCGATAAGAAGGGCTTGCTGCTGGCGGTGGTAGAGCAGATCGACGCGGAAATGGATGGTCGCCTGCAAAGCATCTCCGACAGCGCTGGCGATCTGTGGGAAGGCTTTCGTCATCGCTGCCGTGCCTATCTGGAGATGGCCCTGGAGCCGGAAATTCAGCGCATCGTTTTACGCGATGCCAGGGCGGTGCTGGGAGGCGCTTCACCGGACTCGCAGCGTCATTGCCTCGAGTCGATGCAAGGGCTTATCCGCGAGCTGATTCATCAAGGCATCGTGGCCGACACTTGCCCAGAGGCACTGGCTTCGATGATCTACGGCAGTCTCGCAGAAGCGGCGTTCTGGATCGCCGACGGTGACGAAGGCAATGCGCGCTTGATAAAAGGAGTTGCGGCATTGGATTTGCTTCTACGTGGGCTGTTACTAAAGAGGTAATCGTGAAAAGTGGCAATCTCATCAGAAGCGGACCTTTCCGTAGAACCCTTGAGATTAATTTTATTGCAACCATATGAAACCTTGGATGGCTGAAGCCAAACCAGTTTCGTTGCTGAATGTAGAGCTTTGCTTTCTCTTGAAGAAAGAGTTCTATTTCGGTCCGGACAGACATGCAGGCGTGGACACGTCAACATGTACACAGTGCCTTCAGCCGCCTTCATTTCCACGGTCTGAACCATCCATGGTACTTACGTCCGAACTTGGCGGACGAGAGGGCGAGTTGGCTGCCTGCTACCGGCAGGTGGTGGAATTGGCTATCTGCCATGGAATGAATTTCAATTCGATTCGCCACCACTTCTGGGTGCGGTTGTGGATGTGGAATGGCAGGGGTGAGCTTTGAATGGTTCAATCATTAACACGGAGGAAAAATATGCAAGTCAAGCGTATCGTTGCCAATGTCCCCGTGTCGGATCCGGGCCTGGCGCGGAGGTTTTACGAGGAGGTGCTGGGCCTGAGCCTGCTGATGGACCACGGCTGGATCATGACGTATGGTGCGCAAACCGAGATGAGTGTTCAAGTGAGCTTCGCCACGCAAGGCGGCTCGAATACGGCCGTGCCAGACCTGTCGATTGAAGTCGATGACGTCGATACCGCATTTGCACGCATGGTTGCCGCAGGGTTTGCCATCGAGTATGGGCTGAGCGATGAGCCCTGGGGCGTCAGGCGCTTTTTCGTGCGCGACCCTTTTGGCAAGCTCATCAATATTCTGTCGCACACATAGACGCGATGCCAACGGCGGCTGCGGGCCGCCAGCCGGCCAATGCCACCCGGCGCCGGCCTGTGTAAAAGCCCTGGCGCCGCTCCCAATCTGTTGTACAATCCTTGAGAACGGTCGTGCTTTTTTGTGCGCTGAGCTTCCTTGCGTGCAGGCATCACGGCAACTCATAAGAACAAGGAGACAGACATGGACCTGCATTACACGGCCGGGGAGACGGCGTTCCGCGACACGGTGCGCGCCTTCCTCGACACCCATCTGCCGGCGGACTTGCAGCGCAAGGTGCGCCAGCATCTGCGTCTGGCCAAGGACGACTATGTGCGCTGGCACAAGATTGTCGCGCAACAAGGCTGGGCCGCGCCGGCCTGGCCCGTCGAATACGGCGGCACGGGCTGGACGTCCGTGCAGCGCCATATCTGGGAAGACGAGTGCGCGCGCGCCGCCACGCCGCCGATTTTGCCCTTCGGCGTCAATATGGTGGCGCCCGTCATCATGGCCTTCGCCAACGCCGAACAAAAGGCATATTACTTACCGCGTATCCTCAACTGCGACGACTGGTGGTGCCAGGGCTATTCTGAGCCGGGCGCAGGTTCCGACCTGGCCTCGCTGAAAACGACGGCCGAGCGCGACGGTGACCATTACATCGTTAACGGCCAGAAAACCTGGACCACCCTGGGCCAGCACGCGGACATGATCTTTTGCCTGGTGCGCACGGACAGCACGGTGCGCAAGCAGGAAGGCATCAGTTTCTTGCTGATCGACATGAAAACGCCGGGCATCACCGTGCGCCCCATCATCATGCTCGACGAAGAACACGAAGTGAACGAAGTCTTTTTTGACAATGTGCGCGTGCCCGTCAGCAATCTGGTCGGCCAGGAAAACAAGGGATGGACCTACGCCAAGTATCTGCTGGGCCACGAGCGCACGGGCATCGCCGCCGTGGGCCGCTCGAAGCGCGAATTGACTTTCCTCAAGCAGCTGGCCATGCAGCAGACCAAGCGCGGCGCGCCGCTGCTGCACGACCCCGCGTTTGCCGCCAAGGTCGCTACCCTGGAAATCGAATTGATGGCGCTGGAAATGACGGTCTTGCGCGTCATCAGCGACGAGGGCAAGGGGCCGGGACCGCAGGCGTCCATGCTGAAGGTGCGCGGCTCGGAACTGCAGCAGCAACTGACGGAATTGATGGTGGAAGCCATCGGCCCGCAAGCCTTGCCATTCGACCCGGCATTTCTTGACGGCAGCGCGCCGCACAGCAGCGCTGGCGACGACCTGGCCGCGCCGCTGGCCGCGTACTACTTCAATTACCGCAAGACATCGATCTATGGCGGCTCGAATGAAATCCAGAAAAACATCATCACGCAGATGATCCTGGGCCTGTAAGCCAGAAGGAGACGACATGGACTTCCAATTCAATCAGGAACAGCAGCAATTCGCCGACGCGCTCCGGCGCTGGGTCGACAAGGATTACCCGTTTGAGACGCGGCAAACCATCATCCATTCCGCCACGGGTACGTCCGATGCCGCCTGGGCCACCCTGGCCGAGCTGGGCATGACGGCCTTGCCGCTGCCGGCCGCTGCGGGCGGTTTCGACGGCACGGCCGTCGATATGCTGCTGGTGATGCAGGAACTGGGGCGCGGCCTCGTGGTCGAGCCGTATTTCGCCACCGTGCTGGGAGCGCGCTTCTTGACCCTGGCGGGCGGCCATGATGCGGTGCTGGAACAGGTGGCCAGCGGCAGCCTGAAACTGGCTTGCGCGCTCGGCGAGCGGCAGTCGCGCCACGACCTGCACGACATCGCCACGACGGCCACGGCCAGCGGCGACGGCTTCGTGCTCGACGGCGAGAAAACCGTCGTCATCCATGGCGCCCAGGCGGATTCTCTGATTGTGTCGGCGCGCAGCGGCGGCGGCCAGGATGAGACGGAGGGCATTTCGCTGTTCCTCGTGCCCGTCGACGCGCCCGGTGTTTCCGTGCGCGACTACCGCACCATCGACGGCCAGCGCGCCGCCACCGTGACCCTCGTGCAAGTGGTGCTGGGGCATGAGGCCCTGGTCGGACAAAAGGGGCAGGGCTGGCCCGTGCTCGATGCCGCACTCGACTATGGCGCCGCCTTGCTGTGCGCGGAAGCCGTGGGCGCCATGGACGCCATCTTTGCCGCCACGCTTGAATACTTAAAAACGCGCCAGCAGTTCGGCGCGCCGATCGGCAAGTTCCAGGCCTTGCAGCACCGCATGGCCGACATGTTCATCCACCTGGAGCAAGCCCGGTCGATGGCCATGCTGGCCGCCGCCAAGGCCGGCAGCGAGGATGCGTCCGAGCGCCGCCGTACCGTGTCCGCCGCCAAGGCGCGGGTGGGCCTGGCCGCCACCTTTGTCGGCCAGCAAGCCGTGCAATTGCATGGCGGCATGGGCGTGACGGACGAATTGCCCGCCGCCCATCATTTCAAGCGCCTCTCCATGATCGCCCTGACCCTGGGCGACGTGGACCATCACATCGAGCGCTTTATCGCCCAGCCGGGCTTCTTGCCGACGGAGACCGCATGACCGCATCGACCGCTATTGCCCCGAAACACTGGTATTTCGAAGACTTTACACTAGGCCTGGAAATCGACCTGGGCCAGCGCCACGTGACAGAAAAGGAAATCATCGCCTTCGCCACGGATTTCGACCCGCAGCCGTTTCACGTCGACCATGCTGCGGCGGAAAAGACCATTTTCAAAGGCGTCATCGCCAGCGGCTGGCATACCTGCGGCATGATGATGCGCCTGGTGGTAGATAACCTGCTCAAGCATTCGTCCAGCATGGGCTCGCCCGGCCTGGACAGCATCCGCTGGCTCAAACCCGTGCGCGCGGGCGACACCCTGCAGCTGACCTACCAGGTCAAGGAAGTGCGCCCGTCGACGTCGAAGCCGGACCGCGGCATCGTCATTTCCGTGTGGAGCGTGCGCAACCAGCATGGCGAAGTGGTGACCACCGTCGAAGGCATGGGTATGTTCGGGCGCCGTCCGGCCGGAGAGCACCATGCGTGATATCGCCGGCATCGCCGGTTTCCAGGCCTTGTCGGGACAGCACGTGGCCGTTTCCGACTGGCTCACCATCACGCAGCAGCGCATCGACACCTTTGCCGACGCCACGGACGACCATCAGTGGATCCATGTGGACGCCGAGCGCTGCGCGCGCGAGTCGCCGTACGGCTGCACCGTGGCGCACGGTTTCCTGACCTTATCTCTGCTGCCCGCCATGCTTGCGGGAGCGTTGCACATGGCCGGCATCCGCATGGCCATCAACTATGGCCTCAATAAAGTGCGTTTCCCCGCGCCCGTGCCCGTCGGCAGCCGCCTGCGCGCGCGGCTCGACATCCTCTCCGTCGAGGACGTGCCGGAAGGGGCGCAGGTGAACTGGGCCGTGACCATGGAGAGGGAAGGCGACACGAAACCCGTGTGCGTGGCGGAATTTCTGATGCGTTGCTATCCCTGAGTGGCAATCTGAGCCCACATCGCAGGTCGGCGTAGGTCGGCTTAGCCCGCAGGGCGTAAGCCGACGCAGGTGCGCGCGCCTCCTCTTTACTCCCCCTCCGACGCGCAATACCTGTCCCGCCCCGTCTGCTTGGCGCGGTACAGCAGGGCGTCGGCGGCGCGGATCAGGGCGCTGGGGTCCATGCCTTCCGTGGGCATGACGCTGGCCATGCCCAGGCTGACGGTGACGTACGGGCCGGCGCTCGATCTGGCGTGGGCAATTTGCAGCGCGCGCACCTCGTCGAGGATGCGCTGGGCCACCACTTCGGCGCCGTCGCGCGTTTCCTGCGGCAGCAGGATGATGAATTCCTCGCCGCCGTAGCGCGCCAGCAGGTCGGGCGGGCGCACGGCGCAGCGGCGCAGGGCGTCGCTCACCTGCTGCAGGCACAGGTCGCCCGCCTGGTGGCCATACGTGTCGTTGTAATCCTTGAAGTGGTCGATATCGGCCATGATGAGGGCCATCGGCACGCCGTCGCGCGCGCAGCGCCGCCATTCGCTGTCCATCGTGTCATTGAAGCTGCGCCGGTTGGCCACGCCCGTCAGCGTATCCGTCAGCGACAGCTCGCGCATGGCGTCGGCCTGCCGCTTGATGGTCAGCTGGCTGCGCACGCGGGCCCGCACGACGGCTGCGTTGAACGGTTTCGTGATGAAATCGACGGCGCCCGCTTCCAGCGCCCGCGTCTCGTCCTCGGGCTGGTTCAGGGCCGTGACGAAAATGACGGGAATGGCGCTCAGGATGGCCGATTCGCGCAGCGCATTGCAGACGGCGTAGCCATCCATGCCGGGCATGACGGCGTCGAGCAGGATCAGGTCCGGCAGTTGATTATGCGCAATCTCCAGCGCCTTCTCTCCGCTCAGGGCGAACAGCACGTCGTGTTCCTCGCGCAGCAACTGGTGCAGGATCTGGATGTTTTCCATGGCGTCATCGACGATGAGGATGCGCCCGTTCATGGCAAGGTTGGTCCAGCTCACTTGTTTTCCTCTCGTTTCAGCTGATCGAGCACGAGTTTTTCCGCTTCGGAAAAATTCAGGGTTTCGATCGCGTTGGCCAGCGCCAGGGCCGCTTCCCGGTCTGATTGTTGCAGGGCGGGGTGCAGCGCGTGGAATTGGGCCAGCGCCTTCAGGTTATTGTTGCGGATCAGGACAAGCAAGTCGGCCAGGCCGGCGCGCAGGTCGGGCGGGGCGCTGCCGGGTGCGGCGGGTGCAGGCTGCCCGCGCCGCAGGGGCGAGGGCAGGGTGCGCGCCGCCTCGATGACTTCGGCCATCGCCAGTTCCAGCTGTCCCAGCAAGGCGGGTGTCGCGTGCGATTGCGCCGTTTTCAGCGTTTTTTCCGCCTCGCCTGCCAGGCTGGCGACGTGGGCGGCGCCCAGGTTGGCCGCCACGCCGCACACGCGGTGCAGCAGTTGCGCCGCCTGCCGCGTCTGGCCGGCGGCCAGCAGGCGCCGCGTGTCCTCGACGGCGTCGCCTTGCGAATTTTCAAAGCGCTTGAGCAGGGCCAGGAAGGCGCCGTAGTCGCCGCCGAAGCGGTGCAGGGCCGCCGTCAGGTCGATGCCGGGCACCGTGGCCGGCACATCGGCCATCCACGCGACGGCGTTCGCGGCCGGCATGGCGCTGCCGCCAGTGCCCGCACCCGGCGGCGCCGGCACCAGCCGGGTCAGGGTCTCGATCATGTCGTCGACATCGATGGGTTTGGCCACATGCGCATTCATGCCGCTGGCGATGGCGCGCAGACGGTCCTCGTCCATGGCATTGGCCGTCATGGCGACGATGGGCAGGTCCGGCAAGCCCAGCGCGCGGATGGCCAGGGTGGCGTCGTAGCCGTTCATGACGGGCATCTGCAAATCCATCAGCACCACGTCCCAGGCGTCCGGCGTGCTGGCCAGCAAGTCGACGGCCAGCCTGCCGTTGGCGGCCACGGCCACGCGCGCGCCCGAGTGCAGCAGGATGTACTGCGCCACTTCCTGGTTGATTTCATTGTCTTCCACCAGCAGGACGCGCATGCCTTCCAGCAAGCCCGACAAGGGCGTGGACACGGGCAGCATGGATGGCGCGTTGCGGCCATTGCGTCCATCCCGCACGGCGGTGACGGCCGCCAGCAGGCGTGCCGGGGTGGCCGGTTTCGAGACGATGCCGGCCAGCATCAGGCTGTCGGCCAGGCGTTCGAGGTTTTCGCTGTCCTGGTCGGCCACCAGCATGATCACGGGCGGCAGCGCCAAGAGCGCCTCGGCGCGCGCCTCGGTGAGCATGGAAATGCCATCCATGCCTGGCATGGCCGCGTCGAGCAGCACCAGGTCTGCCGGCGGCAAGCCGTCCGGGCCACCGGCCTGGCGCAGCAGCGCCAGGCCGGCCGCGCCGCTGTCGGCGCTGCGGCTGTGCCAGCCCTGCGCCGCGCACCAGTCTTCCAGCATGGCGCGCACGCTGGCGTTGTCGTCGATGATCAGCAGCGACAGGGCCCTGGGCGCGCCCTTGCGGCGCGGCTCGTGCGGCGCCGCCGCCTTGCCGAAGCGGCAGCGGAAGCGGAAGTCGGAACCCTGGCCCAGCGCGCTTTTCACGCTGAGCTGGCCGCCCATCAATTCCACCATGCGCCGGCAGATGGCCAGCCCCAATCCCGTGCCGCCGTATTTGCGGCTGGTGCCGCTGTCGCCCTGGGAAAATGCGTCGAAGATGCGTTCCTGCTCGGCCGCGCCGATGCCGATGCCCGTGTCGCGCACGGAAAACTCCAGGGTCACGCTGGCCGCATCCTCGGCCGCCATGCCGATGGCCAGCACCACTTCGCCATGCGAAGTGAATTTGACGGCGTTGCCCACCAGGTTGATCAGGATCTGTTCCACGCGCAGGGCGTCGCCGATCAGCTCGTCCGGCACGCCGGGGGCCAGCACGAACACGGGCTCCACGCCGCGCGCCCAGGCGCTGCTGGCCAGCAAGACGCCGACGCTGTCCAGCATGCGTTCGAGCTGGAAGCGGCGCTGTTCCAGCACCATCTGTCCCGCCTCGATCTTGGAAAAATCGAGCACGTCGTTGACGATATGGAGCAGCGACTGCGTGGCCATCTGGATCTTGCCGACGTAGCTGCGCTCGCGCCGTTCCAGCGGCGACTCTTCCAGCAGGCGCGCCAGGCCGATGATGGCGTTCATCGGCGTGCGGATTTCATGGCTCATGTTGGCGACGAATTCGCTCTTCGCCGTGCTGGCCGCCTCGGCCTTGTCGCGCGCGCGCACCATCTGCTCGTTGAGTTCGTGCAGGCGCAATTCCGTGCGCTTGAGTTCAGAGACGTCCGAGGCCAGCACGAAGAAGCCGCGCACGCCGCCGCCGTCGTCGACGTCGGGAATGTAATTGGTCCACGTATGGCAGACCTGGCCGCCGGGATCGAGCAGGTCGCGCTCGAAGCTTTGCGGCCGGCCCGCCAGCACGCCCTCGACGTGGGGCGCATACACATCGAACAGTTCCTGCCCCAGCAATTCGCTCATGTGGATGCCGGCCAGCTCGGCGCTGCTGCGGCCAAACCATTCATTATAGAAATTATTTGCAAATCGGCAACGCAAATCGGCGCCCCAGTACGACACCATGCCGGGCAGGTTGTCGGTGACGGTGCGGATGAAGCGCTCGCTCTGTTCCAGGCGCAAGGTGGTGGCGTGCAGCACCTCGGTGGCGCGCTTGCGTTCCGTGATGTCGATCGACACCCCCAGCACGTGGCTGGCGCGCCCCGCGTCGTCGCGCAGCACCACCTTGCGCGTGGTGAAGTGGCGCGTGGTGCCGTCGGCCGTGTTGATCGGCTCCTGGTCGATTTCCACCATCTGCCCCGTGGCCAGCAGCTTGCGGTCGGCGCTGACGAAGGCGGCCGCCTGCTGCGGCGGGAAGAAGTCGTGGTCCGTCTTGCCCAGCAATTGCTCGCGCGAGCGTCCCAGGGTCAGTTCCGCGTGGCGGTTGACCATTTCAAAGCTCAGCTTGTCGGCGCGCTTGACGAAGACCATGGCCGGGATGTTTTCAATGATGGTGCCGAACAGGTGTTTCGAGCGGCGAAATTCCGCTTCGCTGCGCTTGCGCTCGCTAATGTCCAGCCACAGGCCCGACACGCCCAGCAACTGCTGCTCGGGGCCGAAAATCGGGTGATACGAGACGATCCAGTGACTGAGCTGCTCGCGCTGCCGCCCGCCATGACCCTGCAATTCGAGGTCGACGATGGGCGATCCCGTCTCGAGCACCTGGCGCACGCAGCGTTCCACCTCCATGCGCACGGCGTCGTCGAACAGCATGGCACCCACGGGACGGCCCAGATGCTGCGCCACGCTGGCCCCGTGGATGGCGGCCAGGTACTGGTTGATCATGACGACGCGCAAGTCCAGTCCCACGAACAGCATGCCGATGGGCGCCGTCGCGTAGACGGTTTCCAGCAGGCGCGTGGATTTTTCCAGGGCCAGGGTGCGCTCGCTCACCAGGCTTTCGAGCTGTGTGCGGTGGCGCCGCAAGTCGCGTTCCAGCGCGCCCAGCGCGGCTGCCATGTCGGCCGATTCGCGGTCCGTGTGCTTGTTCGAAAGCAGGGGTTTGCCTTGCGCCAGCGCATGGATCTGCACGGTCAGTTCCTGCAGGGTGCGGGCCAGGCGGCCGCCCACACGCCAGGCCAGGGCAAAGCCGGCGCCCAGCAGCAGGGCCAGGATGAGGGAGCCGGTGACGACGGAGCGCAGCAGGGCTTCGGCCACCGTGCTGGTGCGGATGGTGACGGCCACCGTCCAGGCGTCGTCCGGCGCGCGGCGAAAGCCCGTATACACGTCGATGCCTTCCAGGGTGGCGTGGCGCAGCACGCCTTCGCGCTGCTGGCGTATCTGCTCCAGCAGGGGCGCCGGGCTGCGCTGGCCCACATAGCGCTGGGGCGCCAGGGTGCGCGCCACGTTGATGCCGTCGGCGTTGACGATGGCCGCGCCCAGGTAGGCCGGCAGGTGCAGCTCGCGCAGCAGCAAGGGCAGGTAGTCGGGCGGGTACAGCGCCGTCAGCACATAGGCGGGCCCCTTGTTACGCGGCAAGCGTTGGTTCAGGGCCAGCCGCGGCACCTCGTCCGGCGCCGTCAGCAAACTGGTCAGCCGTGGCTTGCCGTAGTCGCGCGCGCGGTCCATGCTGGCGGCCCATTTTTGCGGCAAGGGGGGAGGTGTCTGGCCGGCGGGCAGCGATGTATTGATCAGCTGGCGTCCCTTGGCGTCGGAGACGATGAAGGCGCTGACGGCCAGGCCCGGCTGCAGCAGGCTGCCGGCCAGGGCGCGCAGGGCGCCGATATCGTCGTCTTGCAGGGCGGGCGAGGCGGCCAGCAGGCGCGCGGCCATCTGGGCGCCGCTCAAGTCGCGTTCGATGGCGGCGGAGACGGCGCGCGCCGCCTGCGCCGTTTCGCTGACGACATGGTCGCGTTCGCGCGTGTAGCTTTGCGCCACGAGCAGGAGAAACACGAGGGCCGTCGGAATGACCCAGGCGAACACCAGCCATGAAATTCTTGAGCGTATCGAAGGCAAATCTTGCACCCGGAAAGCTCCCAGAATGGATGAGTCGACAGGCAGGCTCACGCTGGCGCTGGCTGACCTTGAATGAAAAGATGCTAGACGAAATTGATTGTTCTGACAAGCCTAGTTTCTTGGGTGGAAAAAAGGTTGCGCAAGGCATACAGAAGGGAGGTGACGCCCCTCCCGCCGTGGCGGCGGGAGGGCAGGGAAACTTAGGGGACCACGGTCAGCACGTCGACATCGATTTCCGGGCTTTCCATGAAATCCTTTTCCACTTCGCCGCGAATTTCCACGCGGGTCCTGGCGTCGATCTGGCGGTTCATGAAGACCTTGTCGTCGATGTCCACGCGGATTTCCGCCGTGCCGTCGGAAAACGTGTATTTCTCGTTCCCCACTTTGCGCAGCAGGTTGCCGCGCAGCACGACGGCCTGGTCGTCGACGGGATTTTTCAGGATGGCGGCCACATTGCCGGGCGCGGCGGGGCCGGTCGACGGCCCCACGTATTGGGCGTGCGCGCCGCCGGCCAGCAAGGCGCAGGCGGCGGCCAGGGAGACGATGAGTTGGCGGTGCAGTGGCATGGTATTCCTTCGATAGTGACTGGCGGCTCAGAAAAAGACGGCGGTGCGGGGGATGATAGCACCGGTATTGCCATAGGGCATGTTCGCCCGGACGCTGCCCGTGCTGGCCACGCCATCGTCGAGTTTGCTGTCGATCTGCTCCGCGTAGCTCTCGGGCAGGTTGTCGAAACGGATGCCGTTGCCGGCCCGTCCGCCCACTTCATCGTTGTACAGGTAGACGGCGCCGCCCTGGGCGCTGGTCATGAATTGCGAGGTGCCGTTGAACGAGCCGGTAATGAAGCCGCCCAGTGCCAGGTGCTGCGGCGCCAGCGTGAATTCGCGCGGCTGGCCGTCGCCGATCTGGCCGTCGCCATTGCCGTTGCCGGCCGAATTGGGCACGTGCACGGTGCCCTGGATATCGTCGCCGGGCAGGGCGCGGAATTTGTCCTGGTAGGCGTTGACGGCGGCCGTCAGCGCATTCGACTGCTGGATGATGTTCTTCACCTTGGCGCTGTCGATCAAGCCTTGTCCCTTGAGCACGCCGCCGAGCAGCAAGCCGATGATGACCAGGACGATGGCGATTTCTACGAGCGTAAAGCCGTGCTGGCGGCGTGGGAGCATGGGATGTCCTTGGAAAAAGTGCTGGTGCTTGGGATGGCAGTTTACTGCAAATGGCGCCGCGCGCGCATGGCATTTCGGACGGTGGCTCATGGCGCCGCCTTTTTCTTGTCGGCCAGTGCATCGAGCTTGCGCGCGAGGAAAGCGAGTTCGTGCGGGTCGCTGATCTGGCCGCTGGCGATCAGGCCGCCGATCACCAGGCGTGCGCTGTCGAGCTGGTCCATGTCTTCCAGGATGAACGCTTCCATCTCGCGCACCCAGGCTGGCACTTGCGGCCCCGTCGCCAGCCGGCGCAGCTGGCGTGCATAGGCGAGCGCCAGCGGCAGGTCGTGCAACTGGTGTTTGGCCACCAGCGCCGCCTGCGCCATGGCGGGCCAGCGGTGCTGCGGGTCGGCGGCGAAGCTGGCGGCGACAAAATCGAGCATGCGCCGCGCGCGCTGCGGATCGGCCACGCCCGCGTACACTTCGCTGGCGGCCACCAGCGCGTAGCGGCTGCGCGGGTCGAGTGTTTGCGCCGTCTCCAGCCAGCCGGCCAGGCGGTCATAGTCGAGCTTGCGCCACGGCAGGCTGACGCCGGGCTGGTCTTCGAACGATTGCAGGTACAGCAGCATGGCCTTGGCCATGGCCAGCGGCTCGCCCAGGCTGGCCAGGCGTGCCACGGCTGCCGACGGCGCGGCAGGCAGGGGCCGCGCCTGTGGCGGTGCCTGCTGCTGCGCCAGGCGCCAGCCCAGCTGCAGCAGCAAGCAGGCCGCCAGCAGCCAGCACAGGGGGCGCGGCACGCTCGACCACGGACGCTGGGCGGCGGCCATCAGATGTTCCTGCGGTAAAAGTCGCACAGCGCGCAACTGGCCAGCAAGGCCACATAGATGGCCGTTTGCGCCGCCACATTGGCCAGGGCTTGCCAGTCGCCGGTGGCGTATAGCAGCCACTCCGTGCGCGCAAAGGCGTCGAGGCGGGGCAAGAGCAGGGCCAGCACGTCGATGGCGCCTGCCGTGGCCCGTTGCACCAGGGAGTCGCCCGCCTGCGGGCCGTGCGCGAGTAGCTGCAGGCTGCCCAGCATGCGCGCCAGCACATAGAAAGCGCTAGTCGCGGCCAGCGCGGGCAGGGCCTGCTGCAGGCTGGCCGCGCACAGCAGGCTGAAGGCGGCGACGATCCACAATTCTCCCAGCAAGGACAGCGCCCACAGCGCGCTTTGCGCGGGCGCGGCGAACAGCGCCATCAGCAAGCCGAATAGCACGGCGGGCGCTGCCGCCAGCGCCCCGTAGCCCAGCAGTTTGCCCAGCAGGTAGGCTGCGCGCGGCATGGGCAAGGCCAGCAGCAATTCCAGGCCCCGGTCAGCCGCTTCGCGCGCCGTGCTGGTGATGATGAACGTGGCCAGCAGGAAGACGCCGGCCAGGCGCAAGGCGGCCGCCAGCAGCGCCGCCTGCACGGCGCCGCTTTCCGTCAGCGCCAGTTGCTGCAGAAAGCCGGCCAGGCCGGCGGCG
This sequence comes from Janthinobacterium agaricidamnosum, assembly GCF_003667705.1. NCBI lineage: Bacteria > Pseudomonadati > Pseudomonadota > Betaproteobacteria > Burkholderiales > Oxalobacteraceae > Janthinobacterium > Janthinobacterium agaricidamnosum. The sequence continues at coordinate 3,519,346 of NZ_CP033019.1, read as the reverse complement.
GCGCAGGCGGCCAGCACGAACAGCCACGGCAGGCGGCTGCGCAGCGCTTCGAGCAGCGTGTAGCGGGCGATGGTGAGGGCGGGCAGGAGCATCGGCATCAGCGGGGCAGCCTTTGCGCCGCCACCATGCGGTTGAACAGGATGTTCGGCGACAGCCAGACGACGATATCGTCGAACTCGCCGCCCGGCTGCTGCGGGCCGCTGGCGGCGCGGCTGATGACAGTGGTGGCGTTCGATGCATTGTTGCGCTCGTCGACATTGTTGCCGAAAGGCACAGCCTGGCGCTGGCCCTGCACGCCCGTGGCGCCAAAGCCGTTCTTTCCGTGGGACATGATCATGGCGGGGATGTCCCTTAACGCCGTCGCCTGCAGCAGCGCGCCGCCGTTGCGCGTGACGATGCTGATGTCGCGCGGCGTGCCCAGGTTGAATTGCTGCTCGCTGTCGCTGAAGGCGGGCGTCACGCTGTAGCGGAACAGATTGTTCCAGCTGTCGCCCTGGCGCAGCCCCAGGGTGGCCCAGGGCAGGAAGCCCGCACGTTTTTCGCCCGTGCAGCGGGCGCCGCGCCGGTCTTCCAGGCCATTGCCGGCGGAGATGGCGGGACACGGCAGGTAGCCGTAGCGCAGCGCAAAGCCCGTCAGCGCTTCCTTCGCTTCATTGAGCGCCTGTTGCGTCTCGGCCACCTTGCGCTGTTCCAGCTGCACCGTCAAGGGCGTGACCAGGCCGCCGATCATCAGGCCGACGATGACGAGCACGATGGCGATCTCGATCAGGGAAAAGCCGCCCTGGCGGCGCGCATGGAGGGCGCTCATGGCAGGTTGCGCGCGGCGCGCATGCGTTGATACAGGGTGGGCAAGGTAATCCAGGTGAGCATGTCGTCAAAGGCGCCACCGGGCGGCGTGGCAAGTTCGGTGGCGGGGCGGTTAATGAAGCGGCGGCTGGCGCCGTCGTTGGCGGCTTCGTCGATATTGCCGCGTGCCGTATTGATCTGCGGTACGCCGCTGGCGGCCGTGCCGTAGTGATTCTTGCCTTGCGAGAACAGCACGGCGGGCAGGCATTGCGCGCTGACGTCGCACTGGTCCTGGCCCGCCACGAAGGCGAATGCGCCGCGCCCGTCGCGCGTGAGCACGACTCTGTTGGCGACAGCGGAAAACGAGACGATGGGGGCGCGCGCCATTTCCGGCGTGACGCTGTAGCGCAGCAGCTTGCCCCAGGCGTCGACGCCGTCCACGCCCAGCGCCACCCACGGCAAAAAGCCGCTGCACTCGGCGTCGCCGGCGCAGTCGGCGGGGCGCTCGCGCCCGTCGAGGGCGGACGCGGCAGGGCGGGGCAGGCGGCCATTGGCCGCCGCAAAGCCCAGCAAGGCGTCGCGCGCCTGCGCCAGGGTGGCCAGGGTGCGCTGCTGGCGTTCGGCTTCGCCCGTGTTGCGCCCGAAGGCGCCGATCAGCAGGCTGGCCGCGCCCAGGCCCAGCACGGCCACCAGCAGCAACAGGGCGGCGCCGCGCTGGCAACGGGGTTGGCGATGCGCCTGGCGCGGCGTCATGGCTGCGCCTCGGTGACCGTGCCGCTGGCCGGGTCGTAGCGCTGGCCGGGCTTCAGCAGCACCACCTGGCCGTTCGACAGGCGCAAGGTCAGGGCGCCGGGCGTGCCGGACTTGTCGCGCGCAAGGCGGTTGTGCGGTTCGTTTTGCGTTTCCTGGTTCAGCCAGATGGTAGAGCGGCCGCTGCTGCGCTGTACCACGCCATTCAATTCCACGGGCGGGGCAGGCGGCGGTGGCGGCGGCGGGGCCGGGGGCGCCGCCAGGGCAGGATCGGGCGCCGGCGGGCCGTAGCGCTGCGCGTCGAGCTGGGCGCGCTGGTCGGGCGACAGGAACAAACGGCCCAGTTGCGGCGACTGTGCCTGGGCCGTGAGCGCGGCACCGGCCAGCAGCACGCCCAGGACGAGGGGGCGCAGGAGGGGAAGCCGCAGGAGGGGGGCGCGCAGGAGGGGGCGGCGCAGGACGGGGGTGCCGCTCATGGCCGCCCCGGCACGGGCGCGCTGCCCAGGGTCAGCCACAGCAGCTCGCATTCGGCGCCCACGGTGGGCGCAGCTCCGCTGCCTGGACCGGCCCCGGCCGCAGCGTGGCGCTTGAGCGTGCAATCCTGCACGGCGAAATACCCGGCCTGGCGCAAATCGTCCAGCAGGTTCAGCAAATCCATCTCGTGCAGCAAATCCATCTGCAGGCGCATGCGGCTGCCGCGCAGCTGATATTGTCCCATCACCATGGGCAACGGTACTTGCAGCCCTTGCTGCGGGCTGATGTCATAGCTGATCGGCAGCAGTTTGCGCTGTTCCTGGCTGCGGCGGATGGCGTCGATCCAGGCCAGGCGGTTTTCCTCGCCGATCAGGCCGCGCTGGCGCAGGGCCAGGAATTGCGGTTCGTAGGCGCGGATTTCCTGCTTTTCCGCCTCCGCATGGTTGAACAGGAGGGCGGCCGCCGAACGCGTGCGCTGGGCCAGGTCCAGCTGCTGCGCTTCACGCGCCCGGTAGGCGGCACTCAGGCTCAGCAGCACCACGCTGGCCAGCAAGGTCAGCGCAAAGCACAGCAGGGCGCGGCGTATCAGGTGCAGTTCGCCCAGCCAGGCGGGCAGCGCGCGCGCGGGCGTGCCGCTCCGTTGCATGCCGGGCAGGGGCGGCTGTTTGACGGGGCCGCTCATGGCTGCCACGCGAGCAAGAGGGTGAAGCGGGCCTGGCTGGCCGGCGCCGGCACGGCGCTCTTGCCGGACAGGGCCGCGCTGGGGCGCAGGTCGAGCGGCGTTTCCTCGATCGTCACCTGCATGCCCGGCTGGCGCGCCAGGGTTTGCGCGAAGGCCGTGATGGCCGCCAGGGCCGCGCGGTAATCGTTGTTCGGCATGGCCACGTCCGCTTCCAGGCGCAAGGCCTGCGGCGGCGCGACGGGAATGCCGGCCAGGGCGCTGCCGGCCGGTGCGCCCGTACTTTGCTGCTGCTGTGGCGGCGTCTGATTGCTCGCCACGCGCGCGCTCGCCTGGCCCGCATGCCAGTGCAGCTGGCCGAGCGCGACTTGCGGCGCCTGGTCCAGTGCGGCGCTCAGCATGCCCAGCAGCCGGCCCGGCTCCGGCGCCTGGCTGGCGATCATGTGGCCCAGGGTCACGGCCACTTTCATGTTCTGCGTCTTGGCCGGCGCCGGCGGCTGGGTCGACATGACGCTGCGGTAGCGCTCCTGATAGGACGCCGTTTCCTGCGCCAGGCGTTCGATGGCGGCCCCGTCGGCTATGCCGCCGAGCAAGTTAATCGCGCACCACAGGGCCGCCGATGCGCCGATCAGCGTGCTGGCGCCATACAGCGTCTTGCGCGCGCGCTGGAAATGGTAGTAGCGGGCCAGCGCGCCGGGCGGATAGTGGCTGGACGGCGGATGCTTGCCCAACAAAGTCAGCAGCAATTCGTCGGCCAGCGCCGGCGTGCGGCGCAAGCCCACCCGTTCGCCCGCCAGCTGCAGGTCGATGAAGTGGTAAGCCACTTCGACGCCGTTGTCGCACAGCAGTTCGAGCTTGGCGATTTGCGCGGCCGGCGCCAGGATGACGGTATTCAAGACGTCGCCGCGCGCCAGCATGCGCGTGCTGGTGAGAAATTGCCGCGTTTTTTCCGTTTCCAGCGCAATATTCACGGCCACGCCGTCGAGCGCGATGGTGGCCGTCTGGCGCGAAAAGCGCAGCTGGCCCTTTTCATAGTAGCTTTGCCGCAAGCCGCCCGACTGCTGCGTCACCAGCAGCAAGTGTTCATGCGCGATCGACAGCTTTTTGACCAGCGCGATACTGAGCAGGCTGGTCGAATAAATGCCGGCCACGGGCACGCGCAAGTGCTCGAGCGCCTCCGTCCATGGCTGCAGCAAGGATGGGTTGGTCAGCGCAAAGAACAGCACCTGGTCGTCGTGGCGGCCCGTGCTTTCGCGGCCCAGCAGGGTGCTGCCCCGGTAGGGCGTGTCGCGGTGTAATTGCTGCTTGCGCCGCTCCAGCAGGGCCCGGCCGGCCTTGCCGCGCACGTGGGGCAGCAGCTGGCGCTGGAAATCTTCCTCGATCAAGTCCGTCAGCAGGTAGGCGGGCACGTCCAGCCGTTGCCCCTGCGGATCTTCCAGCCACGCGGCGAAACCGTCCAGCCCGGCCGCGCTGGCGGGGAAGGCCTGGCCCTGGCCCAGCACGCCGTGGTCCCAGTCGTAGGCGCACAGGGCATCGCTGGTGATGTAGAGTAATTGTTTGCGGAACACGGCGGTCTCAGGTCTCGGGTCTCAAGTTTTCATCGTGCTGATGGTGTCGTAGATCGGCCCCAGCACTGACAGCATGATCCAGCCCAGCAGCAGGCCCAGGATGACCGTCATGGCCGGCTCGATCATGGCTTGCACTTTTTCAATCAATTCCTTCACTTCGCGGTTGTAAAAGTAACTGACATTGCGCAAGGCCGTGTCCAGCGAGCCCGTGGCCTCGCCCACCTTGAGCATGCGGATCACCAGTGGCGGGAAGATGCCCGTATGCTGGAAGGCGGCGGTCACGCCATGGCCTTCGCTGATCAGCTGGGCGGCGCGGCGCAGGCCGGCCGCCACCACCTGGTTGCCGGCGATGCCTTCGGACAGGCGGATGCATTCGAGTATCGTGATGCCGGAAGCATACATCAGGGCAAAAAAAGTGGCGAAGCGGGCCAGGATGATCTTGTGCAGCACGGGGCCGACCAGCCACAGCCGCAGCTTCAAGCCATCCCACGCATAGCGGGCCGCCTCGCTGCGGCGGATCAGGGCGCGCAGGCCGAAAAACAGCAGCACGGGCAAGGCCAGCAGCACATACCAGTAATCGATGAACACATTCGATACAAAGATCAACACGCGCGTGTGCAGCGGCAGCTCGCCGCCCATGTTGCGGATGAAGGCCGTCAGCTGGGGTACCAGATAAATCATCAGGAAAAACGTCACGCCCGCCACCACCAGCGCGACGATGACCGGGTACATGACGATCTTGCGCGTCTGCGAGGCCAGCTCGTCCTGCCACTTCAGGCTTTCCGACAGGTTCTTGAACACTTCGGCGATCTTGCCGCTCTGTTCGCCCGCCAGGATCAGGCTGGTAAACGTGGCGTCGAAGATGTCGCCATGCTGGGCCAGCGCGCCCGACAGCGGCAAGCCGCCTTCGATGCTTTCGATCAGATCCGTGACGACTTCGCGCAGGCGCGGGTGGTCCGTGCTTTCGCGCAAGTCGTTCAAGCCTTCCAGGATGGGCACGCCCGCACCCGTCAATTGTTCCATGTGGAAGCAGAAGTTGATCAGGTCGCGGCGGTGGATGACCCGCTTGCCCAGCAGCACCAGATACTGGCCCGTGATCTTGCAGTCGATCAAGTCCAGCTGCATGCGGTGCAGGCGCGCTTCCAGGTCCGGCACGTTGGCCGCCTCCATGCTGCCGGGAATCAATGCGCCGGCGGCATCCATGGCGCGGTAGACATATTGCGCCATCAGGCCAGCCTTTCCGTCAAGTCGACCACGCGGCCCACTTCTTCCAGCGTGGTCACGCCTTCGAGCACGCGGCGCACGCCGTCGTCGACGATGCCCTTGAAGCCGGCCGCGCGCGCCGCGTTCTTCAATTCGCGCGAACTGGCGCGGCGCGCCGTCAATTCATCGAGTTCAGCCGTCATCTTGAGGATTTCCATGATGGCCAGGCGGCCCTTGTAGCCCTGGTGCGCGCAGCGCTCGCAGCCGACGGCGCGGCAGATGGACGCGGGCGCATCGCTTGCTGCCAGGCCCAGCAGGCGGCGCTCGACGTCGTCGGCGATCACGGTTTCCTTGCAATGCGGACACAAGCGGCGCACCAGGCGCTGCGCCACGATGCCGATGATGTTGCCGGCCATGATGTCGGGCAGGATGCCGATGTCGAGCAGGCGCGCCACGGAACCGATGGCCGAGCTCGTATGCAAAGTGGAATACACCTGGTGGCCCGTCATGGCGGCGGCAAAGGCCATTTCCGCCGTTTCGCGGTCGCGGATCTCGCCCACGAGGATGATGTCCGGGTCTTGCCGCATCATCGAGCGGATGCCGTCGGCAAAGCCCAGCTTGACGGATTCGTTGACGGAGGTCTGGCGTATCATGTTCATCGGATACTCGACCGGGTCCTCCAGGGTCATGATGTTGACGCTTTCCGTATTGATATGGTTGAGTATCGAATACAGGGTGGTGGTCTTGCCGCTGCCTGTCGGGCCCGTCACGAGGATCACGCCGTCGGGACGGGCGATCATCAGTTTGAGCAAGTTCAGTTCCGCTTCGGCCAGGCCCAGCCCGTCCAGCGGGACGATGCCCTTTTGCCGGTCCAGCACGCGCAGCACGACGTTTTCGCCATGCGTCGTGGGTTGCGCGGACGCGCGGAAGTCGATTTGCCGACCGGAAAACTTGATGCTGATGCGCCCATCCTGCGGCGCGCGCGCTTCGGCGATATTCATGTTCGACATCACCTTCAGGCGCACGGCCATGGCCGGCCAGTACGATTTGTGCAGGCTGCGGATTTGCCGCAGGATGCCGTCGATGCGGTAGCGGATGCGCAGGAACGACTGTTCCGGCTCGAAATGGATGTCCGAGGCGCCGTTCTGCACGGCGTCGGCCAGCAGCGCGTCGATCAGGCGCACCATGGGCTGGCTGTACTCGTCCGACGGCGACGCCATGCTTTGATAGCTGACTTCGCCCGTTTCGATTTCGTGCAGGATGCCGTCGATCGACAATTCAAAACCATAGTACTGGTCGATGGCGCGCGAAATGTCCGATTCGTTGACGAGCACGGTGGAAATCGTGATGCCCTTGACCAGCATGGCGCTGATCTGGTCGAGCGCGACGATGTTGCTGGTGTCGGCCATGGCCAGGATCAGATTGTCCGCCTGCCGCTCGTAGACGATGGGAAAGACACGGTAGCGCTTGGCCACGTCCTTCGGAATCAGCTTCAGGGCGATGGCGTCGACAACCAGGCTCGACAGGTCCGCGCTGACCTGTTTCAGGTTTTCGCTGAGGGCCTCGCGCACAGTGGCTTCCGTGACGAAGCCCAGGGTGATCAGCAGCTTGCCCAGCGGTTCGCTGCTGCGCCGCTGCTCGATCAGGGCGATGCGCAACTGGTCTTCGCTGATCACCCCTTTCTGGATCAGCAATTTGCCCAGCGGAAGTTTTGCCTGTTCTGCCATGTAGTGCTTATTCCTGACGGGGTGTGATGGTGGCCGGCTCGGCAGGGGCCGGTGCTGCCGGTGCGGGGGCCGCCAGTTCGCGCAAACGCGTTTGCACGACGGCCTGGTCGAAGGCGGCGGGCGTCGTTTGCGCCAGGGTCAAGGCGCGCTGGTAATACGTGGCGGCCAGCTTGGGCTGGTTCAACCGGTCCAGGCCCACGGCCAGGTTGAAGGCATAGTCGGGATTGCCGGGCGCGGCGCCGTAGGCGCGGAAAAACTGCTGCTGCGCTTCGTTCCAGCGGCGCTGCTTGGCATACACATTACCCAGGGCAAACAGCACGGGGCCGCTGTCGGGGGTACGGGCCAGGAGTGCTTTCAGCCTGGCTTCGCTCTGCACGACGTCGCCCTGGCGCAGGCCGATCAGGCCGGCCAGCGCGACGCCATCGTCCGGGTTTATCTCGAGCAAGCGCACGTACAGCGACGCCGCCTGCGCGCCCTGGTTCTCGCGCAGGGCCACGGCCGCCAGGCCCAGCAGCGCGTCGCGGTTGTTGGCATCCTGCCGCAGCACGCTTTCATATTGCTGGCGAGCAAGGCCCAGCTGGCCCCCGTTGAAGGCTTGGTAGGCTTGCTGCACGCCTGGGTTGATTTGCGGCGCCGTATCGTTGCGCAGCACCTGGATCTGGCTATTGTCGGGCGCGGCTACCGGTGGCAGGCTGGGCTGCGCAGGCGGCGGCAGTTGCGCCAGCTGGGCGGCCACGGCCGCTTGCGCGGCGGCCTGGATCATCGCCTGCTGTTCCGCCGCGCCGGCTGGCGGGCGCTGTTCGCGCGGCGCGTCCTGCGGCAGCGGAGCGGGCGCCGGGGCGTCCGGCAGAACGCCGCCGGCCCCGGGCAGCACCACGATGGGGCCGGCAACGCCGGCCGTGCCCGGGGCGTCCGTCAGCGGCATGGGTACGCCGGGCAGGTTGGCGCCCGCGCCGGGGCTGCTGCTGGCGCGCCAGTACCAATACGCCATCGATCCCGCCACCAGCAGCAGGATCGCCAGCAGCACGGCCAGGCGCACGGTGGCCGGGTCGACGCTGATGGGGCCGGTGGGGCCTTTCGGCGGCGGATTGCTGCGGCTGGCGCGTGGCTTGGCGGGCGGCGGTTCCGGACGGGCGCGCGGCGGCTCGGGGGGCGGGCCAGGTTGCGTGCCTTGCTGTGAACCGGGCTGCGCGCCGCTGGGCTCGGGCTGCGGCGCGGGAGCGTCCTGCAGCGGTTCCAGGCGCAAGCTGCTTGCCGGCTGCGCGGGCGGTGGCGCGGCAGGCGCGGGGCGGGGCGGCAGGGCGTCGGCCGGCGCCAGTTCCAGCACCTGGTCGTAGGCTTCGGACGGCTTTTCCAGTTCTTCGTCGGAAAGGCTGTTCTGCTTGGCGCGCTCGGCTTTCTTGAGCGCCTGCATCAACAAGCTCATGGGACGTCTCCCTGCAGGCGTGCCTGCGGCTGGAGGGCTGGCGCCGGCGGGCCATCCGTGTACGGCTGGCTGTTGAGCGGCGCCTGGCCGGGCAGCAGGTAACGGTAGTCGCGGTAATCGCCTTCGATGCTGGCATCCTTGACCACGACGGGGCGCATGAAGATCACCAGCTCCGTCTTGCTGCTTGCCTCATTACGATAGGTAAACAAATTGCCCACGACGGGCAGGCTGGACAGGCCGGGCACGCCATCCTTGGCATTGTCGATGGAATCCTGCATCAGGCCGCCCATCACGGCGATCTGGCCATTGCCCACTTTCATGATCGATTCCAGCTCGCGCGCCTGGATCACGGGCACGCGGCTGATCACGCTGGCCGTGGCCAGGGCCGGATTCGGGTCTTGCACATAACCCACGATGCGCGTAATGGTGGGGCGCACATTGAGCGTGACTTCGTCGCTGTCGGAAATCTGCGGCGTGACGCTCATGACGAAGCCGACGGGCACCGTTTCCAGTTTCGACTCATAGGTGGCGGGCGTGGTGATGGTGCCAGTCGAACTGATCACGGCCGGCGTCACCTTGATGGTAAAGAAGACATTGTTGTCGACCACCTTCAACATGGCCGTTTGATTGTTGAGCACGCTGATCTTCGGGCTGGACAGCACTTTCACCTTGCCGAACGATTCGAGCAGCTGGATGGTGGTCCTGAAACTATCCTTCATGTAGTTGAGCACGAAGATGCCGGGCGACGTACCCGGCAGCACGCCGCTGGGCAGGGGCAGGGTGCCGACACGGCCCTGGTTCAGGCTCAGGCTGCCCGTCAGGCGCGACCAGTTGATGCCTTGCTGATATTCATTGCTCAGGCGCACCTCGATGATGGTCGCCTCGATCAGCACTTGCCGCTTGGCGCTATGCAACACGGCATCGAGGAATTCGGCGATCTTTTCGTGCTGGCGACCCGTGGCGCGCACGGCGATCAAGCCGCCTTCCACGTTGACGACGACGGACGAGGGGCTGCCCTTGTTGGCCAGTTTTAATAGCGGCAGGCCGTTCGCGTCGAGCTGCTGGCCAGGATTCGCATTCTGGTTGGGTGCCTGCTGGCCTGGCGCATACTGGCCGCCAGTCTGCATCGGCGCCTGGCTGCCGTATTGGCTGCCGCTCTGATTCTGCTGCTGGCCCGGCTGGCCTGGCTGACCCGCTTGTCCCTGCTGGCCTGGCGTATTGCCCTGTGCGGCCGTCAATTGCTGGTTCAGCTGCGCCAGCGGGTCGACCTGCACGTCGTTGAGCGTGGTGTCGCGCAGCAGGTCGCGGATATTTTTTTCCAGGCTGTACCAGAAGTTATTTTCCGAACGATTCACGACCAGGGTGGTCGAATTGTTATTGCCGTTGCCGCCGCTGCCTTGCGTGCTGCCAACGGGATTGCTGGCGTTGTTCGACCCGCCGCCCGCCGTGGAAATTTGCGTAGCGATATTCACGCTGCTGTTGGTGCTGCGCGCGATGTTGACGTAATCGATCTTGTAATTGCGCCATACGGGTGCGTCGGGCAGCACCGTCAGGTTCTTGCCATCGATTTCGTAGCGCATATCGACTTGCTTGCCGATACGTGCCAGCAATTGCGGCAGGGTCTGGTTCAGCGCATTCAGGGTGACGCTGCCTTCGATCTGCGGGTGGATGTCGATATTCATGCCCGCGTCGCGCGCCAGCGCAAACAGCAGCGATTGCACGGGCACCTTGTGCACGGTGACGCTGTAGGTTTCCACCTTGGGCGCGGGCAAGGGCGCGGCCAGCGCGCTGCTTTGCTGCACCGGTTCGGGAATGGCGCCGCCGGCGACGGGCGCGGTATTGAGGTGGGCAGGCGACAGCGGCATTTGATGCGTGGCGCAGCCGGACAGCACGGTGCCGCAGGCGAGGGCGACCCAGGAGGCCAGCACAGGAATAGGGAGTTGATTCATGAAAAGTTCGCCCTTGGAGTCGTGTTGTGCCTTTGCAATTTTACCCAGCATGATCGCCTAAAATCAATCGGCTGTGCGGGCTCCGGAGGCAATATACCGAAATAAAGTCAGGGGCTACCACGCGTCGTTTGTAGCGGTGCCGTGGCTTTCATTTCCGTACGGATACTATCTATGTCGTTCAGCAATATTTTCTGTGGCGACGAGGGGGCCAGCCTCGCCCAAACGGCTTCGGCGCTGGCCCGGTCGGCGAAGCTGCCGTAGACGATGTCCAGGCGCGCGATGGCGTTTGCGGGCGCTGCGCCAGGCAGGCGAAACACGTGAAGATCGCGCAGGCCGATCGCTTGCTGCGCCTGCTGCAGGAAAGTTTCCGCCGCGGCCGTTTCGGTGGCGGGCAGGCTGGCGATTTGCAGCACCAGTTGCTGCGGCCTTTGCCGTGTCAGCCAGTCGCGCGATTCGGCCAGCTTGCTGTCGAGCAGCGTCGACGGCGCCGGCAGCGGTGCGCGTGGGACGGCAGCCGGGGCCGAGATAGCCGCCGTTTGGCCCGGTACCAGCCATTGCCACAGCAGTGCCGCAGCCAGCAGCAGCATCAGCGCGCTCAAGACGCCTGCCAGCAGCTTGCCCGCATGCCAGGGCGGGCGGTGAAAGGGGCTGTCGGCAATGGCCAGGCGCACGTGGCGCGCGCTGATTTCCTGCGCATCGTCCGCAAACGCGGCCAACAAGGCCTTGTCGGCCAGGATATTGACCCTGCGTACGATGCCCTGCGCCGCGCGCGCCAGCCGGCGCAGCGCGGCAGGCGTAAAAACGAGCGGCGCCAGGCGGCCGGCGGCGGCCAGGCGGCACGCCAGATAATCGTTCAGCAAGGCTTGCGGCAGGCGCGGCACGGTGAAACTGTGGGTGATGCGTTCCTTCAATTGGCGGAACTGGGGCAAGTCCAGGGTGTGCTGCAATTCCGGCTGGCCAAACAGCACGATTTGCAGCAGCTTGTGGCTGGCCGTTTCCAGGTTCGTCAGCAGGCGCAGCGCTTCCAGGGTGGCGCCCGGCATGGCTTGCGCCTCTTCGGCCAGCAGCACCACCTGGCGCCCGGCCGCATGCCTGGCGATCAGCTCGCCGTGCAGGGCGCGCAGCGCGGCATCGGCGCGGCATCCGTCCAGTTCCAGGCCCAGTTCGGCAGCGATGGTGTGCAGGACTTCGTCCGGCTCCAGGCAGGGATTGAGCAGGTACAGCACGTCGACCTGGGGCGGCAGGCGTTCGGCCAGCATGCGGCACAGCATGGTCTTGCCGCTGCCCACTTCTCCCGTCAGCTTGATGATGCCTTCGCCTTGCGTGACGGCATACAGCAGCGCATCGAGCAGTTCGCCCCGCGTATTGCCGGGATAGAAAAAGGCCGGGTCCGGCGTGATGCCGAACGGCGCCGTGCGCAAGCCGAAATGGCGCAGATACATGCCGTACGGCGAGGGCGCGTAGTGGCTGGAAACCTGCGTGTCGGTGTTCATGCCGCGATGCAATTGAGAAAAGCCTGCTCCAGGCTGGCGTCTTCCGTGCCGCCATGGCGGGCGCGGCATTCGGCGGGCGTGCCCGTAAATACGATGCGGCCCGCATGCAGGATGGCCATGCGGTCGCACAATTCTTCCACATCGGCCAGCGCATGCGAGGTGAGCAGGGCGCCGCGGCCCTGCGCATGCGCTTGCCGCAGCACCTGCTTGAATTGCGCGCGCGCCTTCGCGTCGAGTCCGCTCATCGGTTCATCGAGCACCAGTTGCCGCTTGCCCGACAGCAGGCAGGCGACCAGCCCCAGTTTCTGCATCATGCCTTTCGAATAGGCGCGCGCGGGACGCAGCAAGGCGTCCGGCGCCAGGTCCAGCGCGTCCAGGGCTTGCCGCACGGCGTGCGCATCGGGCCGCACATCGTGCAGGCGCGACAGGTAGCGCAGGAAGTCGCCGCCCGTCAGGTAATAAGGCGCCTGGAAACGTTCCGGCAGAAACGACAGGGGCTGGCGCGCCGCGCCATGCCGGTGCGGCCGTCCGAAAATGGCGATCTCGCCCCGCTCGGGCGTGCAAAAGTCGAGCAGGCATTTGAGCAGGGAAGTCTTGCCCGCGCCATTCACGCCGACCAGGCCGAACAGTTCACCCGCGCGCACCTGCAGGTCGACGCCGCGCAGCACGGCGCTGCCCGCCAGCTGCAGATGTACGTTGTGGAACTCGATGGCGCAGGCGTTCATAGGGGCAATGGTCGGCAGGGAAGACGGTGAACGACCGCCATTATTGCCATGGGCGCAGGCGGGCGGCAAGTGTTTCCTTGCATCGTGTTGAAATGCGCAAAAATCAAATGATGGAATGTATTTTCTTTAAGAAACAACAGGTTCTGGAATAAAATGCCTGTGCGCGCCGCAGGCGTGTATCTTCTGTGAAATTTGTTTGTCGAGGAGTAAGCAATGGCAAGGCCAGAGAAAGTCCGGCTCGGTGAAATTTTGGTGCAGCAGAAGTTGCTGACGGAAGAACAGTTGGGCCAGGCCTTGACGGAACAGAAGCGTTCGGGACGCAAGCTGGGCCGCGTTTTTGTCGAGCACGGCTTCGTCACGGAAGAGCAGATTTCGGGCGCGCTGGCGCGCCAGCTCGACATTCCCTATATCAATCTGAAGTTTTTCAACATCAATCCCGAACTGGTGCGGCTGCTGCCGGAAACCCAGGCGCGCCGCTTCCGCGCGCTGGTGCTGGAAGACCGCCGCGAGGGCTTGCTGGTCGGCATGTCCGATCCCACCGACCTGTTCGCGTACGATGAAATCTCACGCCTGGTCAAGCGCCAGATCGAGCTGGCCGTGGTCAATGAAACGGAAGTGCTGGCCGCCATCGACCGCATCTACCGCCGCACGGAAGACATCTCGACCCTGACGCGCGAGCTGGAGCAGGATCTGGGCGACGTGTCCGTCGACTTCGGCGCGCTGGCCGCCAACCCGGGCCTGGAAGAGGCGCCCATCGTCAAGCTGCTGCAATCGGTGTTCGAGGATGCCACGCAGGTGCGCGCCTCCGACATCCACATCGAGCCGCAGGAAGGCCGGCTGCAGATCCGCTTCCGCATCGACGGCGTGCTGCACCTGCAGACGGAAGCGGACAGCAAGATCGCCAGTTCGCTGGCGCTGCGCCTGAAACTGATGTCGGACCTCGATATTTCCGAGAAGCGCTTGCCGCAGGACGGCCGTTTCGCCATCCGCGTAAAAAACCAGCGCATCGACGTGCGTATTTCCACCATGCCGACGCAGTACGGCGAATCGGTGGTGATGCGTCTGCTGAACCAGGGCGGCACGACCTTGCGCCTGGACGCGATCGGCATGCCGCCCAAGCTGGTGCAGCAGTTCCGCGCCATCGTCAGCCGCCCGAACGGCCTCGTGCTGGTGACGGGGCCGACCGGCAGCGGCAAGACGACGACCCTGTACTGCGCCTTGTCCGAACTCAATTCCGTGGAAAAAAAGCTCATCACGGTGGAAGACCCCGTCGAGTACCGTTTGCCCGGCATCAACCAGGTGCAAGTCAACGACAAGATCGAACTGAACTTTGCCAGAGTGCTGCGTTCGGCCTTGCGGCAAGATCCCGACATCGTGCTCGTCGGCGAGATGCGCGACCAGGAAACGGCGCAAATCGGCTTGCGCGCCGCCATGACGGGCCATTTGGTGCTGTCGACCCTGCATACGAACGACGCCATCAGCACGCCGCTGCGCCTGATGGACATGGGCGTGCCCCGCTACATGGTGGGCAGCTCGCTGCAAGCCGTGCTGGCGCAGCGTCTGGTGCGCGTGATCTGCGAAAGCTGCAGCACGCCGTACCAGCCCACGCCGAACGAATACGAATGGCTGCGCCTGGAATTGGGCGAGCTGGTCGAGCGCAACCAGTATTTCCACGGCAAAGGCTGTTCGCATTGCAATGGCATGGGTTACCGGGGCCGCACGGGCGTGTACGAATTGCTGGAAATTACGCGCGCCGTGGCCGATGCCGCCAACCATGCCGATCCATCGCACTTCATGAAGGTGGCGACGGCGCAGATGGCCGGCGACACCTTGCGCCGCCACGCCGTGCAGCTGGTGGTGCAAGGCCGCACGACGGTGATGGAAGCGATGCGCATCAGCAACCAGAGCGAGGATTGACGTGGCGTTTTTTGCTTACAAAGCGCGCAATGCCAACGGCGAACTGCTGACGGGCGTGATGGAGGGCGCCGACAGCGGCGCCGTGGCCGATCAGTTGATGGCGGGCGGCAGTACGCCCGTCGACATCAGCGCCACCAAACAGACGGTGGCGGGCGCCGGCGCCAGCAAATTGGGCTGGTGGGACAAGCTGACCGAGAAAAAAGTCACGCCCATGGACGTGCAGCTGTTCAGCCGCCAGCTGTACACCCTGCTCAAGGCGGGCGTGCCCATCATGCGGGGACTGGCCGGCCTGCAGGAATCCGCCATCAGCCCCGCGTTCGGGCGCATCATCAAGGACGTGCGCGAATCGCTCGATGCGGGGCGCGAGTTGTCGGCCGCCATGGCGCGCCATCCCGCCATCTTCACGCCGTTTTATCTGTCGATGGTGCGCGTGGGCGAAATGACGGGGCGCCTCGATGAGGTCTTCCTGCGCCTGTTCGATCACCTGGAATTCGACCGCGACATGCGCGCGCGCGTCAAGTCGGCCACGCGCTACCCGAGCTTCGTCGTCTTCGCCATGGTCGCCGCGATGATCGTGGTGAATATCTTCGTCATTCCCCAGTTCGAAAAAGTGTTCGCCAGCTTCCACGCGGAACTGCCCCTGATGACGCGCTTCCTGATCGGCATCTCGCGCTTCACGGTGACCTACTGGCCCATCCTGCTGATGCTGGGCGTGGGCGGCTTTTTCGGCTGGCGCGCCTGGCTGCGCACGAAAGAGGGCCTGTATAAATGGGACCGCGCCAAGCTGCGCCTGCCGATTGCCGGCAAGATCATCCTGAAGGGCACGATGGCCCGCTTCGCCCGCAGCTTCGCCCTGTCGAGCACCAGCGGCGTGCCCATCGTACAGGCGCTGACGGTGGTGGCGCAAACGGTGGACAACACCTACCTGAGCGCGCGCGTGGAGCAGATGCGCGACGGCGTGGAGCGGGGCGAAAGCATCCTGCGCACCTCGGTGGCGGCCGGCGTGTTTACGCCCGTGGTGCTGCAGATGATCGCCGTGGGCGAGGAGTCCGGTTCGCTCGACGACCTGATGGACGAGATCGCGGACATGTACGAGCGCGAAGTCGATTACGAGCTGAAAACCCTGTCGGCGCAGATCGAGCCGATCCTGATCGTCTTCCTCGGCGCCATGGTGCTGGTGCTGGCGCTGGGCATCTTCCTGCCGATCTGGGACCTGGGCCGCGCGGCCCTGCACTGATGGCGCTGCCTGCCCGCCAGCGCGGTTTCACGCTGTTCGAACTGGCCGTCGTGGCGAGCGTGTTCGCCATCCTGGTGGGCGTGTTCCTGAACCGGGCCGGCTACTACCAGCAGCAGGCGCAGCAGCTGGCTATGGCGCAGACGCTGGGGGCCTTGCGCACCGGCTTGCGGGTGCAGGTGCTGCAGCTGTACCTGGCGGACGGGCGCGCGCGCATACCGGCGCTGGCGCGGCAAAACCCGTTCGACTGGCTGGCCGACAAGCCAGCCAACTACCTGGGCGAATTCGATGCCCCCGTGCTCGATGAATTACCCGGCGGGAATTGGTTGTACGACAGAAAAGAACAAAAAATCATCTATTTGTTTAGTAATGGCAATATTTTTCCCGGTTCAGAGCTTGATGCAGTGAAATTTAAGGTAATCTTGCCAGGTGCAGACGCCGATATTGACAAGCTCGTCCAGGAACCCGATATTGTGGTGTGGAAATAGCCTGACGCGCTGCAACGGCGTGCCGTGCAGCGCACGTTTCATGGCGTTGGTTTTGATGTTTTTATTTGATTTTGGAGAAGCTGGTATGAAGAAATCCTTACGTAGTATGAAAAGCGGCTCCCAGGCGGGTTTTACCCTGATTGAACTGGTCGTCGTCATCGTGATCCTGGGTATCCTGGCAGCGACGGCCATTCCTAAATTCGTCGACATGTCGACCGATGCGCGCATCGCCAAGATGCAGGCGGCAGCGGGCGCCTTGAAATCCGGTTCGGCCCTGTTCCACGCACAATGGCTGGTCAAGGGTTCGCCTGCCGACGCCGTTGCCGTCAACATGGAAGGTACGGACATCAAGGGCATCAGCGGCTACCCCGGCATCGCATCGCCTGGCATCGCCTCGGCGGCAGGCGGTCTGGTTGACTACGATACGACCACCGTTGCGGCGACGGGAACCGTGCTGACGGTGTTGCCTGATAACAAGCATACAAGTTGCAAGGTGACCTATACGACTGCCGTGGCTGCGTCAGGCACCACGCCAGTCCTGCCGGCGGTGGTTGACGCGACGGCCCTGACCTCGGCCAACTGCAGCTAATCCGGGCGTGCAGCTGCCATGCCGGCAAGCCGGCATGGCCACGCCATGTTTTCCGCCCGCCCAACGCCAGGCCATGCCGGTTGGGCTTTTTTACGGGTATTGCCATTGTCCCTGCCATCGACCACCTTGCCGCAACGTATGACGCTCTCGCGGCCCAGGCTGCGGCGCCGCGCGCGCGGCTTCACGCTGATCGAACTGGTCGCTGTGCTGGTGATCGCCGGCCTGCTGGCCACGTTTGCCGTTTCGCGGTTTTTCCAGCGCGATGCCTTTGATGCGCGCAGTACCAGCGATCAGGTGGCGAGTATCGTGCGCTATGGACAAAAGCTTGCGGTGGCGCAAAACCGTCCCGTGTTTGTGCGCATCGACGGCAAAAGCGTGGCGCTGTGCTTCGACGCCGCTTGCAGCGATGCGCAGAAGGTGGTGCCGCCCGCCGGCACGAACAGCGGCAGCAAGGAAACACTGCTCGCTTGCAGCGACAGGAGCAACTGGCTGTGCGAAGGATGGCCTGCGGCCGTTACGCTGACGGGCGGCGCGGGGTTTTACTTTGACCCGCTGGGGCGCCCGTATTACGCGGCGTACGGCGATTTTTCCACTATCCTGGTGCTGACCGTGGTTGTGGGCGGGCAGCAATACCAGGTCAACGTCGCACCGGAGACCGGCTATGTGTACCGCTAGGCGCCGTGCCGCCAGGCGCGGCCAGGCCGGCGTGACCCTGATCGAACTGGTGCTCTTCATCGTCATCGTGGGCGTGGCGGTGACGGCCATCCTTGGCGTGATGAGCTTGACGACGCGCAATAGCGTCGACCCGCAGCTGCGCAAGCAGGCGCTGGCCATTGCGCAAGGCATGCTCGACGAAATCGAGGGCGCGCGCTTCACTTATTGCGCAGTGGACGACCCGGCAGCCGAGACGGCGACCGGCGAGGCCGGTTGCGCCACGAAGGAAGCGTTTGGCATACAGGGCGCCACCACGCAGCGGCCTTACGACAACGTCAATGATTACGTGGCCAGCGACGGCGGAACCTCGACATACACCACGGATGTGGCCGGCAACCCGTTCTCAGCGCTTGCCGGCCAGTATGCGGCGACGGTGAGCATCAATACCGTTGCGCTGAACGGCATCGCGGCGCCCAAGGTGCTGCATATCCAGGTCAGCGTCGCCTATGGCGACAAGCAGCAGGTCGTACTCGACGGCTATCGCACGCGCTACGCGCCGAACAGCATCCCATGAATACCTCTTCTTTCCGGCGCCGCGCGCGCGGCTTTACCCTGGTGGAGATGATCATTGTGATCGTCATCACGGGCATCATCGGCGGCATGGTGGCCATGTTCATCCGCCTGCCCGTGCAAGGTTATATCGATGCCAATGCCCGCGCCGACCTGGCCGACCTGGCCGATACCGCCACGCGGCGCATCGCGCGCGACGTGCGCCTTGCCCTGCCGAACAGCGTGCGCGTCAGCGCGGACGGGAAATACCTGGAGTTGCTGTTGACGAAATCGGGCGGCCGCTACCTGTCCGAGGACGATGCACCGGGTCTCGGAGCCGTGCTGGCCTTCAATCCCGTCGCCGCCGGCGCGAACGCCAATCAATTTACCGTCGTCGGGAGCGCGCCGGAGATCGCGCCCGGCGACTTTATCGCCGTCTACAATATGGGCGACAACCTGCCGGATGCCTACGGCTGTGCCGTCAACGCCGGCATCTGCAATCTGGCGCAGGTCGATGCCGTCAGCGGCACGCTGGTGACCCTGAAGAGCAATCCCTTCCTCGCGCAGGCGCCGCTGAAGTTCCCCTCGCCATCGCACCGTTTTCAGGTGGTGACGACGCCTGTCAGCTATGTTTGCGATCCGCAGGCCGGTACCCTGATGCGTTATTCCGGCTATGTCATCCAGGCGACGCAGCCGCTCGATGCGGCGGCGGCGCCTTTGTTAACGGCCCCCGTGCGCGCACTGCTGGCGCAAAAAATCCTGAAAAACACGGTGACGCGGTCTGGTCAAACAGAGGCTCCCCCCGAAGGCTGTTTTACCTATGAGGTGTTGAAGAACGGGCCGCGCGGCCTGCTCAGCATCGTCCTGAGCCTCGGCGCGGAAAACAGCAATACCGGCACGCTGCGCCTGGTGCAGCAGGTACAGGTCAGTAACACACCATGAGCGCCATGAGAATATTTCCCTCGCGCCGCATGCGCGGCTTCAGCCTGGTGACGGCCATCTTCCTGCTGGTGGTGCTGGCGGGGCTGGGCGCCGTGATGGTGAACGTGTTTACCCTGCAGCAAGTTGAATCGGCGATGGACGTGCAGGGCGTGCGCGCCGAGCAGGCCGCGCGCGCCGGCATCGAGTGGGGCGTGTACAGCCAGCTGATCGATGGAAACTGCGCTCCTTCCGTGTCGTTTGCCTTGCCGGCAGGCACATCGCTGTCCTCCTTTTCTGTCAGCGTACAGTGTGTCAAGGCCACGGGTCCGGGCACACTGAGCAGCTGGACCATCACGGCCACGTCCTGCAACCAGCCGGCCGCGGCCGAGCCGTTATGTCCGCACGCGGGCAACAACCCCGATTACGTCCAGCGCCGCCTGCAGGCCGTGCTGTCGCAGTAAGGTCAACTGCTTGAAAAAAAGATCGCTAATTTATTGTTTTTACACAACAAAATTGGTTTCATGAATTAGAATTGGCTTGATGCATTATCTGCGCGACAAGTCGGGCAGGCACTTACACTGGATAGTTCGCATGGGTTTATTCGCAAGAGCAAGAAAATACGATGGCTGGCTGGCGACGGCGTTTGGCCGCGAAGGTGTCAGCGCCGTCGTTGTCGAGCGTCCCGCCGACGGCCTGCCGCGCGTGCTGTGCGCCAGTTACCAGGCGGCGGAACGGCCCGCGTCGGCCGAAGTGCTGGAAAAGCTGGGCAAGGAACTGCAGGCCGCGGCGCGCCACTGCAGTACCGTGCTGGCCGGCGGCGAGTACCAGCTGCTGTCGCTGGAAGCGCCGGCTGTGCCGCGCGAGGAATTGAAGACGGCCGTGGGCTGGCGCCTGAAGGACATGCTGGACTTTCCCCTGGCCGAGGCCACCATCGACGTGTTCGACATCCCCGGTGACCCGAACGGCACCCAGCGCGGCAGCAGCGTGTTTGCCGTCGCCGCGCGCAACAGCGCCGTGTCGCGGCGCCAGGGGCTGTATGGCGTATGCAAGATCGGCCTGTCCGTGATCGATATCCCGGAAATGGCGCAGCGCAATATCGCCACCCTGCTGGAAACGCCGGGGCGCGGCATCGCCGTGCTGTCCTTCGATGGCGACGGCGGCTTGCTGACCATGAGTTTCAATGGCGAGCTGTACCAGGCGCGCCGCATCGATGTGACCTTGCCGCAATTGCACTCTCCCGACGCCAGCCAGTATTACGATCGTGTCACCCTGGAGCTGCAGCGCTCGTTCGACCACTTCGACCGCCAGTTCCACTTCATTTCGCTCTCGCGCCTGATGCTGATGACGGGCGCCAGCGATGGCTTGCACGGCTATCTGGCCGATAATCTGTACATGCCGGTCGAACGGCTGGACTTGAATCAGGTGTTTGACTTTTCCCGGGTTGCCGCCTTGCGCGAGCCGGACATGCAGGCGCGCTACTTCCTGGCGCTGGGCGCGGCCTTGCGCGAGGGGGGCATGCTCCCGGGCAAGAGCGAAGGGAAGGGCGCATGAGCCAGCAGATCAATCTGTTCAACCCCCAGTTCGAACAGACGACCCACCAGATGTCGGCGCGCACCGCCGGCGCCTGCCTCGGTGCGCTGGCGCTGGGCTTGCTGCTGCTGTGCGTGCTGGGCCAGCGCTCGCTGACGGAACTGCAGCGCCAGGACGCGGATGTCCAGGCGGCGCTGGCAAAAGAAGAGGCCAGGCGCGACCAGGCCTTGCGTGATTTTCCGCCACGCAAGAAAGATCCGGCGCTGGCGCAGGAAGTCGCGGCCGCCGAGGCGCAGCGCCAGTTGCTGCTGGATGCGTCGGCCGTGCTGGCTAGTGGCGAAATGGGCAATACCCAGGGCTTTGCCGGCTATTTCCGCGCGCTGGCGCAGGCCAGGGTGGAAGGCGTATGGTTGACGAACATCAATATCGCCGGTGCCGGCAGTGAACTCGGCTTGCAGGGCCGCGCCTTGCGCGCGTCGCTGCTGCCCGCGTATATCACGCGTTTGGGCCAGCAGGATGTGCTGGCAGGCAAGAGCTTCGCCAGCCTCGACATCGGCCAGCCGCCGGTGCCGGCGGTCACCGAAGGCAAGGCACCGGCGGCGCCGTATGTGACTTTCAGCTTGCAATCATCAAGCCAGCTTGCGGCGTCCGCCGCGGCAGCGGGAGGAAAACACTGATGCAGCCCTTGCTGAAAAAATGGGCCGCTGCCTTCGACGCCCTCAGCCGGCGCGAGCGGCTGATGCTGTTCGGCGCGGGCGTGGCCGCGCTCCTGTTCGTCTTCTATTTTTTGTTCTTTAATCCGCTGTTCGCGAAACGCGCGGCGCTGCATGCGAGCATTGCGCAAAAGCAAAACCAGAAGGCAGCCATCGCCAAGGAAATCGAACTGACCATGCTGGCGCACGCAGTGGATCCGGACCAGAATGCGCGCGCGCGTCTGGCGGCCCTGCTGGCGGAAGGGGCGAGAATGAAAGAGCAGCTGCGCCAGAAGCAGCACGGCCTGGTGGCGCCCGAACGCATGGTGGCGCTGCTGGAACAGTTGCTGCGCCGGCATGCCGGCCTGCGTGTGGTCGCGCTGAAAACCTTGTCTGGAGGTGGCGTGGGCGCTTCCCCGGCAGCCGCAGCGTCCGGCGACGGCGCCGCCAAGGCAAGCGCCCCGGCGCCCCTGCTGCACCGGCATGGCGTGGAAGTGGTGCTGCAGGGCAGTTATGCCGACATGCTGCAGTACATGCAGGCGCTGCAGGCGATGCCGACGCGGGTCTTCTGGGGCCAGGCCCGCCTGGAGGCCGAAACTTACCCGCAAGCGACGCTGACCCTGACTTTATATACCCTCAGCATGGATGACACATGGATCGCACTGTGACCGCCGGCCGCGCGCCGCGCCGCTGGGCGCCGCTCCTGGCGCTGTGCCTGGCCTGCAGCGGCGTGCAGGCGCAGGCGCTGGACGACCCCACGCGCCCGCCCGCGGCCCTGTGGGCGCCCGCCAGCGCCGCTCCCGTCGCGCCCGCGCAGCCGCGCCTGCAATCGGTGCTCATCTCCACCCAGCCGGGCGGCCGACGCCTCGCCGTCATCGATGGCCAGACAGTCAAGGTCGGCAGCAAGGTGGGCGACGCCGTGGTGACGGAGATCCGCGACACGGCCGTATTATTGCGGCGTGGTAAAACACTGGAAACCTTCAAGCTGTACCCGGGCAGCAAGATACCGCCTCAGACCGACAGCAAGACCGACCGCAAGCAGGAGTAGAAGAAGTGGCCAAGCAATTCAATCAACACAAGGCGAGCATGTTCAAGATCAGCACGATGGCGGCGCTTGTCAGCGTCAGCCTGGGCCTGGGCGGCTGCAATGTCGCGCCCGTCAAGCGCGATACCTATAATGCGATTACAGACGCCGTCAAGGGCGCGGCGGCCACCACCACGCCGGCAGCCCAGCCCGATGCCGTGGAAGCGGCGCTGCTGCCGCCCGTGGCGGCCCTGGCCCAGCAATTGCCGAAGGCCCGCGCCGCGCTCGACGAGCGCTTCAACGTGGCCTTCAACAATGTGCCGGCGCGCCAGTTCTTCACCTCCATCGTGGCCGGCACGCGCTACAACATGCTGGTCCATCCCGATATCGGCGGCACGATTTCGGCCAACCTGAAGGACGTGACCCTGTTCCAGGCGCTCGACGCCGTGCGCGAGCTGTACGGCTACGACTACAAGGTCGAAGGCACGCAGATCTACATCAAGCCGCTGACCATGCAGACGCGCTTGTTCCATGTCAATTACCTGACGGGCGCGCGCAGGGGCAGTTCCAACCTGCGCGTGTCGTCGACCTCGGTGGGCTCGGTCGGTTCGACCAATTCGGGCGGTTCGGGCGGCAATGGCAACCAGGGCAACAACCAGAATAGCGAGCAGAACCAGCAGACGAATGGCGGCCAGGGCGGCCGCACCCTGGATAGCAGCAACCTCACCACCTCGTCCACGGCAGACTTCTGGCCGGAATTGAAGGCGGCGCTGGAAGCCATCGTCGGCAGCACCGAGGGCGGCCGGCAAGTGGTGCTGAGCCCGCAGTCGGGCGTGATCGTCATCC
Organism: Janthinobacterium agaricidamnosum; assembly: GCF_003667705.1. NCBI lineage: Bacteria > Pseudomonadati > Pseudomonadota > Betaproteobacteria > Burkholderiales > Oxalobacteraceae > Janthinobacterium > Janthinobacterium agaricidamnosum. Next base: position 3,496,122 of record NZ_CP033019.1, on the reverse strand, counting down.
GCGCCATGCCGGAAGAGCTGCGCAACGTCGACATGTACCTGAAGGCCACGCAGCTGTCCGTCGACCGCCAGGTGATCCTGGAAGCGAAAATCCTCGAAGTCGAGCTCAACGACAACACGCAGACGGGCATCAACTGGGCCTCGTTCGCCTCGATCAAGAGCGGCCACACGAACCGCATCTCGACGGGCTTCATCCAGCCGGGCGGCAGCCTGGCGCCGCTGCCGTTCAACGGCGGCCAGCCGCCCAACATGACGAATGGCAGCGGCCTGACGGCCAGCAGCGGCTTCGGCCTCAGCTCGGCGGCGACGGCGGCCGGCTCCATGTTCGGCCTGGCGTTCCAGACAGCCAACTTTGCCGCCATGATTTCCTTCCTGGAATCGCAAGGCTCCGTGCACGTGCTGTCGAGTCCGCGCATCGCCACCATGAACAACCAGAAGGCCGTGCTGAAGATAGGCACGGACGAGTTTTACGTGACGGGCGTGTCCACCACCACGAATACGACGGCCAGCGGCGCCACCACCAGCCCCAACGTGACCTTGCAGCCGTTCTTTTCCGGCGTGGTGCTGGACGTGACGCCGCAGATCGATGCGGATGGCAACATCATCCTGCACGTGCACCCGTCCGTCAGCCAGGTGTCGACCATCAGCAAGGAAATCGACCTGGGCAGCGCCGGCTCGCTGAAACTGCCGCTGGCCGCCTCCAGCACGTCCGAGATGGACAGCATGGTGCGCAGCCAGGATGGGCGGATCGTCGCCATCGGCGGCCTGATGCGCCAGGCCACGACCTCGGACCGTTCTCAGGTGCCGGGCGCGGGCGATATTCCCGTGCTGGGCGCGCTGTTCCGCAACACGGGCCAGGTGATCCAGAAGCGCGAACTGGTGGTGCTGATCAAGCCCACCATCGTCGAAGGCGCCAACAGCTGGAACGAGGACTTGCTCGATTCGGGCAAACGCATCGAGGCGCTCGACCCGCGCCGGCCGTCGGAGCGGCGCTAAATGTACCAGGCCCATTTCGGCTTGCGCGAGGCGCCGTTCGGCCTCACGCCCGATACCAGTTTCTTTTTCAACGGCCCGCAGTCGCAAAAGGCGCTCAACACCTTGCTGGTGGCGGCGCGCAATGGCGAGGGCTTCATCAAGATCACTGGCGAAGTGGGCACTGGTAAAACCTTTTTGTGCCGCAAGTTCATGCAATCGCTGGGGCGGGATTTCGTCACGGCCTATATCCCGAATCCTAACCTGCCGCCCCGATCGCTGATCCTGGCGCTGGCGGACGACCTCGATGTATTGCTGGAGAAAGATGCGGATCAGCACCAGCTACTCAAATCCCTCAACTTGCGCCTGCTTAACCTGGCGGCGCAAGGCAAGCGCGTGCTGCTGTGCCTGGATGAAGCGCAGGCGATTCCCGTCGACAGCCTCGAAGCGCTGCGCCTGCTGACGAACCTGGAAACGGAAAAACGCAAGCTGCTGCAAATCGTGCTGTTCGGCCAGCCCGAACTCGACGTCAAGCTGGCCCTGCCGGAAATCCGTCAGCTGGCGCAGCGCATCACCTTTCACTACCACCTGGGACCGTTGTCGCGCGACGACGTGGATTTCTATGTGGCGCACCGTCTGCGCGTGGCCGGTTTCGATGGCGCGCGTCTGTTCAGCCGGGGCGGCGTGCGCAAGCTGTACCAGGCCTCCGGCGGCATCCCGCGCCTGATCAACATCATGGCGCACAAGGCGCTGATGGTGGCGTATGGCGAAGGGCGGCAGCAGGTCAGCGGGCGCCACGTGGCGCTGGCCGCCAGCGATACCCTGGCCAGCAAGCCGCGCTTGTGGCGGAAGCCTTGGCCATGGCTGGCTGGCGCCGGCGTGCTGGCCGCCGCCTGCGGCGTGAGCTGGACTTTATTGAACCGATGACGAAGATGAGCCTGTAGATGAGCCTGATTAACAAGATGTTGCAAGACCTCGATGCGCGCGGCACTCCCGATGGACGCGGCGACGCGGCCGGCATCCGCTCCGTGCCCGAACGCGAGCGGGGCTTGCCGCGCGCGCTGATCTTCGGCGGCGCTGCCGGCCTGACGGCGGCGGCCATCGCCCTGGGCTGGGTCTACCTGAAGCGCCCGCCCGTGCCGCCCGTGCTGGTGAATGTGGCCAGCAACCCGCTTCCGGCGCCTGTCCCGGTACCCGTTCCAGTGCCCGTTCCTGTGCCTGTCGCCGTAGCGCCTGCGCCGGTGGTGTCCGCCCCGGCGGTTGAGCCCGAACCCGTGTCCCAGGCCGAGGAAGCTTCCCCGGCGCCCGCCAGGGCGCGGCCCGCCGAAATGCGGCGCGTCACGGAAAAACCCGCCAAGCCTGCCGCTGCGCCCGTTGTAAGGACGGCAGCGCCCGCCGCCAGCGAACGCCTCATCGACGGCAAGCAAGTGACTGCGCAGCAGCGCGTGGAGAATGCATACCGGCGCGCGCTGGCCCAGTTGCAGGATGGCCGCGTCTCCGAAGCGTTGCCCGGTTTGCAGCAGACCCTGCAGCTGGACCCGCGCCACCAGGGCGCGCGCGAAACCCTGGTGCGCCTGCTGCTCGAAGCGCAGCGTCCCGACGAGGCTGCCCGCCAGTTGCAGCTGAGCCTGGCACTGGACCCGAAACAGCCGGCGCAAGCGATGATGCTGGCCCGTCTGCAGCTGGACAAGACCAACGGCGGAGCGGCCGCGCTCGACACCCTGATGCGCAGCTTGCCGTACGCCGCCGACAGCGGCGAATACCACGCCTTCCTGGCCGGCGTGCTGCAGCGCGAGCAGCGCTACCGCGAAGCGTCCGAGCACTACCAGCTGGCCCTGCAGGCGGCGCCCGACAACGGCGTCTGGTGGATGGGTCTCGGCATCGCCTTGCAAGCGGACAACCACCCGGCCCAGGCGCGCCAGGCGTTCGAGCGCGCCAAGGGCTTGCAAACCCTGTCGCCGCAGCTGCAGGCGTTTGTCGAGCGCAAGCTGGTGCAGTTGACGGCGGCCAAGTAAGTGCGGCCGATTGCGGCGCCGCCGTTGGCAAGCGGGGCGGGCACGATACGTACGCTTCTCCTGTCGGCAGCGTTGCTGGCGCTATCCACAGCCGCCGCCACGGCAATTGCCTGAAACGGATGAATCCGTGGACAAGACAAGATGAGCGCTGCCTGGAAATTCCCCGATGCCCCGAATACCGCCTGCTTCACGACCACGGAGGTCTTGAACGGCGCTCCCATCGTGCTGGTGTCCCATGACTACGAAGGGGATTGGCAATTTCACGCGGCCTCAACTGAAACGATGTTAAGTTCAGTCAAGATTGTCTGTCTGGCAGACATGATACCAAGAGATGACTTGCTGGCAGAGTTGCATGGCTTGCCCCGTGGCTGGGGCGCGCAGCGGGATGACGGGGCGGGACACTGGGAGCGTTTCAAGGACAAGCCGTTTCCCGCGTTTGCCGAACAGGGCTATTACCTGGAAGACGCCGTCTGGCTTTCCCGCTATTTGACGGATATCGAGCCGCCGCCGGCCGCGGTACGCGATGCGCTGCCCATCGGCGCCTGCGTGAAACGCGTGTTCCGCTTCGCCGCCGAGGATGGTGCGCGCGGCGACGGCCAGTGCGAACGGATGTGGGTGCAGGTGACCGGCATCGATAAATACGAGGCTGCTACAGCGGCACCATCGCGAACCATCCGCAGCATGCGGTGGCCAGCTATGGCGACCTGCTCGCGTTCCACCCCCTGCATGTGGCGGATATTGCTAGTGAACAAGATTGAAAGGACGCGCCATGCGCAATGAACGCGAGGGGGCGAAAGAGGCGCGCCGGGAAATCAGGCGCTACCAGGAACATATCAATTCGCCGCGCCTTTGTCCGGACCAGTGTTACCGCATGGCCAGCCCGACGTATGCGCTGGTGTGCCATGTCAACCATGTGACGGGCCTTTTCCTGAGCAAGAACTATTACGTGATCCCTATTTTCCTCCAGCGCGCCCATGCAACGCTGCTGGAGTTGAAGGCAGAACTTGTCAGCGAGCCGTATCGCAAACTGATCGAGCAGTATCTGAGCCATATCGCGCATTTCATCGTCGATTTTCAATGTCTGGCGGAAGACGAGCGGCAAGCCGTGCAATATATCCCGCCAGCGCTGCTGGCCCTCATGCCAGAGACCTTGCCGGAAGACTTGCTCATGGAGGGCGAGTTTTGATATTGTAGTGCGGATGTATTTTTGGCATGATTGGAACAGTGTCATTTCTTTTTCAGATTGTTGATGTCATCGCGCCATCACTGACTACGTCAAGGAACCCCGTTTGAAATCCCTCAGCCTGCTGCTCGCACTCTGCTGCCTGCTCAACAATGCCCATGCCGCCCCCGCCACCGCCCCCGCCAGTTACGTTTTGGAGAATACGGAAGTGCGCGACATCCATGCGCAAACCTTGAACCGCGATTATCAGGTGTATGTGGCCTTGCCCGATTCCTATCGGCAGGGGAATAAACGCTACCCGGTGCTGTTCGTCGTCGATGCCAATTATGCGTTTCCCGTCGTGCGCAATATCGCGCAGCGCCTGAACAAGCATGCCGGGATGGAAGAAGTGGTGGTGGTCGGCCTGTCGTACGCCAACGGCGACGGCGGGGTGTACAGCCGCCGCCGCGACTACACGCCCACCACGCCGCGCAAGCACGATTACCGCTCGGACATGCCGGGGCGGCAGCCGGCGTTCGGCGAAGCGAAGGCGTATGGCCAGTTCATCGCGGGCGAGGTGTTTCCCTTTATCGCCAGTAACTATCGCGTGAATATGCAGCGCAAGGTGTTTATCTGCCATTCCTACGGCAGTCTGCTGGGCCTGCAATTTTTGCTGACGGAACCGCGCACCTTCGAGCACTACATCCTTGGCAGTCCGTCGCTGTGGTACGACGCTGGCGTGATGTTCGACCGCGAGCAGGCGTATGCCGCCAGCCACAAGGACTTGCCAGCTTCCGTGTTCTTCGGCATCGGCGGCCTGGAAAAGCTGGCGGCAGGCAAGAAACGTTCGCGCTCCGAGGAAGACGCCGACATGGTGGCCGACGTGCGCGAATTCGACGGCAAGCTGAAATCGCGCAAGTTTCCGAATCTGAAAACGCGTTTGCGCGTGTTCGAGGACGAAGACCATGCGAGCGTGTTTCCTTTTGTGCTCACGCATGGTTTGCGGGCGTATCTGACGTCCGCAAAATGAACGGTGCCGGGTCCCGCCCGCCAGACAGTGCCTGCGTCGCCGTGCACATTCCGACCGCCGGAAGCGGTCATCGATAAGGTCAGATTGCATGCGTACATTGAATGAATTACTCGATAGCGAAGACCCGGCGTTTCCCCTGATCAGGCAATGGGCCGACGAGGCCGACTTGCCGGTGGAATTGCTGCCGCCCGCGGCCGGCAGGGAGGATGTGCTGCTGAGCCTGCAGGTCACCACGCGTTCTCCCCTGGGGGCGATAGCCTATGAAACGGGGGGCATCCTGGTGGATGACGGCTGGCTGCGCATACTGGGGTCGGGACATGCCAGGCTGGGCAGGGATATCGCTGCCTGGAACAAAGGAAAGGCCGACGGTTTTCTGCTGGTCGCCGACGACGTGCTGGGCGGATTTTTTGCCATCAATGGCGGCGCACTCGGGGACGACCAGGGCAATATGTATTACCTGGCTCCCGAGACGCTGGAGTGGGAAGCGCTGGAGATCGGCTTCACGATGTTTGTCCAATGGGCTTTTACCAGCCAGTTGCGGCAGTTTTACGGCCGCCAGCCTGGCGACGCGGAGGGCTTTGACGAATTGCCCGAATTGCCCTTGTCCGGCGAGCTATGTCTGAATTTTTATCCATTTCTGTGGACGCAAGAGGGCTCGCTCAAGACCAGTTCGCGGCGCATCATTTCCGTGCAAGAGCAGTGGGCGCTCAACCTTGGTCTGCAACAGAAGTTGCCCGACGCGCGCTGAGGCAGGGCTTGCGGGCATATCTGAAAGCATCGCCATGTGCATCCCGAGGCGGTGGAATGGCGTTTCAATCCCCGGATCCAGCAGTTTGTCGCAATGGCATGGGCGAGAAAATGGCAAGGCGATAGCATGTGGTGGGTTTCCTCATGATGGGCTGCCCGCAAGCGAGTGTTCGATGCTGACGGTAGCGCCGTCATCAACGGATGCTTCCCAATGACCTCGATCAGGATGACATACGCATGAGATTACCCCTTTCATATCTTCTTTCCACCTGCCTGCTGGGCGCCTTGGGCGCGATGGGTGGTGCGCAGGCGGCTCCCGCCGATGCGGAACTGCTGGCCCTGGTGCAGCGCCATGCGCAGGCCCAGAGCAGCTTCGATCAAGCCGCGTTGAAAGCCGTCACGGCCGAGAATTATGTGGAAATATCGCCGGTCGGCGAGGTGGACGGGCGTGAAAAAATGCTGTCCTTCTATGCGCCCGAGCAGAAGCGGCCGAGTCCGGAAGTCCAGGTCGATGAACCGGCGGTGCGCCTCTTTGGCGATACGGCGCTCATCTCGGCCCGGTTGTCCTACCGCGTCAATCAGGAAGGGGTTGCCCGCAACTTCGCCATGCGCGCAGGGTACGTCGCCCGGCTAGTCGACAAGCAATGGCTGCTCGTCAGCGCACAGTACACGGGCATCCGTCCGCCGAAAACCGCGAAATAACATTTGGTGGCGCTGGCCGCCGGCGTTGCCCGGCCAGACTACAGCCGCGCTTCATCGCCCCACACATGGCGCATGCTGAAGTGCACGCCCGCATCGTCTTCATGCAGCGACGAGACGATGGCGAACTGGCTGTCGCCCGTGTCGCGCGGCGTCATCTGCGCCAGCTGGGCGGCGGCCAGCGGCGCGCCCAGCGGGTCGCTGAGCGGATGCACGAGGGCGGCGCCCCGCTGCGTGACGACGCCCAGTTCGCCGCTGCGCAGGCGCACCAGGGTACCGGGCGGATACTTGCCCAGCAGATTGACGAACCGTTCCCCCAGCAGCGGATCGATGGGCACGCCCTGGTCGAGGAAGATGTGCTGCAGCGCCTGGTCGGGCACGATGGAGCGGCGGTAGTTGCGCGCCGAGACGCGCGCGCAATAGCGGTCGGCCAGGCCGATCAGCTTGGCGTTTTGCAGGATTTCGTCGGCCGTGCGCCCCTGCGGGTAACCGCTGCCGTCGTCGTTTTCATGGTGCAGCAGCACGCAACTGAGCCATTCCTCGTCGTCGACGCCGGCGCAGCGCAACAGTTCCGTGCTTTCCTGTGGATGCTGGCGCACGATACGCATTTCTTCGTCGTTCAGGGGGCCGCGCCGGTCCTGGAAACTGTCGTGGTGGCGCAGCATGCCCACGTTCATCGTCAGCGCGGCCGCGCCGATCAATAAGAGTTCATCGTGGGACTTGTGCATGCTGCGGCCCACCAGCATGGCCAGCAAGGCCGTTTCGATGCAGTGGCGCACGGCGTAGCTGCCGGCGATCTGGTTGAGCAGGATGCTGGCCAGGGCGATGTCGGCATCGTGTTCGAGTGCGCGCAGTAGTTCGCGGGCGATGTCGCGCACGTCGCGCTCGGCATTGCTTTCGCTGCGCAAGGCCAGCAGCAGGCGCTCCAGGCGCTGCGCCGCTTCATTGAGCAAGCGCAACACGGACGGCTGCTCCGGCGTGCCCACGTACAGGCCCAATTGCATGAGCCGTCCCAGCTGCGCACCGTCCGTGATGATCTGCCCCTTGCGCAGTTGCGGGCCGGCGCTGTGGTCAGCCAGAAACAGATCCCAGGGCAGGGGTTCGCCGGGAACCAGGTCGGCCGGGCCGATGCGACGCTGTACCATGCTGTCATCCTTTACTCCGCCGTGGCGGAGAAATACTGTCGTTAAATGCTGCGCAGGCGCTCCAGCGCCAGGCGCAAGGTCTCGTCCTGCTTGGCAAAGCAGAAGCGCACGATGCCCGACTCCTTGCCCTGCGCGTAAAACGCGGAGACGGGAATGGCGGCCACCTTGATTTCCGCCGTCAGCCATTCGGCGAACTGCGCTTCAGTCTCTTGCGAAATGGCATCGTAGCGCACGCACTGGAAATACGTGCCGTCGGCCGGCAGCAGGGTAAAGCGGCTGCCCGCCAGGCCGTCGCGGAACAAATCGCGCTTGCGCTGGTAAAACGCGGGCAAGTCCAGGTAGGGCTGCGGGTCGGCCATGTAGCCGGCAATGCCGTGCTGCATGGGCGTGTTGACGGTAAACACGTTGTACTGGTGCACCTTGCGAAATTCCACCGTCAGCGCCGCGGGCGCCGCCACGTAGCCGACTTTCCAGCCCGTCACGTGATACGTCTTGCCGAAGCTGGACACGATGAAGCTGCGCGCCGCCAGTTCAGGGTGGCGCGAGAGCGAGGCGTGCGGCACGCCGTCGTACACCATGTGCTCGTAGACTTCGTCCGATAAAATCAGGATTTGCGTGCCGCGCACGATGTCGGCCAGCGCCGCCACGTCGGCCGGGCGCAAAATCGTGCCCGTCGGGTTATGCGGCGTATTGATGATGATCAAGCGCGTCTTGGTGCTGACGGCGGCAGCGAGCTTGTCCCACGGCACGCTGTAACCTTGTTCACCCACTTGCATGGCCACCAGCACGGGCACGCCGCCGGCCAGCGCGATGGCGGGCAGGTAGCTGTCGTAGGCCGGTTCGATGACGATGACTTCGTCGCCCGGATGCACGCAGCATAAAATCGCCGTGGTCAGTGCCTGTGTGGCGCCGGCCGTGACGGTGATTTCCGTGCCCGCATCGTAGGCGTGGCCGTACAGGCTGGCGATCTTCGCGGCAATCGCCTCGCGCAGGGGCGCAGCGCCCGTCATCATCGGGTACTGATTGTGGCCGGCGCGCATGGCGTCGCTGACCCGTTCGACCAGTGCCGGGTCGCAATCGAAGTCCGGAAAGCCCTGGCCCAGGTTGACGGCGCCATGCTGTGCCGCCAGGCTGGACATGCGGGTAAACACGGTGGTGCCCACCAGAGGCAAGCGGGTGGTCAGGGTGGGAGTCAGGTGGGGCAGGGACGGGCTGTTCATGAACGGTAGGGTCGCGGTGCGGAAAGTGGAATCGTTTCCCATTCTAGCGCAGCGCGCCCCGTCGCGTGCGGGGCTTTGGCGGCTCAGCCGGGCAATGCCCAGCCTTCCGGCACCATGATCTTGAACATGCCGGCCTTGGCCGTCTTGCGGGCCAGTTTCAGCAGCGCCTTGTCCTTGGTGATGAGGATGTCGGCGTTGGCGTCGCGCGCCAGTTCGAGGAATTTCTGGTCATCCTTGTCCGTGCAGACGGGCAGGCGCACGCCGGAGACGGGCGGCGCCACCACCGTGATGTGGGCGTCGAAGCGGGCGGCGGCGACGGCGCGGCTGGCTTCATCGAGCGGCAAATGCTTGTAATGCAGCACGACCAGATATTCCGCGCGGCAATCTTCGCGCGTGATGGCGTGCACGGCGCCGCTTTCCATGGCCGCCAGCAGGCCCGCCCAGCGCGGGTCGTTGAAGACGAACAGGTCGAGGCAAACGTTGGTGTCGAGGACGAGTTTTTGTGGAGCAGGTATCATGTCGGCAATTCTATTCTGTAGTGATAATTTATGTTGATCGTGCTTTCGCCCGCCAAGAGTCTCGACCTGGAGACGCCGCCAACAACCTCGTTGCACAGCACCCCCGATTTTCTCGACCATTCTGCCCAGCTCATAGCCCGCATGCGCCAGTTTTCGCCCGCCGAAGTGGGCAGCCTGATGGGCATTTCCGACGCCTTGTCGGCCCTCAACGTGGCCCGCTACGCGTCCTGGACGCCGCAACTGGAGGACGCGCGCCAGGCCATCATGGCTTTCAATGGCGACGTGTATGCCGGTTTCGAGGCGCGCAGCCTGCAGCCGGCCCAGCTCGACTATGCCCAGTCGCGCGTGCGCATTTTATCTGGCCTGTACGGCTTGCTGCGCCCGCTGGACCTGATCCACCCGCACCGTCTGGAAATGGGCACGCGGCTGTCCACCACGCGCGGCAAGGATTTGTATGCGTTCTGGGGCGATACCATCACCAACGGCCTGAACCGCACAGCGAAGGAGCAGGGCGCCAAAGTACTGGTAAATCTTGCTTCTGAAGAATATTTCAAATCCGTCAAGCCGCGCCAGCTGGACGTGCCCGTCATCGCGCCCGTGTTCGAGGACTGGAAGAACGGCAAATATAAAATCATCTCGTTCTACGCCAAGCGCGCGCGCGGCATGCTGGCCCGCTATGCGGCCGTCCACAATATCCGCGATCCGCAGCAGCTCAAGCAGTTCGACGTGGACGGCTACGGTTTCGTGCCGGAAGCGTCGAACGACACCAGCTGGGTGTTCCGGCGCAAGGTCGGCGAATAAGTAAAAAAACCGGGCTAGCCCGGTTTTTTCTTATTTTACTGCCAGAATTTCCACCACTTGCGTTCCTTGTTCACCCCTTCCGGGCTGAGGAATGCCGTGTTCGGGTAGTTCTTGGTCAGCACGCGCAAGGTGTCGTCGCGCAGGTCGGTCAAGCCCAGCTTGTCGTACGAGCGGTACATGATGAACAGCGCTTCTTCGATGGCGGGCGAGGCGGCAAAGTCCTTGACCGTCGTTTGCGCGCGGTTGGCGGCGGCCAGGTAGGCGCCGCGGCGGTAGTAATAGCGCGCCACGTGCACTTCGTATTTCGCCATGGCATCGATCAAATAGTTCATGCGGGCCAGCGAATCGGGCGCGTATTTACTATTTGGGAACTTGTCGACCAGTTGCTTGAAGGCCGCAAACGCTTCGCGCGTGGCTTTTGGATCGCGCTCGGTCGGATCTTGCTCGTACAGGAAGTTCAGGAAGCTGATCTGATCGTTAAAGCTGATCAGGCCCCGCAAGTAGTACATATAGTCTACATTGGCGTGGTTCGGATGCAACTTGATGAAGCGTTCGACGGCAGCCAATGCCTGCGCCTGATCTCCCGACTTATAATACGCGTAAGCGATCTCCATCTGCGCTTGCAGAGCATAGTTGCCGAAAGGATAGTTAGCCTCCAGCTTCTGGAACAGGCCGATTGCAGCTTCATAGTGCTGCCCGGCCATTTCTTCACGCGCCTCCGAGTATAATTTCGTAACGGACCAGTTTTTGGTCTCATCCACTTTTTCAGGCAACAAGCTGCAAGCGGACATGCCGAGCAGAACGACTGAAGCGACTACCAACGATAATTTTTTTTGCATGACGTTTTGCAAGAAGGTTTTAACCAAGATTTTACAATAGGCTGATTATAGCCGATGGGAATGCTGTGATATTAACTCCGAAGCCTAATTTGGCTGACCCCGCGTTTGACTCCCTTTCTGACCATGCCGCCGAAGAGGCGTTTGACGGCGATTTTGCCGCCGACGACGTCTTCGAGGAAATGGCCCCGATTACATTGGAACTGACGCCGGACGCCTGCGGCCACCGCCTCGATAAAGTCATCGCCCAGCTGGTGCCGCAATACTCGCGCAGCCGCTTGCAATTGTGGCTGGAAGCCGGTTTCGTGACCGTCGATGGAAAAGTTGCCAAACGCAACATGACCGCCTATGGCGACGAGAAGATCGTCATTCTGCCGCAAAGCGCGCCGGAAGACGAGGCTTTTAAGCCGGAAGCGATGGAATTGAACATCGTGCACGAAGATGAGCATATCATCGTCATCAACAAACCGGCCGGACTGGTCGTGCATCCGGGCCCCGGCAACTGGTCGGGCACCCTGCTCAACGGCTTGCTGCACCACTGCCCGCAACTGGCCGGCGTGCCGCGCGCCGGCATCGTGCACCGCCTGGACAAGGATACGAGCGGCCTGATGGTGGTCGGCAAGACCCTGGCTTCGCAAACGGACCTGGTGCGCCAGTTGCAGGCACGCACCGTCAAGCGCGAATATTTCGCGCTGGTATGGGGCACGCCGAAAATGGCGGGCACCATCGATGCGTCCATCGCGCGCCACCCGCGCGACCGGGTCAAGATGGCCGTGTCGGAGAACTTCACCGCCAAGCCCGCCATCACGCACTATGAATTGATCGGCAGCGGCGAACTCGACCGCCGTCCCGTGAGCCTGATGCAATGTCGCCTGGAAACAGGCCGCACGCACCAGATCCGCGTGCACATGCAGCATCTGGGCTTCGCGCTGGTCGGCGATTCCGTGTACGGCAAGCAGCACCTGGTGTCCGTGTTCTCGCGCCAGGCCTTGCAGGCGCGCCGCCTGGGCCTCGTGCATCCGGGCACCCTGGAAGCGTGCGAATGGATCGTGCCGCTGGCCGATGATTTCGCGCAATTGATCGCCACGGCCGGCATTCCCGAGCCGGAACAGGTCTGATGACGTCGCCGTTGCCTTGCATTGTTCCTCATTGGCCCGGCCTGCCCGCGAACGTGGGCGCGCTGGCGACCGTGCGCGCAGGCGGCGTCAGCCAGGGGCCATATGGTGACAGGCAGGGCGGCGGCGGTTTGAACCTGGGCACGCACGTGGGCGATGACCCTGACCACGTGGCGGCCAACCGCGCGCGGCTGGCCGCTATCCTGCCTGCCGAGCCGGCCTGGCTGTCGCAGGTGCATGGCGTGGCCGTTGCCGATGCTGGCAAGCTGGACGGCCACGTGCCCGACGCCGACGCCAGCGTGGCAACGCAGCCGGGCGCCGTGTGCGTGGTAATGACGGCCGATTGCCTGCCTGTGCTGTTCTGTTCGACCGATGGCCTGGTCGTCGGGGCTGCCCACGCGGGCTGGCGCGGCCTGGCCAACGGCGTCTTGCAGCGCACGGTGGACAGCATGCGCGCGCAGGGCGCGACGGAGATCCTCGCCTGGCTGGGGCCAGCCATTGGCCCGCAGCAATTCGAAGTGGGGCAGGACGTGCTGCAGGCGTTCCGCGACGGCGCGCGCGATGACGTCGAGCGGCAAGTGTTGTCGGATGCGTTCGCCGCCATCGATGGCAAGCCGGGCAAGTATCTGGCGAATATTTATGCGCTGGCGCGTACCATGCTGCTGCGCGATGGCGTGGCGCAAGTGGCGGGCGGGGAATATTGCACCGTCAGCGATGCGGCGCAGTTTTACTCGTACCGGCGCGACGGCGTCACGGGAAGACAGGCCAGTTTGATCTGGCGCAAATAATCTGCACGGCAGACACTTATGTGTCTGCCGTTTTTGTTTTATCGTCTGCTGAGGCGAGCGCGCGGGCGTTCAGTTCAGCGATACGCGCCGCCTTGCGTTTGCGTCGCCGCGAGCCCGTCAGATAGAATAGGATGGACAGCGGGATGACGCAGTACAGCACGAAGGTCATCACCCCGGCGACGATGGACGGTTCCGTCAGCGCCATGAGGCCGACGACATAGATCCAGGCAACAGCGGTCATGAGCATCATTGGTATTGGCAATTAGTAAGAGTTTGCATGCAGTTGATATTAAAGTTTTCTATTTTTCGACTACGTTTCGACGCCGCGCAAAACCGTAGCGAGCGGAAGGGAGAGGTGGCTAAGAAGCGCAACCGTACGAAGGTACGGTGAGCATCGCAGGCCGCCTATACCGACTCGCAGTAGGTTTTGTTCGGCGTCCCCAATTCTTGAATGGACTTATATAGCTATGAACATGCCCGATCCTCAAATGATGACCAAGGAATGGATGGCGCAGATCAGCAATCCTGAGCAGTGGAAGACGTGGTTCAACATGGTACCGCAGCCCCAGGGCAATCCGATTGCCGGCATTTTGCAGGATGCGGGCGCCAGCATCAAGCCGGAAGCGATCGAGCAACTGAAAAATGCCTACGTGGCCAAGCTGACGGGCTTATGGGCTGACTTTATGGCTGGCAAGGCGCCGGAGCTGAAAGACCGCCGCTTTGCCGCGCCCGCCTGGCACGCCAGCCCCCTGTCGGCCTTCAATGCGGCCGCCTACCTGCTCAATGCGGAATTTCTCAGCGCCATGGCCGATGCCGTGGAAGCGACGCCGCACCAGAAGCAAAAGATTGCCTTTGCGGTACAGCAAATCGTCGACGCCATGTCGCCCGCCAACTTTCTGGCCACCAATCCCGACGCCCAGCAAACCCTGATCGAGACCAAGGGCGAGAGCCTGGCCAAGGGCTTGAGCAATATGCTGGCCGACATGCAGAAGGGCCGCATCTCGCAATCGGACGAATCGGCCTTTGAAGTGGGCCGCAACGTGGCCACCACGCCGGGCACGGTGGTGTTTGAAAATGCCTTGTTCCAGCTGATCCAGTACACGCCAAGTACGCCCACGGTACACCAGCGGCCCCTGCTGATGGTGCCGCCGTGCATCAATAAATTCTATATCCTTGACTTGCAGCCGGAAAACTCGCTCGTGCGCTATGCGGTGGAGCAGGGCAATACCGTGTTCCTGATGTCCTGGCGCAATCCGGACATGAGCATGCAGCATCTGACGTGGGACGATTATGTGGAGCAGGGCGTGATCGAAGCCATCCGGGTGACGCAGGACATTTCGGGCCAGGACAAGCTCAATATGTTCGGCTTTTGCGTGGGCGGCACCATCGTTTCGACGGCGCTGGCCGTGCTCAAGGCGCGCGGCGAGAATCCGGCCGCCAGCCTTACGCTGCTGACCACCTTCCTCGATTTCTGCGACACGGGCGCGCTCGACGTCTTCATCGACGAGCCGCAAGTGGCGCTGCGCGAGCAAACCCTGGCCAAGGGAGGCCTGATGTCGGGCCGCGACCTGGGCAGCACTTTCTCGAGCCTGCGGCCGAACGACCTCGTGTGGAACTACGTGCAGTCGAATTACCTGAAGGGCAAGGAGCCGCCCGCGTTCGACTTGCTGTACTGGAATGGCGACGGCACGGGCTTGCCGGGCCCCATGTTCTGCTGGTATCTGCGCAACACCTACCTGGAAAACAGCCTGAAAGTGCCGGGCAAGCTGACGGTGGCCGGGGAAAAAGTCGACCTGAGCAGCATCGATGCGCCCGCTTTCATCTACGGTTCGCGCGAAGACCATATCGTGCCCTGGGGCGCGGCCTACGCCAGCACAGCCTTGCTGAACCCGAAAAAGCCGAAAGCCAACCGTTTCATCCTCGGCGCCTCGGGCCACATCGCCGGCGTGATCAATCCGGCGTCGAAGAAAAAACGCAGCTACTGGCGCAACGACGCAGGCAAAGGCGCCCGCACGGCGAAAGCCAAACCCTTGAGCGCCGAGCAATGGATGGAAGGCGCGACCGAGCACGTGGGCAGCTGGTGGCCCGAATGGGCGGCCTTCCTGGCCGAACACGGCGGCGCCCAGGTGAAGGCGCCAGCCAAGCCGGGCAACAAGCGCCACGCGGCAATCGAGCCGGCGCCGGGGCGGTATGTTAAAGTCAGGGCAGATTAATTCACAAAGCGATTTGCCAGGCAAGGCCGGCGTAATCTCCGGTCTTGTCAAGAATCTACTTTTAGTTGCGTTGCAATAAATGCGGGAATCTACTACCCTGATGTGCAATGGAGCCGTTTTCCACTCTATAATGGAAAACGTAGGCAGGTGCGAAAGCGGACCCACGTTCGCTTTTTTTTCGGATTAACTCAGTATGCGCTGCGGCGCAATAAGTGGAACTTGTGATGAGTAGTGCAAAAAAAAGTATAGACCGCCTGATTAAAAAATATCCCAACCGCCGTCTGTACGACACGCAAACCAGTTCCTACATCACCTTGACGGACGTCAAGCAGCTGGTGTTGGACAATGAAGTGTTTACCGTCGTCGATGCCAAATCCAATGAAGATTTGACGCGCAGCATCTTGCTGCAAATCATTTTGGAAGAGGAAGCGAACGGCGCGCCCATGTTCTCGAGCAGCGTGTTGTCGCAGATCATCCGCTACTATGGCCACGCCATGCAGGGCATGATGGGATCCTACCTGGAAAAGAACGTGCAAGCGTTCACCGATATCCAGCACAAATTCACGGGCACGTCGGCCGGCAGTTTCGAAGGCAAGCCTTTCAGCCCGGAAATGTGGACGCAGTTCATGAATGTCCAGGGTCCGATGATGCAAGGCATGATGAACAACTACATCGACCAGAGCAAGAGCCTGTTCGTGCAGATGCAGGAACAGATGCAGAGCCAGAGCAAGAATCTGTTCGGCACGTTCCCGTTTGTTCCGCCGGTGCCTCCAACGGACAAAAAGTAGGCCGCAACCGATGCGTATCACACAACGGCACAGGAATTCCTGTGCCGTTGTGCTTTGCGGGTGTCTTGCCGCCGGCTGCCGATGCTGAATGCTATTGCTTCAGTTGTTGCAAGGTGGAAAGTAGATCCTGGTTTGAATGCTCGAGTTTCCATGTCCTGGCATTGTCCATGGAGCTGTAAATGCTGACGTTACCCTTGAAATCTTCCTGGATGCTGAGAGCGAGGCCGGAGGGGAAAATCAATGGTGCGTGGCGCAGTGTGTATGGCGCATACGGCCCCCAGGTTTTGCCTTCGTCGCTGCTGACCAGCAGTGCGCCCTCGTTATACATGCCGGCCTCCATCAGCAATCTGCCGTCATTGAGGGGCGCCACGGGCGACATCAGGACCTTGAATGGCGAAACGATAGTCGTCCAGTTCTGGCCCCGATCCCGTGAAACATAGGCGTCGGGAAATCTTCCTGCCAGGCCGGCCGCTACCAGGACGCTTTCTGTGCCATTGGCTTGATGGGTAAATTCCGTCAGGTTTTTCTTGTGCGGACTAAAGCGTTCGGTCAACTTGCCCGTGCGGTAATCGAACTCGCCGATCAAGCCGCTTTCCAGCGCATAGCCGATCCGACCCGCGTCTTGCCATGTCCACAACAAGCCTGGGCCATGCAGCCACGATCCGGGCACGGTGGTATGGTACACAGATCGCCAGTCGCCAGCGTCCAGTTGATTCGCATGAAAAATGTTTAACTCATCTCCCTTGCGATGCATCACGTACCAGCCATCGTTGGAGTTGCCACCGATGCGCAGCAGATTGCCGGGCGGCAGGTTGCCTGCATCGATAGGAAGCAGCTTGTCACTGTCACGCGCTTTGCGTAGCAGGGAGCCGGATTCGCCTACCGCGATCAACTCGGCATTGGGCAGGTCCACAGGAAAGACGCAAGACAGCGACTCCACCGATGGCGCATTGATGATCTTCCATTGACCTTGCGTCGAGCGTATCAGCACGGCGCCCATGCGGCTGGCGGCGGCCACCCGGCCATCGGGCATTTCGGTGACGCACTCGGCCCCGGCCGGGTGGGCGCGAGCAAATTGCTCGACATCGTCCCGCGCGTGGCGTGGGGTGCTCCAGCCAAGGCTGGCAGCGGCGCCAAACATGGCGCTGTAGTCGGGGGCAAAGCGCCGGATCAATTCCGCATTGGATGCTACCTGTGCACTGCGGCCGTACTGCACGCCGAAATTGCCGCGTGTCACAATCAGTCGGCCCAGATCCGCCGATTTGCCCGCTTCGATCTGGAAGCTTCCCACGATGGTCGAATACACACGCAAGAGCTTGTTGGCCCGGGTGTCGATCAACTCGATGAATTCATACTCGCCAGGCGGTAGTGCGCCAATGAACAGGGAAGTATCGCCTGCCATCGCGCTCTCGACTTTTTTCATCACCAGGTTTTCGGACACCAGCTTGAAATCACTGCGCTGCTCACCCGCCACCACGCGGCGCAGCTTGATCGTGTTGAAACCGTAAATGTCCTTGGTGTTCGACGTGATGCTGAGCACCACCGGGCTATCTCCCGATTGCGCGCTCATTTTCAGTGGATCGACCACCGAGGTGTTGACGGCGCAGCCGCTCAGCAGCAATACGCTCAGACCGCAAGCCGCGACAGCCGAGCGTCGCGCTTTCAGATTGGAAAAGGAAAAAGACATGGGATTGATTTAGTTTTTTAAAAAACAATTATATGTCAGTCATTAGTTTCTTTGTGGCATTATTTTTTAATTTCTTGATACCGGTGATGCGGGGCGGGATCTGATTCGCGCACTGCCATGACGGCAGTGGCCGGAACAAAGTTGCGGTTGTAGCGTTGCAGATGCGCCAGCAAAAGGAACCCGCGCTGACAGCAAGGGGCGGCTCGGGGTACAATAGCCGATTCGCCTCACCATTTTCTAGCTGCCAACTATGTCTGAAATTCACCGTATTCCCGTTCCTTCCGCCCAGCCCGAGGCCATGCTGGCCATGCCAGGTGCGGCGCCGAAAGTGGGCTTTGTCTCGCTCGGCTGCCCGAAAGCGCTGGTCGACTCCGAACAAATCCTGACCCAACTGCGCGCCGAAGGCTACGAAACGGCGAAATCCTATGCTGGCGCCGATCTAGTGATCGTCAATACCTGCGGTTTTATCGATGCTGCCGTGCAAGAGTCGCTCGACGCCATCGGCGAAGCGCTGGCTGAAAACGGCAAGGTCATCGTCACCGGCTGCCTGGGCGCCAAGAAAGACGCTGCCGGCGACGACATCATCATGAAGGTGCATCCGAAAGTGCTGTCCGTCACGGGCCCGCACGCGCTGGCCGAAGTGATGGATTCCGTCCATTTCCACTTGCCGAAACCGCATGCGCCGTTCCTCGACCTGGTGCCGCCGCAAGGCGTCAAGCTGACGCCGAAGCACTATGCGTATTTGAAAATTTCCGAAGGCTGCAACCACCGCTGCAGCTTCTGCATCATCCCGTCGATGCGCGGCGACCTCGTCTCGCGCCCGATCGGCGAACTGATGATCGAAGCGGAAAACCTGTTCAAGGCCGGCGTCAAGGAATTGCTGGTCATTTCGCAAGACACCTCGGCCTACGGCGTGGACGTGAAATTCCGTTCCGGCTTCTGGAATGGCCGTCCCGTCAAGACGCACATGACGCAGCTGACGGAAGCGCTGGGCGAACTGGCCAAGTCCTACGGCGCCTGGGTGCGCCTGCACTATGTGTACCCGTACCCGCACGTGGACCAGATCATCCCGATGATGAGCGGCGGCCATATCCTGCCATACCTCGACATTCCGATGCAGCATGCGCACCCTGACGTATTGAAACGCATGAAGCGCCCGGCCAGCGGCGAGAAAAACCTCGACCGCATCCAGGCCTGGCGCGCCATCAACCCGGACCTGACCATCCGCTCGACCTTTATCGCCGGTTTCCCGGGCGAGACGGAAGCGGAGTTCGAGTATCTGCTCGACTTCCTCAAGGAAGCGCAGATCGACCGCCTCGGCTGCTTCGCCTATTCGCCCGTCGAAGGCGCGACGGCCAATGCCATCGCCAACCCCGTGCCGGAAGAGCTGCGCGAAGAGCGCCGCGGCCGCGTGATGCTGCTGCAGGAAGAAATTTCCAAGAAGCGCCTGCAAGCCAAGGTCGGCAAGACCGTGCGCGTGCTCATCGATGAAGTCACCCGCTCCGGCGGCGTGGGCCGTTCGTCCGCCGACGCGCCGGAAATCGACGGCGTCGTGTATGTGAAGCCGCCGTTCGAGCCGCACCGCAAGCTGGCCGTCGGCCAGTTCGTCGACGTGACTATCACCTCGGCCGACGCGCATGACCTGTGGGGCGCCGCCGAGTAAAAAACGTCCATGCCTGCGTTGCGCTGCCTTGCCGTACAGTAAAGTACTGTCATCGGCAGCGCGCCTTGGCCTGAAGGTTTTTTATGCAGGTGTAACACTCTGTCATACGTACGGCAGGCTAGGGCATAAGCCCTTACAATCAAGGCGGACCAGCACAGGCTGATCCGCCTTTTTTTATTCCTGACGCCATGACCACACCCAAATCTCCGCAAACCGCGCTGATCCACAGCGATTACCAGGCGCCGCAAGGTTTTGCCGCGTTTCCGAATGCCATCCATCACGCCTCGACCGTGCTGTTCAAGGACGTGGCGGCCATGCGCTCGGGCGACTGGAAAGAGAAGAACGCCTATACCTACGGCTTGCACGGCACGCCCACCACGTTCACCCTGGAAGCGCGGCTGGCCGAGATCGAAGGGGGCACGCACTGCCTGCTGGCGCCGTCGGGACTGGCGGCCATCGCGATGGCGGACTTTGCCTTGCTGAAGACGGGCGACGACGTGCTATTGCCGAAAAATATCTACAACCCGAACCGCGAACTGGGACGCTGGCTGGCGCAGGATTTCGGCATCACGGCCCGTTATTACGATCCGCTCATCGGCGCCGGGATCGCGGCCTTGATCCAGGAAAATACCAAGCTCATCTGGACGGAAGCACCGGGCTCCGTGACGATGGAAGTGCCGGACTTGCCCGCCATCTGCGCGGCCGCCCACGCGCGCGGAGTGCTGGTGGCTTTGGATAATACCTGGTCGGCGGGCCTGGCCCTGCGCGGCTTCGACCTGGGCGTGGACATCATCATGCAGGCGCTGACGAAATACCAGTCGGGCGGTTCCGACGTGCTGATGGGCGCCCTGATCACGCGCGAGCGGGCGCTGCACGACCGCCTGGCGCAGGCGCACATGCGTCTGGGCATGGGCGTGGGGGCGGACGACGCCTACCTGGTGCTGCGCGGCTTGCCGACCATGAAGCTGCGCTTCGACGCCCACGACAGGGGGGCGCGCACGGTGGCTGCCTGGCTCAAGGGGCGCCCGGAGATCGCCACGGTGCTGCATCCGGCTTTCGCCGATTGCCCGGGCCACGCCATCTGGCAGCGCGATTTCACGGGCGCGGGCGGCCTGTTTTCCGTGCTGTTCGACGCGCGCTACACGGAGGCGCAGACGGACCACTTCGTCGATGCCTTGCAGTTGTTCAAGATTGGCTATAGCTGGGGCGGCGCGAACAGCCTGGTGATGCCGTACCGCATCGCCGCCATGCGCAAGGGCTGGCAGTTGCCGGGTCAGCTGGTGCGCCTGAATGTGGGGCTGGAAGATCCGCAGGATCTGATCGCCGATATCGAACGGGCGTTCGCGGCGATGTAGCGGTATGGGGCAAGCATGTCGGCTTGCCCGCAAGCGCCTACATGGGCACGGGTTTGTTGTTGTTCAGGTCGAGGAAGCCGCGCAGCAGGCGGTAGGCTTTCCACAGCCAGGCCACGCCCCACACGATGATGGCCAGCGGAATGCCGATCAGCGTGATCCACAGGATGGCGCCGACGACGATCCAGGCCGCATACCACCAGAAGGAACGGATCATCCAGCTGTGATGGCTGTACACGAAGGTCCCGGCCGCCTCGTCCCGCTTCACATAATTGATGATGAGCGGAATGAAGGAAAACGCGCCCAGCGAAAACACGAAGCTGGCGCCATGTATCAGGTACAACCACCAGGCCAGATTCTTGGTCTGCTGGAGTTGGGTATCCAAAATAATATCTTGTGACATGAAAGCTCCCGTCGTTGCGCAATTTTTAATTGTAACAAGCAAAGCGGCGAGGCAGCGCAGTCCATGGAAAAAGGCAGAATACATTGTTGAAGCGAAATCAATATTCCACCCTGGCCGCGCGCGCCGGGTCCTGGCTGCGGCGCGCCGTGCCGGCCTTGCTGCTGTGCGCCACTGTCGCCCATGCCGCCGGCCCCACCCTGGAGGCGGAATTTGCCGCCGGCTTGAAGGAAGAGGGACTGGCGGGCGCCGTCTGGAGCGAAGTCTTGCCCGACGGCACAGTCAAGGTCGGCGCATCCGGCTTGCGCGACGCCGCCAGGCAAGTACCGATGCAGGCCGATACGCGCATGCAGGTGGGCTCCGTGGGCAAGGTGGCGCTGGCGCTGGGCGTCTTGCGCCTGATCAGCGAAGACAAGCTCGCGCTCGACACGCCCCTGCAGCAAGTGCTGCCCGAACTGGCGCTGAGAAACCCGTGGCTGGCCAGCGATCCCGTGCGCATCCGCCACCTGCTGGCGCATACGTCCGGCCTCGATAATGTGCGCTTCTGGCAGGCCTTCAGCCTGCAACCGGCGCCGGACACGCCGTTGGCCGCCGCTTTTGACGGCGGCGGCAATCTGCTGCGCGTGCGCACGCGGCCCGGCAGCCGCTACGCCTACTCGAACATGGGCTATGGCTTGCTGGGCATGGTGATCGAGCGAGTCACGGGCCAGCCGTATGAACGCTACCTCGATGCGCAGCTGCTGCAGCCGCTGGGCCTGGCGGACAGCACGTTTGCTTTTGTCAGCCAGGCAGGCCCGCAGGCAGACCCGCGCCTGGCCATGGGTTATTTCGAGCATGGCGTGGCGCAGCCGGCCGTGCCCCAGTACCTGCGTCCTGCCGCGCAATTTACCACCACGGCGGCCGACATGGGCAAGCTGGCGCAGTTCCTGATGGGCGACGGCAAGCTGCAGGGTACGCAGTTCATCGACCTGGCCCTGATGGGCGCCTTGTCCGAACCGGCCGGCACGGATGCGGCGCAGGCGGGCCTGGCGACGGGCCACGGTCTGGCGCTGGCCGTGCGCGACCGCCACAATGTCGTGGGCGCCTGCCACCCTGGCACGGCCGTGGGTTTCCGCGCCATGCTGTGCATCTATCCGGAGCAGGACAGCGCCTTCTTCGTGGCCTTCAACACGGATGCGGAGCGGGCCGACTATGAACGCTTCAACCGCCTGCTGCTGCGCGACCTGGAACTGCCCCTGCGCGCGCCGGCCCCGCAGGGCACGCCCGCGCCCACGGTGGAAAACTGGCAGGGCGTCTACGTGCCGTCGCCCAGCGCCATGGCCAGCATGGCCTGGGTCGATGCCGTCTTCGGCTTTACGCGCCTCAAATGGGATGGCGAATCGCTGTTCCTGATCCCGTTCCAGGGGGAGCCGAAGGAGCTGGAACCGGTGGGCGGCTTGCTGTTCCGCGCCAGCGACCGCAGCACCGCGTCGCATGTGCTGATGCAGGAAGATGGCAAGCATGTGCTCAGCGACGGCTTGCGCAGCTACGAGCGCGCGTCGATGCTGCGCATGCTGGTGCTGTGGGGCAGCCTGGCCCTGGGTGCCGCCGGCTTGCTGTACGTGCTGGTGGTGGGCGTCTGGCGCGCCGCGCTGCGCAGCCTGGGACGGGGCGACCATCTGTTCGCGCCCCTGTTGTCGCTGCTGGCGCTGCTCTTGCCGCTGCCGTTTTTCTATTTCCAGTCCTATCTGCGCCTGGGCGACGTCACCGTGGCCAGCGTGCTGCTGACATTGGCGACGGGCGCGCTGCCGCTGGCCACGGCGTTCGGCCTGGCCCGCTGCTGGCGCAGCCGCGGTACGGCGGCCGAGGCGGGCTCGTGGGCGAAATGGGATTGGGTGGCCTTGCTGGCGGCCTTGCAACTGCTGCTGGTGCTGGCCTGGTGGGGCTTGCTGCCGCTGCGGCTGTGGCAGATGTAGGCGGTCAGGTCCAGGCGGCCAGCAGCCGGCGCCACCAGGGTTGCGCCGGCGTGGCCCTGCTACCGTGCCCGGCCCGCTTGGCGCGATAGCTGGCCGCCGCCATCTGCAGGCCGACGCGGTCCATCGCCGCCATCGCGTCCGCTTCCTGCGGCGACAAGCCGTGCAGCAAGGCTTGCGCGCGGGGCGCGAGCAGGAAGGCTTCGCGCACGGCGTCGTCCGTGTACAGCCTGGCCAGATAGGTTTCCAGTGCGGGAGAGCTCATGCGCCACGCCCCGCGCGCAAGGCCGCGCGCGCCAGCTCCAGCTGGCCCAGCACATGCCCGAACGACGGGTAATTGCCGTCGCGTTCGACGATCACCGTCAACGGTTGCGGTGCATGGCGCGCCAGCAGGGTCAATAAAGCGAAGACTTCGGGCGGCACGTCGTGCAGGTGGTCGTCCAGCAGGCGCTGGCCGCCGCCCGGCGCAGCGATCCAGTGGCCGCCGCTCAGGTGCACGGCGCCGACCCTGTCCAGCGGCAGGCGCAGCAGCAGTTGTTCCGGCCGCTCTCCAATATTGACGGCGTTCGCATACAGATTATGCAGGTCGAGCAGCAGCGGCACTTGCGCGCCATGGATAATCCGCGCCAGCCACTCGGCTTCGTCCATGGTGCTGGCCGGCGGGGCGACGAGGGTGGCGATGTTTTCCATCAGCGGCGCGCTGCCGACGATGCGCGTGGCCAGCGCGATATTGGCGACGGCGCCGGCGGCGCTGAGCGGCGTGCGCGGCGGCGCCGCCAGGTGGCCGATTTCGATGCCGCCGGCGCGCACAAAGCTCAGGTGTTCGGACCACGATTCCGCCCGCACCGCCTTCATCAGGCGCGCCATCGCCTGCAGCCGGCGCGGGTCGGCGGGTATCGTCGAGGCCAGCCCCATGCCCACGCCGTGCAGGCTGACGGGCACCTGGCGCGCCAGGCGGCGCAGGGCGGCGATGCCGGCGCGCGGGGCATGGTAGTAATCGTCGGCGATCACTTCCAGCACGTCGATCCGCGCCAGGTGGGACAGGATGCCGGCGGCCAGTTCGCCGCGCCAGCCCAGGCCGACGCGGTCGCGCGCGCTTGCCTGGCTAACTGCCACAGCCGCCGCCACCGCCGCACCCGCCGCAGCCGCTGCCGCCGCCATCACCGCCGCCGTCGCCGCCCGATGAAGAGCCGCCCGAGTCGCCCGTGCCGCCGGACGACGAGTCGCCGCCCGAACTGTGCCGGGGCGCCGGGTACAGCTCGGCGACATATCCGTACACGGACAAGGGCAGGGCGCCGATGCCGAAGATGGCGGCCAGCAGTGCCATGTCCGCGCTGCTGCTGCCTGCCTGCAGGCGCGCCGAGCGCATGTTCAGGCGGCCAAACAGCATGCGCAAGTCGGTCAGCAGCCGCTGCGCGCTCCAGCTGGTCGCCTGGGTGCGCAGGCCGCGCAGCATGAGGAGAAAAATCGCCAGCAGGACTGCCAGGAACAGCAGGTTGTAGTGCTGGCGGCTGATGGCGATGACGGCCTTGACGCCGGCCACCGTCACCAGCAGCCAGTGCGCGGCCCAGGTGATGCGTTCGCGCCGGCGCAGCAGCGGCGGGCCGACCAGCAATTCCTGCTGCGTCAAGGTCTCCTGGTAGGCGCGGCACGATGGCAGCATCCCGGCCTGCACGGCCAGTTCCTTGCTATGGCCCTGGCGGCCCAGGTACAGCCGCAGCACGTCGCGTTCGATGTCGTGGCTGGCGAAGCGCAGGCTGTCGGCGCTGGCCGTTTCCAGCAGCGGGCCATCGGCGCGCAGCAAGCCGCGGTCGACCAGCACGATGGCGGCGATCTTCACGGCTTCGAGGGCGCCGCCGCGCAAGAAGGCGATGCGGTAGGGATCGTCGGCGAGTGTCAGCTGGGCATGCGGATTGCGCAATTCCTGGCGGATCAGCAGCTCGCGCACGCCGTAGTACACAAGCGCGCCGAAGATCAGATAGGCCAGCAGGAACCACGGTCCGCTCCAGTCAAAGGGATTGAGACCGTTCACCGCATCTGCTCCGCGTGCTCGCGCAGGCGTTCGGTCATCGTCATCAGGCTGGTGAAGGCGGGCAGGGCTTGCCCCGGCGCCAGGCGCGCCGTTTCGCGCGCCGCCGACATCGCTTGCAAGGCTGCGTGCAGCGACGGTTCGCCCAGCTGGTCGACAAACGCTTCGAGCGCCTGCTTGCCGGACAGCGCAGACTTGCCCTCCAGCTGCGCCAGCGAGGCGGCGGCCGAGCGCAAGGGACCGGCGGCGTCGGCGATGGCGCCGGCCAGCTGTTCTTCATTCAGGCTCAATAGCATATAGCGTTCGCGCATGCGCACCTGCTGGTTCAGCAGCACTTGCCGCAGCCGGCGCAGCACGGCATCGCGGCTCGTGTGCAGGCTGGCGAAAGGATCATTGCCCAGCAGGACGCGGTGGCGCGCGATGATGTCGGCGAACTTGACGGCGAAGGCGTCGGCGGCCTGCGTCAATTCGCTCTCGAGCAGGAACATCACCTGCAAGTCGATGGCGGCGTGCGCCAGGCGCAAGGGGCCGCGCAGCGCATCGGCCGCCTGCGGCGTAAAGCGCTTGAGCAGCAACAGCAGGTTGACGTCGGACGTGGCGCGCAACTGGCCGTCGGCGGCCGAGCCAAACAGCACGGCGGCGGCAAGGTCGGCGCCGAAGGCCGTTTGCGCGGCGGCGACGAACACATCCAGGTGGAGTTGTATTTCTTCTGGCAGCGATGGCGGCATGCGGTGTTCTTTCACGGTGGGCGGGCGGGGTGAATATAAGTTTGCAATATAGCAAACTTATGCAACCGTGCGCGCACCGTCCGGCGCCGCGAACTTGGCCCCGGCTCAGCTCAAGACGTTGAGCAAGCCATCGAGTCCCACAAAGTTCAGCGCCACGTCGGCCTGCGAGCGCACCACGGGCTTGGCGCGGAAGGCCACGGACAGGCCGGCGATGCCCATCATTTTCAAGTCGTTGGCGCCGTCGCCCATGACGATGGCCTGCGATGGGGAAATGCCCATCTCCGCGCACACGCGTTCCACCGTACGCTGTTTTTCCTCGGCGTCGACGATGCCCCCTAAGACTTTGCCCGTCAGCTTGCCGTCAACGATTTGCAGTTCGTTCGCGTGCGTGTAGTCGAGGCCGAGGCGCTCTTTCAGGCGCTCGGTGAAGAAGGTAAAACCGCCCGATACCAGCAGGGTTTTCAGGCCGGCCGCCTGCACGGCCGCCAGCATCTTCTCGGCGCCCAGCGACAGTTTCAGGCGCTCGTCGTAGACGCGCTGCAGGGCCGAGGCATCGAGGCCTTCGAGCAGGGCCACGCGCTGCTTCAGGCTGGCCGCGAAATCGAGTTCGCCGCGCATGGCCGCTTCCGTGATGGCCGCCACTTGCGGTTTGAGGCCTTGCATGTCGGCGATTTCATCGATGCACTCGATGGTGATCAGCGTCGAATCCATGTCCATCGCCACCAGCTTGAATTCGGCAAGTTCGCGCTGGCCCATCATGTAGGTCGCGTCCAGCTGCGCCGCCTGGGCCGCCACTTCGATGGTGGGGCGCAGGGCTGGCGAATAGGCGATCTGCTCGCAGCGCACGGCATTCGGACCGAGGCGCGTGACGGACGTGGGTGCGGCCAGCGCGGCGATGCGTTCGAGGCGCGCGCTATCGCCGTCGAGACCCTGCAGGATCAGGTTCATGGTGATGGTTGTGGTATTGGTCATGGGTCAGGCCTGCATAAATGGTCGAAATGGTCTACACCGTCAATTGCTTGATGGTGGTCTTGATCTGCGTCACGCGCGCGGCCAGGTCCGGCATGGCTGCCGTGATTTTCAGCTTGTCCTGGCCATGCAGCTTGATATGGCGGTTCTTCTGGATCAGGCCGATGATGCGCATCGGGTCGATGGGCGGCTTGGCCATGAATTGCAGGGTCGCCGCCTCGCCATGCACGTCGATCTTGACGATGCCCACGGTTTTCGCCGCGATGCGCAATCGGTGCGTCTCGACCAGGGCTTTGACGGCGTCGGGCAGCTTGCCGAAGCGGTCGATCAGCTCTTCCTGGATATCGTCGATTTTCTCTTGCGTGGCGCAGTTGGCCAGGCGCTTGTAGATCGACAGGCGCTCGTGCACGTCGCCGCAGAAGTCCGCCGGCAGCAGGGCCGGCACGTGCAGGTTGATCTCGGTGGTCGAGGCCAGCGGCGCGGCCAGGTCCGGCTCCTTGCCGGCCTTCAGCGAGCGCACGGCTTCGTTGAGCATGTCCGAATACAGCTGGAAGCCGATTTCCGTCATCTCGCCCGACTGGCTCTCGCCCAGCACCTCGCCGGCGCCGCGGATTTCCAGGTCGTGCATGGCCAGGTAAAAGCCGCTGCCCAGCTCTTCCATCTGCTGAATGGCGTCCAGGCGGCGCTGCGCCAGTTTCGTCAGACCCTGCACGTCGTGCACCAGCAGGTAGGCGTAGGCCTGGTGATGCGAGCGGCCCACGCGGCCGCGCAGCTGGTGCAGCTGCGCCAGGCCGAACTTGTCGGCGCGGTGCATGATGATGGTGTTCGCCGTCGGCACGTCGATACCCGTCTCGATGATCGTCGTGCACAGCAAAATATTGAAGCGCTGGGCGACGAAGTCGCGCATGACCTTTTCCAGGTCGCGCTCGTGCATCTGGCCGTGCGCCACGGCGATGCGCGCCTCGGGCAGCAGTTCCGTCAGCATGGCCAGGCGGTTCTGGATGGTTTCCACCTCGTTGTGCAGGAAGTAGATCTGGCCGCCGCGTTTGAGTTCGCGCAAGCACGCTTCGCGGATGATGGCTTCGCCCTCGCTGCGGACAAAAGTCTTGATGGCCAGGCGCTTTTGCGGCGCCGTGGCGATGATGGAAAAGTCGCGCAAGCCTTCCAGCGCCATGCCCAGGGTGCGCGGGATCGGCGTGGCCGTCAGGGTCAGCACGTCCACTTCCGCGCGCAAGGCCTTTAATGCCTCCTTCTGGCGCACGCCGAACCGGTGTTCCTCGTCGATGATGACGAGGCCCAGGCGCGTGAATTTCACGTCGTCCGACAGCAGTTTATGTGTGCCGATGACGATGTCGATGGTGCCGTCGGCCATGCCCTTGAACGCCTGCGTGATCTCCTTGCCGGTGCGGAAGCGCGACAGCTCGGCGATGCGCACGGGCCAGTCGGCGAAACGGTCGGCGAAGGTTTGTGCGTGTTGTTCGGCCAGCAGGGTGGTGGGCGCCAGTATCGCCACCTGCTTGCCGCCCATGACGGCGATGAAGGCGGCGCGCAGCGCCACTTCCGTCTTGCCGAAGCCGACGTCGCCGCACACGAGGCGGTCCATCGGTTTACCGGACGTCATGTCCTTGATGACGTTGTGGATCGCCTCGGCCTGGTCCGGCGTCTCGTCGAAGCCGAAGCTGTCGGCGAAGCGCTGGTAGTCGTGCGACGAGAATTCGAACGAGTGGCCCTGGCGCAGCGCGCGGCGCGCGTACAGGTTGAGCAGTTCGGCGGCCGTGTCGCGCACCTGTTCGGCGGCGCGCTTTTTCGCCTTTTCCCACTGGCCCGAGCCGAGCGAATGCAGCGGCGCGTCTTCCGGCGAGGCGCCCGAATAGCGCGAGATCACATGCAGCTGCGACACGGGCACATACAGTTTCGTGTCCTTCGCATACTCGAGGTGCAAAAATTCCGTCTCGCCTTCGCCCAGGTCCATGCTGGTCAGGCCCATGTAGCGCCCGATGCCGTGGTTGATGTGCACGACGGGGTCGCCGATTTTCAGCTCGGACAGGTCGCGCACCATCGACTCGACCTGCGTCACGCCTTCCTGTTTCTTGCTGCCGACCCGGCGGCCGGAACCGGCATACAGCTCCGTCTCGGTGATGAAGGATAGATTTCCTTCCGGCGTAAACAGCTCGAAACCCGCGTGCAGCGGCGCCACGCCCAGCATCAGCTTGGCGTCGGACTGCAGAAAACCGTCGCTGCCTTCCACCGGTGTCAGGTGCAGGTCGTATTCGCTGAAGTACTGCTGCAGGGTTTCGCGGCGGCCGTTCGATTCGGCGCAGATCATCACGCGGCGGCCCGCTTGCAGCAGATAGCTGCGCAGGTTGGCCAGCGGGTCGTCGGCGCGGCGGTTGACGGCGATGTTGGGAATCGGCGCCGACAGTTCGGACGCCAGCGCATCGTTCGATTTGGCGATTGCCAGGCGCGGGTAGGGCTTGGCCAGGCCAAAGAACTGCTCGTCGGACAGGAACAGCGATTCGGGCGGCAGGATCGGCCGCTCGCGGTCCGCCTTCAGGAAGCGGTAGCGCGACTGCGTGTCGGTCCAAAAGCGGCCGATGGCGGCGTCGATCTCGCCCACCAGGGCCAGCGAGGCGTCGGGCGGCAGGTAGTCGAACAGGGTCGCCGTCTGCTCGAAGAACAGGGGCAGATAGTATTCGATACCGGCCGAGGCGATGCCGCTGCTGATGTCCTTGTAGACGACGGAGCGCGACGGGTCGCCTTCGAATTGCTCGCGCCAGCGGTTGCGGAAGGTGGTGCGCGCCGCTTCGTCCATGGGAAATTCGCGGCCCGGCAGCAGCCGCACTTCATGCACGGGGTAGAGCGAGCGCTGGGTGTCGGCGTCGAAGGTGCGGATGGTTTCGATGGTGTCGCCGAACAGGTCGAGCCGGTAGGGCAGGGCGGACCCCATGGGGAACAGGTCGAGCAGGCCGCCGCGCACCGAGTATTCGCCCGGCGACATCACTTGCGACACATGGCTGTAGCCGGCCAGGGTCAGCTGCGACTTCAGGCGCGCCTCGTCCAGGGTTTCACCCTTCTTGAAGAAGAAGGTGTAGGCGGCCAGGAAGGACGGCGGCGCCAGGCGCACCAGCGCCGTGGTGGCCGGCACGATCAGCACGTCGCACTGGCGCGTCTGGATTTCGTGCAGCGTGGCCAGGCGCTCGGAGACCAGATCCTGGTGCGGCGAAAAGGCGTCGTAGGGCAGGGTTTCCCAGTCCGGCAGCAGATGGCAGCGCAGTTCCTTGCCGCCAAACCACGGGATTTCATCGAGCAGGCGCTGGCCGTCGCTGGCCTGCGCCACCACAACGGCCAGCATCTGGCCCCGCGCTTTCAATTCCAGTGCGGCCAGCGCCAGGGCATAGGCGTCGGATGAACCATACAGGGCGGGCAGCGCATAGCGGTTGCCGGGCTTGGGGAGGGCTTTCGTTAAGTCTAAGGACATGCAGGCGATGACACTAGTGGCAGAGGCAGTTGAGTGGAACAGCTGTGATGCGCGCCGCGCCGCCAGTGACGGCGCTGACAGGCGAGATTATAGACCATCGCCCGCACCTCCGCGCTTGAGAAAACCGTCGCGAGCGGCAGCGATTTGTGGTCAAGAAGCGCAGCCGTACGCTAGTACGGTGAGCATCGCAGGCCGCAAGGCGCGACGCGCAGCAGGTTTTATCCTGCGCGGACATTCGCAATGCCGAATGGGACATGCACCATGGGTATCGTGCCGCCCGCCGATTTCAGGTGGCTCAACTGGTCGTCGAAGAAGATATGCGGCTTGAACACGGACAACACGCGCGATTTGTCCATGCCGCCGAGGAAAAACGTCTCGTCGGCCGCCACGCCCCAGCTTTTCAGGGTCGTCACGACGCGCTCGTGCGAGGGCGCGTTGCGCGCCGTGATGATGGCGATGCGCAGGATCTTTTTGTAGCCGGGGTCGCGCCGCTGCGCCTTTTCTTCCAGGCGCTGCATGGTGGCCAGCTTCTGGAACAGGTCGGCCAGCGGGCCGGGGCGGTGCGGCGTGCCCACGTTCAGGGTTTCATGGGCGTGGAATTCATCGACGTCATTGTTGCGCTTGAACACGGTTTCCGCCTCGTCGTCGGCGATCACACCGTCGAAATCGAAGGCCACGCGCAGTTCCTCGTCGTTTTCGTCGTCTTCCGTGCGCGATGGCAGCACCAGGCCGGCCGGATAGTCGCACGCCAGCGCGCTGCGCACGTCGTCTTCGTTCGCGCTGAGAAAGAGCGAGGCGTTGAAGGCGGGCAGGTAAGGGTAGGGCGACTTGCCCGTCATGAAGGCGGCGCGCGAGATATCGAGGCCGTAGTGGGCGATGGAATGCATGACGCGCAAGCCCGTTTCCGGCGAATTGCGCGAAAACAGCACCACTTCGACGGGCGACTGGCGCGGGTAGTGCTTGTTGATGTTCAGGAAGCGGCGAATGAAGGGGAAGGCCACGCCGCGCGGCAGGACCGTGTCGATATGCGCTTCCTGGTACTTGCGGTATTCCTCGGGGCCGCTGTCGAGGTAGACCTGGTGCGATTCTGCCAGGTCGAACAGGGCGCTGGAAGCGACCCCGATCACCAGTTTGTGTTCGATAGGATAAGCCATGGTCTGCCTGTTGTTTGCTTGTTGCTCATCTTATACGACTATCAACTGCGTAGCCAATAGTGGCGTATCTGGATTTTTTGCACCAAAGCGGGGCGCCAGGCCGTTTTTTCTGTCCCCTGTGCAATATGCGCCACAGTAAAGAAAGAAATCTTGTTTTGTATCAAGTATGTAGCAGCCAGCGAGCGTATTTTCCACTATGCTTTCACTTATGAAATCTCGCCAATTGTAACGAAGCGTACGCCCTATCCCCGCCACCTTTATACAAGTGTCAGCTGTTTTACTCGAACATGCCAGCCCCAACTTCGCCAGCAGTCGTCGTGACTTTATAAAGGACCTAGCCATGTTTAAGAATTTACTGATCAAATGGAAGCTGGCGACGCTCGTTGCCGTGATGATGGTGGCCTTGCTGGTGGTGGGCATCAGCGGCTACACGGGCATCGCCACCGTGGGGACCGCCGTCAATGAGATCGGCGTGGTGCGCCTGCCGTCGATCCAGGGCCTGATGATGATGAACGAGGGCCAGACGGCCGTCGCCGCCGCCACCCTGACGGCCGCCATCTATGAAAACAATTACCAGGCACAGGACAAGTTCGCGGAAGCGCTGCAGCTGCGCACCAAGGCCTGGAGCAATATCGAGGCAGGCCGCAAGCTGTACGAGCCGCTGCCGCAAACCCCCGAGGAAGCCGTGCTGTGGAAGCGCTTCCTGGACGAATGGGCGGCTTGGAAGGGCGATGACGACAAGGTGCGCGCCATCCTGCGCCAGCTGGCCGACAACCGCGACGAGCCGCGGCAGAAAGAGCTGTTCGTGGCGTTTTACAAGCAGTACCAGGATTCGCGCAGCCTGTTCAGCAAGGCCGAAGCCACGCTCAACGAGATCATCAAGCTCAATAACGGCGTGGCCGATGCCAGCGTCAAGGAAGGCAGCGCCGCCGTGATCCGCTCGGAAAGCCTGATGGTCATCCTCGGCTTGCTGGCTTCCGCGCTGGGCATCGGCTGCGCCGCCTACATCACGCGGGCCATCACGCAGCCGATCAATTCGGCCGTGAAAGTGGCGCAAACGGTGGCCTCGGGCGACCTGACCAGCCACATCGAAGTGCACACGACGGAAGAAACGGGCCAGCTGCTGCAGGCGCTGAAAGACATGAACACCAGCCTCGTGAACATCGTCGGCCAGGTGCGCAGCGGCACGGAGACGATTGCCACGGCGTCGTCGGAAATTGCCAGCGGCAACCTGGACCTGTCCTCGCGCACGGAAGAACAGGCCAGTTCGCTGGAAGAGACGGCATCGTCGATGGAAGAGCTGACGTCGACCGTGCGGCAGAACGCCGACAACGCCCAGCAAGCGAATCAGCTGGCGCTCTCCGCCTCGGGCGTGGCAGTGAAGGGCGGCGCCGTGGTGGGCAAGGTGGTCGAAACCATGGACGCCATCAACGACTCGTCGCGCAAGATCGTCGACATCATTTCCGTCATCGACGGCATCGCCTTCCAGACGAATATCCTGGCCCTGAATGCGGCCGTGGAAGCGGCGCGCGCGGGCGAGCAGGGACGCGGCTTTGCCGTGGTGGCGACCGAGGTGCGCAATCTGGCGCAACGCTCGGCGGCGGCCGCCAAGGAAATCAAGACCCTGATCGGCGACTCCGTCGTGGCCGTCGACACGGGCAGCAAGCTGGTGGCCGAGGCGGGCAGCACGATGGCCGAAATCGTCTCCAGCGTGCAGCGCGTGACGGACATCATGGCGGAGATCAGCCTGGCGACGCAGGAGCAAAGCTCGGGCATCGACCAGATCAACCAGGCCATCGGCCAGATGGACCAGGTGACGCAGCAAAACGCGGCCCTGGTGGAAGAGGCGGCCGCCGCGGCCGAATCGCTGCAGGAGCAATCGGGCCAGCTGGCCCAGGTGGTCAGCGTCTTCAAGCTCGATGGCGCACAGGCGCCAGCCGTGCCCGCGAAGCCTGCCACGCCGCGCGCCGCGGTGGCCAGCGCCGCGCCCAGGCGTCCCGCACCGGGTCCGGCATCGCCTCCCGCATCACGCCCCGCTGCAGGCCGCCCGGCCTTGCGCGCCGTGCCGTCCCAGCGCCAGAGCGCATCGCGCGACGACGAGTGGGAAGTGTTCTGACGGATTGACGGATTGACGGCGCCAGGATGCGCTGACCGGACGGCCGCCCTGTGCGGCCGTTTTTGCATGTGCGCCCAAGCCCGCACTGCGGTTACTACTTACTAAAAAAACAGCGTTATAAAAATAGCTGTTTTGTCATCTAAGCAAATCTTTTCAAAACTTAACGCGACATTGCTTGTGAGATAACTCACACTGCCTGCCGTACCACCCTTGTTCCCGCCTCGGCCACATCCCGGCTGACCCCTCCGCCTGCTGCGTCCAGCCATTCGTGGCAGGCGGCAGCCATTGCCGTCAGCCTTGCATGCGAGCCCGACGCGGTGACCGATGATGCACCACATTGAAGGATGCGAATAATGATGGCAAATATGAAAATCGGCACGCGCCTGCGCTGCTCTTTTGCGTTGTTGACCTTGCTGCTGCTGGCGACTGCCGCGCTGGGCATGTTGCACCTGTCCAGCCTGGAGCTGCGCATGCGCGACGTGATCGATGACAAATATCCGAAAACCGTGCTGGCCAACGACATCATCAAGAATGTCAACATCATCGCGCGTTCCTCGCGCAACCTGCTGCTGATGACGGAGCCGCAGCAGCTGGCGCTGGAGCGCGCGAGCATCGCCAGGGCGGGCGCGGACACGGAGCAGCGCCTGGCGCAGCTCGAACGCATCGTGCTGTCGGAGCAGGGACGCGCGCTGATGGCGGCCGTGACGCAGGCGCGCGCCACCTTCAACGAGGGCCGCGACAAGGTGCTGGCCCTGCTCGAGGCCGATGCGCGCGACGAGGCGGCGGAGCTGCTGCTCGGTACCGTGCGCAACGACCAGCTGCGCTACATGGCGGCGCTGGAAAGCCTCATCACGCACCAGCATGACCGCATGGAAGAAGCGGGCGCCCAGGTGCACGCAGAATATCTGTCGGCGCGCACCATGATGCTGGCGCTGAGCGCCCTGGCCATCGGTTTCTCGCTGGTGACGGCATGGCTGGTCACGCGCAGCATCGTCCATCCGTTGCGCCATGCCTTGACCGTCGCGCAGACCGTGGCCGCCGGCGACCTGACATCGACCTTCGGCCGCCACGGCGGCGATGAAACGGGCAAGCTGCTCGACGCGCTGTGCATCATGAACGGCAACCTGCTCGAGATCGTGCAGCGGGTACGCAGCGGCACCGACACCATCGCCACGGCCTCGTCGCAGATCGCGGCCGGCAATAGCGACCTGTCGTCGCGCACCGAGGAGCAGGCCAGTTCGCTCGAACAGACCGCGTCGGCCATGGAGGAGCTCAGCTCCACCGTGCAGCAGAACGCGGACAATGCCCGCCATGCCAGCATCCTGGCCGTCGAGGCGGCAAACATCGCCGGCGCCGGCGGGCAAGCCGTGGGCCAGGTGATCCACACCATGGACGCCATCAGCGCGTCATCGGCGCAGATTGCCGACATCATCGGCGTGATCGACATGCTGGCCTTCCAGACGAATATCCTGGCCTTGAACGCGGCCGTGGAAGCGGCGCGCGCGGGCGAGCAGGGGCGCGGCTTTGCCGTCGTGGCAACGGAAGTGCGCAGCCTGGCGCAGCGCAGCGCCGCGGCGGCGCGCGATATCCGCGCCCTGATCGCCAATTCCACCCAGCAGGTCGACGCGGGCGCGGCCCTGGTCGCACAGGCCGGCGCCACCATGCAGGAAGTGGTGGCGGCCGTGGGGCGCGTGAGCCAGATGGTGGCCGACATCACGGCTGCCAGCGCCGAGCAAAGCACGGGCATCGGCCAGGTCAGCCAGGCCGTCGTGCAGATGGACGAGGTGACGCAGCAGAACGCCGCCCTGGTGGAGGAGGCTGCGGCCGCGTCGCAATCGCTGGAAGGCGAGGCGGCGAACCTGCTGCAGGTGGTCAGCGTGTTTCGCCTGCAGCAGGGGCCGGCGCACGCCTTGCCGCGCCTGCTGGCCTAGTGGCGCGCCTGGCAAGGTTCTGGCACGGCCCGCGCGCGCGGTCGCTGCTGTGCGCTGCGCTGGCCGTCTGCCTGCCGTTGGGCATCTGGCTGGACGATGCGCAGCCGCGTCACGTGGCGCTGGCGGGACTGGCGGCGCTGGCGCCGGGTTGCGCCATGCTGTGGCGGGCGCTGAATGGGCGCGGCGGCACGCGCATGGCGTCGGCGCGCAGCCGGGAGCTGCAGGCGCGCCTGGACAGCGCCATCGGCGACGGCGAATTCTGTTTTCACTACCAGGGCAAGTTTGATACGGCGCAACTGCGCCTGGTGGGCCTGGAAGCGCTGCTGCGCTGGGACCACCCGCGCCACGGCCTGATCTACCCGAATGCATTCATCGGCCTGGCCGAGCAGACCGACGCCATCGTCGCGCTGGGCAACTGGGGTATCGATGCCGCCTGCCGCCAGCTGGCGCAGTGGCGCGCGGCGGGCCTGCCCTTGGTGCCTGTCGCGGTGAATGTCTCGGCGCGCCAGCTGTGCCAGCCGCACTTGCCGGACTTCGTGCTGCGCTGCCTGCGGCGGCACGCCATCGTGCCTGGCCTGCTGGAGCTGGAAGTGACGGAAAGCTGCTGCATCGACGACATGGCGCAGGCGACGCAGGTCTTGCGCCGGCTGCGCGCGCTGGGCCTGGCCATTTCGCTCGATGACTATGGCACCGGTCATTCGGGGCTCAGCCATGTCAGGATGCTGCCGATTCACACCATCAAGATCGACCGCTGCTTCATCCGCGACCTGGGCAGCGCAGGCAGCGCAGATAGTGACACTGTGATCGTCGCCTCGACCATTGCGCTGGCGCGCGGCCTGGGCTTGCAGGTGCTGGCCGAAGGCGTGGAAAACGGCGAGCAGCTGGCGCGGCTGCGGCGGCTGGGCTGCCCCCAGGTGCAGGGCTTTTACCTGCACCGCCCGGCGTCCGCGGCCGACGTGGCCGCACTGCTGGCCGACGGTGCGCCGGCCGGCCTTGTAACAGTGCCGAAACATGGCGCCATGCGGCCTGGCGTGGATGCTCAGTAAAATATGGCCACTGCAAGCCGCATGCTTTAACACTTCTCCCCCACGCAAGAATGATAAACAGTCCCGTCCCGGCCTATGTCTTCGGCCCGTTTCGCCTTTTGCCGCTAGAACGCGTGCTGTTCGAGGGCGATCGCGCGCTGCGCCTGGGCAGCCGGGCCATGGACTTGCTGCTGGCCCTGCTGGAGCGCGCAGGCGACATCGTCGACAAGCATGAACTGGTGGCCATTGTCTGGCCCAATGCCGTGGTGGACGACGCGACCTTGCGCGTGCACCTGGCGGCGCTGCGCAAGGCGCTCGGCGATGGCCGCGATGGCCAGCGCTACATCACCACCGTTCCCGGGCGCGGCTATGGCTTCCTGGCGCCGCTGGCGCACACGGGCCAGCCGGCGCCCGGAACGGCCGGCGTCGAGCCGCGGCACAACCTGCCCGTCATGCTGACGCGCATGCTGGGCCGCGCCGAGGCGCTGCAAACGATGGCCAACCAGCTGCTGCAATTGCGTCTGCTGTGCATTGCCGGTCCGGGCGGTATCGGCAAGACCACGCTGGCTGTCGTCCTGGCCACGCGCGTGCTGCGCCGCTATGCCGATGGCGTGTGTTTCGTCGACCTGGCGCCGCTGGACGAGGCCCGCCTGGTGCCGCTGGCGCTGGCCACGGCGCTGGGGGTGGCGGTACCGGCCGGCGACGCCATGCCGGTCCTGCTGGCCTACCTGCGCCCGCGCCACATGCTGATCGTGCTCGATAACTGCGAGCACGTGATCGGCGCGGCCGCCATGCTGGCCGACGCCTTGCTCAAGGGCGCGCCGTTGCTGCACGTGCTGGCCACCAGCCGCGAGCCGCTGCGCATCACCAGCGAGCAGCTGCAGCGCCTGCCCGCGCTGGAATTGCCGCCGGCCGATGCCGTGCCCGATGCGGCGGCAGCCCGGCATTTCGCCGCGGTGCAGCTGTTTTGCGAACGCTGCGCGGCCGTCGACGATGCTTTCGTGCTGGCCGACGCCGATGTGCCCGTGGTGGTGGACATTTGCCGGCGGCTCGACGGTATCCCGCTGGCGCTGGAGCTGGCGGCCGGGCGCATCGGCCATTTCGGCTTGCATGAATTGCGCCGCCAGCTCGACGACCGCTTTCGCCTGCTCACGCGCGGGGCGCGCAACATGCCCTTGCGGCACCAGACCCTGCGCGCCACCCTGGACTGGAGCTACTGCCTGCTCGACGCGCAAGAGCGCCAGGTGCTGCAGGCGCTGAGCGTGTTCAAGAGCCGCTTCCGCCTGGAGTCGGCCAGCGCCGTGGCGGGTTGCGACGTGTTCGACACGCTGGCCGATCTGGCGGCCAAGTCCCTCGTCAGCATCGAATTTTGCTGCCAGCACGTGTATTACCGCCTGCTCGACACCACGCGCGCGTATGCTAGCGCGCAGCTGGCGGCGGGCGGGGACGCCAGCGCCGTGCTGCGGCGCCATGCGCGCCATTGCCTTGGCCTGGCCGGACGCATCGCCGCCGACTGGGAGAGCATGCCGCCGGCGCACTGGAGCGCGCGCTACGGCCGCCATGTGGATGACCTGCGGGCCGCCATCGACTGGACCTTCGGCGAGGAGGGCGACGTGGCGCTGGGCGTGGCCCTGACTCTGGCCGCGCAACCCCTGTTCTATCAGCTGTCGCTGATGGATGAATACCGCGTGCGCGTCGCGCGGGCGCTCGAGTGCATGGCCGCGCAGGCAGTGGATGACCCCGACAGCGAGATGCAGCTGCATGCCTCGCAGGCACACCTGCTGCTGCATACGCAGGGCGTCACCGGCACCATGCTGCGTTCGTTCCAGCGCGGCTATGCGCTGGCCATGCGCACGGACGATGACAGCCGCCGTGCGGAAGCGATTTGCGGCATGTGGATCTGCAGCCTGCAGCTCGCCGATTTCCAGCGCGCCGACAGTTACGTGGCCCAGCTGGCCCTCCTGTGCGAAGCGCGCGACGACACGGCGATGCGGCTGGTGCTGGCGCGCATGCGCTCGGCGGGCGAGTACTTGCGCGGACGCTACGCTGAATCGGCGGCGCTGGCGCGCATGGTGCTCGCGCATCCCGAGGGCGCCGGGCAGCTTGGCTTCAACAACGCCTTGCTGGCCGATCACCAGGTTTGCCTGCGCGGCACGCTGGCGCGCTGCCTGTGGATGCAGGGCCGCGCCGACGACGCACTGGCGCTGGCGCGCGAGGCGGTGACGGTGGGCTTCGAGCACAATGGCGTCACGCTGTGCGTGGCGCTGGCCATCAATGCCATTCCCGTCGCCCTGTGGTGCGGGCAGCGGGGACTGGCGCATGCCTGGACTTGCCTGCTGTGCGAGCACGCGGCCCGCTATGGCTTGATGTACTGGAGCGCCTGGGGCGCCGCCTACCAGCGGCTGCTCGACGCGGGCGATACGCTGACGGAATTTCCCTGGCCTGCCGTGCGCAGCTGGCCGATACAGATCGATTTGATGGCCACGCTGCACGACGCGGCCGCCGATAGCCAGGCGCTGCGGCGCGCACGCACGGGACTGGCGCCATGGAGCGCGCCGGAAGTGCTGCGCCGCGACGCGCACCACCGCTGGCGGGCGCTGGCGCAAGACGATGCGGCCGGCCTGGAAGCGGTGCGCGTGCAGCTGGAAGAAGCGCTGCAGCTTGCCCGGGGCCAGCAGGCGCCGGGCTGGGAGCTGCGCTGCGCCACCAGCCTGGCGGCCGTGATGCAGGCGCAAGGCTACGGCGCCGCCGCGCATGCCATGCTGGCCCCGGTCCATGCCGGCTACCGGCAGGGGCGCGACACCACGGACGTGATGGCGGCAGCAGCTTTGCTGGCGCGGTTGCTGGCGCAGCTGGCTTGATGGCTATTCGTAGGCACCCAGCCGGCGCTGTTCCTCCGGCGTGAAACTGGCGTCGCGCAGCTGCTGCAGGGCTGCCGCATCCTGCGCGCCGCCGGGCAGGATGGCCTGCTGCGCCTTCTGCGCCTGATACGCGATGATGCGCTGCTGCCACTGCGATTCCTCGCGGTCCAGTTCCGCCAGGCGCGCCGCTGCCGCCGGCGTGAAGGTGCTGGCACGCAGGCGGTAGACTTCATTCTCGCCGCCGCCCTGGGCCCGCAACGCCTTCACCGAGGCGTCCAGCTGCGCCACCCTGGCGGGTGCGTCGCGCGCATCGCGCTGGGCGGGCGACATTTTCTGGTCCAGCACGGCCAGTTGCGCCTGGCGCTGCGCCTCGTCGAGCGAGGTGTCGCCGAGGATAGCCATGCGCGCCACGGCATCGTCGTCATATGCGTCGCTGGCGCCGAACAGGCCTGCGCTTTCCTCGGGCGTAAAATAATTGCCGCGCAGGGCGCGCATCGCTTGCAGGCGCGCGCGCGCCGCCACGGCGGGATCGGCCTGCGCCGGCAAGGCCTGTTCCGCGCTGGCCAGCGTCTGCTTGTATGCCAGGTAAGCGCCCAGCAGGCGCTTGGCTTCGCGGGCGGGGACGGGCGCGAGGCGCCGGTCCAGTTCTGCTTCGATCTGGCTGCGGATGGCGGTCAGCGGTTTTTCACCGAGGCCCGCCAGGTAGTAGTCGAACAGGTGGCCCAGTTCCGCGTCGACCACCAGCTTGTCGCCGGCGGCCACCGTCACGTTGCCGTCGGGCCGCGTGCCTTCCATCGAGCGCACGAACGCGAACAGGTCCGGTTCCGCCTTCTCCGGCGGCGGAGCGGGCGGCTCCCCCGGCCGCAATGCCAGGTACAGGACCAGGGCCGCCAGGCTGCCGCCGATGAGCCATCTCGCGTTCGTGCGCATCGCAGCCTCCTTACAGTCCCAGGCCTTGCAGGCGGTTGGCCTGCTGGCGGAAGACGGTGACGGGGTTCGTCTCGAACAGGTTGACGATGCCGACGAACTGGTTGACTTCATCGAGGTGGTTCATGGCGTAGTCGTCGCGGATCACCTTGCCCAGGTGGCTGGAGCAGCTGCTGACCAGACCATCGTTCTTCACGCCGCCGAAGGCCAGGCTGATGGCCGCCAGCGCCGGGTCGCCCACGTCGAGTACATTCGTGTACGGTTGCGCGCCGCTCCACGAAAAGTAGTGCACGCCCTGCACCTGGTAGGCGCCTTCGCCGCAGGAGGAGGTGGGCACGCCTTGCGGATGGCGGCTATTGAAGGCCAGCGAACCGGCCGTGGACAGCGAGGTGAGCGAGGCGCCCGCGTTTTGCGGCAAGCCCTTGTTGCCCGACAAAATGCCGATCAGGGAAGCGAGCGCATTGCCCAGCGCGCCGCTGGTGTTGGGAATGGCGCCGCTGAGGATATCGGCCACCTTGGAACCCTTGTTGACGCCGGCCACGCTGGTGACGGACGCCACCAGGTCGGGCCGCACGGAGGCGACATAGCGGGCCGTGGGGCCGCCGTGGCTGTGGCCGATCAAATTGACCTTGGCCGCGCCGGTGGCGGCGAGGATTTGCCGCACCTGCGACAGCAGCTGCTCGCCGCGCACTTCCGTGCTGTTGGCGGCCGAGACGGTGGTCACATACACTTGCGCGCCGCCGCTGCGCAGGGCGTCGGACACGCCATAGAAATAGTCGACGGGTCCCAGCTTGTCGAAGCCGAACAGGCCGTGCACGAGCACGATCGGGTACTTCGTTTGCGTGTAGCCGGCGGCGCCGGCGCTGCCGGGCAGGATGGCGAGGGAAAGCAGCAGGGTGGATAGCAGTTGCCAAAAGCGAGTCTTCATTTTGTCTCCGTTATTATTGAATAGTGGAAATGTCGATGCTGTAGCGATGAACCGTGCACTCCTTACATTCTCGATGCATTAAAAATAGCGAGCGCTCGGTTTATTGAATGTAGCATTGCTGGATTTAAATTGCTGTGAATTGCATGATGCAGCGCAATAACTGTGCGCATTTGGCGTTGCGTATGGGCCCATTGCATAGTTGAAAGGTCAAATAGTTGTTTTCCTGAGCTATAATCGGCCCCGCATCCGCCGTCCCGCCGTCTTGCAGCGCCGCCCAGGTGCTGTCTTACATTGCTCATACACCGTTACTTGGGAATGCACTTGTCGACCCATTTTAATTTTGAACAGTTTCAGCAGATGACGCCTTTGAATGGCGAAAACATCTGGGAATATATTCTTGACCGCCACGCGGAGCGCATCGGCGTCAAACGCCGCAAGCCGGCGCTGGAAAATCTCGAACGCATCTTCGTCGCCACCTTCCGCCTGGCCAATGACGTGGGTTTCCGCGCCATGAGCTTGCGCGACCTGTGCCGCGAAACGGGGCTGTCGATGGGCGGCCTGTATGGCTACATCACCAGCAAGGATCAATTGGCCGAAATGATCGAGGACGTGGTGCGCCACGCC
The DNA here is from genome assembly GCF_003667705.1 of Janthinobacterium agaricidamnosum. Taxonomy (NCBI): domain Bacteria; kingdom Pseudomonadati; phylum Pseudomonadota; class Betaproteobacteria; order Burkholderiales; family Oxalobacteraceae; genus Janthinobacterium; species Janthinobacterium agaricidamnosum. The sequence continues at coordinate 3,454,250 of NZ_CP033019.1, read as the reverse complement.
ACGCAAGCCTTGCCGCTGCTGTTCGTTGACGTGAAGTCGCCGCTGGACCGCCTGGAGGCGATGATATGCTCGTCGATCTACCTGTCCGAAGTGCTGCAGCCGTGGTTTTATTTCGTCTTCATGGATTCGCGCGTGCTGCAGGTGGAGCAGCGCAGCATGGCGAAAAATTCCGAGCTGTATGTGCAGACCCTGATCGCCGCCACCATCGCCGAAATCGAACCGAAGCCGCAGGGCGATCCCACCCTGCTGGCGGCGCACTGCCTGGCCCTGTTCCAGGACTGGTACGTGAAACGCTGGAAGTACCGCGCGGCGAAGGTCAATGTCGACGATTTTGCCGACAGCGTAGTCGGTACGGTGCGCGGATATTTGAGCATGACCGCCGCGTAAACCTCGGCGGCACTTGTCGGGTTACGCCGTCCCGGCTAACCCGACCTACGACTGGTGATCGATGCAGTAAGAGGTAGGTCGGATTAGCGAAGCGTAATCCGACAAGATACGGTGTAAATCGCTGCGGCACTTGTCGGGTTACGCCGTCCCGGCTAACCCGACCTACGACTGGTGATTGATGCGGTAAGAGGCAGGTCGGATTAGCGAAGCGTCATCCGACAAGTTACCTGTGTCAGTTCGTGGTTTCCACCGGCAGCGTCTCCGGCAGTGCTGCCGGGTCCGTCGGCGTCTCCGCCTCCATATCCAGCGTCTTCACGCCATTCATGTCGATGAATTCATCGTACAGCCATTCGCCGTCGACCTGGCTCAGGCCCGCCGGCACGTCGCGCGTGACTTGCGGGCGCGTGGAAAGCGCCGTGCGCATGTAGTCGATCCAGATCGGCATGGCCAGGGTCGAACCGAATTCGCGTCCGCCCAGCGATTTGGGTTCGTCGTAGCCCATCCACGCCACCGCCACGATGCCGCCGCTGTAGCCGGCGAACCAGCCGTCGACGGCGTCGCTGGTGGTACCCGTCTTGCCGGCGATGTCGCTGCGGCCCAGTTTTTTCGTCGCCGCCGCGCCCGTGCCCGTGCGGGCCACTTCGCGCAGCATGCTGTCCATCACGAAGGCGTTGCGCGGGTCCAGCGCCAGGGTCTTGTCGTCGTTCGGCGCGGGCGGCTTGGTCTGCATCAGGATGGTGCCCCTGGCGTCGACGATGCGGTCGATCAGGTATGGTTCCACCTGGTGGCCGCCATTGGCGAACAGGGCGTAGGCGCCCGCCATCTGCACGGGCGTGACGGAACCCGTGCCCAGCGCCATGGTCAGATTGCTGGGCTGGCGGGCCGGATCGAAGCCGAATTTTTCCAGGAAGTCGTGCGTGTACGACACGCCCAGCGCGCGCAGGATGCGCACCGAGGCCACGTTCTTCGACTGCGCCAGCGCGTAGCGCATGGTGATGGGGCCGTCGAACTTGAAGTCGTCATTCTGCGGCGCCCACACCTTGCCGCCCGCCTGCATTTCCAGGGGCACGTCGTTGATCAGGGTGGCCGGCGAAAAGCCTTTTTCCAGCGCCGCCGAATACACGAAGGGCTTCATGGCCGAACCGGGCTGGCGCCACGCCTGCGTGACGTGGTTGAACTTTTGCAGGTTGTAGTCGAAGCCGCCCACCATGGCGTGGTAGGCGCCCGTGTCCGCATCCAGCGAAACGAAGGCGGCGGCCACCAGCGGCACTTGCGTGATGGCCCAGTTACCCTTGGCGTCCTGGCTGATGCGGATCACGGCGCCCGGGCGCAACTTGATGCCGGCGCTCGCCTTGGCGGACAGGGCCGGGGCGGCAAAGCGCAAGCCGTCGCCCGTGATGGCCTTGGCGTCGCCGTCGCCCGTGTCGGCCACCACCTTGCCGCTGGCCACTTCCGTGACGACGGCGGCGATCAGGCCGTCGCTGTCCGGACGTTTTTGCAGCGCAGCATCGATGGCGTCGTCGCGCTGCTCGGGATCGGCCGGCATGTCGATGAAGGTTTCCGGGCCGCGGTAGCCGTGGCGCTGGTCGTAGGCGATGACGTTGCGGCGCGTCGAGGCGTAGGCCGCGTCCTGATCCGCCTTCAGGATCGTCGTGTAGACGCTGATGCCCTTGGTGTAGCTGTCTTCCTTGAATTGCGCAAACACGGCCTGGCGCGCCAGTTCGGCCACGTATTCGGCGTGCGTGTCGAAACCCTGTTTGCCGCGCGTATTGATATGCAGCGGCTGCGCCAGCGCCTGCCGGTACTGGCCTTCGCTGATGTAATCGAGTTCACGCATGCGTTTCAAGACCAGCTGCTGGCGCGCGTGCGCCTTTTTCGGGTTGCTGATCGGGTTGTGGCGCGACGGGTTTTGCGGCAAGCCGGCCAGCATGGCCATTTCCGCGATCGACAGTTCCGACAAGGGTTTGCCGAAATACGTCTGCGCCGCGCTGCCGAAGCCGAACGAGCGCTGGCCCAGGTACATCTGGTTCATGTACAGCTCGAGAATCTGCTCTTTCGACAGGGCCGCCTCGATTTTGAGGGCCAGCATGATCTCATTGAGCTTGCGCGAGGCGACTTTTTCGCGCGTCAGGAAGAAGTTGCGCGCCACCTGCATGGTGATGGTGGAGCCGCCGCCATGGCCGAAGCCGTGGCGCAGGTTCGACAGGACGGCGCCGCCGGCGCGCACGAAGTCGATGCCGTGGTGTTCGTAGAAGCGGCTGTCCTCGATGGCCAGCAGGGCTTTCTTCATCATTTCCGGCACTTGCGCAATCGGCACGAAATCGCGGTGCTCTTCGCCGAATTCGCCGATCAGCACATTGTCGGCCGTGTATACGCGCAGCGGGATCTTCGGCTGGTAATCGGTGATGACGCCCAGCTCGGGCAGGCGGGGACGCACGTACAGGAACAGATAAGCGGCCAGCAGCACGGCGGCGGCCAGCGCGGCGCAGCCGGCGATGATGAAGCCGCGCACGGTGGCGCGGCGGGAGGGCCAGGGGAATCCGGATCGTTTGGCAGTCAAGGCAGTCTCACATGAGCGTGCAGGGCACGGTGGCAGCGATTATAGACCAATGCTGCGGCGCTTCCCGTGCGGGCCGGGCGCCGGGATCGGCTGCAAAAAACCTTTTCATCGAAACGCGGCTGTGCGATAGTCTCGGCTTCAAGCAAATAGCCCGGGCATCGATCCGGGCTGTTTAATTTATACAATTAAGGATTTATTTATGGCAAAAGATGCAATGCCGAGCGCCGTGAAGCCGTACATCCCGGCCGATGCGAAGCTGCCCGAGATGACCTTCCGCGCGCTGTTCATGGGCGTCATCCTGGGGATGGTCTTTGGCGCCTCCTCGCTGTACCTGGTGCTGAAGGTGGGCCTGACCGTCAGCGCCTCGATTCCCGTCGCCGTGATCGCCATCACCCTGTTCGGCCTGGCCAAGAAGGTGGGAGGCAAGGATTCGTCGATCCTGGAAAACAGCATCACGCAGACGGCCGGTTCGGCTGGCGAGTCGCTGGCATTCGGCCTGGGTGTGACCATGCCCGCCATTTTGATCCTCGGCTTCGACCTGGAAATCTCCAGAGTCATGCTGGTCGGTATCCTCGGCGGCCTGCTGGGCATCCTGATGATGATCCCGATGCGCCGCACCATGATCGTCGACCAGCACAAGGAACTCAAATTCCCCGAAGGCACGGCGTGCGCCGAAGTGCTCAAGGCGGCCGCCACGGAAGAATCGCGCATCGCCGCCGGCGAAAGCATCGAGAAGGATTCGGCCGCAGCGCTGGACGCCAAGCGCCGCGCCAAGATCATCTTCGGCGGTTTTGCCGTCGGCTTGCTGTATAAGGTCTTCAATATCTCGTTCAAGGGCTGGAAGGACACGCCGGGCGTGGAATTTGCCGCGCCGCTCAAGGGCGGCTCCATCGGCGCCGAGATTTCCCCTGAATTGCTGGGCGTGGGCTACATCATCGGCCCGCGCATCGCCGCCACCATGGCCGCCGGCGGCGTGCTGTCGTATTTGCTGTTGATCCCGATGATCAAGTTCTTCGGCGACAGCCTGACCACCGTGCTCTCGCCGGGCACCAAATTGATCAGCGAAATGGGCGCCGACGACGTGCGCAGCGCCTACGTGCTGTACATCGGCGCGGGCGCCGTGGCGGCCGGCGGCCTGATTTCGCTGGTGCGCGCCATGCCCATGATCTGGCGCAGCCTGTCGGCCGGCCTGAAAGGTATCGGCAAGGGCGTCAAGACCGATTCCACCTTGCGCACGGACCAGGATATCCCTCTGAAGTGGGTCGTCATCGGCTGCCTGTCCATCATCGCCGTGATCACGTTTGCCACGCCGCTGCACATGAATTTCCTCGGCGCGCTGCTGATCCTCGTCTTCGGCTTCCTGTTCGCCACCGTCTCGTCGCGCCTGACGGGCGAAATCGGCTCCTCGTCGAACCCGATCTCCGGCATGGCCGTAGCCACCCTGCTGTTTACTTGCCTGATCTTCCTGATCATGGGCTGGACGGGCGGGCGTTACTATGTGACGGCCCTGTCGGTGGGCGCCATCGTCTGCATCGCCGCCAGCAATGCGGGCACCACCTCGCAAGACTTGAAAACGGGCTACCTGGTGGGCGCCACGCCGCGCCTGCAGCAGTACGCGATTTTGGCGGGCGCCTTGTCGTCCGCGCTGATCCTCGGTCCGATCCTGCTGAAACTGAACGAGGCGAGCACCGTCTACGTGCCGGCCGCGCAGGTGGCACCCGGCCTGACGGTCGATGCATCGAAGCTGACGGTGACGGGCGAGCTGCATGGCCCGCAAGCCGAGGCCGACCACAATACGTACAAAGTCTGGCAAAAGACCGATACCGTGGGCGGCCCGGCCGGCAAATACTTCGTCAAGGAAGATGGTCAGCTCGCTTATCTGGTCGATCCGGGCATCAATGGCCACTACAGCAAGCGTCCGGACGGTTCGGAAGTAAAGAAATACGATGCGCCGAAGGCCGTGCTGATGTCCTACATCATCAAGGGCATCCTCGACCAGCAGCTGCCATGGACCCTGGTGCTGTTCGGTGTGATGATCGCCGTGGTGCTGGAAATGGCCGGCATTCCGTCACTGGCGTTTTCGGTGGGCGTGTACCTGCCGCTGTCGTCGACCTTGCCGATCTTCGTCGGCGGCCTGGTGCGCTGGCTGGCGGACCGCCGCAACAACAAGCTGGAACACAACGCCAAGCTGAATGAAGAAGAGCGCCAGCTGGCGGGCGACCGCAGCTCCGGCGTGCTGCTGGCGTCCGGCTACATCGCCGGCGGCGCGCTGGCCGGCATCATCATTGCGATCACGGCCGGCGTGCTCACGCACTTCGACCAGATGATGGCCGACTGGGCCGAGCACGGCAACCCGTTCTACGCGGGCTTGAACGCGGATGCGCTGTCCCTGCTGCCGTATGCCGTCATCATCGTGCTGCTGTATATCGTGGCGCGCGAGAAGAAGGCATCGCAGGCCTAGCACGCGACCGATCCGCATTGCCAGCCAAAACCGCCCGGGTGATACCGGGCGGTTTTTTTTGCGCCGTGCAGGCTGCTGCAGCCAGTATTTGTTGTAAAAATGCAATCGGATTGGCTCAGGGCGGTATATTGTTAGCAATATTTAAAATACAACAAACTGGAGTTCCATCCATGTTCAAGCTGCGATGCCGTCACAAGTTGCAATATTTGATCCATGTCGCCTTGCTGGCGGCCAGTCCCCCCCTGCATGCGGCGGCATTTCCCGTCGAGGCCATGTTCGAGGCGGAAGCCGGGGCGCCGGGCGGTCCCTGGACGCAAGAGTATCTTGGCAGTAATGTGATTTCCGGCGGCAGCTACCTGTCCACGCCGTCGGACCTGGCGCGCGCCGATACGCCGGGTGCGGCGGCCGAGTTGTCGTACACGGTGGCCGTGCCCCGCGACGGCAACTACACGGTCTGGCTGCGCGTGTTGGCGCCGGCGGCGGACGCCGCATCGCTGTACCTGGCGCTCGACAATGGCGCCTATGCCAGCGTCTCCGTGCCGTTCATTGCCGGCCAGGTCGCGCAGTGGACCTGGGTGCCCGTCACCCGCTGGCTGGCCGCGGGCGAACGCGAACTGAAGCTCCAGTACCGCGAGGGCGGCGTGGGCATCGATTGCCTGCTGGTGACGGCGCTCGCCGATTTTGTGCCGCAGGGCTATGGCGCGTACCCGCTGCCCACCGTGCTGCCGCCGCCAGGCGAGCATCCGCGCCTGTTTGCCCGGGTGGGCGACCTGGCGGCCATACGCAGCCGGTTCGAATCTGATGCACAGGAGATGGCTACGCATCGCGCTGTCCTGAATGGGTTTATCGCATCACCGGCGGTCGTGGCGCTACCCGTGTTCGTGCCAGGCGGCCCCGCCGGGAGCAACCACCAGGTCGACGTGGTAAGCACGATCAAGGCGAAGGCGCTGTTCTCGCTGCTGTATGAAGGCGGTGGCGCGCCGGCGTCGGCGCAGCGGGGCGGTGAAGCCGTGCAAATGCTGCTCGACTACCTGGCGGCCGTGCGCTTTTCGCCCGGGTATAGCCACCCGAACGAAAAAGGCGACATCATCCTGGCCAGCGCCATGGTGTATGACTGGTGCTTCCATCTGATGAGCGCGCAGCAGCGCGCCTATGTGGTCACGCGCTTTACGCAGATTGCGGCCACGATGGAAATCGGCTTTCCGCCATCGCGGCAAGGCGCCGTCGTGGGCCATGGCAGCGACAACCAGCTGCTGCGTGACCAGCTAGCGGCCGCCATCGCCTTTTATGACGAGGCGCCGCTGGTCTACAACATCGTTGCCGGGCGCTTCTTTGCCGACTATATCGCGCCGCGTAACTATGCCTACGCCGCGCAAGCCTATCACCAGGGCGCGTCCTATGGCACGGTGCGTTTCCTGGCGGACATGTACGCCGCCTGGCTGTTCCGGCGCATGGGCGCTGCCCCCGTGTTCGATCCCGTGCAGCAGATGACGCCGTATCATTGGCTCTACACGCGCCGCCCCGACGGGCAATGGATGCGTGATGGCGACGTCTATCATTCCTCCTATACCAACAGCAGGCAGACCTGGAGCGAACCGCTGGCCTTCATGTTGCCCGCGACCTACTATAACAATTCCACCTTGAAGCATGAGTATTTGAAGCAGTCGCTGCAGCAGTCGACCAGTTTTATCCATGCCAAGGACAGCATCTGGCCTATTTTGCTTGGCAATACAGGCATGGACAGCACGCCCAATCCGGCCACCTTGCCCTTGACCAAGTATTTCCCCGATCCCGCCGGCTTGATGATCGCCCGCACGGGCTGGACCGATGGCATACATGTCGAGTCGGGCAATGTCGTGGCGACGACGAAGCTGGGCGGCGACTGGTTCGGCAACCACGAGCATTATGACGCCGGGCATTTCCAGATTTACTACAAGGGCGGGCTGGCCATCGATTCGGGTATTTATAGCGGCAGGGATGTGACCGATCCCGCCATTCCGCTCGAATACGGCAGTGCGCACGACATGAACTATCACAAGCGCAGCATCGCGCACAACACCATGCTGGTGTATGACCCGGGCGAGAATTTTGACGGCTATGCCAATGACGGCGGACAGCGCTTTCCTGGCGAGGAGCCGCAAAGCCTGGCGGAACTGGCCAACGGCTACAAGGTGGCCACGGTCCTGCGGCACCAGTCCGGCCCCCAGGTGCAGGCGCCGGACTTCAGCTACATCAAGGGCGACCTGACGGCGGCCTACAGCAGCAAGGTGCGCCAGTTTCAGCGCTCGTTCGTGTTCTTGAACCTCAACGATGCGAACCACCCGGCCGCGCTGATCGTGTTCGACAAGGTCAGCGCCAGCGATGCGGGGTTCAGGAAGACCTGGCTGTTGCACAGCCAGTCCGAGCCGGAAATCAGCGGCGACACGGTGGTCATCCAGCGTACGGATTGGGACTACAACAGCACCTTGCAGTACAACGGCAAGCTGATCAATCGCACCGTGTTGCCAACGAATGCCGTGCTGGCCAAGGTGGGCGGCAGCGGCAATGAATTCAGCGTCGGCGGCATCAACTATTCCATCCAGCCTGAAGCGGACTATTCGACCGAGGAAGCGGGCGCCTGGCGGCTGGAAGTGTCGCCGCCGGCCGCCAGCGAAACGGACTTGTTCCTCAATGTCATGCAGGTGATGGATGCCGGCAGCGCGCTGCCAGCGCTGCCCACGACGGCCATCGCTTCGCCGCTGCTGGCCGGCGTGCAGATCAAGGACCGCGTGGTGCTGTTTTCCAGGAGCGGCTTGCCGCTGGGCGGGACCGTCACCTTCGAGCTGCCGGCACAAAGCGCCTCCATGCAGGTGCTGGTGACGGATTTGCAGGCGGGAAGCTGGACTGTCCGCAAGCGCGGGTCGGGCGGCCCCATCGAGGATGAGGTGAGTGACGACGGCGGTGCCTTGTATTTTGTCGCCAATGGCGGCGGTGCGTACGACCTGCAGCGCAGCGCAAGCGGCGCCGGGCGCGCGGCGGCGTTGCCAGCGTCACCGGCCGTGCCGTGAAAGGCCAGGCTAGACAGGCCGCGCCGCCAGTTGCGCAGCGCTTGCGTAGATCGTCACGTGTTCGGACGCCATTTGGCGCAGGTGGTCATAAAATGCCTGCGCCGGTATGCACCATGACGCCGCATCGCCCACGTGCCCGTTGACGCGCAGGCCGGCGGCGTCGAACTCCCGGTGAAAGTAGTCGCGCAGGTCGCCGCGCCCGGGATGGTCGATGCGGCGCTGCGCGATGGCGGGATCGAAGGAGCGCACGGGCACGTCCCAGCGCCGGCCGGCGTGGTCCAGGCAGGCCAGCAGCTTTGTCTCGCCTTCCCACACGGGCACGGGAAAGGCGTCGCCCATGGCGTCTTCCAGCGCGTGATAGAACGTCACCGGTCCCATGGAAATGCCCAGGCCAAGCACCTTGGCCTGCTCGCAGCCGATGAAGCGCTGCCAGGGCGAATCCACGCCGAAGATCGACGGCGCGCGGTGATGCGCCTCGGTGAGCGCGGCGGCATGGCGGCCCCACGCGGACACGGAGTGGGTCGGGTGGATGCTGCGCCGGACACCGGCGCTGGCGAGGAACGCTTCGGGCAGGCGCCCCATGTGCGTGCCATGGCGGCGCGGGTCGAACACATAGTCTTTCATGTCGCAGGTGGCGCGCACGGTGCCGCCCGGCAGATAGTAGGTGGGCAGCAGCAGGGTGCCTTGCGGGCCGACGGCGTCCTGCAGGGCGCCAATCACGGCCGCCGCGTCGCCTTCCACGTAGCCCAGGCTTTTCAGCGAAGAGTGCACGAACAGCGTGTCTCCATGCGCGATGCCCAGCCGCGCCAGATCGGCGGCCAGTCCGGTGCGCGTCACGTGGCGCGCGCCGTGGCGCATGTTGCGGGCGCTGGCGGCGCGGCGCCACGCTTGCAGCGCTGCCCTGGCGGTGCGCCTGGCCCCGTCAAGCATGGCCTGACTCCAATTCCAGCAGGTTGGCATCGATGCAGAACTTGGCGGCCCAGTTCAGGTAAGCCCAGGTGCCGTAGTCGCCATCGACGGGAAACGAGCCCTTGACGCCGCCGCGCGCGTGCGCGGGGCCGTCGATGCTGACCGCGCGTCGCACGTAACGATTCAGGCGGCGCGCCGCGTCGAGGTAGCGCCGCTCGCCCGTCAGCTGGTACAGCAGGAACAGGCAATGCGCGTTTTGCGCGGAACCGGTAAGGCAGGCGTAGCCGGCCCCCGGCTGGAAGTCGGGTCCAAGACGGCCAGGCAGGTAGCCGTCTGCCGCCACGGCCCTGGCGACGCTCGTGCCGGTGCGCGCGGCGGCCTCCAGCAGGTCGGCGCGCGCCGAAAAGCGGTGCGCTTCGAGCACGCCGCGCAAGGCGTAGCCGATGGTGTGGGTCAGTGGCAGCAGCGGGTTGTCCAGGCAGTTCGAGGCGAACCAGCCATTGGGGCGCTGCTTCGTCAACGCCCAGTCGACCTGGCGCAGGCCCGCCGCGCCATAGCCGTGGCCCGGCGCGACGCGGTCTGCTTCGAACAAGCCCCACGCCACGTGCGTTTCATAGGCCTTGTCGCCGGCGCTGGCGAACGGCGTCGGATGGCGGCGCCAGCAGCCGTCGGCATCCTGGCTGTCGCGCAGCCAGCGTGCCGCGCGGTGCATGGCGTCCTCGTAGGCCCCGCCGTACGCTGCCACGCCGGCCGCCAGGCCAAGCAGGATCTGGCCCGTGTTGAAGGTGACGGGCACGCGCGGCGTCGAATCGATCTTCCCGCCCTGGAAACCGCCTTCCGGGAACTGGATGGCCACGCACCAGTCGAGCATGCGGCGCGCCCGCTCGTGCAGCGCATCATCCCCGCCCTCGTCGCCCGTTCGCTGCGCCAGGGCGATGACGGTGGGGATGATGTAGCCGGTGGTTTCGGGATAGGAGCTAGCCCAGCCCGTCAGCAGGCTGTAATCGCGCGCGACGCCGCCGTCGTTGGAGCCGGAATGGTCTTGCGCCGCGCATAGCCAGGCCGTGCAGGCCTTGACGACGGCTTGCGGCCCGGGATCAAAGGCGGGCAGGCCGCGCCGGTCCGACAGCCGCTCCATGCGCGCCGCCGCCGGCAGGCCCGCCTGCGGCGCAAGAGTATTCCTGAGTTTCGCGAGCAAGGCGCGCATGGCTTTCCATCCGGTGGTTGGCTCAGGCTACTGTAGCGCCGGCCATCGGCAGGGCTATTGACTTACCGCAAGGATTGGCCGCCGCGTCGCTGCCGCGGGAATTGACGCATAATGGCTGTATCACCATCGCCGACGAGGCCCGCCATGAACACCGTCACGCTTGAGTATTCGGTCGTCACCAATCCCGACTCGTTTGTCGGCTTCAAGTATTACGTGAAGGCGGGGCAGGCATTCGATGCCGACGATTTCGCCTATTCCTACAAGCTGAACCGGTCCGACCTGGACCCGGATAGCGTGCTGGCCGCGCGCGAGGCGGCGGCGAATTTGCAGCCGGGCGAGTGGCTGACGGTGTCGCATTCGATTGCGGCGTAGCCGGCATCCTTATGCTGGCGCAAACCACGCGCGCAGTTCATCGACGGCCTTCTGCGCCGAGTCTTCGGTCAACGTGAGCACGATGACCATTTCCTGCGCCGGGCGATGCTGCCCATCGCTACCGGCCAGCTCGATGGCTTGCCCGAAGCTCGTGTAGCAGGGACCGCACTCCTGCGGGCATTGCTGCACGATGCGCGCCGCCTTGCCGGCGTTGCGGTCCGCCAGGTTGACGATGGGATTGCCGTCATAAAATGGCTGGCCGTTGGCAAACGCGGTGCGCAGATACGGCGTGCACTGGCCGTCGAGGAAGGCCAGGCGGGCCTGCCAGTAGGCCTCAGCCGCCGCGTACGCGGCCTGATCTTCGAGAAAATCGGCAAACAGGAAGTCGTTCATATGGTCTCATCGGCTAGATGCCGAACACTTTCAGGATCGCGTCCGTAAAACCCTCGAACCAGCTGCCTACCTTGCCCGGCTGCTTGCCGTGGCGCGGGGTTTCTTCGTACAGGTAGACGCCGTTGCCGCCGTCGAAGCGGTCGTTGAGCAAGGCTTGCTGGCCGCGCAGGTAGGGCAGGAAGGTTTCGCTGCGCATCGTCGAGTACAGCACGTCGGTGCTGAAACCCAGGGTGGCGGACTGGCTGATGGAGCGGCCCTGGCCCGCCCGTTCCAGGCGCACGCCGCGGCAGCCGCGCACGATCAGGGTGACGGGGCCGCGAAACACGATGAAGCGCAGCTGCAGGGTGAGCCAGGCGTGCAGGCTGCCCAGGCGCCAGTGGCTCGATATCGCCAGCGGCTGGCCCGCGTCACAGACCAGGCCCACGAGGCCCCGCGGCTGGAACACGAGCGCGCTGCCGGCTGGCAGGTGGACGACGGCCACTTCCAGCAGCGGGTCGTCGCTGGCGGAAATCGTCACGGATGCGGTCACGTCGCTTTCCAGCCGCGTCAGCGCCGCCATGCCGGCGGCCAGGCTGGTGAACGGGAACCGCCAGTCCAGCAGCCACTGCGTGCGTTTATGCGTGCCGACGGGCGACGATTGCAGGTATTCGGGATGGATCAGCATGCGCTGGCCGGGCTGCAGCAGCAAGCCCTGCGAGACGGCGGAAATGCGGGACTGGCCATCGGGCGGCAGGGGGAGCGCAGTGGCCGTCACGCCCAGCGCGTGCGCGATGGACAAGGGCTTCAGGCGCGAAGCGATGGGCGCCAGCACGAAGTAAAAGAAGGCCTTGATGGCGGCGGGCAGCAGGATGGCCGACAGCACCAGCAAGGCGGCCGTGGGCGCCACGTCGAGCACGGGAGCGCGCCAGCGGGCGATCCAGTTGCGCGCCAGTTGTTCTTCGCCTGCCGCAATCGCCTTTTGTACGGGCGCCAGCGCGCCGGCCAGCGCCGCATTATCGACGGCGAATGGCGCGGGGCGGGTGATGTTGGTGGCGTTGCTGGTGCGCGCGCGCTGCGCCAGCCAGGCCTGATAGGCTTGCAGATTGGTGTCGCGCAAGCGCTGGCCCTCCGCGTCGAGCTGCGACAGCTGCGCGTAGGCGTCGCTGCCGGGCAGGCGCGCCGCCACGGGATGCTGCGCTTCCAGCTGCCGGCGCTGGCGCCCATTATTTTGCAGCGCGGCATACGCGCGCACATGTTCCGCATGCAGGCGCGCCAGCGTCTGGCGTGCATCTTCGCCGCCGATCGCCGCCTGCAGGGCGCTCAGGTAACGGGCTTCCTGCGCCAGCACTTCGATTTCCACGCGGCGCGTGGCTTCGTCTTGCGCATGCAAGGCCAGGGTGTGCGTGTCGGGCAGGGGAATAGTAAACAGCGACGGTTGCTGCCGCGCGCGCAAGGCCGTCAATTGCGCTTGTACTTCTGTCAGGCGCGTGGCGATGCTTGCTTGTGATGCTAGCCGCAGGGCGTTGATGCGGTCCGTGGCGGCAGTGGCCAGGCTGGCACCATGGCTATCGGCGCTGCCGGAAGCCTGGCGCAGGGCGGCGACAGCCTCGCTGCCGGCGCTGTAGCTGCGCCATTCGGCCAGCAGCAATCGGCCGGCCAGCAGGATGACGATGAACAGGGCGAACTGCAGCGCGTGGCGCAGCAGGAAGCGCAGGATGGCCGTCAGCAGCTTGCGCAAGGAGTAATCGCCTTAGCCGGCCGCGCTATCGGCGTCGGCGCAGCATTTCTTGTATTTTTTACCGCTGCCGCAGTGGCACGGGTCGTTGCGGCCTGTTTTCGGCAGTTCGCGCAGCACGGTGGCGCCGGGCTGGCTTTGCACCTGGCTTTTCAGGTGGCGCTGGCGCGCCCAGGCGGCGTTGATGGCGATCACGGCGGGAATCACGCCATCCATGGCCGTTTCGGCCGCGTCGTCATCGAGTTCGCTGGCGCTGGCCAGGTGCTGGAACGGCGCCAGGTAATCAGGATGGCTGACGGCCAGGGCCGCCCACTGGGGCTTGTCCAGGCTGGTGCCCAGCACAAAACCGGCGCACCAGGCGGGCACGCTCCATTCGGGGCCGCAGACGTAGATGGGCTCGAAGCTGTCCGGATCCTTCGCCAGCCATTCGACCATGTAGGCGTGGTGGCGGCGGGCCAGGCTGGCCGCCCGTTCGCTGGCAGCATCCGCTGCGGGCGCGGCGCTGCCGGCCGCCTTGTCCCATACCCATGGCAACCACTGTTCCGGCGCGATCTGCTTCGGGTTCAGGGCGACGGCCGTGAGAAAACCTTCGAGCATCGACACGTCCATGGCGCGGCCTTCCAGCGCGGGCGCGGCCAGCAGGGTGTCGAGTTCGGCGTATTCGTCGTCGGAGAGGGGCGAGGTGGTGGAGATGCTGGACATAATATTCTTTGGTGATGTGGGGGGAGTGGCCGGTGGCCCTGGCGGTATTGTACCGCCCGCCAAGGCAATAACCGGCGCCGGAATGAAAAACGGCGGCCCGCAGGCCGCCGTTTTCAGCTAAGGCAGAACGCTTACTTCACGCCGTGCATCAGTTTGTTGATCAGCGGTGCGATCAGGAACAACACGACGCCGGCGCCCAGCAGGGACCAGAAGCCGAAGGTATAGCCGGACAGGGCCGACTGCACCGACATGCCGCTCGTGCCGCTGACGTGGCTGGCGAAGATGCCCGACAGGTTGTTGCCGATGCCGGTCGACAGGAACCAGCCGCCCATGCCCAGGCCCACCAGGCGCACCGGCGCCAGCTTGGTGACCATGGACAGGCCGATAGGCGACAGGCACAGCTCGCCGATCGATTGCAGCACGTAGACGGTGGTCAGGGTCCAGAACGGGATCTTGTTATCGGCGCCAACCAGGCTCGACAGAGCGAAGATCAGCAGGCCGAAGGCCAGCGCATTGCCCAGCAAGCCCAGGCCGAATTTGCGCGGGATCGACGGGTTGACGTTGTGGCGCGCCAGGAAGACCCAGACGGCGGCGATGATCGGCGCGAAGACGATGATGGCGACCGAATTGACGGTCTGGAAGTAGGCGGTCGGGAAGATCCAGAAGCCCAGGTCGCGGTTGACGATCTTGTCAGCCAGGAAAGTAAACGAGCTGCCAGCCTGTTCGAAGAACATCCAGAACAGGATGTTGAAGACGAAGATCAGCAGCATGGCGATGACGCGGTCGCGCGCCACTTTGCCGTTGCGGATGCCTTCGATCATCAGCATGACGGCCAGACCGACGAACAGCACGGTCAGGACGATTTGCAGCTTTTCAGCGCCGACGGTCAGCAGGAAATACATCAGCGGGATTACGCACAGGGAGCCGACGGCCACCCAGACGACGCGCATCGGGTTGCCGGAACCGGCTTCCGGAGCGCCGATGCCCTTCAGGGCGCGGCGGCCGATGAAGAACCATACCAGGCTGATCAGCATGCCGAAACCGGAGGCCATGAAGACCATCTTGTACGACGGCATGGCGCTGGTGCCGAAGATCGACTCGGCCAGCCATTGCGTGAAGACAGGCGCGACCATGGCGCCCATGTTGATGCCCATGTAGAAGATCGTGAAACCACTGTCGCGGCGCGGATCGGCGGTCGTGTACAGCTTGCCGACCATGGTCGAGATGTTCGGCTTGAACATGCCGTTACCGACGATCATCGTGGCCAGGCCCAGGTTGAAGATGTCCTGGTTCGGCACGGAGATGCAGAACAGGCCGGCAGCCATGAAGATGGCGCCCAGCAGGATGGAACGCTGGTAACCGATGACCCGGTCGGCGATGTAACCGCCGAACAGGGCGCCGGCGTACACCAGCGCGAGGAAGGAACCGTAGGTCAGGTTGGCCGCTGCCTGTCCCGAACCGTCGCCGCCGTGGAACTGGGCCACGATGTACAGTACCAGCGCCCAGCGAACTCCGTAGAACGCGAAGCGTTCCCAGAATTCAGTCATGAACAACATCCACAATGGGCTTGGATGGCCCATAATCTGCTTGAACTCGGGAATAACGGCTTCCTTGTTGGGCGTAGTCGCACCGCTCATGCGGTTCCTCCTGAAAAATTATTATAGTCAATCGATACAACGAACTTATGGAAGCCTGCGGGCGGCGGGGACTCTCATGAAGAACCGTACGCACGGGAATTCCAATAGGCTGGCATTCTAATCTACAAATTGCGCGGAGCGAAGGTTTCGATTCGCATTAGCAAGAATGACTGTTTCATATTAGTCAAACCGGTTTGCAGGCAAGAACGGCCCGGGCGATTTTGCGGCGGCACAGCACAACTTGCCTGACTTGTCGTATATTAAGGCTGCAAGACCTTCGAGCATCGATTTTTAAAGGATTTTTCGCATTATGGAACACGACGTTATCGATACTCTGGTTTCACCGGAAGGCCGCCTGGACGTGCTCTCCAAGACTGAAGTCAACAAACTGCTCGACACCAGCCAGGGCGGCCTGTACAACACTTTCCGCCGCTGCGCGCTGGCGGTCTTGAATTGCGGCAGCACCATCGACGATGGCCGCGCCCTGCTGGAGCGCTACCAGTCGTTTGAAATCTCCATCATCCAGCGCGAGCGCGGCATCAAGCTCGACATCAAGGGCGCGCCAGCCATCGCCTTCGTCGACGGCAAGATGATCAAGGGCATCCACGAGCACCTGTTCGCCGTGCTGCGCGACATCATCTTCGTCAGCGACGAAGTGACGGGCAACCCGAAATTCGACTTGCAGAGCACGGAAGGCGTGACGGACGCCGTCTTCCACATCCTGCGCAACGCCAACGTGCTGCAAACCCAGCTCAACCCGAACCTGGTCGTCTGCTGGGGCGGCCACTCGATCAACCGCGCCGAATACAATTATTCGAAGGAAGTGGGCTACCAGCTGGGCTTGCGCGGCCTCGACATCTGCACGGGCTGCGGCCCGGGCGCCATGAAGGGCCCCATGAAGGGCGCCACCATCGGCCATGCCAAGCAGCGTTTGCACAATGGCCGCTATCTCGGCATCACTGAGCCGGGCATCATCGCGGCCGAGTCGCCGAACCCCATCGTCAATGACCTCGTCATCATGCCGGACATCGAAAAGCGCCTGGAAGCGTTCGTGCGCGCCGGTCATGGCATCGTCGTCTTCCCCGGCGGCGCGGGCACGGCCGAAGAGATTCTGTACATCCTCGGCATCCTGCTGCACCCGGACAATGCGGAGATTCCGTTCCCGCTGATCTTCACGGGCCCGGAAACGTCGCGCGAGTACTTCGTGCAGATCAACCAGTTCATCCACGACACGCTGGGCCCGGAAGCGCAGCAGCGCTATAAAATCATCATCGACGACCCGGAACTGGTGGCGCGCGAAATGCTCGAAGGCATACGCCAGGTGCGCGAATTCCGCAAGGCGCACAGCGACGCGTATTACTTCAATTGGCTCTTGAAAATCGACCACGAGTTCCAGAAGCCGTTCCAGCCCACGCATGAAAACATGCGCAACCTGAGCCTGCACAAGAACCAGCCCACGCACTTGCTGGCGGCCCAGCTGCGCCGCGCGTTCTCGGGCGTGGTGGCGGGCAACGTCAAGGATGACGGCATCCGCTCGATCGAAAAGCACGGCAACTTCGAGATCCATGGCGACAAATCCATCGCCGGCCCCATGGATGCGCTGCTGGCCTCGTTCGTCGCGCAGCACCGCATGAAACTGGCGGGCACGGCCTACGTGCCGTGCTACACCGTGGTCCAGTAAGCCGTTTTCCAGCCAGCGCCGCCCGCCTCCTGCGTTTGCAAGGGGCGGGCGGCGTTTTTTCATCCGCGTTCCCATCCATGCCCCCATCGTGTTCCTTCGCCGCCACAGGCAATCAAATCGCTTGCGTCATCGATGCGTGGGTGCTATCTTTGGAACCGGTTCCAAAATAAAAATATGCAGATCAACAGGTAGTGGAGAGCACCCTTGGATTCAGTACGCGGCAGCAAAAAAACAGTTTCCGGCGAACCGGCCCGGCCCGTGACCATCGCCCAGGTGGCGCGCGAGGCGGGCGTGTCGAAAACGAGCGTGTCGCGCTTTCTCGGCGGCGAACTCGATGCCCTGTCCGAGAACATCCGCCAGCAGATCGCCAGCACCATCGCGCGTCTCGGCTACCAGCCGAACCAGATGGCGCGCGGTCTCAAGCGGGGACGCACGCGCCTGATCGGCATGGTCGTGGCCGACATGCTCAATCCCTACACGGTGGCCGTGCTGCAAGGCGTCGAAGCGGCTTGCCAGCAGCATGGCTATACCTTGATTTTGTGCAATACCGGCAATGACGAACAGCGCGAACGCCAGTCGCTGGCCGCGCTGCGCTCGTACAGCGTGGAAGGGTTGATCGTCAATACGCAGGGGCGCAATATTCAGTCGTCCGACTTGCAGCAGGCGGACATACCCATCGTGCTGGTCGACCGCCGCATCGAGGGCGCCGATTTCGACCTCGTGGGCCTGGACAATGTGCAGGCGGGCCGGCTGGCCACCGCGCATCTGATCGAACAGGGTTTCGACGCCATCGCCTTCGTCGCGCCGCCATTGACGGGCGTCAGCTCGCGGCTGATGCGCGCCGACGGTTTCCAGGCCGTGATGGCCGAGCATCCGGGCTGCGTGGGCGAAGTGCTGGCCGTGGACCTGGACGACCGGCCCGCCATCGACGCGCAGGTGCGTCTATGCCTGGCGCAGTGGCGCGGCCGCCGCGTGGCGCTGCTGGCCTCGAACGGCATGGTGGCGCTGGAGCTGGCGCTGATGCTGCAGCGCCTGGCCCTGCGCATGCCGCAGGACGTGGGCTTGCTGGGCTTTGACGAGTTGCCGTGGTCGCCGCTGGCGGGCCTGAGCACGATCGAGCAGCAGACCTATGACATCGGCTTTTCGGCGATGACGTGCATGCTGTCGCGCCTGCAGGGCGATCAATGCCCGCCGCGCGAGGTGCTGTTGCCCGGCAAGTTGATTGTGCGTAATTCCACCCAAGGTAGCGAAGTACGCAAGGGCGGCGACGCTTGAGGAAGGGAAGAGGGCCTTGCCCTTTTTTTTGAGACAGCTATGGAACCGGTTTCATAAATGGTATTCACCTGGGAAAGGAGCGCGGATAGTCAGGCAGGGCAATGGTTGGCATGAAGTTGAAATGACACGGCAAGAGACGATCCGAATCGTCCATTTGACAATATTCCCGGCAGTGCCTCGACGAGGCCGGTACCGGGATCACAGGAGACTGAAGCATGAAGATGACTACACTGTTGTATTCGAAGATCGTGGCGTGCGCGCTCGCAGCAACGTTTGCCCTGGGTGCGGCGGCCGATGCCGGCGCCCAGACGCTTGGCGACCTGATCAAGAAAGGCAAGCTGACCATCGGCGTGGTCAGCGGCACGCCGCCGTTCGGCAGCATCGACGCCAAGGGCGCGCCCGTCGGCTATGACGTCGACGTCGCCAACCTGATCGGCAAATACATGAACCTGCCCGTGGAAATAGTCCCGTTGACGGCGCCGTCGCGTGTGCCGTCGCTGGAGTCGGGCAAGGTCGATTTCCTCGTGGCGACCCTGGCGCCCACGCCGGAACGGGCCAAGACCCTGATGTTCACCATGCCTTACAGCGCGTTCGAACTGGCCATCGTGGCGCCGGTCGGCGGCAAATTCAAGGCCCTGGCCGAGTTGAAGGGCAAGAAAGTGGGCGTGACGCGCGGCACCACCAACGATACGGCCTTGAGCCGCCTGGCGCCGGCCGGCACCAATATCGTGCGTTTCGAGGATGATGCCACCGTCACCCAGGCCTTGCTCAGCAAGCAGGTCGACGCCGTCTCGATTCCCAGCACGATGGCGCTCGACATCATCAAGACGCGCGGCGCGGGCAAGATCGAGGTCCGCTTCACCTACTCGCTGCAGCCGAACTCGATGGCGGTGCGCCGCGGCGACTTCGAGCTGCATCAGTGGCTCAACAACTTCATCTACTACGTCAAGCTGAACGGCGAACTCGACGCCATCGCGCGCAAGTGGAGCGGCGCGCCGCTGCCGGCGCTGCCGACTTTCTGATACCGCAAGCCGCATAGGAAAGTGCCCGTCCGCACGGCGCGCCGCCATGGTGGCGCGGCCGGGGACGCGCACGCAGACAAGGAGTTGAGTATGCCGTATGAATTTCATTTCGAACTCGTCATGCAATCGCTGGACCGCCTCTTGTGGGGCGCGGCGCTGACGATACGCCTGAGCGCCCTGGCGATGGTGCTGGGGCTGGCGGTGGGTGTCTGTGCCGCCGTCATCCTGAAGAACGGTCCCGCCTATGCCCGCGCCGTGGTGCGCGCGTATGTCGAGGTGATCCGCAGCACGCCCTTCCTGGTGCAGCTGTTCATCATCTACTTCGGCTTGCCGTCGCTGGGCCTGCAGCTCGACGCGAACGGCGCCGCGCTCGTCGCCATGACGGTCAACCTGGGCGCCTACGCGGCGGAGATCGTGCGCGCCGGCATCGGCGCCGTGCATCCGTCGCAGCTCGAGGCGGCGCAGGCGCTGGGCATGACGCGCTGGCAAGTGATGCGCCACGTGGTGCTGCTGCCGGCGCTGGAAAAAGTCTATCCGGCGCTGGCCAGCCAGTTCACCTTGATGATGCTGGCCTCGAGCGTCGTGTCGGCCATTTCCGCCGAAGAGCTGACCGCCGCCGCCCATCTGCTCGACGCGGAAACCTTCCGCAGCTTCGAGATCTACATCGTCGTGATGGTGCTGTACATCGTGCTGGCCCTGCTGTTCCGCTTCGGCTTCTGGGTGCTGGGCCAGATCGTCTTCAAACGCCGCCGCCGTCTGGGCGCGGCGCGCATGGGAGCTTGACATGATCAGTGACTTTTCCTGGGATAACCTGCAATTCCTGCTCGAGGCCACGCGCTGGACCATCGGCCTGTCGCTGATCGTCTTCATCACGGGCGGCATCGCCGGCTTCGCCGTGGCGCTGCTGCGCACGGCGCGCAGCCCGCTCCTGCGCTGTATCAGCGCCCTGTACATTCAGCTGGTCCAGGGCACGCCCGTGCTGATCGTGCTGTTTTTGACCTATTACGGCCTGGCCCTGTTCGGCTACAAGCTGTCGCCGGTCATCGCGGCCGGCGCGGCGATGACGATCTTTGCCAGCGCCTACCTGGGCGAGATCTGGCGCGGCTGCATCGAAGGCGTGCAGCGGCAGCAGTGGGAAGCGTCGGCCGCGCTGGCGCTGAACCGCTACCAGCAGCTGCGCTACGTCATCCTGCCGCAGGCGCTGCGCCATTCGCTGCCGCCGACCGTGGGCTTCATGGTGCAGATCATCAAGAACACTTCGATCACCTCGATCATCGGCGTGGTGGAATTGACGCGGGCAGGGCAACTGGTCAGCAATGCGACCTTCCTGCCTTTCATCGTCTTCCCCGTCGTCGCCCTGATCTACTTCGCGCTGTGCTATCCGCTGTCGCGCTACAGCCATTCACTGGAAAGGAAATTCCATGCCCATCGTTGAAATCGACAATATCAGCAAGAGCTTCGGCGCCAATCACGTGCTCAAGGGCGTTTCGTTCGCTGTCGAGCGGGGCCAGGTGATCGCCGTGATCGGCCGCAGCGGCTCCGGCAAGAGCACCATGCTGCGCTGTATCAACGGCCTGGAAACCATCGACAGCGGCAGCATCGTCGTCGCCGGCCACACGCTGACGGCGCGCCAGGAACACCTGCTCGACTTGCGCAAGGACGTCGGCATGGTCTTCCAGAGCTACAACCTGTTCCCCCACCTGACCGTGGAAGAAAACGTCATGCTGGCGCCGCGCATCGTCAAGAAGGTGCCCGACGCCCAGGGCCGCGCCACGGCGCTGCGCGTGCTCAAGCAGGTGGGCCTGGACCACAAGCGCGAAGCCTATCCCGAGCAGCTGTCGGGCGGCCAGCAGCAGCGCGTGGCGATCGCCCGTTCGCTGGCGATGGAGCCGCAGGTGATGCTGTTCGACGAAGTGACGTCGGCGCTCGACCCGGAACTGACGCAGGAAGTGCTGAAGGTGATGGAAGAGCTGGCGCAGGCGGGCATGACGATGCTGCTGGTGACGCACGAGATGGAGTTCGCGCGGCGCATGGCCGACGTCACCGTCTTCATGCACCAGGGATTGGTGTGGGAAAGCGGGCCGTCGGAAGCGTTTTTCAGCAATCCGCAAACGCCTGAAGCGCGCCAGTTCGTCGGCGCGGGAGCGATCAAATGAGCCCCGTCCTGGTAGCGGCGTCTGCTTATGGCGCAAGCAGGGTAAGGCAGCTGGGGCAAAGCCATTTCATCGACGTGGTGGCCGATGCGGGCGGCGCCGGCATCGAGATCCGCCGCGAACTGTTCACCTCCGACTTGCCGGACCTGGCGCGCATGGGCGCGGCGGTGGCTGCGCGCGGCCTGTACTGCGTGTATTCCACGCCCATCGAATTGTGGGACGCGGACGGGCTGCTGCGGCACGAGTTGCTGCAGCAGATGCTGGACGAGGCGGCGCACCTCGGGGCGCGCTACCTGAAGGTGTCGCTGGGCCATTACCCGGCCGCGCCGGACGTGCACGCCTTGAGCGCCCAGTTGGCGGCCGCGCCCGTGGCGCTGCTGGTGGAAAACGACCAGACGGCCCATGGCGGCAAGCTGGCGACGATGGCGCGCTTCCTGGCGGCGGCGCGCGACATCGGGCTGCCCGTGGGCCTGACCTTTGACATCGGCAACTGGCGCTGGGTGGGCGAGGATGCGCAGCAGGCGGCCCGCCTGCTGGCGCCGTATGTGCGCTATGTGCACTGCAAGGCCGTCCAGGATGACGGGGGCCGGCTGTCCGCCTGCGCCGTCTCCGCCGCCGATCCGGCCTGGCGCGCCGTCTTCGCGCACTTTGCGCCGGGCGTGCAGCGGGCCATCGAATTCCCGCTCGAGGCTACCGACCTGGTGGCCGAAACGGGCCGCTACATCCAGATGCTGGAGGCCGCATGACGGAACACGAAATAATGCATGGAGCGCATGCGCTCGACGTCGTCACCTACGGCGAAGCGATGGCGATGTTCGTTGCCGAGGAAACGGGCGACCTGGCGGCCGTGGCGCATTTCACGCGCCGCCTGGCCGGCGCCGAGACGAATGTCGCCATCGGCCTGGCGCGCCTCGGTTTGAAAGTCGGCTGGCTGAGCCGCGTGGGCGATGACTCGTTCGGCCGCTTCATCCGCGCCAGCGTGCAGGCCGAAGGCGTCGATTGCAGCCGGGTCGCGGCCGTCGCCGGCCAGTCCAGCGGCTTCCTGCTCAAGGAGAAGGCCGAGAACGGCGCCGATCCGCTGGTCGAGTACTTCCGCAAGGGTTCCGCCGCCAGCCGGCTGGCGCCCGAGCACTTCGACCCCGCCTATTTCCTGTCCGCGCGCCACCTGCACGCCACGGGCGTGGCCGCGGCGCTGTCCGCCACCAGCCTGGCGTTCGCCGGCCAGGCAATCGACTTCATGCGCAAGCATGGCCGGACCGTGTCGTTCGATCCGAATCTGCGGCCCTCGCTGTGGCCGTCGCAAGCCGTCATGGTCGAACAGATCAACCGTCTCGCCGCCAGGGCCGACTGGGTGTTGCCTGGCCTGGGGGAGGGAAAAATCCTCACCGGTCACGACCTGCCGCGCGACGTCGCCGGCTTTTATCTGCAGCAGGGTGCGCGCCTGGTGGTCATCAAGCTGGGCGCAGAGGGCGCCTATTACCGCACGGCCGACGGCGACAGCGGCATGGTGCCGGGCGAGCGCGTGGACAAGGTGGTCGACACGGTAGGCGCCGGCGACGGCTTCGCGGCCGGCCTGGTCAGCGCCTTGCTGGAAGGCTTGCCGCTGGCCCAGGCGGTACGGCGCGGCAACCGAGTCGGTGCCTTCGCCATCCAGGTGGCCGGCGACATGGAAGGCTTGCCGACCCGCGCCCAACTCGACGCGCTGGGCCAATCTTGAACCGAACAGGGGAACACTCGTGAAAAAACATGTGCTTGTGTATAAAAAGCTGGCCGAGCCGCTGCTGGCGCGCCTGCGCGCCGAATGCGATGTGACGTATTTCGAGGCGATCGACGCGGGCAACCGCGCCGCATTCGCCGCCGCCATCCGCGGCGCGCATGGCTTGCTGGGCGCCAGCGTGCGCCTGGACCGCGAACTGCTGGACCCGGCCGTCGACCTGCGCATCATTTCCACCATTTCGGTGGGCGTCGACCAGTTCGACGTCGACTACCTGCGCGAACGGGGTATTTTGCTGGCCAATACGCCGGACGTGCTGACGGAAACGACGGCCGACACGATCTTCGCGCTGATCCTCGCCAGCGCGCGGAGGGTCGTTGAACTGGCCGAATTCGTCAAGGCGGGACGCTGGACGCGCAGCGTGGGCGAAAGCCAGTACGGCGTCAACGTGCACGGCAAGACCATCGGCATGCTGGGCATGGGCCGCATCGGCCGCGCCGTCGCCCGCCGCGCCGCGCTGGGTTTCGGCATGCAGGTGCTGTACGTGAACGGCGAAGCGGTGCCCGAGGTGGAAGCGGCGCTGGGCGCGCGACAGGTGGCGCTCGACGAGCTGCTGGCCGGCTCCGATTTCGTCTGCGTGGTCCTGCCGCTGACGGCGCAGACGGAACGCATGATGGGGCGGCGCGAATTCGCGCTGATGCGCCCCGGCGCCATCTTCATCAATGGTTCGCGCGGGCGCATCGTCGATGAGGCGGCGCTGATCGAGGCCCTGCAGCAGGGCACCATCCACGGTGCCGGCCTGGACGTGTTCGAGCGCGAACCGCTGGCGCCGGACAATCCGCTGCCGGGCATGGCCAACGTGGTGGCGCTGCCGCATATCGGCTCGGCCACGCATGAAACGCGCTACGCCATGGCGCAGCAGGCCGTGGACAACCTGCTGGCCGGCCTGCGCGGCGAGCGCCCGCGCCACCTGGTCAGCTAAGAACGGTATCCATAAAAAGACAGACAGGGAAAGAAATGAAGAACAAGGTAGCAAGGGCAATGATCATCGGCGCGGGCGCCTGCGGCGGCCTGTGCGCGGCGCAGTCGAACGTGGCCATGTACGGCATCGCGGACCTGGGCATGGTGTCCGAGAGCGGCGGCCCCGGAGGCAGGGTGCTCAAGCTGACGAGCGGCATCGCCAACGGCTCGCGGCTCGGTTTCAAGGGCAGCGAAGACCTGGGCGGCGGCATGACGGCGATCTTTACGATGGATGCGGGCATCCTGGCCGACACGGGCGCTTCGGCCCAGGGCGGCCTGCTGTTCGGGCGCCAGGCCTTCGTCGGCCTCGCCGGCGCGGCGGGCACCTTGCGGCTGGGCCGCCAGTACACGTTCATCGATAGCAGCCTGGGCGTGCTGGACCCGTTTTACTTGGGTTTTGCGGGCAGGATGAGCAATGTCTTCACGGCCGGCTACATCAGCCGGGTCGACAACAGCATCACCTACAGCTCGCCCGTGCGCGGGGGACTGTCCGGCGAACTGGCGTACGGCTTCGGCGAAGTGCCGGGCGACGCGTCGGCAAAGCGCTACATGGGCGCGGCGGCCACCTATGCCAGCGGGCCGCTGTACGTGCGCATGGCGCACCAGGACGCCAACACCCTGTCAAGCGCGCTGTTGACGGGGCGGGCGCGCAACACGGTGCTGGGCGCCACCTGGGACTTCGGCGTGGTCAAGGCGCATGGCGCCGTCGCCGTCAGCAAGAGTACGGCCGGTGCCGCCACCACGGTCGACAGCGCGGACCTGATGCTGGGCGCCACCGTGCCCGTGGGCCCGCACCGCATCCTGTTCTCGTACGTGCGGCGCGACGACCGGCGCGCCGCCAACGGCGACGCTTCTCAAATTGGCATCGGTTACACGTATGCGCTGTCGAAACGCAGCACCTTGTACGCGGCCTACGCGCACATCGACAACCGCAACGGCGCCGCCTACCTGGTGGGCAATGCCACCGACAACGGCACCGGCAACCAGGCCTGGAACCTGGGCCTGCGCCACACTTTTTAACGGGAGAATCGAATGAAGAAAACCGGATGGATTTTGGTCGGCGCCAGCACCGTGGCGCGCGAATGGATGGTCGACGCGATCCGTCAGCAGGGCGACGCCGAGGTGCTGGCCGTGGTCAGCCGCGATGCTGTGCGCGGCGCCGCCTTTGCGGCGCAATTCGGCATCGCCGCCAGTTATACCGACCTCGATGCGGCGCTGGCCCATCCGGGCGCGGATGCCGTGTACATCAGCACCACCAACGAATGGCACATGGCGCAGACCTTGCAGGCGGCGCGCGCGGGCAAGCACGTGCTGTGCGAAAAACCGCTGGCACTGAACCTGGACGACGCCCGCCGCATGCTCGACGGCTGCGCCGAGGCGGGCGTGGTGCTGGGGATTAACCACCACCTGCGCAACGCGGCCAGCCACGGCAAGGTGCGCGAGCTGATACGCGCGGGCGAGATCGGCCAGCCCCTGTATGGCCGCGTACTGCACGCGAACAACCTGCCGCAGCACTTGCGCGGCTGGCGCCTGGATGCGCCGGAATCGGGCGGCGTCACGCTCGACATGTTCGTGCACGATGTCGACACCCTGCGCTTCCTGCTGGATTCGGAACCGCGCCACGTCACCGCCTGCGCCACCAGCGGCGGCATGACGGTGGCCGGGCTGGAAGAGGGGCTGATGGCCGTCATCGAATTCGACAACGGCACACTGGTGCAGGTGCACGACGCGTTCAACGCGCCGTATTCGCTGTCCGGCGTGGAAATCATCGGCACCAAGGGCACCATCTTCGCCACCGGCGTGATGACGCAGCGCCCCGTCGGCACCATCAGCCTGACGCGCGACGGCGGCAGCGTCGACATCCCCGTCGAGCACGAGAACCTGTACGTGCGCTCGGTGCGTGCCTTCCAGCGCGCCATGTGCGGCGAAGGGCAGCCGGCCGCCACGGGCGACGACGGCATGCGCGCGCTGGCGACGGCGCTGGCGGCGCAGCAGGCCAGCCGCAGCCACCAGCGCGTGACCCTGGCCGGCTGACGGCAGGCCGCATAAGTAAAAAAGCCGCCTGATTAAAAAAATCAGGCGGCTTTTTTTTTGCCTTGAAGCATCGAACGCCTGAAAAATCGTAGCGAGCGGATGGGAGTTGCGGCTAAGAAGCGCAACTGTGCTATAGCACAGTGAGCATCGCAGGCCGCAAATCGCGACGCGCAGTAGATTTTTCAGGTGTTCATCACTCTTCGCGGCGCAAGTGAGGGAACAGCAGGACGTCGCGGATGTTCGGAGAATCCGTGATGATCATCATCAGGCGGTCGATGCCGATGCCGCAGCCGCCGGCTGGCGGCATGCCGTATTCCAGCGCGCGGATGTAGTCGGCGTCGTAGAACATCGCCTCTTCATCGCCGGCGTCCTTGGCGGCCACTTGCGCCAGGAAGCGTGCCGACTGGTCTTCCGCGTCGTTCAACTCGGAGAAGCCGTTGGCGATCTCGCGGCCCACCATGAACAGTTCAAAACGTTCGGTGATGCCGGCCACCGTGTCGGAAGCGCGCGCCAGTGGCGACACTTCAACAGGGTAGTCGATGATGTAGGTCGGTTCCCACAGCTGCGCTTCAGCCGTCTCTTCGAACAGCGCCAGTTGCAGCGCGCCCAGGCCGGCCGTGGCGAACGGCTTGACGCCGAATTTCTTCAGCTCTTCCTTGATGAATTCCGCATCGTTCAACTGCTCCGGCGTGTAGCCCGGCGCGTACTTGTTGATCGCTTCGACGATGGTCAGGCGGTGGAACGGTTTTGCCAAATCGAGTTCGCGGCCGCCGTAGGTCAGGGTGGCGGTGCCGTGCGCGTCGATGGCGGCCTGGCGGATGACGGCTTCCGTGAAATCCATCAGCCATTTGTAGTCGGTGTAGGCCGCGTAGAATTCCATCATCGTGAATTCCGGGTTGTGACGGATCGACACGCCTTCGTTGCGGAAGTTACGGTTGATCTCGAACACGCGGTCGAAGCCGCCCACGACCAGGCGCTTCAGGTACAGCTCGGGCGCGATGCGCAGGAACATCTGCATGTCGAGCGCATTGTGGTGCGTGATGAACGGCTTGGCCGCAGCGCCGCCCGGAATCGTGTGCAGCATCGGCGTTTCCACTTCCATGAACTCGTTCTTTTCCATGAAGCGGCGGATCGACGAGATGGCGGCGGTACGCGCCTTGAAGGTGCGGCGCGTCTCTTCGTTCATGATCAGATCGACGTAGCGCTGGCGGTACTTCGTTTCCTGGTCGGCCAGGCCGTGGAATTTGTCCGGCAGCGGGCGCAGCGACTTGGTGATCAGGCGCAGTTCGGTGACCTTGATGGTCAGTTCGTCCGTCTTGGTCTTGAACAGGGTGCCCGTCACGCCCAGGATATCGCCCAGGTCATAGTGGTGCAGGGCGGCCATGGCCGCTTCGCCGGTGAGATCAAGCGTGGCGTAGATCTGGATGCGGCCGTCGGCCTTCGGGCCGGAAGCGTCTTGCAGGGTGGCGAAGGCGGCTTTCTTGCCCGCTTCGCGCTTGAGCATCATGCGGCCGGCCAGCACCACGGTGACAGGTTCGGCTTCCAGTTCTTCGCGCGTCTTGCCGCCGTATTGCGCGTGCAGATCGGCCGCCTTGTGTTCGGGGCGGAAATCGTTCGGGAAGGCGACGCCTTGTTCGCGCAGTGCGGCCAGCTTGACGCGGCGCTCGGCGATGATCTTGTTTTCATCGGGGGCGGCGGCTTGTTCTTGGATATCCGTAGTCATGGTGTTCTTCGTTGGTGATTATTGATGATGTGGTGCCGGCGCTGGCGCCACGCTGGCAAACAGTGCGTCGACGTCGAGTGCGGAGAAATTCGGCACGATGGCAATGATGTTGTCGAATGCGGCAAACGCCTCGGCCGGCAGGGTGGTGGTGAGTACCACGACGCGCATGCCGGCACGGCGCGCCGCTTCCACGCCCAGGGGCGCATCTTCGAAGACGATGCAGTCTTGCGGCAGCGCGCCGGCCAGCTGTGCGCCTTTCAGGAACACGTCCGGGTGCGGCTTGCCCCGTTCCACGTCGGCGGCGCCGACGATGGCGTCGAAGCGGTGGCGCAGGTCCAGGCCGTCGAGCGTGAACGCGATATTCTCGTTTGGCGCGGCCGTGCCCACCACCAGCCCCACGCCATGCTGGCGCGCGCTGGCGATCAGCCGGTCGAAGCCAAGCACCGTGGCCAGGTGCGGGCCATACAGTTCGCGGTAGACGACTTCCTTTTCCGCCAGCAGGGTGACGTGGTCGGCATCCTCGCCCAGATACTTGGCGATGATTTCGTGTCCCTGCCGTCCCGCCGTGTCGCGGAAAAAGGCGTCCGCATCCAGCGCATGGCCGTGGCGTTCAAAGAACGCCAGCCACGATGTCGTGTGGAAGGCCATGTTGTCGACGATCGTGCCATCCATGTCGAACAGGAAGGCGCGCTGCGCCAGTGCCGGAGCGGATGCGTTCATCCTTATACGCCTTGCTTGAGCGAGGCGGAGATGAAGTCGTCGATGTCGCCATCGAGCACGCCCTTGGTATTGCCCGTCTCGAAACCGGTGCGCAAGTCCTTGATGCGGGACTGGTCCAGCACGTAGGAGCGGATCTGGTGACCCCAGCCCACATCCGTCTTCGAGTCTTCCAGCTTTTGCTGTTCGCTCATGCGCTTGCGCAGTTCATGCTCGTACAGTTTCGCTTTCAACATTTCCATCGCTTCGGCGCGGTTGCGGTGCTGCGAACGGTCGTTCTGGCACTGCACCACGATGCCGGTCGGTGCGTGGGTCATGCGGACGGCGGAGTCGGTCTTGTTGATGTGCTGACCGCCGGCTCCCGACGCGCGGTAGGTATCGACGCGGATATCGGCCGGGTTGACGTCGATCTCGATCGAATCGTCGACTTCCGGATACACGAACAGCGACGTGAACGACGTGTGGCGGCCGTTGGCCGAGTCGAACGGCGACTTGCGCACCAGGCGGTGCACGCCCGTTTCCGTGCGCAGGAAGCCGTAGGCGTGATCGCCCTCGACCTTCAGGGTGGCCGTCTTGATGCCAGCGACTTCGCCGTCGGACTGCTCGAGGATTTCAACTTTAAAACCCTTGCGTTCGCAATAGCGCAGGTACTGGCGCAGCAGCATCGAAGCCCAGTCCTGGGCTTCCGTGCCGCCGGCGCCGGCCTGGATGTCGATGAAGCAGTTGTTCGGGTCCATCGGATTGTTGAACATCCGGCGGAATTCCATGCTTTCGATGACCTTGCGGATTTCCTGCACGTCCTGCTCGATCGCTTCCAGGGTCTCGTCGTCGCCTTCTTCACGGGCCATGTCGAACAGGTCGCGGGTGTCGCGCAGGTCGGCATCGGCCTTGGTCAGCGTGAAGACGATCGCTTCCAGCGCCTTCTTCTCTTTACCGAGGTCCTGGGCGCGCTTGGGATCGTTCCAGACGGTGGGATCTTCCAGCTCTTCGTTGACTTGCTCTAGTTTCTCCGACTTGACAGTGAAGTCAAAGATACCTCCGAAGTTCGGCTTCGCGGACCGTCAGGTCGTTGAGCAGGGCGGAGATGATATTGATGCGTTCGGCTTCCATAATGTTCTGGTCTTCTATGGTGAAATCAAACCCTGAATTATACGCGAGCGCGGCGCGTTTCCGCTGCCGCCGCAGCGCAATTGCGGCCGCGCGGGGCAATAAAATGCGTATTTTGCTGTATTTGCGACAATATTTTTGCCTTGATGATGGCTATCGTGCTGCGTATGATGCTGGCGATATTGTCTTTCCACAGGAACATCTCATGCGCCACCCCCTGCGTCAACTGCCCCGTCTCGCCTTGTTACCGTTGCTGCTGGCCGGCTGCGGCGCCTTGCCGCCCGCCGCCATGGGACCCGCGCGGGCGCCTTCGGCCGCGCCGGCCGGCAGCAGCGCCACCCTGGCCCTGCTGGAGACGACGGACTTGCACGCGAATGTGCTCAGTTATGACTACTACAAGCTGCAGGCGGAACCGTCGATCGGCCTGGAACGCACGGCGGCCCTGATCGCCCAGGCGCGTGCCCAATTCCCGAACAATTTGCTGCTCGACAACGGCGACACCATCCAGGGCACGGCGCTGGCCGACTACCAGGCACTGGTAAAACCGCTCGCCTGCGACCAGACCCTGGCCATCTACAAGGCGATGAATTTGCTGAAAGTGGACGGCGGCGGCATCGGCAACCATGAATTCAACTACGGCCTCGCATTTTTGAGCCAGGTGACGGGCAACCGCTTCGACGTCGACAGCGTCGATGCCGGCAAGCCGCGCTGCGCCGGTCCCGCGTTCCCGCAAGTGCTGGCCAACGTCTACAGCACCAGGACGGGCAAGCCCCTGTTTGCACCGTATCACATCATCGACAAGCAGATCACGGCCACCGGTCCCGATGGAAAACCGGTGACCAGCAGCGTGAAGGTGGGCATCATCAGCTTCGCGCCGCCCACCATCATGGCCTGGGACAAGCGTTGGCTGGAAGGGCGCGTCTATACGCAGGGCGTGCGCGAGACGGCGGAAAAATTCATTCCCGAGATGCGCGCGAAAGGCGCCGAACTGGTGGTGGCCATTTCGCACGGCGGTCTCGATGACAGCCCGTATTCGGCCACCATGGAAAACGGTAATTACTATCTGTCGCAAGTGCCGGGCGTGGACGCCATGCTGATCGGCCACTCGCACCAGCTGTTTCCGAACGCGGCCAGCACGGTGCCGCAGTTTAATTTGCCCGGCGTCGACAAGG
The DNA here is from genome assembly GCF_003667705.1 of Janthinobacterium agaricidamnosum. Taxonomy (NCBI): domain Bacteria; kingdom Pseudomonadati; phylum Pseudomonadota; class Betaproteobacteria; order Burkholderiales; family Oxalobacteraceae; genus Janthinobacterium; species Janthinobacterium agaricidamnosum. Next base: position 3,423,243 of record NZ_CP033019.1, on the reverse strand, counting down.
TCAAAGGATTGGTCAACGGCGTGCCCACCGTGATGGCCAATTTGTGGGGCAAGCACCTGGGCGTGATCGGCTTGCGCCTGCGTCACGACGGCAAGCAGTGGGTGGTCGACAAGAGCGCCACGACGGTGGAAGCGCGCGGCATCCAGAACGCGGACAAGAGTTACGTGCAGCCCGATGCAGCCATCGCCACACTGGTGGCCGAGGAGCACGCGGCCACGATCGCCTACGTACAGACACCGGTCGGCGCCACGGATTTCCGCATGTCGACGTATTTCGCCGACGTGGGCGACGTCAGCGCCATCGAGGTCGTGAACCAGGCGCAATCGAGCTATCTGGCCGCGTATGTGAAGGCGAACCTGCCGCAGTACGCGCACTTGCCCGTGCTGTCGATGTCGTCGCCGTTCAAGAGCGGCTCGGCCGGCGTGTCCGACTACACGGACGTGAAGGCGGGCAATGTGGCGCTGAACAATGCGGCCGACCTGTATTTGTATCCGAACGCGCTGTACGGCGTGAAGATGAATGGCGCGGAGCTGAAGGCCTGGCTGGAACAGTCGGCGCGGCGCTTCAATACCATCGATCCGCACAAGCTGGAAGCGCAGGAACTGGTCAACACGGCCCATCCAAGCTACAACTTTGACGCCATCACCAGCGCCGACGTGCGCTACCAGATCGACGTCACGCAGCCGCCGGGCCGGCGCATCCAGGCGCTGACGTACAAGGGCAAGCCCGTGGATTCCAGCCAGGAGTTCCTCATCGCGACGAATAACTACCGCGCCAGCGGCGGCGGCAATTTCCCTGGCCTCGACGGCAGCAAGACGGTGGTGGCCTCGCCCGACAACAACCGCGAACTCTTGATCGCGTATGTGACGCAGCAGAAAAACCTGACGCGCGCGAAAAACGGTTCGGCGCGCAGCTGGCGCTTCGCCAAAGCTGCCACCAAAGGCCCGGTGGTGTTCCATTCGGCGCCGGGCGTGATCGACCTGGCGAAAGCGGCCGGCATCGACAACGTCACGCAGCTGAAAGCTGACGATGGCGCAGGCAAGGGCTTTGCGCTGTACCAGCTCGACTTGTCGAAATGAAGGCATGGTTGTGTGCCATCGCCCTGGCCGCATCGCCGCTGGCATCGGCAGGGCCGGACCTGACGGCCCAGGCCAAGACCCTGATGCGCGCGGGAGTCGCGGCCCAGCCGCAGGCGCGCATCCTGTTTGAACGCGAGGCGGGGCAGGGCAGCGGTCCCGCCGCGTATTACCTGGGTTTGATGCTCAAGAACGGCATGGGCGGACCGCAGGACGGCGGCGCCGCGCTGCGCTGGCTGGAACTTGCCGCGCAGCGGGGCGTGGCGCCCGCCATGTTCATCGTGGCGAACCTGCTGCTCGATACCGACGAAGCCAGGGCGCGCTACTGGCTCGACGCTGCCTGCGACCTCGAATACCCGGAAGCGCTGCAGCAGAAATCCGTCGCCCTGGCCGAAGGACAGATGGGCTACGCGCACAGTGAGGAGCAATCGTTCCTGTATCTGAAGATGGCCACGCATGCTATGGGGCACCGTCCGCCTGAGCCTTGAGGGCATGGCCGGCTGCCTGGGGCAGGCCTGTTGCAATTGGAATGTGTTGAAGGAATTGTTTGTTTTTGATCGGAAAGATTAATTCTTCGTGATCATTCTGACTGCTTATATTTTCTTTCAATAATTTGTTATTTGATAGTCACTATTGGCTTTTTTAAAAAATTGTATGGCAGTATTCGGCATATGGTTTTTTTATTAACTGGATGATTCCGGGAGCCCGTGTGCAAAGTCAAATGATTCGCCAACAAAAAACAATGTTTCACCATCGCCGAAGCGGTATACCGTTCTTGCCGAGGAAAATGGCGCATGCCATGCTCGGCATGTTTTGCCTGCTTGCCTCTACCGCGATGGCGCAATTGCCAGCGCCGATCAAGCAAGGCCATCCGCGGCTATTCCTGAATCAAGCCAGTTTCGATGCGCTGAAACCGCAATTGCCAAATCTGCCGGCCGCATTCCCAGCCGCAGGCGGCAGCATCAGCCTGGAGCTGTTCGCCGGGCGCAAGGATCCGCTCGATAGCGTCAACCAGCCGATTTTTGGCGAATTCAGTCCGAGCCGCAACGGCTTTTTTATCCGCCACGTCGATTCCTACGATAGCCCTGCCGGCGCGGCGGGGGAAAGCCTCGGTTTCCAGGTCGGTTTCCAGGTCAATGGACTGGACCAGTATCTGTCTGTCGCCAGGATCGATTTGAAACCCGATGTCTGGTCGAACATCCAGTTGTCATGGAACAGCCAGACCCATAAAGTTGACTTGAGAGTCAATGGCGTTGCCGTGCCCACGGGCTGGAGAACGGTCGACGGCACCAGCGCCACGCTACCGATGGAATGGAAGGCGGATGGGCAGATCAGCAGGATAGGCATGCGGCGCAACGAAACCATGCGCAATTTCCGTTTGCTCGATGGCGCTGGCCATGAATTGTGGCAAGCACCGGCGATGGATGCTTTGCTCAACAAGGCCTGGTACGGCTTCATGGAGCGTGTCGACGTACGGGTGAGCACGCTTCAAGCCTGCCCGCTGATTCCCCCTGCCAGCGGCGTGCCGGAGCTGTGCAACGTGGCCACCGGCAGCCGCGGCACGATTTATGAAACTGCGCAGATGCTGGCCATGGCCTACCGCCTGACGGGCAATGCGAAATATCTGAATGGCGCCCTGAATTACCTCGACAAGCTGCTGGTGACGCCCCCCGTGGCCGGCGGCGAGTGGTCGTCGGGCGGGCGCGTCGGCGCCATGGGCATCCTGTACGACTGGCTGTTTGCCGAAACGGGCGCGCGCGCCGTGCCCGACGCCGTGGGCTTCGGCACCTACCGCGACCTGACGGCGCAGCGAATCAAGGAAACGATCGCCGCCGATACGGGCCAGGGGCACGAGAATCTGTTTGTCTCGATGTGCGGCTATCAGCAGTTATATATCACCAGCACCAGTTTTGATTGCAAGAAGAAGCCCGTGTATGAACAGTGGGACCGCAGCGAATCGAAGCCGTCCATCGCCGGTTTCTATATCAGCGGCCACCCGTTCAGCGCCGTCAATAATGTCACCGTCGGCTTGCTGGCCATCGTCGACGAGCATCCGGAAGTGTTGCCGATGATTGAAACGTCGTATGCGCACTACGAAAAGGGCTTTCTTGCGGCACGCGCCCTGATTTCGGTCGACGGCGGCCACCATATGGGCTTTGCCTATGGTGTATCGAGCATTCCCGAGCGCCTGCTCCTGTGGCGCAGCGCGCTGGAAAGTACGGGCACGGCGCCCCTGTTGCAGGCCGACTGGCAAGCCAGGCTGATTTATCCGTATATCTACGGCTTGCGCCATGACGGCAGCTTTCCCGCCAGCGGCGACAATTTCACAACGCCGCTCGGCAGCACATTGATCGGGCAGCTGGCGCTGGGCGCGGTGACGGATACGGCCGATGGCGTGGCAGGGAAGTTTTATCGCGAGCATGTCGTGGCGTCGCGCAGCGCGCACGATGCCTTGATACTGGAACGGCTGTTGTGGCCCGTTCAACTGCCGGCGGCGCCGCTGGAATCGCTGGAACTGTCGCGCCATTTCAGGACGTCGGGCCAGGTGCTGATGCGTGATAGCTGGGACTATGCGAATGCCACGTTACTGGAATTCAAATCGACGTCCTTTATCGCGGAAAATCACCAGCACTTCGACCAGAACAGTTTTTCGCTCAATTACAAGGCTCCGCTGCTGCTCGACACGGGCTTGTATGAAGAATATGGCAGCAGCCACTGGTGGAATTACTACACGCGCAGCATTGCCCACAATACGCTGCTGATATTTGACAAGAACGAGCGGTTCACGCGCGGAGACAGGGAATTCAGCAATGACGGCGGCCAATGGTTCTATGCGCCGAGACAGGGCTATCCGACGATCGAGGAAATCAGCCCTGCGGGACCGAATGCGCTCGACGGCATCGTCCGCTACGAAAATACGCCGCAGTACACCTACACCAGCGGCAATGCAAGCAAGGCCTATGCGTCCAGCAAGCTCGATATGGCCAACGGTTTCGTGCGCAATGTGCTGTTCCTGCGCTCGCCATCGTTCTGGGGCAAGCCGGTCACTGTCGTCTTCGATAGCGTGCGCAGCAAGCAGGCCTTGCCGGCCACCTTCCTGCTGCACACGGCAAATGATCCCGTATCGGGCGCGTCGGGCGTGACGGCGCTGGGCAATGGCCAGTACCAGCTGGGCTACAAGGCCGGCCAGGAGCGCATCGCCACCATTCGCAATGGCGGCGGTATGCTGACGGCGCAGACGATCCTGCCGCTCAATGCCAGCGTGCGCAAGGTGGGCGGTGCGCAGGAGGGGGGCAATGGCTGCGCGCAGACCGATCTCGAAACTGGTGCTGTTGCCGGCAACGGCGCCGATTGCCGCTTCACTGTGCGCCGGCGCCAGGCCGATGGCAGTTACCTGTGGCGCAATCAGACGCCGCTGGTCAGCAAGCAGCAATCGTCGACCAGCGATGTCGGCGTCTGGCGCCTGGAAGTGGCGGCGCCCGCGGCGCCCGCCCTGAACGCGCCCGAGTACTTCCTGCATGTGCTGGCCGTTGCCGACAATGACGGCGGCACGGGACCGGCCGCTGCGCCGAGCGCCTTACGCCTGGCTGCCGCGGCCAACACCGAGGCGCTGTTGCTGGGCAGTCAGCTGCATGTGCTGTTCAACCGCGACGTGGCGCCCGCCGCCCGCATGGACTGGGTCTCTACCCATGCCGGCGGCGCCATCCTGGCGACAGGACTGAAACCGGGCGCGCACTACGCGTTGACGTCGGCACCGGCGGCCGGCGGCTACGCCTGGAGCCTGGCCGAAGCGGCCGATGGCGCAGGAACGTATCTGAGCTCGGACCAGGGCGTGCTCAGCATCGAGTAAGCCGCTTGCCTGGCGGCCGGGTCAAGCCTGAGCGTCTTTTTTAGGCTTGGCCCGCAAGCTGGCCGCCGCCTCGCCGATGGCGAACGGGTCGCGCGACAAAATGGCGGCGCCCAGGTCGACCAGCCGTGCCGCCGTGCCGATGGCCGCCTTGATGTCGGCGATGCGCTTGAGCTGCGACTTGCCCTTGGCGATGGCGCCCTCGATGTCGACGCGCGCCTGCTCGGCGCCTTCGGCCGTCAGGTAAATGCCATACGCACGGAACAGCGCGACCATCTGGTCCAGGTGATTTTCATATTGTTCCAGCAGCGCGCGCTCGTCCGGCGCCAGCGCCTCGCGTTCGCGGATGCGCAATTCCAGCACCAGGCTCGACGCCTGCGCCAGGTTGTCGGCGATGGCGTAGCTTTGGTCTTTCGTCAGTTCGCTCAGTTCGGTCAGTGGGGCCATGGGATACTCCTGTGTGCGCGCCGCTTACCAGCGGGCGGGGGCATAGAACGCCGCTTGCCGCTGCAGCGTGTCGACGTCGCGTGAAAATTGCGCCAGCTGCCGCTCCAGTTCCGGCGCCTGCAGGCGGTCGAGATTGGCCCGCAGCGAGGCCACGCTCGCTTGCAGCGCGTCGACGGCGGCGACATACGCGGCGACGATCTTTTCCCTTTCCTGCAACTGCCGGCCTTCCAGGTGCAAGCGCGTGCGGATGTAGTTGGCGGCCAGCGGTTCGCGCGGCGCGGCGTTATCGACGGCGCCGCGCAGCAGATCCAGGTCGCGCAATTCATCCTGCAAGCCGGCCCGGTAACTGCGTTGCGCATACTCCTTGAGCGCATTGCTGACGATATCGACGGCTTCCTGCTCGTCGAGCAATTCGCGCAAGGCCGATTTCTGCCGGCGCTGCGTGGCCAGCCGGCTCAGATGCTCGCTCAGTTTGACGACCTTGGCCAGCTTGTCCGCATCGAGCAGGGGCGCGCCGGCGCCCGGCTGCGCGAGGCTGCCCAGCGCATCGCCGAGGCCGGAAAACTCTTCCTTGTAGACGGGCAGCTTGTCATCGGCCAGCGCCGCCATGGTCTGGGCATAGCGCAGCAGGACGTCGTTCAGGCTGGCGATCGACGCGCTGGCTTGCGCGATCGCGGCGCAATCGGCGCGCGCCGCCTGTTCGCTCGCTTGCGCATCGAAACGCTCGGCCAGGATCAGACGCTTGCGCATGGCCTTGTCCATGCAGCTGCGGACGCCGCCTGCCAGCATGGGTTCGAAGTGCAGCGACACCTTTTGCGTCTGTTCGGCGAAGCTGCGCACGGGCGCCAGGTTGGCGGCGCAGCCGCCCAGCAGCAGGCTGGCGCTGGCGCAAAGAAGCAGGGTGGAAATGGACGAGTTCGACGGGCGCTGCATATGGCCTCCATGCGGTAGCAGTGGCTGACGGGGCCGGCGCGCACGCGCTGGCATGGCCGACGTTAGCATGCTGGGCAGTCGCAGTATTGCGCCAGATCAGCTCGCTGTGAAGTCGCCTGGCGGCCCCGTATCGGCGCCAGGGCTGTTGCCAAATGGTGCAGTGTGTTCCAATTTGCGTCATATTTTCCTTACAAAAGACTGACATCGGGCCAGCAATTAGCTCTTTTCTGCATGTTGCGACGCGTCATATGTAGTTGTTGCTGGTGCATGTTTACTCACCTACAATGATTTATCGATGGGGCGGTTATCCAGCGTACGACAATAAAAATAAGTGGCATTTAAAACGTTGTAGCAGAGGAGATGACAATGAATTTGAAACAGAAATTGCTCGTGGCAAGTTTGGTTTTGGGTTTCTCGCAGGCGGCAGTCGCAGCCGACCCCATCAAGATCGGCGTGTCCGGACCGTTTACGGGCGGTTCCGCGCCGATGGGCGTGTCGATGCGCGACGGCGTCAAGCTGGCTGTCGCGGAAATCAATGCCAAGGGTGGCGTACTGGGCCGTTCCTTGCTGCTGATCGAGCGCGATGACGAAGCGAAGAACGAACGCGGCGTGCAGATCGCCCAGGAACTGATCAACAAGGAAAAGGTCGCCGCCACGGTCGGCTACATCAACACGGGCGTGGCCCTCGCTTCGCAGCGCTTCTACCAGGAAGCGAAAATTCCCGTCATGAACAATGTGGCGACGGGCTCCATCGTCACCAAGCAATTCGCCGACCAGCCGGAAAACTACATCTTCCGCAATGCGGCCAATGACACGATCCAGTCCGGCATGATCGTGCATGAAGCGATCGAGAACCGCAAGTTCAAGAAAGTGGCGATCCTGGCCGATTCCACCAACTATGGCCAGCTGGGCCGTGAAGACCTGGAAAAGGCGCTCGACAAGAAGGGCATCAAGCCCGTCGTCGTTGAAAAATACAACATCAAGGACGTCGACATGACGGCCCAGCTGCTGAAAGCCAAGCAGGCGGGGGCGGAAGTCGTGCTGACCTACGGCATCGGCCCGGAACTGGCGCAGATCGCCAACGGCATGGAAAAACTGGGCTGGAAAGTGCCGCTGATCGGCAGCTGGACCCTGGCCATGGGCAATTTCATCGACAACGCGGGCAAGAACGGCAACGGCACGCGCATGCCGCAAACCTTCATCCAGGACGCCAGCACGCCGAAGCGCAAGGCCTTCATCGACGCCTATGTGGCCGCCTACAAGCCGTCGGGCGGACGCATGCCGTCGGCCGTCTCGGCCGCGCAAGGCTACGATTCCATTTACCTGCTGGCCGCCGCCTTCAAGCAGGCGGGCGGCACGGATGGTCCGAAAGTGCGCGCCGCGCTGGAAAACCTGAATGAGAAGGTGGAAGGCGCCGTCACCACCTACAACAAGCCGTTCAGCAAGACCAACCATGAAGCGATCACGGCCGACCTGACGGTCTTCGGCGAAGTCAAGGACGGCAAAGTCGTCCTCGCGAAATAAGCCTGGCAGACATTCGCCGCGCAGTGGCCAGCCTTGAGGAATCAGGACTGGCCATTTTTTTATCTCCCATCCTTCGGGGAACACCATGGAAATCTTCCTGCAGCTCGTCTTCAGCGGCATCGCGCTGGGCATGATCTATGCCGTCATCGCCTTCGGCTACCAGCTGACCTTTGCCACGTCCGGCACCCTCAACTTCGGCCAGGGCGAATCGCTGATGCTGGGCGCGCTCGTGGGCCTGTCGCTGGTGGGCACCATCCACGGCGGGCCCTACATGAGCTACCTGCTGATGATCCCCATCGTCATCGTCTTCGGCGCCTTGCAGGGCGTGTTCGTCGAATGGATAGGCGTGCGGCCCGCCATCAAGATCAAGTCCGAATTCGGCTGGATCATGTCGACCATCGCGCTGGCCATCATTTTCAAGAACGTGGCGGAAAACATCTGGGGCAAGGATGACCTGATGTTCCCGTCGCCCCTGTCGGCCGCGCCGTTCCAGGTGTTTGGCGCCAACGTGCAGCAGATGCAGGTGGCCGTCATCGTCGGCGCGCTGGCCATCATGCTGGCCGTCGAAGTATTCAACCGCAAATCGATCTACGGCAAGGCCGTCGTGGCGACGGCCAACGACCGCGACGCGGCCGGTTTGATGGGCATCAACACGGGCATGGTCATCACCTTTTCCTATGCGCTGTCGTCGGCCACGGCGGCCTTCGCGGGCGTGCTGGTGGCGCCGCTGACATTGACGGGGGCCACCATGGGCGCCTCGCTGGGCCTGAAAGCGTTTGCCGTGGCCATCATCGGCGGGCTGACCTCGGGCGTGGGCGCCATCGTCGGCGGCCTGATCCTGGGCATCGCGGAAACGACCACCGGCTACTACATTTCTACCGGCTACAAGGAAGTGCCCGGCCTGCTGCTCTTGCTGCTGGTGCTGGCCGTCAAGCCGTCCGGCCTGTTCGGCAAAGCCGCGATCAAGAAAGTCTGAGGACCACATGAACAAGAAAATCACCATGCTGGCGCTGAGCGCGGCGGGCCTGGCCGCGCTCGCGCTGTTCCCCATCGTTATCCCGAACCCGTACTACATTCACCTGGCCGAGACTATCCTGATCTACGCCATTCTGCTGTTCGGCCTCGATATCGTCGTCGGCTACACGGGGCAGGTGTCGCTCGGCCATGCGGGCCTGTTCGGCATCGGTTCATATGCCACGGGCGTGCTGGTGTTCAAGCTGGGCGTGTCGTTCTGGCTGGCCATCCCCGCCAGTATCGCGGGCGCGGCTCTGTTTGGCGCCATCCTGGCCTTGCCGGCCCTGCGCGTGACGGGGCCCTACCTGGCCATGGTGACCCTGGCCTTCGGCACCATCGTGCAAATCCTGATCAACGAGATGAGCTTCCTGACGGAAGGGCCGATGGGCATCAAGATCCACAAGCCCGTCCTGTTCGGCCACAAGCTGACGGAAGTGGAGTACTACTACATGGTCGCCGCGCTGCTGGTGATCTCGCTGGTGGTGGTGCACCGCATCCTGAAGTCGAACCTGGGCCGCGCGTTCGAAGCGCTGCGCGACAGTCCCATCGCCTCGGACTGCATGGGCGTGTCCGTCTACCGCTACAAGGTGTATGCCTTCGTCATCAGCGCCGGTTTCGCGGGCCTGGCCGGCAGCCTGTATGCGTATTCGGAAGAGTATATTTCGCCCAATACCTATAACTTCGAGCTGACGATCCTGTTCCTGCTGGCCGTCATCATGGGCGGACGCAAGACGCGTTCGGGCGCGCTGATCGGTGCCCTGATCGTCGTCATGCTGCCCAGCCTCTTGTCGGACATCGAATTGTTCCGCAAGATTGCCGTGTCCGCCGCCGTGCTGGGCGTGATCGGCTCCGCCTTCATGCTGGCGAAAAAACGCTCCACCGTGCGCGGCGTGCTCGTGCCCCTGGCGGCCACCATCGGCCTGGCCGCGTTTTCCTACAAGCTGGAAAACATGGTCGACTGGCGTTTGACCATCTTCGGCCTGATGACCCTGTTTGTCGTGTACTACCTGCAGGACGGCATCGTGGGCTTTTTGATGAGCTTTATCGGCAAGGGCCGGCGCCATGTGCAGGCCGTCGCTTCGCACGGCGTGGCGCCGTTCGACCACGCCCAAGGCGGGCAGCAGGGCGCGACCCTGCTGCGCGTGGAGCAGGCGCTGATGCAGTTCGGCGGCCTGAAAGCGCTGAACCAGGTGGACCTGAACGTCACGCAAGGCTCCGTGCACGGCTTGATCGGGCCGAACGGCTCGGGCAAGAGCACGATGATGAACGTGCTGACGGGGATCTACAAGCCGACGGCGGGCAAGGTGGAATTTGCGGGCGCCGTCATTTCCGGGCGTACGCCGTCCGAAATCGCGCTGGGCGGCGTGGCGCGCACCTTCCAGAACGTGCAGCTGTTCGGCGAGATGACGGCCACCGAGAACGTGCTGGTGGGCTTGCACAATACGTTCAAGTCGAATGTGCTGGACGTGATGCTGCATACGCCGCGCTACAAGCGCGAAGAGACGGCGGCGCGCGAGCGGGCGGCCAGCATCCTCGAGTTCGTGGGCCTGGCCGACCTGGCCAACGAAGAGGCGCGCAATCTGCCGTATGGCAAGCAGCGCTTGCTGGAAATCGGCCGCGCGCTGGGCCTCAACCCGCGTTTGCTGCTGCTCGACGAGCCGGCGGCGGGCCTGACGGCGCCCGACATCAAGGAACTGATGGCCATCATCCGCAAGATCCGCGAGCATGGCATCACCATCATCCTGATCGAGCACCACATGGACGTGGTGATGGCCCTGTCGGACGTGGTGACGGTGCTGGACTTCGGCCAGAAGATCGCCGAAGGCGCACCCGCGCTTGTCCAAAGCGATCCGAAAGTGATCGAAGCCTATTTGGGCGGCAGCGCCGACACCCTGAGCCCTGCGGCGCACTGAGAGGAAGACCATGCTGACCATTAACAATCTGCACGCCGCCTACGGCAAAGTCGAAGTCCTGCACGGGATTTCGCTCGAAGTCCCGAAGGGCAAGCTGGTGACCCTGATCGGCTCGAACGGCGCCGGCAAGACCACCACCATGCGCGCCATTTCGGGCATGCTCAAACCCAAATCCGGTACCGTCACCCTGGGCGGCAAGGATGTCACGGGGCTCGACTCGCACCGCATCGCGCGCGCCGGCCTGGCCCATTCGCCGGAAGGGCGGCGCGTGTTCGCCTCGATGTCGGTGACGGACAACCTGCTGCTGGGCGCCTTCCCCCGCTTTACGCGCGCGCGCCCGAAAGGCGACATCAAGGGAGATTTGGACAAGGCCCTGGAACTGTTCCCCCGCCTGAAGGAGCGGCGTGACCAGCTGGCCGGCACCTTGTCGGGCGGCGAGCAGCAGATGCTGGCCATGGCCCGCGCCGTGATGCTGAACCCGGAAGTGATCCTGCTGGACGAGCCGTCGATGGGCCTGGCGCCGATCCTGGTCGAAGAAGTCTTCCGCATCATCACGCGATTGAAGGCCGAAGGCGTGACCATGCTGCTGGTCGAGCAATTCGCCGCCGCCGCCCTGAACGTGGCCGATTACGGCTACGTGCTGGAAAACGGCAGCATTTCCGTGCACGGGCCGGCGGAGAGCCTGAAAACCGATCCGAAGGTGATCGCGGCGTATCTGGGGGGCGGGCACTGAGGCAAGTTGAGAATGCGCTGACAATGCGCTTGCTGCGCATTGTCAAACTTGCCGCGCTGCGCCTGCTGTTCGAACGCAGTCTTTAGTGTTTCGTCGGCTTTTCCTGCTGCACCAGAATGAACGGGCTGACGACGACGGCCCACAGGGCCGCATCGGCCGCCTGCCAGTCCAGCGCCTGCTGGTCCGAGACCTTGGCGACCTTGCCGTCGACCATCCATTGCGTGATGGTGGCCTTGTCGTCGTGCGAGATGCGCACGGCCACTTCGACCAGGTCCAGCTCGTTGGCGATCCAGACGACATTGCCTTGGGCGAAGTGCTTTTCGAGTTCGCTCCAGGCCAGGCGGGCCGTTTCGCTGTTTACTTTGAGGCGCAGTTCGGTGTCTTTTTCAGGATTGGTTTGCATGCGAAATATCAATGTTCGGTGAGTCGGATGCCGATGCGCGCGGTTTATTTGCCTGGCAAGGCTTCCACCTGCGGCGTCGGCGTACCCTGCCATGTTAACCGATAGGCGACGCCTTTGCGAACATTGCCCACCAGGGCAGGGCGGAAGCAGGCCAGGTTGGTGCCGCTGGCGTGCCGGACGCTGGGGAAGATGACGCCCATGGAACCCGCGTCGAGCAGGATGGCGGCCAGGTCTTGCGAGGCGATGTAGCTGGCCGGGTCCAGGCAAGCCTGGTAGCGCTCCTGGCCGCGCAGGTCGTGGAAGCTGGCGGAAAAATCGGCCAGCAGCGACTGGTAGCTGACGCTGTCGTCGAAATAGTCGATTTCCTGGTATTCCACGGTCTTGTGGAAAATGATCTCGGCCAGCGCCGTTTTCATGTCGAAGGCGCAATACCAGGCACCCCGTTCGCCATCGTTGAAACGCGCCCCTTCCGGGCGGGCATACGTGTAGGCGGCGTTGATGATGCGAAAGTGCGGCACGCCAAAAACCAGCTCGTCCACGCCAATTCCTGGCGCGCCGCCGTACTCGGCCACCAGGCGCGCGTTGGTGGCGTTATCGAGCTCGAACAGCTCGCGCAGGTGGTCGTCGTCTTCGGCCAGCGGTGCCAGCACGGAATCCTCCATGTCGGCGAAGCGCGACGGGATCAGGCGGCAGGTGTCGATCTGGCGCAAGGCGGCCAGCGGCGGCAGCAGGGAATTCGCGGCGGCCGGCACGATCACAGCCCTCCGCGGCGCGCGTCGAGCAGCTTGCGCACGGTCTGCATGGCCAGCAAGCCGCCGGCCAGCATCTGCGACAGGGGCGTGCGGCCGCCAAAGATCGGGTTCTTGTTGGGCAAACTTACCCATTCGTCGGCCAGCTTGTCGCCGTACAGGATGTGCAAGGCCTTGTAGATGCCCAGCAAATAGGAAATGCGCGTGATGCGGTCCACTTCCAGCACGCGGTCCGGGTGCTTCTTCCACTCGTACCAGGCGCTGCTGGACAGGCCGCCCAGCAATTCGCGCGCATCGTCGTCGCGCAGTTTCCACGCGGCGGCCAGCTTGAAAAACCCCTTCAGTGCCGCTTGCGACAATCGTTCGCGCTCGGCTTTGGCGTTCAGGTCGACGAGCACGGCCGGCTCGAAGCGGCTCTTGGGATAGGCATAGGCGAGATGCATGATATGTCCTTCAATAAAACTCTGTTTAAGGACTATTTATACTCCTTTTTCGGATTCGTTGCAACGGCCGCGCGCATGCAAAACGGGGCGCAGCGGACGTGTGTCCCGCTGCGCCCCGTTGGCGGGCGACGCTGGTTTATCTTGCCGTGACGGTGATCGGCACCGTCAGTTGCGCCGTCAAGCCGTTATTGTCCAGCGCCACGACCTTCAGCGCATAGCTGCCGGCCACCGGTTGCGGCCAGTAGGCCGTGATGGTCAGGCCGCTCATGGAGAACTGCATGCCCAGCGGCGCGCCGTCGATCGAGATCCGCAGCGAGGTCGCACCTGGCGCCGTCAGCACGATGCTGCCGCTCATGGCCTTGCCGGCCACGCCCGTCATGGCGGCGGCGCTGATCGTGGGGCCGGCGGCGGCGATTTTCACCGTGGCCACGGCCTGGCCCGTCAAGCCCGTTTTCGTATCCTTGGCGATGACGGTCACGTTGTAGCTGCCCAGCACGGGGCTGGCCCAGCTGATGACGCCGGCGGCATTGACGGCCATGCCGGACGGCGCGCCCGACAGGCTGTACGTGACGGGGTTGGGCGCCACCACCGTGGCCGTGAACGACAGGGCCACGCCCGGTTTGCCGCTGACGCTGGAAACTGTCACCGCGGGCGGCAGCGGGGCGGCGATGGCCACCGTATAGACGCCTTTGCCACTCAGGCCAGTCTTGCTGTCCGTGGCCGTCACGGTGACGGCATAGGTGCCGGCCACGGGCGCGGCCCAGCTCACCAGGCCGGCGCTGCTGATGGTCATGCCGGCCGGTGCGCCGGCGAGCGCATAAGTGACGGGATTGGCGGCCGTGACGCTGACATTGAACGTCAGCGCCGTCCCCACCTTGCCCGTGATGGCGCCGGCCGCGACGACGGGCGGCGCGACGGGGGCGATGACGATGCTGTACACGCCCTGGCCGGTCAGGCCGGTGACGCTATCCTTGGCCACCATGGTCACGGCATACGTGCCGGCAATGGGCGCGGCCCAGCTGACCACGCCCGTGGCGGCGATGCTCATGCCGGCCGGTGCGCCCAGCATGGTGTAGCTGAGTGGATTGGAAGCGGTGGCCGAGACGGTGAACGACAGCGGCTTGCCGGCCGCGCCGCTGATGCCGGCCGGCGCCACCACGGGTGCGGCGGGGGCGATCTGCGTGCCCGACAGGCTGGCCAGCAGGTTTTTCACGTTCGGCGTGCCCAGGCCGCCCAGCGGGTCATAGCCGACCCTGGCCGTGCACACGCTGCAGGTGCCGTTGCTGCCGCGCGTGATGTCGGCAAAGCTGCTGGCAAAGGTGCCGGGCACGGTGGCGATCTGGCCGTAGAGCATGCTGTGCGGCAAGCCGAGCGCCGTCTTCGCCTGCAGCGCGCGGCTGGCGTTGGCGATGGCGACGAGGCCGGCCCATTGCGGCGTGGACAGGCTGGTGCCGCCGATGCTGAGCCAGCTTGCGGTGCTGCTGCCCTGTGCCATTACGGCAGTGTACTGGCCCGTGGCGGGGTCGGCATTGAAGGCTACATCGGCCACGTTGCGCCGCAGCAGATTGGTCAGGCCGGGCACGTTCGCCGTCTGGTAGCTGGGCAGGGCCGTATAGGCGCTGATGCCGCCGCCCGTGCCGGACCAGGCCGCTTCGCTGCGCGCGCCGCTGCCGCTGTAGCTGAGCGTGGTGCCGCCCACGGCCAGCACGTTCGGCGACACGGAAGGCCAGGACACGCCGCTGCCCGAGTCGCCCGTGGCGGCCAGGTAGCTCATGTTCTTGCCCGTGAAGGCGCTGTCGACGGAGGCTGTCCAGCTGCCTTCGGCGGCGCCAAAGCTCATCGAGACGACGCCAGGGCCCATCAGGTTGGCCAGACGCACGGCGCCCAGCAGGCTGTTGACGGACGCGTCGGGCGCCTCGATCAGCACGATGCGCGCCAGCGGTGCCGTGGCGTGCGCCCACTGCACGTCGAGCGCGATTTCCATGGCCCAGCCCGAGTTATAGGCGGGCGCGGTGGCCGTCATCGTGCTCGACGGTGTGTTGTAGACGATGGACAATTCGCAGCCACTCAGTGGTGCTGGCGGCAATGGCAGGGCGGCATTCGTGGCGATGGCTTTGGTGGTGCAGCCGGGCAAGCCGAATTTCTGGTTGAAGATGGCCAGTTCGGCCGCCGTGTTCGGGTTATGCATGGCATCGACGATGTAGATCGTCTGCCCGGCACCCAGCTGGGCCGCCTGGGCTGGCGTCAGCGCCGTGCCCGCCGCAGGCAGGGCGGGCAAGTCGTAGGCGGCGCGGATTTGCGCGGGAGAGTAGGTCGCCACCACGCTGCTGCCGGCCATCGGCGCGACGGTGTCGCTCGTGCCGCCGGACAGCAACGGCGCGATATTCTGCGCCGCCTGTTCCGCTGCAGCGATCTTTTGCGCCGTCAGGCGCCGCGTGGCCATGTCCGCCATGGCGCGGGGCACGCGCTGCATGTGCGGGCGCCAGTGGGCAGAGCCGCTGCTGTTGGCGTTGTCGCGCCCGTCCGGCGCATCCAGGAGGGCAGGAGCCGCATGGAACATCGGCTGCGCCACCAGCGTGCCGACGCCGGCGGGGATGACGGGCACCTCGACGCTGAACTGTGTCGCGGCCGTGGCGATGGCGGCGGGCGGCGCCGTCGTCTCCTGGCCGGAGCCGCACGCGCCCAGCAGGATGGCGGCCGTGGCGCCCAGCAGCAGGCGCCCGTGGCGGGCATGCGGGGGAATGAATTTTTTCATGGCGAAACTCTCCGAGTTGGGCGAGGGCCACATCTCGACAATGCATCGAGGCTGGTGGCGCGCGTTGGCGGTCCCGGCCCTGCATTGGCAGCCCCGCTGCCATGGCGCTTGCGCGCGGTAGGCCGGTGGCTTTGCGTCCCCGCCTTTCGACGGGTTTGCCCTCAGAACTGATCATGCATCATTGGAAATTACCTGATGTGCTATCAATTCTAGTGAATTTGCCAAATAAGTGTTAACTATTTCCAATCAAGATTTTTATTTTTACAATAAAATGTGGTGATTTTGCCCATTGCGGATGGAATGTTGTTAGCTTTGTTAAGTCTTAAAAGCAAGATTATCAAGAGAGCATGGGAAGATCAGAGGTTATTTTGTCGCAATGATGCAGGGTTTTATGTTGAATTGATGAATATAACGAATTAAATGAATTTATGTGATGGCATTCGGCCATTTTTATCCGCTTATTGTGATTGAAAATTGTTTACGCCACCACTGGCAGTGTCCAAACAAGAGCTCGCTCAATTGCTGATATGGATACTGTTTGCATAGATTCAGCCTATCTAGCCTTGATAACTATCAAAGTTAAGTACTTGGTCAAGACTATGCTTAAAGGGCTGCTGGTGCGCCTTGCGTGACGCCCTGTCCTAGCCTATATCAAGGAGTTGCCATGCGTTACTTCCTTTTTTTAATAATATTATTTCAATGGAACTGGGCAATCGCAGCACCGAACGGTTGCGGTAGTGGTTGGAACGTGTGGGTAGTACCGAATTCAATTCCATTGCTAGTATGCTCGTTCGCCTCCTGTTGCAACGATCACGATACTTGCTACAGTCATTGCGAGGGACGGATAGACGGCGAATGTGCTTATATGCGTTGTAAAGAAGGCGGGGACTTGTACCATTCTCCTCGATGCACGCAGGATATACGGCTGGTAAAGTCCACTGTTGATGCTATCAACCGCAAACACCTTTGTGATAACAATTTTTATATAGCCATGCGTAGCATTAACCGCGGAAAGCCGCCATGTGAAGCTTTAGCAATCGTGTATCGCGATGCCGTCAAGGTTTGGGGGGATCCCAGTTTTAATGGCATGGGGAATGCAGAAACCGTACCGGCATGGAAGCAAGCGAAAGAGCAATATGATGGGGCGCTGCAAGAATTTTTCCTGAAGGGAACTGCATCGCAATTCGAAGATTTTGTTCGTCGCACTGACGAGCGTGTGCGGCCGACCAACTTGAGCCTACCTTTGAAATTCGATCAGCAGCGAGGTTTGATCAACATCCAAGGAAAACCATGAGTAGAGCCTGTACAAGTTTACGGTACTGCTACATGCTGGCGGCATTGTTAGCTGCTTCGGGGGCGCAAGCCGCCACAGCCATGCAGACGCAAATAGCATCTCAAGTCGATACAGCTTGCAAGATATCCATGTCCCGTGCATTGGCAGTTTTTCGCCCGAAATTGGCCGCATATCCAGACATCAGAGATAAAGAAGATATCATTACTATCGTCCCTTGGCTTGAAATGAACGCGCGGGCTCAAGTCGATAGCATGCAGATCGTCATTAACCAAGGTTTATGTTCGCAGATATGGCTGCTTTCTATTGCCTTCGCCGTATGTGAGCAATGGCCAACACAGCGTCGAAATTTGCTAAAATATATACAGTATCTTAGGGCTATTGTGGAACCGCCCGCGCGCCGCGGCATGGTGTTTGTCGAGCTAGAAATTCTTACTTTTCCATTATGGGCTCATGTCGATATGGCATCTTGGTCGCCACAGGAACAGGTGCGGGTTAGCGGCATTGTTAACATGCTCATGAACGAGGCCCTTGCATTTGTCGTGGCTCATGAGATTGGGCATATTGCATTGAGGCATAATGCACAAAACAATAAGATTTCGCGTGCGAATGAATATGCGGCAGATAAATTTGCACTGGATTTGGTAGAGAAGACCGGATATTCCTTCATCGGTGCCATTCCTACCTTGCTGGCCTTCATCAGTGATGAAGAACTCAGCAAACAATATAGAGAGGACTCCCATCCACCCGCTGCCTGCCGGCTCCGTGCCCTTTTGTTGAGATCTAAAGAACTGCAGAAGACGCTAAAGGATCCCGCTGGACAGGCAGAGATTGAACTAAATCTTGGCATGTCCGCAAAGGCGCTACGCAAGATGTTGAACACCTCCGAAGCAGAATGTGCGGAGCAGACTTAACATCTGTCTCTTATGCTGGCAGCACGCGGCTGAGTACAGTGATGGATATCTGCTTTACTCTTTACTGCATGTAGATGGGGTGCCCAGCTCTGGCTGGCGATGTGTGTAAAGATATTCCTATCGTTGAGCATGGCGGGGAACCGTCATACCGCGTGTTGAAATTTAGTACACGCAACCAAAATTTTCATAAGTTGCGGCAAAGCGCTTCGCGCGAGGTTTGGGCCGGTGCCATCAGGCAGGCTCGGCGTGCTCCACCATCAATTGCACCTTGGTCGTGCCATTGTATTCATTCGCATCAAGCCGGAAGGCGACCCTTGTCCGTTCGCCCAGGGCATCGGTATGGCCGAACCAGATGGCGTCGAAGCGCACGCCGTTCTTTTCCAGCAACAGTTTCAAATGCCGTTCCTTGAGGATGCGCTGGCTGACGACGCGGAATTCGTCGCAGAAGACGGGCGGGGCGAAGCCCTGGCCCCACACCTGGCCATCCATCAGCTCGATGAAGGCCGTCGTGTAATACGCGTCTTCCAGCGGGCCATCCGTTTCCACCACCCGTTCCAGCTGTTGGGCGCTGAGCCAAGCCTGGCCCACGGCTTCGAAGGCCTGGGAAAAGGCGTCGAAGGCGTCGGCGCGGATGGTCAAGCCCGCCGCCATGGCGTGGCCGCCGAACTTGTCGATCAGGCTCGGTGCCCGTTTCGACACGAGGTCGAGCGCGTCGCGCAAGTGGAAACCGGGAATCGAGCGTCCGGAACCCTTGATCCAGCCGTCGGCGCCGGGTGCAAAGGTAATCGTCGGGCGGTAGAATTTTTCCTTCAGGCGCGAAGCGACGATGCCGATCACGCCCTGGTGCCAGGATTCGTCAAACACGCTGATGGTGCTGCTGTTGGCCGGCTCGAAATCGTCGAGGTGCAGCAGGGCCGTATCCTGCATTTCCGCCTCGATTTCGCGGCGTTTCAGGTTGATGTCGTTCAATTGCTGCGCCAGCGCCCAGGCGCGGCCTTCGTCGTCCGTGATCAGGCATTCGATGCCCAGCGACATGTCTTGCAGGCGGCCGGCCGCATTCAGGCGCGGTCCCAGGGCAAAGCCCAGGTCGAACGGCGTGGCGCTGCGCGCTTCGCGGCCCGCCACGCGAAAGAGCGCCGCCACGCCCGCGTGCATATTGCCCTTGCGCATGCGTTTCAAGCCTTGCGCGACGAGGATGCGGTTGTTCGTATCGAGGCGCACCACGTCGGCCACCGTGCCCAGCGCCACCAGGTCGAGCAGGTTGTCGAGCTTGGGTTGCGTCTGCGCATCAAAGATGCCGCGCCGGCGCAGCTCCGCGCGCAGGGCCAGCAAGACGTAGAACACGACGCCGACGCCGGCCAGATGTTTACTGGGAAAACCGCAGGCAGGCTGGTTCGGGTTGACGATGACGGCCGCGTCGGGCAGGGTGTCGGCCGGCAAATGGTGGTCGGTGACGACGACCTGCATGCCGCGCCGGTTCGCCTCGGCCACGCCGTCGATGCTGGCGATGCCGTTGTCGACGGTGATGATGATGTCGGGCGATTTTTCGCGCGCCGTCAGTTCGACGATTTCCGGCGTCAGGCCGTAGCCGTATTCAAAACGGTTGGGCACGATGAAATCGACGTCGGCGCCCATGGCGCGCAAGCCGCGGATGGCCACGGCGCAGGCCGTGGCGCCGTCGCAATCGTAGTCGGCCACGATGACCATGCGTTTCTTGGCGGCAATCGCATCGGCCAGGAAGACGCCGGCCGCGCCGATGTGCAGCAAGCCGGACGGCGGTATCAAGTCCTTGGCCTCAATCGACAGTTCTTTCGCGTCGGACAGGCCGCGCGAGGCGTACAGGCGGGCCAGCACGGGGTGGATGCCTCCCTGGCGCAGCAATTCGGATTCGCGGTAAGGGCAGGGACGGGTGGCGATGCGGGTACGGGTCATGATGCTTTCAACTTGTTCAGGGTAATCGCGCGCCAGAATTTACGCTGCGCATGCTTGCTGGTCTTGACGTCCAGCCAGGCGTCGCGGTGGCTCAGCACCAGGCGCAGCTGGCCCAGGCGGCCATCTTTCAAGGCCGCCAGCAGGGGCGCGAACCAGTCCGTTTCCAGCGCTTGCAATTGCTGCAGCCACATGCCCCATTCCTGGGCCTGTGCCGCTTCGGTCAAGCCGCCCAGCACGACGATCGTGTCGGATTGGTCCGTCAGCACACTGTTTGGACTGGCATCGCGCCGCGCCGGTTCCGCCAGCGCTGCCAACCAGCCCGGTGCATTCTGCGTATGCAGGCTGGCCGCGCAGCGTGCAGCTTCGCTCGTGGCCACGCTCCCGCCCCAGATCCAGAACGCATTGATGGCTTTCAAGCCCCGTTCTTCGCGCGCCGCATTGACGGGGTGTTCATGCCACAGCATCTGCACTTCGTTCTGCAGGCGGCGCGCGGCGCGCGCGTGCTCGCCTTCCGGCATCCAGACGGACAGGTCTTGCGTGGTGGCGGCGTCGGGCGTGGCGCACTGCAAGTCGGACCAGCCGTCGGCGCGCATGAACCAGGTGCCCGCGTCGCCATACGCCAGCGGCTGGCCGATCTCGTCGAAATACGGGGCAGCGATGTCGAACAGGGCGCGCCCATCGGTCTCGTTCAGCTTGAGCTGGCGCAAGTCTTCCAGGCTGATATGGCTGCGGGCGATGGCCAGGTGGGCCGGATGCAGCAGGAAGTAGCGTGCGCCCGGTTCCGGCACGAGGCCGTAGCCGCGCATGGCCCGGGCGGCAAAGGCCGCCTGCGCCGCCGCGCCGTTGGGCGCGGGCGACAGGTCCAGGGCGTGCGCCAGCCACGCTTCATGCGGCAGCAAGCGGTTGGCGTTGTCAAAAGTTTCTAAATTGCATGTGGAGGTGCGCGACAGCAGCGCTGCCAGCGCGGGCGCCTGCAAGACCTTGAGCAGGTCGGCAGCCAGTTCGGCGTTGGGCAAGGCGAAGGGCAAGACGAGGGTAAGTTGATTCATCCCGAGATTGTAGGCGATAGCGGCGGCGTGCGAGTAGGGCGCATGTGTTTTCGCCTCGATCATTGCCACAGATTGGCGCGGGCAAGCCAGCCGCCTTGCATATTAAAAATATCAATAAAGCATCTTCATTATTGAAATTTTATCTTTATCATCGGAAAATGATTCTCTTTTGAAAAGATAGTGGATATAATTGCGCTAACTTAATATCAGAAAGACAATCACCCCCTGCTGCGTGGTTGCGTCGTCTGGCTCCTGTGTCCCTCGAAATTGTATACAAGATCTGCCGGCTTCATTTTTAAACAAGTCCCTTCTTGGAAGCCCACTTATGTATACATTCGCCGCTTTGCGCGGCCAGGCTGATCGCGCCCTGGCCCCTCGTATTTCCGCTCCTGCTGCCGCCGTGGCATGCCGTCAGGAGGCCGCATGACTACCTACAACCTGTCGACCACGGTCCACGTCTGCGAAGACATCAACAAAAATTTCGATATCCGCGACCTGCTGATCCAGGCCGGCTACTCGGTGCAAGGCGAACTGAACATCAAGAATTTCACCGTGCTCTTGCCTGACGATACGGAATCGACCGAGAACACACCGCTGTTCGGTATGCTCGATGCGGACACCGTGTATGTGCGTCCCGGCGACTGGGCCGCCAACTACAACGGCAGCTTTTCGACCATCGAAGTGACGATCGACAAGGGCAATGGCGATATCGTCCAGCTGAGCCTGCAAGTCATCATCGACCGCGTCAACGACGCGCCCGACGCGGCCGACAAGACGTTTACATTGACCAATGGCAACAGCGTGGTGCTCAGCGAAGGCGATTTCGGCTTCCACGACGACGTCGAGCACGACGGCTTCAAGTCCATCGTCATCACGAATACCACCACGGCGGGCCAGGTCTTGCTCAACGGCGTAGCCGTGGCGGTGGGCACGGAAGTGTCGATCGACGACATCCGCGCGGGCCACCTGGTCTTCGTGCCGAGCCAGACGGTGGCGGGCGACTTCGACCTCGGTTTCAAGGTGCGCGATGACGGCGGCACGGCCGGCTGCAATGCGCAAGACCTGAGCCTGGCGCCCCATTACCTGACCTTCAAGGTGCCGATGGCCCACCTGGGCGACTTCGTCTGGGAAGACAAGAATGCCAACGGCGTGCAGGACGCGGGCGAGGCGGGCATCGCCAATGTGGTCGTGCAATTGAAGGATACGGCCGGCAATGTGGTCGCCTCCACCACGACGGACGCCAGCGGCGGCTACCACTTTGACGTCAACCCGGGCACGTATTCCGTGACCGTGGTGGCGCCCGCCGGCTATGTGCCGACGGCAGCGAACCAGGGCGGCGACG
This sequence comes from Janthinobacterium agaricidamnosum, assembly GCF_003667705.1. Classification (NCBI taxonomy): domain Bacteria; kingdom Pseudomonadati; phylum Pseudomonadota; class Betaproteobacteria; order Burkholderiales; family Oxalobacteraceae; genus Janthinobacterium; species Janthinobacterium agaricidamnosum. The sequence continues at coordinate 3,400,878 of NZ_CP033019.1, read as the reverse complement.
CGGGCAAGGACAGCAATATCGATGCCAGCGGCAAGATGGCGCCCGTCACCCTGGCGCCGGGCGAAACCAACCTGACCCTGGACGCGGGCCTGTACCGCACGGCCGAGCTGGGCGACCGGGTCTGGTTCGATACCAACAAGAATGGCGTGCAGGATGCGGGCGAAGCGGGTGCTGCTGGCGTGAAAGTGACCTTGCTCGATGCGTCGGGCAACGCCGTCGGCAGCCCTGTGGTGACGGATGCGAACGGCAACTACCTGTTCACGAATTTGAAACCGGGCGCCTACAGCGTGCAATTCGATAAAACCACCTTGCCAGCCGGCTATACCTTCACGGGCCAGGACCAGGGCGGCGACGAGCAGCGCGATTCGGACGCGAATGCCGATGGCAGGACGGCGCAAGTGCTGCTGGCCTCGGGCGACAGCAACCACAGCGTGGATGCCGGCATCGTGGCCTTGCCGGCCACCTTGGGCGACCGCGTGTGGCATGACAGCAACGCCAACGGCATCCAGGATGCGGGCGAGTCCGGCATCGGCGGCGTTACCGTGCAGCTGAAAAATGCGGCCGGCAGCGTGATCGGCTCGACCCTGACGGACGCCACCGGCTATTACAACTTCAATGTCGATCCGGGCACCTATTCCATCGCCGTCGTCGCCCCCGCGGGCTATTTGACCACCGTCAAGGATGCGGGCAGCAGCGACGCGCTCGACAGCGACATCAACACGCTGGGCAACAGCGGCCAGGTGACGGTCGCCGCGGGCCAGAACTACAAGGATCTCGATGCCGGCCTGTACAAGACGGCGTCCATCGGCGACCGCGTCTGGTTCGATGCGAACGGCAACGGCACGCAGGATGCGGGCGAGGCGGGCGTGTGTGGCGTGAAAGTCAATCTGTACAACGCGCAAGGCGTCGTCGTGGCCAGCGCCACCACGGATGCCAGCGGCAATTATCTGTTCAGCAACCTGGTGCCAGGCGAATATTACCTGGGCTTCGTGCCGCCGGCCGGCTACGGCTTCACCAAGGCCGATATCGGCGGTTACGCCACGGATTCGGATGTCAATCCGGCCAGCGGCTTCACCACCACATGGGCTAGCTTGAAGTCGGGCGATGTGCAGCTGGACTGGGATGCCGGCCTGGTCAAACTCAACACGGCCTCCATCGGCGACCGCGTGTGGGAAGACAATAACTACAACGGCGTGCAGGATGCAGGCGAGCTGGGCGTGGCGGGCGTAAAAGTCAACCTGCTCAACGCCAGCAACGTGGTCATCGCCTCGACGACGACGAATGCCAGCGGCAACTACCTGTTCAGCGAACTGGCGGCCGGCAGCTACAAGGTTGAAGTCATCCGTCCATCAGGCTTTTATTACACCAAGGCCAATCTGGGCAGCGATACGGCCGATTCCGACGTCGATGTCAGCACGGGGCGCTCGTCCCTGATCAACCTGGCCGCCGGCCAGAACGACATGAGCTGGGATGCGGGCATCTACCGCAAGGCCAGCCTGGGCGACAAGGTGTGGCGCGACGCCGACCATGACGGCGTGCAAGACTACAACGAGGCGGGCATCGCCAACATCAAGGTGCAGCTGTACTCGGGCAGCGGCGTGCTGCTGGCCACCACCTACACGAATGCCAACGGCAATTATCTGTTCAGCAACCTCGATCCGGGCAGCTATTCCCTGAAATTCGACAAGTCGGGCGTGTACCACGCGGGCTACGCCATGGATACGTGGAAATGGGGCGCGAAGAACGTGGGCACGAACGACAATATCGATTCGGATGTCAACAGCAACGGCACGACGTCCAACGTGGTCTACACGGACATATTGAAGCTGGCGTCGGGTCAGAACGACATGAGCTGGGATGCGGCCATCACGCCCATCGTCATCGACCTCAACGGTGACGGCGTGCACACGATCGCCCGCGCCGACTTCCACGGCAGCTTCGACCTGCTGGGCACGGGCAGCGCCATCCAGACGGGCTGGGTCTCGGCCCATGACGGCTTGCTGGCCATCGACAGCAATGGCAATGGCAAGATCGACAACATCTCCGAGTTGTTCGGTGGTAACGAGAAGGGCACGGGCTTCGCCAAGCTGTCCAGCTATGACTCGAACCACGACGGCGTGGTCGATGCGCATGACGACAAGTTCGCCGAACTGCGCATCTGGCGCGACGCCAACAGCAATGGCGTCACGGACGATGGCGAGCTGATGTCCCTGCACGACGCCGGCGTGGCCAGCCTGGCGGTCAGCTACACGGAACTGCCTTTCCTCGACGCCAACAGCAATCTGCACCTCGAGCGCAGCAGCGCCACCCTGGCCGACGGCAAGACGGTCGACATGACGGACGTGTATTTCAACGTCGACGCCAAGGATGCGGCCGCCGCCGGCGTGCATCTGCCCAGCATGGCGGACCTGCTGCGCGACGACAGCACGCTCGACGTGGTGCTGGGCCAGGATGGCACGGTGACCACCGTCGCCGCCGCGCCGGCCGCCGCAGCAACCCCTGCCGCAGAAGCCCAGGCCCAGTGCGAAATGGCCGACCTCTTGCGCCGCGCCATGGCTCACGTAAATACCCAGCCCCAGGAAATGGCTGCCTGATGTCCCTTGCCGGGCCATGAGCCTGCCCGGCAATGCCGCACCGGCGCGCCCGTCACGGGGCGCCGGCGCTTTCCACGCTTTTTTCACACTTGATAATCGAAATAGGGAAACCACAATGAAACAATCCATGCACCTGATCGTTCGCGGCGCCATCGCCGCAGCCGCTTTCGCCCTCGCCAGCGGCAGCGCCCTGGCCGCTTCCAACCTGCAAGTCGTCGATTCGCACAGCGTCAGCCTGTTTACGGCTGCCGGTGGCGCCTTCGGCTCGGGCAGCGCAATCTCGCCGACCTTGTGGGAAGTCAAGTACGACAGCAACACCTTCCTGGCGTTTTGCCTCGATCCCCATGTGGCCGTAAGCAACAGTTCGAACAGCTACAGCAGCGGCGCTTTCGCCGCCAGCGATGCCGTCAAGCGCCTGTATGAAGGGTATTACGCTTCGTCCATCGCGACTGTAGCGACCAGCGCCAACAGCGCCGCCGCCTTCCAGCTGGCCCTGTGGGAATTGAATAACGACAACACGAACCTGCTGACGGGCGACCTGCGCTTCAAAAACCTGAGCAACGCCGTCGTCAGCCAGGCCAACACCATGTTGGGCGTGGCCACGGGCAATGGCGCCATCCAGAACCTGTACAACTACACGAGCTTGACGAGCGTCAACCCAGCTTCGCAAACCCTGCTGGCCGTGTCGCCAGTGCCGGAAGCGCAGACGTGGGCCATGCTGGTCGCGGGCCTGGGCTTGCTGGGCTTCATGGCGCGCCGCCGCAAGGGCGCTTCCGCGCTGACTTAATTATTACTCATTAGTCATCACTCATCGCGCAAGCGATAGCGTTCCCGCTGCGGCGCGCCCGACCGGCGCGCCGCAGCGTTTTATTGTGAATCCATCATGACCCCACCCCCTGACACTTCCACCGCTTCCGCCGGCATGTCCACCGATGCCATCGCCGACGCCATCGTCTTCCTGGCGCGCTTTTTCGGCGTTGCCGTGCAGGCCGAGCGCCTGCGCGCCAGCGTGGCGGCCCAGGCTGCACCGGCCACGGCTGACTTTCTCGAACAGGCGCTGGCGCAGGCCAGCCTGACCGGCACCGTGTTGCCGGTAGATAAGCCACGCCGTCCCACGGAAATGCCGGCCTTGCTGCTCAACGGGGAAGGGCAGGCGCTGGTGATACTGGCCATTGCCGATGGCAAATATGAATGCCACGTGCCCGGCATCGAAGGCAGCGCCTGGTTTGACGCCGCCGCGCTGGCGCGGGAAGTGCCCGATGGGCGCTGGGTGGCCGTGCGTCCCGTCATGTTCTTCGACCAGCGCAGCTTGCTTTACAGCATGCCGGTGGCGGGGCGCTGGTTCTGGGATGTCTTCAACCGCAACCGCTGGGTCTTCCGCTGGGCCCTGCTGGGCACCCTGGTGCTCAATGTCATCGGCGCGCTGGTGCCGTTCTATGCGATGGCCGTGTATGACCGCGTGATCCCGAACAATGCCACGTCCAGCCTGTGGGTGCTGACGATCGCCGTCGTGGTGCTGACGGGCTTCGAGCTGGCCCTGCGCCTGCTGCGCGGCGAACTGGTGGAAACGGCGTCGCGCCGCATGGATGTGGCGCTGTCGTCGAACATTTTCGCCCAGTGCCTGCGCCTGCGCGCGGCCAGCCGGCCCGCTTCCGGGGGCACCCTGGCCAATACCGTGCGCGATTTCGAATCCGTGCGCGAATTCTTCGCCTCCACCACCCTGACCACCCTGGGCGACCTGCCGTTCCTGCTGCTGTTCCTGCTGGTGATCGCCCTGGTCGGCGGCTGGCTCGTGCTCGTGCCCCTGGCAGTCATCCCGATCCTGCTGCTGGTCGCCTTCGCCTCGCGCGCGGCCCTGGCGCGCCACGTGGCCGCCTCGATGCAGGAAAGCGCGCAGCGCACGGCGCACCTGTTTGAAACCATGAATGGCCTCGACACCATCAAGGCGCTGGGCGCCGAAGCGTGGAGCCGGCGCAAATGGGAAAGCCTGACGGTGGCCATCGCCGCCAACAGCGTCGAGACGCGCGAAATCGTCAGCCGGGTCAACTACATCAACACGGCCGTGCTGGCCCTGTCCGGCGTGGCCGTGGTGGCCACGGGCGCCTTGCTGATGGGCGAGCATCTGCTGACCCTGGGCCAGATCATCGCCGTGAGCATGCTGACGGGCCGCGCCCTGGCGCCCGTGAGCCAGATCGCGGGCCTGATCATACGCTGGGAACAGACCAAGCTGTCGTATCACGCACTCAATAAAATCATGGAAGCGCCCACCGACGATGATACGGCCAGCCTGCAGGCGCCGCCCCTGTCCGGGCGCATCGAATTTCGCGACGTGGGCTTTGCCTACCCGAATTCGCCGCCGCTGCTCGATAAGCTCAACCTGCACATCCGCCCCGGCGAACGGGTCGGCGTGATCGGCAAGCTCGGTTCCGGCAAGAGCACCTTGCTGCGCTTGCTGCTGAACCAGTACGGCCCGCAAAGCGGCAGCGTGCTGTTCGACGACCTGGCCAGCACCCAGCTGGACCCTTTGAGCCTGCGCCGCCAGATAGGCTACGTGCCGCAGGACGTGACCCTGTTCCACGGCACCCTGCGCGAAAACATCGAACTGGGACGCAGCCAGGCCGACGACGCCAGCCTGCTCGACGCCATCCGCCTGGCCTGCCTCGACGACATCATCACCCAGCTGCCCAACGGCGTGGCGACGGAAGTGGGCGAACGCGGTGAACGCCTGTCCGGCGGCCAGCGGCAAGCCGTGGCCATGGCCCGCGCCTTGCTGGTGAAACCGCCGATGTTGCTGCTCGATGAGCCGAGCAGCATGTTCGACCCGGCCACCGAGCAGCGCTTGATCGGGCGGCTGCGTACCTTAAAGGAGACGACCATCGTGCTGGTGACGCACCGCATGGCCATGCTGGCGCTGGTGGACCGCCTGATCGTCTTCGACAAGGGGCGCATCGTGGCCGACGGCCCGCGCGACGACGTCATGCGCGTCTTGAACAGCCAGGCGGCCAAGCCTGCGGTGGAACAGGGAGTGGCGGCATGAGCGCCCTCAATGCCCCGAACGCCCGCCCGCTGCCGGCGGCCCACCCGGACCCGGAACGCGAACCGCAGCGCATCGTCATCCGCATGCTGGCCTTGACGTCCGTGCTGCTGGTGCTGGCGCTGGCCTGGGCCATGTTCGCCCAGCTCGACGTGTCCGTGAATGGCCGGGGCGCCATCACGCCGCCATCGCACCTGCAGGAAGTGCAAAGCCTGGAAGGGGGCATCGTGCGTGAAATGCTGGTGAAGCCGGGCCAGCGCGTGCGCCGCGGCGACTTGCTGCTGCGCCTGGACACGGCCCAGTACGAGGCCAACCTGGGCGCCAGCGTGCAAAACCGGCTGGCCGCGCTGGCGGGCAGGGCACGCCTCGACGCGCTGCTGTCCGGCGGCACGCCCCAGTTTGCGCCGGAATGGCAGAAAGAGGCGCCCGAGCTGATCGCCAAGGAAACGCAGTTGTGGCGCGACGGCCAGCGCGAATTCGCGTCGGCCACGGCGGCCGCGCGCGAAGGCGTGACGCGCCGCCGTGGCGAGCTGGCCGAGGCGCACAGCCGCATCGCCCAGCTCGACACGGGCTTGAAGATCGCCCTGGAAAGCCTGTCCATCGAGGAGAGGCTCTTCAAAGAGGGTGCCGGTTCGCGCGGCGACTACCTGAATGCGCAGCAGCGTGTGCAGCAGCAGCGCACGGAACTCGACAGCCTGCGCACCTCCGTGCCGCGCCTGACGGCCACCCTGGCCGAGGCACAGGCGCAGGCGGGCGAAGTGGAAGCGCGCATGCGCGGCCAGTGGGGCGCGCAGCGCAGCGAGTATGAAACCAAGGCCGGCGCCCTGGCCAGCACCGTGAAAGGCCAGCAGGACCAGGTGAGCCGGCGCGACGTGACGGCACCCGTCGACGGCGTCGTCAACCGCGTGCTGGTGGCAACCGTCGGCGGCGTGGCGCAGCCGGGTAAACCTATCCTGGAAATCGTGCCGGCAGATTCGGAAATGCTGATCTCCGTGCGCGTGAAGCCGTCGGACATCGGTTTTATCCATGTGGGACAGAGCGCGTCGGCGAATGTGCTGGCGTACGACGCCACCACCTATGGCCGCATGCAGGCGCAAGTGGTGCGCGTGGGGGCGGACGCGATTCCCGACGAGCGCAACGAACCGTATTTCGAGGTGCAGCTGAGCACCGACCGCAGCCAGCTGACGGCGCACGGCAAGGTATTGCCGGTGACGCCAGGCATGCCCGTCGACGTGGGCATCCTGACGGGGCGCCGCTCGGTGCTGCAATATGTGTTCAAGCCCGTGCTGCGCGGCTTGCAGTCTTCCCTGCAGGAGCGGTGATGCGTGCCTTCTTAATTTGCATGGCATTGGCCTGCGCAAACGCGGCGGCCCAGTCCGCGCCGCCGGCCACTTTCCAGGCGCAGTCCGCGCGCGGCTTGCCTGCCTTGCTGGCGCGCGCCGTGCCGCGCGATCCGCAGGTGATTGCGGCGCAGGCGGCGCTGGCCACCACCGAAGCGCGCTACAAGCAGGCCCGTTCGCGCCTGTTTCCCACTGCGGCGCTGCAGGCGACGCGGGGGCGCAGCAAGGACCTCGATGGGACGCTGGAGGTCGAGCGCCGCACGCACCAGGTGGAAGCGAGCGTGCGCTGGAACGTGTACAACGGCGGCGCCGACCGCGCCGAACTTGATGCGGCCGAGCGCGAGATGGCGGGCGCCGCTTTCGACGTGGAGCGCGCGCGCGCGGAAAGCGCGGAAAAGCTGGCCGAAGCATATTTCGACATGCAGCGCCTGGAACGCAGCCTGCAGCAGTCGCAGGAACGCCTGCGCGACGTGACGCAGCTGGTGCGGCAGGTGACGCGCCAGGCGGAACTGGGCAAATCGTCGGAAGTGGACCGCGAACTGGCGCAAAGTTCGCAGCTGGACGCGGAACTGGTGCACGACGGCTTGCTGACGGACCAGCAGGCGGCGCGCATCAAGCTCGAGGCGCTGGCCTTCGAGCCGGTGGCGCAGTTTGCCGATTTCGCCTTTGCGCCGCTGCCGGCGCAGGCGCTGGAGAATGCCGATACGCAGCAGGCGCAGTTGCGCGCCGCGCGCGAGCGGGCCGCCGCGGCCCAGTTGCGCGTGCGTGGCGTGGCGGCCACCCTGGCCCCCAAAATCGATCTGAATGTCAGCCATCTGCTCAATAACAAGACCACGCCGCCGCCGTCGACCATCCAGCAGCGGGGCTGGTCGGTGGGGGTCTCCTGGGAAATCCCGCTCGGCGGGGGCAGCCTGGCGCAGCGCGACGAAAGCATCAGCCGCGCCCAGGCGGCCGAGGCGGACGTGGCGCGCGCCGAGCAGGGCACGCGCGCCGACCTGGCCAGCATGCTGCCGCGCATCGCCAATGCGCAGCGCACGCTGGCCCTGCTTGACGAGCAGGAAAAGAAGATGGCCTTCGTCGTGCGCGGCGGGACCATCCAGTACGAGGCGGGCCGGCGCAACCTGCAGCAGGTCATCCAGACGCGCGACAGCTATTTCACGATACAGCAGCGGCGCATCGACCAGCTGCACCGTCTGACCCTGGCGCAGATGCGGCAATATGCGCTGGCGGGGCAGCTGCTGCGGGTTTTCGGCCTGGCGCAGGAGGTAAAATAGCGCCGGCGTGCGCGGTTTCACACAGAGATGACGCAGAGATCATGCATGAAATGCCCATTGTGTGGCACACTGCGCGCTCGCATATCATCGTTGTCGCGGGAGCGCATGAGCATCATCAAACAATTTCCTTTTGAGTGGCAGGTCGGCGTGCGCTATACGCGCGCCGGGAAACGCAGTGGCCGCAACAGCTTCATTTCCTTCATCTCTCTCATTTCCGTGGCCGGCATCGGCCTGGGCGTGGCCGCCCTGATCGTCGTCCTCTCCGTCATGAACGGCTTCCAGAAGGAAGTCACCGACCGCCTGATGTCGGTGCTGGCCCATGTCGAGGTGTTCGACACGAGCGGTTCCATGCCCAACTGGCAGGCGCAGGAGCGCGCCGCCTACGCCAACCCGCAAGTGAAAGCCGTGTCGCCGTTCGTGGAAACCCAGGGCATGCTGCTCAATGACGAAACCATGCGCCCGTCCGTCGTGCGCGGCGTGCTGCCGCAGCAGGAAGCCACCGTCTCCAGCGTGGCCGCCCAGATGAAGCAGGGCAGTTTCAAGGAATTGACGCCGGGCTCGTACAACATCGTGCTGGGCATCGACCTGGCCAAGGCGCTCGGCGTGAAAGTGGGGCAGAACGTCACCCTGATGCTCGAGCGCGAGCCCAGGGCGGGCGATCCGGCCAACGGCATCGTCATGCCGCGCATGCGCGCGCTCAAGGTGGCCGGCATCTTCGAGGCGGGTCACAATGAACTTGACGGCAGCCTGGCGTTTGTGAACATGCAGGATGCGGAGCAGCTGCTGCAGCTCGACGGCCCGTCCGGCCTGCGTCTGCGGTTGCACGACATGAACAAGGCGCCCCAGGTGGCGCGCGAACTGAAGGCATCGATGCCGGGCCAGCTGTGGATGCGCGACTGGTCGCGCGCCAGTGCCAGCTGGTATGCGCTGGTGCAAAGCCAGAAGAACATGATGTTCATCATCCTCAGCATGATCATCGCCGTGGCCGCGTTCAACCTCGTCTCGACCCTGGTGATGTCGGTCACCGACAAGCAGGCCGATATCGCCATCCTGCGCACGCTGGGCGCCTCGCCGTTCTCCATCATGAAGATATTCATGATCCAGGGCGCGCTGGTGGGCTTGCTGGGGAGTGCTTTGGGCGTGATCGGCGGCGTCGTGCTGGCGCTGAACGTGGGCGTCATCGTGCCCTTCATCGAAGGCATCTTCGGCCTGCACTTCATCTCCAAGGAAATCTACCAGATCAGCGCCGTGCCGTCGGACGTGCATTGGCTGGACGTGGCGCAGATCGGCCTGATCGCCTTTGGCCTGGCGCTGGTGGCCACCATCTACCCGAGCTGGCGCGCCGCCAGAGTCAAGCCGGCCGAGGCCCTGCGCTATGAATAAGAAAATTACCCCTAAGGCAGAACCTGGGGTCGGACCCTCAGGGTCCGACCCCGGCACTTCGCCATTGGGTTGGCACGGTGGCATGTCGCTTACACAAGAATCAATCACTTCACAAGCATGTTAAAAAATCTTCCCTTCGAATGGCTGGTCGGCCTGCGCTACACGCGGGCCGGCAAGCGCAGTGGCCGCAACAGTTTTATCTCCTTCATCTCGCTCATTTCCATGGCCGGCATCGGCCTGGGCGTGGCGGCGCTGATCGTCGTGCTGTCCGTGATGAACGGCTTCCAGAAGGAAGTGACGGACCGCATGCTGTCCGTGCTGGCCCACGTGGAAGTGTTCGACAACAGCGGCAGCATGCCCGACTGGCGCGCGGAAGCGGCGCAAGCCTTCAAGAATCCGGCCGTGAAGGGCGCCGCGCCATTCGTGGAAACCCAGGGCATGCTGCTGCGCGACGATGCGCTGCGTCCCGCCATCGTGCGCGGCGTGCTGCCCGAGGAGGAGCCGAACGTGTCCGACGTGGCGGGCCAGACGCGCATGGGCAGCTTCAAGGCCCTGCAGCCGGGCACCTTCAATATCGTGCTGGGCATCGAGCTGGCGCGCGCCCTGCGCGTCAACCTCGGCGAAAAAGTCACCTTGATGCTGGCCCAGGGCCAGGTCACGCCGGCCGGCGTGCTGCCGCGCATGCGCAGCTTTACCGTCAGCGGCATCTTCCAGGCGGGCCACAATGAATTCGACGCCGGTCTGGCCTTCATCAATATCGAAGACGGCCAGCGCCTGCTGCGCCTCGACGGCCCGTCCGGCCTGCGTTTGCGCCTGGCCGACATGAACCAGGCGCCGCAAGTGGCGGCGGAACTGAAGAAAACCATGCCGGGCGACCTGTGGCTGCGCGACTGGTCCAAGCTGAACGCAAACTGGTTTGCCGCCGTGCAGACGGAAAAACGCATGATGTTCATCATCCTGACCTTGATCATCGCCGTGGCCGCCTTCAACCTCGTCTCGACCCTGGTGATGACGGTGACGGACAAGCAGGCCGATATCGCGATTTTGCGCACCCTGGGTGCCTCGCCCCGTTCCATCATGAAGATCTTCATGATCCAGGGCGCGCTGGTGGGCATCCTCGGCACGATCCTGGGCGTCGGAGGCGGCGTGCTGGTGGCGATGAACATCGACGTCATCGTGCCCTTCATCGAGCACCTGCTGGGCGTGCAGTTCCTCTCCAAGGACATCTATTTCATCAGCACCGTGCCGTCCGACCTGCGCTGGCCCGACGTCACCAAGATCGGCGTGCTGGCCGTGATCCTCGCCTTTTTGGCGACCCTGTACCCAAGCTGGTGGGCTGCCCGCGTCAAACCTGCGGAAGCCCTGCGCTATGAATAAACCACTGAATACGACCATGACCGATCTGAACAAACCTGCCTCCAACGGCGCTTCCGCCGATTCCGCCGTCCTTAGCTGCCGTGGCCTGGGCAAGACTTTTACGCAGGGCAGCTACAAGGTGCAGGTGTTGGCCGGCATCGATATCGACGTGCACCGCGGCGAGCGCGTCGCCATCGTCGGCGCCTCCGGCTCGGGCAAATCGACCCTGCTGCACCTGCTGGGCGGGCTCGATACGCCCACCAGCGGCAAGGTGACCCTGCTGGGCAAGGATTTCGCCACCCTCAGCGAAAAGGCGCGCGGCGACTTGCGCAATGCTTCGCTGGGCTTCGTCTACCAGTTCCACCACCTGCTGCCCGAGTTTTCCGCGCTGGACAACGTCGCCATGCCGCTGATGATACGGCGCATGAAGCGCGCTCCGGCCACCGAACTGGCGCAGCAAATCCTCACGCGCGTCAACCTGGCCAAGCGCGTCACGCATACGCCCGGTGAATTGTCGGGCGGCGAGCGTCAGCGCGTGGCCCTGGCCCGCGCCCTCGTCACGCAGCCGGCCTGCGTGCTGGCCGATGAACCGACGGGCAACCTCGATCACGCCACGGCCGAACAGATTTTCGACCTGATGCTGGAACTGTCGCGCACCCTGGGCACGGCCTTCGTCATCGTCACACACGATATCGAACTGGCCAGGCGCTGCGACCGCGTGCTGCGCCTGACGGACGAAGGGCTGCAGCCGTACCAGTACTAAGGAGCCGCCATGTGGATCGACACGCACTGCCACCTCGACGCGCATGAATTCGGCAGCGAATCGCTGCAGGTGGCGGCGCGCGCGCAGCAGCAGGGCGTGGGCATGATCGTCGTTCCCGCCGTCGAACGGGCCAATTTCGCCATCGTGCGCGACCTGGCGGCGGCGCCCAACGCCTGCTATGCGCTCGGTATCCACCCGATCTACGTGCCGCAGGCCACGGAAGACGATCTGATCGCACTGCGCGAAACCGTGGCGCTGGCCATGCATGATCCGCGTTTTGTCGCCATCGGCGAGATCGGCCTCGATTTCTTCATTCCCATGCTGTGCGAACCGGCCATGCGCGCCAAGCAGGAGCACTTCCTGCGCGAGCAGCTGAAGATCGCCCGCGACTTCGACCTGCCCGTGCTGGCCCACGTGCGCCGCTCGCAGGACATCGTCCTCAAACACGCGCGCCAGATCCGCCCGAACGGCGGCATCGCCCATGCGTTCAATGGCAGCTTCCAGCAGGCGCAGGGCTATATCGATCTCGGTTTCAAGCTCGGTTTCGGCGGCGCCATGACGTTTACGCGCGCCTTGCAGATACGCCGCATGGCGAGCGAACTGCCTTTGGACGCCATCGTGCTGGAGACGGACGCGCCCGATATTTCGCCCAGCTGGATCCACCCGGGCCGCAACAGCCCCGAAGAATTGCCCCGCATCGGCGCCGTGCTGGCCGAATTGCGCGGCCTGGAACTTGCCGATGTGGCGGCGCAAACCAGCGCCAACGCGCGCGCCGTGCTGCCCCGATTACCCTTGATGGAATGAGACCATGAACAAGAAAATGCTTGCGAGCGCCCTGGCGGCCTGCCTTTCCGGCGCGTTTGCGCCCGCCATGGCGGCGGGCGGCGCCCAGTGCGACGGCATGCCGCGCCTCGACGTCACCACGCCGGCCGGTTTTTGCGTGGCCGTGCTGGCCGACGGCCTGAAATTTCCCCGTGGCGTGCTGCCGCTGACGAATGGCGACATCCTCGTCACGGACATGACGGGATGGGCGCCGAAACAGGGCAAATTGTGGCTGCTGCAGCCCAAGGCGGCCGGTGGCGGCTACGAACGCAAGCTGCTGCTCGACAAGCTTGATCGCCCGAACGGCATCGTGCAGGGACCGGACGGCTTGGTCTACGTGGGCGAGGTGGGACGCATCTTCCGTTTCGATCTGCGCGACCCGGCCCGCGCCACCACCGACGTGATCGGCGGCACGGCCAAGACGCCGCGCCTGCCGGGCCTCGGTTTGCATCTGCTGACGAACATGCGTTTCAGCCCCAAGGGCGACCTGTACGTGAATGTGGGATCGAGCACCGACCATTGCGAGAACGATGGCAAGGCGCCCGATCCGGCCAAGGCCTGTGCTTCGGCGGAAGGCCCGGAAGCGCTGGGTGCCATCCGCGAATACAAGATGGCCTGGCCGGCCGGCACGGTGACGAGCTGGCGCACGCATGCGCGCGGCTTGCGCAATTCGATGGCGCTGGCCTTCCATCCGGTCACGGGCGAACTGTGGCAGGCGGAAAACGCGCGCGACGCCATCCAGGCCGCCATGCCGCAGCTCAAAAGCGACGAAAACCTGCCGCATGAAGAGCTCAATCTGATCAAGGCGGACCAGCATTACGGCTGGCCGTACTGCTACGACGACAATGTCGCCAGTCCCGAATATCCGAAGACGGCTTGCGCCGCCCAATATGCGGCGCCGCAGCGCTTGCTGCCCGGCCACGCCGCGCCGCTGGGCATGACGTTTTACACGGCCAGCCGCTTCCCGGAGCTGTACAAGAACAGCCTGATCATCGGCTACCACGGCTACCGCAGCAACGGCCACCGCCTGGTGGCCCTGCTGCCCGACAAGGCCGGTGCGCCGCTGGGCAAGTCCGTTGAATTGATCAGCAACTGGGAGCGCAAGGGCAAGCAGGGCAGGGGCGCGCCCGTCGACGTGAAGCTGGGCCAGGATGGCGATATTTACATGGCCGACGACCATAACGGGCTGGTGCTCAAGCTGCATTATGCGGCGCCGGGCAAGCCGTAAGCGGCCTTCATCCGACGTCCTCGCTGGCGTTACGGCGGGCGTCGGCTTACGGCCTTTGGCCTAAGCCGACCTACATGCTCAAGTAGGTCGGATTGGCGTGGCTATGCCGCGCGTAATCCGACGTTGTTGTTGGCGTTACGGGTGCGGTCGGTTTACGCTTGATCTCGCTCAGTGCGGAGCTGCCGCATCCTCCTACAATCGGCCTGATGTCCCTGTCGACCAGGGATGACGGGAGGCTGACGTGAAACCTGCATTCATCAAGCTGCGTGAAAATTACTCGAGCGTGGCGGCCGTCGATCAGGCGGCCCTGTTCCGCGAAATCGGCTGGGAAGACTTGATCGGCAAGGACAGCTTTGCCAACACCTGCGCCATCCGCGTCAGCCTGGCCCTGATCAAGGCCGGGGTCCAGGTCAAGGGCCGAATGGCGATACGCAAGGGGGCATTCAAGGGCGCGCTGATCGAACCGGGGCAGGCCAAGCTGTCGCACATGCTGGCCAGCCCCTCGATGTTTGGCGCGCCGGAAAAATTTACCAGGGATGACGCCATGGAAGGCATCGGCCAGCGCCAGGGCGTCGTCGCCTTCTTCCGCATTCCCGGCTACCTGGGCGGCGCGGGCGGGCATATCGACATCCTGCTGCCCTCCATCGGCGTGAAAGTGTGCGGCAGCGAATGCTACTGGGATTGCGGCGAGGTCTGGTTCTGGCCCGTCAGGTGACGCTTATTTGAACTTCTTCGACCGTCCGCGCGAGGCCGCATTGTGCGCGCGCAGGATGGAATCGACGCGCTCGGACGCATCGCGCGACAGGTGTTGCGCCACCGCGATATCGGGGAAGAATTCGGGCAGGCGGTAGCTGAGCCAGGCATACGCGGAATAGTAGCGGCAAGTGTCTTCCACCTGCTGCAGATTCTGCGTGCCGCCGCCGTGCGCGTGCTGGCGCAAGGTGCTCGTTTTTCCCTGCGACAGATTCTTCGCCCAGTGCTCCCACGCCGTCTGCAGGGACGGCACCTTGCTCGATATCGGCACCAGCGACAAGGTAAATTTGTCGGCCACGGACAGGGGCAGGGTGTCGAGCCAAACGGCGCGCTCCTTCTGGTCTTCCGTGATGCGCGGGAAGAAGAAGCCGTCCGGCACGTCGATATTGTGGATGAAGCGGCGCAGCAGTTTACTGAGCGACAGCTCTCCCGTCACCGACGAAATCCGGTGCAGATGTTCGAGCGAGGGCGCCACGGCAAAGCCGCTGGTGTTCAGCGGGTGCAGCTTTTCCTTCAGCAGCGCGCGCATCACTTCATGCGTCTCGTTGTCGTAGCCGGCCACGAGTCCCTCTTCATGCACGCCATAGCGGCCCGCGCGTCCGGCGATCTGGCGCGCCAGCGCGGCCGAAATCTCTTCCTCTTCACGGCCATTGTATTTGACGCAGGTGGTCATGACGATGCGCGCGATCGGCATGTTCAGGCCCATCGCCAGCGCATCCGTGCCGACGACGATATCGGCCGTGCCGTCGCGGAAGCGCTGCGCCTGCGCACGCCGCACTTCGGGCGACAGGTTGCCGTAGACGGTGGCCACCGATAATCCCGTTTCCGTGATCATGTCGCGCCACATCAGCACTTCGCGGCGCGAAAAGGCGATGACGGCGTCGCCGCGGCGCAGGTTGCGCACCTTGCGCACGGCCGTCGGCTCCATCGACAGGGGCGCCATGCGTTTCAGGACGTGCACTTCCAGCGGGCAGTCCAGGCGTTCGGCCAGCGCCTCGATGGCGCGCCGCGCTTCGGGCGCCCCCACCAGGTAGACGGTGTGGGCCGGCGCGCCGCAGACGGCCGCCGTCCACGCGGCACCCCGGTCCGGATCGGCCAGCATCTGGATTTCATCGATGACGGCCACTTCGACGACGGTTTTCGTGTCCAGCATTTCCACCGTGCTGGCCACGTGCGTGGCGCCGTCGACGACCCTGCGCTCCTCGCCCGTGATCAAGCTCACGGCCAGCGGCTTGCCATGCGGCGCGGCTTCCTGCAGGCGTTCGTAGTTTTCCAGAGCCAGCAATCGCAATGGCGCGAGATAGATGCCGCTCTTCGCCTTGACCAGCGCTTCCATGGCGCGGTGCGTCTTGCCGGAGTTCGTGGGCCCCAGCAGGGCGATGAAGCGGCGCGGCAGGCGGCGTGCCATCTCGAACGAGGCGGGATACTCGGCCAGGTTGATGCTCTGGCGCGTGCGTGCCGCGTGCTGTTCCTCCTGCTGGCGCTCGATGGCGTGGTTGAAGCGCTGGCGGATGCGGTCGAACACCATGCCGGCCGGCTCCGACGTCTGCATGTCGGCCAGCGTGTGCAGGAAGACCATCGGGTCCGTGTCTACATCCTCGCTCAGGCCTGCGATATCGGCGACGAAATCCATCACATGCTGGCGCAGTTCCTCGAAGACGGCCGCGCTGGCCCGCTCGCGCACCAGGGCCAGCTTGGTCTCGCGGTCCATCTTGCGCCATTTGGCCGGCCGCGCCAGCACGCCCTGGCTTGGCACCAGTGCATACGGCACCACCAGGTGGCCTGCCTTGACCACGCCGGAAAAGCGCACGAAGACGCGGCCTTCCATCTTGACCAGGCGGATATGCTCGGCCAGCTCCCCCAGTTCCGCGACCAGGGTGGCGTCGTTATTGTCTTCGCTGCTGTCGGAAAGGTCGGTGGAAGTATCGGGAGGAAGTGCGGAGGAAGTCATGTCGTGCCTGGGTGTTGAAGTAAGCGAGGCCGATTATACCGTGCGCAGGGCAAGATTTTTCCCCGGAGCACGGTGCGGCCGCCGCACGAGCGCTGATCTGTAAAACGATGATTCCTTGAGGCGGATACGCAACTGGCAACCATGGAGGGCGGCGCTGCCGCCTGCTTGCCAATCATCTTGCTTGAACGCGGAATGGGAATCCGATATCCGGTGCTTTGCGCTTATCGGTTTTTCCCTGCTGCATTTTTATTTGGCTGGAATTTCCATGAATGTATTTTTATTAACTTTGTTAATTTTTTGAATTTAACATTAAAATTTCAATTGCCGTGGCGCCGATGGTAACAAAGAGTATGTTTTTATCGATAGCCATGGTGATGATATTCGTATCGTGTCTGTATTTTTCATTGCGCAAGGAATTGGCCGATGGCGTGAAATGAATTGAATTGTCTTGACAATTAATAATGGCGAGCTGATCATGGATTCAGATTTTGCAAGGGAATTTTGGTATCTTTTCAAAATATCTGAAATTGACGGCGACTACGGCATTATTCTGGATGCCGCTCTGGCTATCGGCTGGGGCGTGCCGTTGATATGCACGGCTTTGATTTGACGGTGCTCCAGGATACGTTGGAGGCCGCAGGATTTTCCATTTCGCGCTGACGTACGGCCAGCGCGCGATGACACCCGACATACCTGTGTATGTGGCCCTGCGCCAGAGGATGGCGCGCGCGGGGATTCATCAGCCATCCGACTTTGGGAGAACTCCATGAATAAAAAGCTCGCTGCATTTCTTTTTGCGTCAGGTCTCGGTTTGGCGGTAACGGCGACGCCAGCCTTTGCCAGCTGCTATAGCGCCTGCGCTGCCGAATGGCGGGCTTGCATCGCCGCCGGTACCGCTCAAGCCGAGTGCGGCGCCGAGCGGTCCGCCTGCCTGCAATCCTGCAATTGACGGGAGGAATACTGCGCGCTGCGGCAGCCACTATCGTAGCCTGTTGCCGCTGACGCCAGCAAGCCATGCCGCCCATGGCAGTTCAGGCTGCCCGTGCGTGCGCGGCGCGTAGTCCCCAGCCGGTGGCGATCAATCCGTCGCCGGCTTGCAGCGGCGCTGCAGCGTCCATGAACGCATGACCTTCGCCGCAGACCAGGTCGAGCACCGCCAAGGGGTTATTGCTGACCGACACGAGGTCGGTCAGTACGGCATAGGACAAGGTGTAGCTGGTGGATGCAGTGCATGAGCGTTCTTATCCAGTGCACCTTTGCGCCAGATCAGACGGCAAGGCGTGGAAAACGATCACAGTAGCTGAGCCCCTTTCGCAGCGAGCCGATTTTGCCTTGATTCTGCCTTCCCATGCGCATCCTGATACTCGGCTTTGCCGCTGGCGCCGCCTGGTTGCAGACGCAGGCAGGCTTGCCGCCGCACGCGGGCGCGCTGCTGTCGGTGATCGCTGGCGCGGCGCTGCTGATGGCGTGGCTGTTGTGCCGACACGCGCGCTGGCGTTCCTGTTGGCGTTCCGCTATTGCGCTCTCGGCCGGCGTGGGGCTGGGCTTTTATTGGGCCGCCTGGCTGGCCCAGTCCGCCATGACGCCGCAGCTGGCGCTGGCCGACGAGGGACAGGACATCGTCGTGACGGGCACGGTGGCCAGCTTGCCGTACCGCTTCGAGCAGGGCGTGCGCTTCAATTTTGCCGTGGAGAAGGCACTCAATGCAAAGGTGCCGCCCTTGATCGCCCTGTCCTGGTATGCGGGCTTTCGCGATGAGGTGACGAACGAGGTGGGCGACGTGCAGCCGGGTGAACGCTGGCGCCTGACGGTGCGCCTGCAGCGCCCGCACGGCAACGCGAATCCCATGGGTTTCGATTACGAGGCATGGCTGCTGGAGCAGGGCGTACGCGCCACCGGCTATGTGCGGCCGCAGCCGCGCGCCGATACGCCGAACGTGCGCGTGGCCGCCTTCGTGCCCGCTTTCGGCAATGTGGTGGAAGCGAGCCGCGCGGCATTGCGTGCGCGCATACTGCGCAGCCTGGAAGATAAACAGTATGCGGGCGTGATCGTGGCGCTGGTGGTGGGCGACCAGCGCGCCATTCCCCAGTCGGACTGGCAAGTGTTCAACCGCACGGGTGTCAGTCATTTGATTTCGATTTCCGGCTTGCATATTACGATGATCGCGGGCTTGTTCGCCCTGGGCGCGGGCGCGCTGTGGCGGCGCTCATTCTTTACCGACCGGCAACTGCCCTTGCTGTTGCCGGCGCAAAAGGTGGCGGCGCTGGCCGGTGCGCTGGCGGCATTGGTGTACGTGCTGCTGGCCGGCTTCGGCGTGCCCGCGCAGCGCACTTTATATATGTTGCTGGTGGTGGCGCTGGCCCTGTGGCTGGGGCGCATCACCAGCATCATCCATATCCTGTGCCTGGCGCTGGGCGTGGTCGTGCTGCTTGATCCGTGGGCCGTGCTGTGGCCCGGTTTCTGGCTGTCGTTCGGCGCCGTCGCCACCATGCTGTACGCGACGGCGGGCCGCACCACGGCGCCGTTGCCGGAGAACGCCAGCCGCTGGCGCCGCCTGCGTGCGGCCGTGGCGCTCGGTGCGCATACGCAATACGTGGTGACGGTGGGGCTGGTGCCGTTGACGATGCTGCTGTTTTCGCAAGTCTCGCTCGTGTCGCCCGTCGCCAATGCGCTGGCCATACCCGTCATCAGCCTGGTCGTCACGCCTTTGTCCCTGGCGGGCAGCCTGCTGCCGGCGCCCCTGTGCGACTGGTTGCTGCTGCTGGCGCACGCCATCGTGCAGATGCTGGCGCAGGTGCTGGACTGGCTCGGTGCGCGCCGCTTTGCCGTCTGGACGGCGCCCGCGCCGCCATGGTGGAGTTTTTGCTGGGCATTGTTCGGCACGGCCTGGCTGCTGGCGCCACGCGGATGGCCGCAGCGCTGGGCCGGCATGCTGGGCTGGCTGCCGCTGCTGACGGCCTTGCCGTCCAGCCCGCAGCCGGGCCAGATGTGGATCACGGCCTTTGATGTGGGACAAGGCATGGCCGTGCTGGTGGAAACCCACGATCACCGACTGCTGTACGACACGGGCCCCGCCTACAGTCTCGATTCCGACGGCGCCAGCCGTGTCATCGTGCCGTATCTGCGCGCACGGGGTATCAGCAAGCTCGACGGCGTGATCATCTCGCACAGCGACCTCGATCACGCGGGCGGCGCTATCTCTCTGCTGGAGAACGTGCAAGTGGGCTGGCTGGCTTCGTCCCTGTTCGATGGCCACCCGGCCGTCGAGGCCCGGCGGCAAGCCCGGCGTCCGTATCTGCATTGCGTGGCGGGCCAGAACTGGATCTGGGAAGGCGTGCGCTTCGCCATGCTGCACCCATTACCCGCCAGCCACACGGACATTTCACTGAAACCGAACGCCCGCAGCTGCACCGTGAAGATCACGGCCGGCAAGCATGCAATCTTGCTGGCCGGCGACATCGAGGCGGCGCAGGAAGCACAGTTGCTGGCGCGCTCGGCCGATGGCGACCTGGCCGCCGACGTGCTGCTGGCGCCGCACCACGGCAGCGGCACCTCGTCGACACCGGCCTTTCTGAACGCCGTCCATCCGGCCCTGGCGATTTTCCAGGTCGGGCACCGGAACCGCTACAAACATCCGAAGCCGCAAGTGTATGCGCGCTATGGCGACATGGGCATTGCCCGGCTGCGCACGGATGTGACGGGGGCGGTGGTGCTGGAATTTGGCGACGATATCGATGCGACGTTGTACCGGGCCAGTCGGCCACGGTACTGGCATGGGCGATAAGGCAGTGCGCCTCATCGGATGCCGGACAGGAGACCCATTATGTGCGATGAATGCAATCCCTTCGAGCGCTGGTTGGCGAAGGCCGACGCTGCTTACCGGCGCTTGCGTTCGATTCGGTGGGATCAGGGGTTACGTTATGTGGAGGGGATTTCGCCAGCGTTGGCGCAGGCGATACAGCATACGGGTATTGGTATCGCGAGCGGCTTGTTTACTGGCTTGATCTTGTTTGGATTGCAATTTACGATTGATCAGCCTGTCAATGACATGGCCAAATCGCTACAGCGCAAATTCATTGTGCATTACCAGGATATTCCAGCACCCTTGTTCAATCTTGTCCTTTTTCTGGCGGCATGCACCATGTTGTTGACTGCCGAGTGGGGGCATTTTTTCAGGCAGAAAGTGCTGGTGCCTGTCATACATGGCATCTCGCATACAGTGTCAATTAGCACCGGGATGTTATTGTCGCTCGTCTTTTCGGACGTGCTGACGAAGAGTTTTCTGCCGAATATCGGACAATGGTTATTCAGCCTCCTTATTATTTCGATAGTGTGGATACTCGCAGTGACGATGAACGCAGTTATTTATTTATGTCGCTACGGCGTGGTGGGGCTATGGCGAAAGAAGAGCTGCGCTGGCGAAGAGTGTCCTGCACCGCAAAAAAAGTACGAGGTCCTGCACTTTATTTTTCCACTGGTGGGAATTTTTCTTATCTTTTACCTGTGGGGAGATGTCAAGCGCAGCGCCGTACAGGTGGCCGATGCCGCCAAGGCCAGCAAGGTGGCGGACTGTGCAGTTGCACACTAGCTGTTTTCATATTCGCTTCAGCAGCATCTCAACGGAAGAACCCAATCGAGGAGCGTTGATTGTTACATTTAAGCAGCCATTATCTGATCAGCCTGGCCCAGGCCGCCGACATCGACGCCATCACGACCTTGTTGCAAGCTAATTCCCCCTCGCGGGGCGGCAGCCTGACGGGCGAGTTTTCGCGCGACAAGGTGGCCAGCATGGCGGATGGCGAATCGCCCGTCATTGTGGCGCGGCGCGCAGCGGACGGGCCTGTCGTTGGCGTGTTGTTCAGCGATGCAGCTGCCACCGCGCAGGCGCCCGTGGTGCTGGCCATGCTGGCCGCGTATCGGGGAAGTGACAAGGCCTACGTGTATGGCCCCGTCTGCATCGCGGACTCGGAGCGGGGGCAGGGCTTGCTGGTGCTGCTGTACTCTGCCATGCGCGCGCGGCATGGGGGTGCGGAGGCGGTGCTGTTCATCCGGCGCGACAATATCGGCTCGCTGCGTGCGCATGAACGACTGGGCATGCGCGAGGTGGCCGCCTTTGTTTTCGATGGCGCGCAGTTCGCCGTGTATAGCGACGTCATCGCCGCGAAATAGATGCTAACTTGCCCGTTCATCGGGTATTTCCAGCCCTCGCTGCCGCACATATTCCAGAAACAGCCGGGCCCCCTTGGCCATCCTCGACGTGCCATACACGGCATGGATGCTCGGGTCCAGCTCCTTAGATGACGTCAGCCGGTATGCCGTGCAGACCCGGCGCAAGGTGCCGGCGGCGACAAACGGCTCGGCCAGCCAGCTGGCCAGGCGCACGATGCCGGCGCCTTCCAGGGCCGCCTGGAAGGTGGCGATGCCGGAAGTGAAGCGGAAGCGGGGCTGCACCTGGTAGCGCACGTTGCGCTCGGTGGAAACGAAATGCCAGTCGCGCAGGATGCGGGGAGCCGAGTGCATGATGATGTCGTGGCCGGCCAGCTCTTCCGGTTCCTCGGGCGCGCCCATGCGGGCGATATAGTCGGGCGAGGCGTACATGTAGCGGCGGTAGTTCCACAGGGGATAGCCGATCAGCTCGCTCGACTGGGGGAAGGCGCCGCGGATGGCGAAATCGAGCTTTTCCTGGATGGGGTCGATCGATTTGTCCGAGAAATGGATGTCCACGGACACGTTCGGATAGTCGCGCGAAAATTGCGCCACCACTTTCGGCAGGAAGCCCAGCGACAAAATTTCCGGCGCCGAGAGGCGCACCCAGCCTTGCGGCGAGTTGCTCAGCTCTGCCAGCTGCTCTTCCGCCTCGGCCTGCGTTTCCAGCAAGTGCTTGGCCGACGCGTAATAGGTCTCGCCGGCCGTCGTCAGGGTGAACTGCTTTTGCGTGCGCAGGATCAGCTCGGCGCCGATGGCGTCTTCGAGGAACTGGATGGCGCGCGTGACGGCCGACGGCGAGCGTCCCAGCATGCGCGCCGCATGGATGAAGCTGCGCTTTTCCACCACGGTGCAAAAGGCGCGGATCTCCCACATCAGTTTCATCGACATCGCGTGACTCCCGGCAAAAGAGGCCAGTAGACCGCACGGGGCGCATTCCGTCAAGCGTTACGCCTGATTGCGTTTTCCGCAATTTGAAGTTGCATCCGAAAAAGTGCCTGACGCCTATACTGCCGCTGTCGCCCATTCCATATTGCCTATCATGCTGACCATCTCGCTGCTGTGTTTATTTGCCTTCTTTGCCGGCCTGATCGATGCCGCCGTGGGCGGGGGCGGGCTGATACAGCTGCCGGCCCTGTTCAACCTGATGCCGAACATGGCGTCGACCTCCTTGCTGGGCACGAATAAACTGGCGTCCGCCTGCGGCACCACGTTTGCCGCCCGCTCGTTTGTCGGCAAGGTCCACATCCCGTGGCTGCTGGTGCTGCCGGCCGTGGCCAGCGCCTTCGTCATGTCCTTCATCGGCGCGGCCGCCGTGTCCTACGTGCCGCAGCAAGTGGTGCGCCCAATGGTGCTGGTGTTGATCATCATCATGGCCATCTACACCTTCATCAAGAAGGATTTCGGCACGACGCGCGAAGCGCGCCCCATCGGCCCCCGTGAGCGCATCCTCGCCATCGTCATCGGTGGCGCCATCGGCTTTTATGACGGTCTGTTCGGGCCGGGCACGGGCAGTTTTTTGATTTTCCTGTTCATCCGCGTCTTCGGCTTCGATTTCATCCTCGCCTCGGCCTGCTCGAAACTGGTGAATATCGCCACCAACGTGGCCGCGCTGGCCTTCTTCATTCCCGCCGGCCACGTGGTCTACGCGGTGGCAGCGCCCATGGCCGTGTGCAATATCCTGGGCGCCCTGACGGGCACCTGGATCGCCGTGCGCCGCGGCGCCGCCTTCGTGCGCATCCTCTTCCTCGTGCTGCTGGTGCTGCTGATCGTGAAGTTGTCCTACGACATTTTCTTCAAGTAAGTTTTTGAACGACAACAAGCCATGAAAACCATCCGGGGCGTGCTGTGGGACAACGATGGCGTGCTGGTCGATACCGAACAGCTGTTTTACGAAAGCAACCGCGACTTGCTCTTGCCCTACGGCATAGACTTGACGCCGAAGCAATTTTTTGACTGGTTCCTGGACAATAACTACGGCGCCTGGCATCTGCTGCTGGGGCAGGGGCACAGCATTGAGCTGGTCGAGCGCCTGCGGGCCGAGCGCACCGAGCTGTTTGCGCAACGCCTGCGCCAGGCGGGGCAGCTGGCCATCCCCGGCATCGGGCAAGTGCTGGCGGCGCTGCGCCCGCATGTGGCCATGGGCGTCGTCACCAGCGCCTATGAGCAACATTTCCGCATCAGCCATGCGGCCACGGGCTTGCTCAGCCACTTCGACTTCGTGCTGACGCGCGAAATGTATGGCGAGAGCAAGCCGGCGCCCGACGGCTACCAGCTGGGCTTGCAGCGCCTTGGCCTGGCCGCCGCCGACTGCGTGGCCGTCGAAGACTCGCCGCGCGGCTTGCGCGCCGCCAGGGCGGCCGGGCTGGAGTGCATCGTCGTGCGCAATCCCATGAACTGTCACCATGCGTTTGACGATGCTTTTTGCGTGGTCGATTCCAACGCCGAGCTGGGCGAAGTACTGGCCTCGTTCGTGCCCGGCATGGCGCCAGCGCGCCCGCTGCCAGCTCGCAAATTAGAGGTCTTCCTCTGATCCGTCTTGCCGGCATGCCATTACAATTGCCTATCGCATTCACCGGCACCGTCCCACGATGACCCTCCCGCAACTGCACTTTGCCCACGCCAACAGTTACCCTGCCGGCACCTACCGCAAGCTGTTCGGCTTGCTGGGCCAGCACTACACCGTGCAGGCGCTCGACATGCATGCGCACGATCCGGATTACCCCGTCAGCACGGGCTGGCCCGAGCTGGTGCGCGAGTACATCGACGACCTGGAGCGCCGCTACAGCGCGCCCGTGATCCTCGTCGGCCATTCGCTGGGCGGCATGCTCAGCGTGATGGTGGCCAAGCAGCGGCCCGACCTGGTGCGTTGCGTGGTCTTGCTCGATTCGCCCGTGGTGGCGGGCTGGCGCGCCTTGCTGGTGCGCCTGGCGCGCAACACGGCGCTGGGCGAGCGGTTTTCCCCCTCGCGTTTTTCCGCCCGGCGGCGCAAGCTGTGGCCCGATGCGCAAGCCGCGTATGAACACTTCGCGGCCAAGGACATGTTCGCCATCTGGGCGCCGCAAGTCTTGCGCGATTACATCGACAGCGGCCTGGCTCCCCATCCGGACGGGGTGCAGCTGCGTTTTACGCGCGAAGTGGAAACGCAGGTCTACCGCAGCTTGCCGCACCATATCGGCGGCCTCGTCAAGGATGGGTTTCCCGTGCCCATCGGCTTTATCGGCGGCACGGAATCGGTGGAATGCCGCCAGGCGGGCTTGACGGCCACGCGCAAGCTGGTCGGCAAGTTTTTCCGCCAGGTGCCGGGCGGCCATCTGTTTCCCATGGAAAACCCGGAACTGACGGCGCAAGTGGTGCGCGAGATGATCACGGCATTGCTGTCGAAACAATAGCCTTCCGCCAAGGATTTTCAGGGGATGGGGGCCAACAGCGGCGGATTTTCGCGTAAAATCCTGCCATTCGGGCCGCGCCTGCACCTGGCGCGCCGCCCCAGCCATTCGATATTCTAGAAAGATACCCCTGCGATGACGATTAAAAGCGATAAATGGATACGCCGCATGGCGGAAACAACGGGCATGATCGAGCCGTTCGAACCGGGCCAGGTCAAGGAACGCGACGGCAACCGCATCGTTTCCTACGGCACCTCCAGCTATGGCTATGACATCCGTTGCGCCGACGAGTTCAAGTTGTTTACCAACATCAACACCACCATCGTCGATCCCAAGGATTTTGACGCGAATAACTTCGTCGATGTGTCGGGCAAGGGCTATTGCATCATCCCGCCGAATTCGTTCGCGCTGGCCCGTACCGTGGAATATTTCCGCATTCCCCGCAACGTCTTGACGATTTGCCTGGGCAAGAGCACGTATGCGCGCTGCGGCATCATCGTCAACGTCACCCCGTTCGAACCGGAATGGGAAGGCTATGTGACCCTGGAGTTTTCGAATACGACACCGTTGCCGGCGAAAATCTACGCCAACGAAGGCGTGGCGCAAGTGCTGTTTTTCGAATCCGACGAAGTGTGCGAAACCTCGTACAAGGACCGCGGCGGCAAATACCAGGGCCAGGTCGGCGTGACATTGCCGAAGACCTGATTGATTGCTTGAACGGGCGGGGCGCCAGTCCTGCTTTAAATCTGTTTCAGCAGCCACGCCTTCAGCGCGGTTGACGGCTGGTACAGGGGAACATGGCCGCGCAGCAAGATTTGCGCGCTGCGCCGGTAGGCCGCACCGTCGATGGCGATGTTGCCCGTCACCGCGTCCTGGCGCGCCACGATGGTGGTGTCCAGGATGCCGGCCGGGTTGGCTAGGCCCAGTTCCATCTCTGTTTCCGCTTGCTTGACTGGCGGCACGCCGCGCGCCAGCGCATGCGCCACCGTGCCCGGTATCAGGCAAGCGGCCGCCAGGCAGCAGCCTCCCGAGACCGCCAGCGAGGCGTGGCCCGATTGCGGCGTAAAGTAACGCACCGCAATATTTCCCTCTTCCGCCGCCGGCCCCACGATGCAGAACTTGGGGATGGTTTCGCTGCGTTCCAGTTCCGCCAACGTCATCAACCCGCCATCGCGCTTGCGCAAGCCCATCAGCAGTCCCGCCGCGCTCCACACCTGGCGGATCGCCTGCATGAAAGCCGTATCCGCTTCCAGTTCCGCGATGGACTCGTGCGCCGTCTTGCCGAACTGGCTCGCTGGCGCGATGACCATGGGCACGGCCACATCCACGCACGAGACCACATAACCGTGCACCACATCCTGCGCATTGCCTGTTGGTAATAATTTTCCCGTCTTGGCGCCTGCCGGCTGCCGCAGGAACAGGTCCACGCGGGGGAAGTTGCCGGTCACGCCAGGAATGCTGGCGGCCGTAAAGCTGCCGTCGCGTTCGCGCGCCATGCGCGAGGTGGTGATGACGCCCGTGTTGGTGTTGCGGATATCGATATCGTGCGCGCCGATGGCCAGTGCCTCGATCACGCCGCTGTCCAGCCCCCACAGTTGCAGGGCGGACGACATATTGCCGCAGTTCACGCTCCAGTCGATATCGCCGTGTTCGCCAGCCAGCTGGGCCAGGGTGCTGACCAGGCGCGGCTGGCCCGCATGCTGTTCCACCTCGGCGAGGAAGACTTTATTGCTGGTGGGCGTGCCCCGACCCAGGCCCGTGATTTGCCGGTTGCCCGGCTGCCGGCCGGACTGGGGCACGCCCATCAGGTGGCGCAGCAATTCCTCGCGCAGCGTTTGCTCGGCCGGCACGCAGGTCCCGTGCAAGACCAGGCCCGTCGACGTGCCGCCACGCATGTGGTGGACGGGAAACTCGATCACGCCGCAGCGTTGGCGGGGCACGAGGTCGGGCAGGGCGGGCAGCAGGGGCGTCATCATCATGGATCGTGGTCAAGGCAGGAAGCGCCAGTGTGCCAGTTTTTCTTGCTGGCGTGCAATCGGATGGTGCGCGCGGCGTCTTTACATGGCTTTACCCGCCTTTACACTTGCCGCCCTGTATTGAGTACCTTGCGCGCCGATAATAAGGTGTTGAATAATCAGGGAGGCAATATGGTAGCGGCAATCGGTTCCGGCAGCGCAGTCGGCGCGGCCGGCAGCGCCAGTGCGGGCAGCAGTGCGCAGATCGCGGCGCTGCAAAAGCAGATCACGGCGGCGCAAAAACAGTTGACGGAGTCACAGAAGGGCGAGCAGACGGACGCGTCGCAAAAGCTGCAGCAGCAGCTGGCGCAGCAAATCCAGGCCTTGCAGGCGCAAATTGCCCAGCTACAGGCGGCGGCCGCGCAGCAGGCGGCGCAAGGCGAATCCCAAACGGCCAGCAGTGCCGAGACCGTGGCGAGTCCCGCCAGGTCAAGCGCGTCGACCCTGGGCAGCATCATCGATACGCAGGCGTAACAACACATCCACGCGCCAGGCTCGCCGACAGGTCAGCCTGGCGTTTTGACGGGTAGCAGCATTTCCACGCACAAGCCGCCACCGCTGCGCAAGCTGGCCCCGATGCGGCCGCCATGGGCGTTGATGACGTGCCGGGCGATAGCCAGGCCCAGGCCGTGTCCATCCGTGCTGTGCTGGGTATTACTGGCGCGGAAGAACGGTTCAAAAATGCGCGCCAGGTCCGCGCCAGCCACGCCGGGGCCCCGGTCCAGCACGGCGATGCGCAGCCAGTCGGACATGCGCGACAGTTCCACTTCCACCGTGCCGCCATCGGGGCTGTGCTTGACGGCGTTGCGCACCACGTTTTCCACGGCGCGCGCCAGCAATTCTGGCTGGCCCGTGACGCTGGCGTCGGGCATGGCCGCATCGCCCGCCAGTTCGACGTTCAACTGGCGTGCCCGCGCCTCATAGCGGGCGTCGTCCACGATGTCGTGCACGAGGTCGGCGATGCTGACGTCTTCGCTGTGCATGTGCCCGGCTCCCGTTTGCCCGGCGCCGGCTTCCAGCCGTGACAGCGTCAGCAGTTCACCGATCAGTTTATCCATGCGTTCGCTTTCGCGTTCGATGCGCTGCATCGAGGCGGCCATCTTTTCCGGCTGCTGGTGCGCCAGGCCGATGGCGGCCTGCAGGCGTGCCAGCGGCGAGCGCAACTCGTGCGAGACGTCATGCAGCAGACGTGTCTGGCTATCCATGAGGCTGCGCAAGCGGCCCGTCATGCGGTCGAAATCGCGGCCCAGGTCCGTCAATTCATCGCCGCGCTTGCCGCTGGCGTGAAAACGCGGCGCCAGATTGCCGTGCGAGGCGGCCTCGAACGCTTGCCGCAGGTCGCGGATGGGGCGCGCAAAATACCAGGCCAGCAGGAAAGAAAACAGCAGGCTGGCGGCAATGGCCGCCCCCAGGGGAATGAAGGTGCGGTAGGGCGTGTCCATGCGCGGGGGCGGGCCGCGGCCGAATTCGCCGCGTGGCGGCGCAGTGCCCGCTTCGTGGGGCCGTGGACCGGCTCCCATGGCGCGCGGGCCGCTCAGGGTGACGGCATTGAGGGTGTCGCGCGCGGCGCCCGCTTCGGCATTGCGGAAGCGTTCGGACGAGGGCAGGAACAGCAGATAGCGCTGGCCGTCGCTGCCGGTGACCGTGCGCACGACGGGATGGGCCTGGCTTTGCTCCAGCATGGCGCGCGCCTTGGCCAGCATGGCGGGATGCACCGCGCGGCCCATCAGTTCGTGTCCGCGCGCATCGACGGCAAACACGCGCATGCGCTCGAGCTTGCTCAGGAATTGCCGCAAGGCCTGGCTGCCGCCCGCTTCCAGGGTGGCGCTGGCGGCCTCGATGATCATTTGCGCGGGCGGACTGGTGTCGATGTCGAGGGCCCGCTCCTGCTGTGCCGCCCGGTTTTTCAGCCAGAAGGTGCCGCCGATGCCGATGGTGGCCGTCACTTGCGCCAGCATGATGCACAGAAAAAACTTCCAGAACAGACGGCCCACGCTTACTCCTTGATCAGCTGGTAGCCGAGACGGTACACGGTCTGCAGGCAGGAGCGGCCATCGGCCAGGCTGCCCAGTTTGCGGCGCAGGCTGCTCAAGTGCACGTCGATATTGCGGTCGAAGCGGGCCATGGGACGGCCCAGACCCAGTTCCGATAATTGATTCTTGCTTACGGGCTTGCCCGCATGGCGCACCAGCACTTCCAGCAAGTTGAATTCCGTGCTCGTCAGCTCCAGGTGCGCGCCGGCCCAGGAAACGCGGCGCTGTTCCGGCCACATCGTCAGTTGCCCTACGGTGAGCGGCGCCAGACCCGAGCTGTCGTGCGGCGCCGCCTGCGCGCGGCGCAGGATGGCGCGGATGCGCGCCGTCAGCTCGCGCGGCGTGCACGGTTTCGTCACGTAATCGTCGGCGCCCAGCTCCAGGCCCACGATACGGTCCGTATCGTCGCCGCGCGCCGTCAGCATCAGGATGGGCAGATTGCTGCCGGCGCGGATGCGGCGCAGGGTTTCCAGTCCATTCATGCGCGGCATCATGACGTCGAGGATGGCGATGGCGTACAGGCCCGTCAGCGCCTCGGCCGCGCCGCTTTCGCCGTCATGCACGGCGCGGGCATCGAAACCTTCCTGCGTCAGGTATTCCTGGAACATGCCGACCAGTTCCACGTCGTCATCGATTAACAAAACCTTGCTCATGCCTGTGCTTTTTTCGGGTGAATATCGCCCGATGATAGCAGTCAACAGGCGCGGTTCAGGGCCCTTTTACCCGCTTTTACATACGTCCGCTTACATTTGCGCAGCTTCCTTTACACGCTTTTACGCGGCCCTGACGTTGCTTTACACGCCAGACGCCGACAATCAGCGCTGATCTCCACGAAAGGAACGCCCGATGAAATACCTGAGTATTGCCGTATCCCTGTTGCTGCTGTGCGCCTGCAGCATGCCGCTGCTCGCCCTGGCCCAGCAGGACGCTGCGCCGTCCGGCCCGCCGCCGCGCGCCATGCCGGGGCCGCCGTCCGGCTTCCGTCACGGCCCAGGCGGACCCGGCGCGCCAGGCTTGCCGCCGTTCCTGCATGGCATCGACCTGAGCGAAGCGCAGCAGGATAAAATTTTTGCCGCCACCTACGCCCAGGCGCCCTTGCTGCGGGAACAGGAAAAGATCGCTTTCAAGGCCCACGAGCAGCTGCGCGCGCTGGCCGCCTCCAGCGCCTACGATGATGCGCAAGCCAGCGCGCTGGCGAACACGGCGGCGCAAGCCATGGCGAAGATCAGCTTGCAGCATGCGCGGCTGGAGCAGCAATTGCTGGCCGTGCTGACGCCGGCACAGCGCCAGCAGGCGCTGCAGCGGCACGACAGCCGCCAGGGTCCGCGCGACCTCCGGCGCTCCGAGTAAGCGGCAGGCGCGAGCGCAGGGAGAGCCAGCATGCGCATCCATGCCTTGCGTCCGGGCAGCAGCTTGCAGGCGCTCTCGCGCCATGCGACGCAGGCGCTGTACCTGTGCGCCAGCCTGAATCCCGCCTTGGCGGGCTTGCCCCACTTGATGGAATATCTATGGAACTACATGATCACGGTCTGGCATCCGACCTCGAAATGATGCGGCAACAGGCGGCCGAGCGGCGACAGGTGCTGCGCTGGCTGCTGGCCGGCGCCGCCACCTTGCCCCTGATGAGCTGCGGCGGCGGGTCGGACGCCAGCGGCGCGGCGGCAGGCAGCGCCGCCGCTGGGGTCACGACACCCAGCACGGGCGCATGCACAGTGATTCCCGAGGAAACGGGCGGGCCGTATCCTGCCGATGGCACGAACACCTATGGCGGCAGCATCATTAACGTGCTGAACCAGTCGGGTGTCGTGCGCAGCGATATCCGCGCCAGTTTTAACGGCGCCACGGGTGTGGCGGCGGGTGTGCCGCTCACCATCAAGCTGCAGTTGCTTAACGCCAGCGGCAGCTGCGCCAGCCTGGCCGGTTACGCCGTGTATGTATGGCATTGCGACCGCGACGGCCTGTATTCGCTGTATTCGAGCGGCGTGACGGCGCAAAATTACCTGCGCGGCGTGCAGGAAACGGACAGCGCCGGCAACCTCAGCTTCACGACGATCTTTCCCGGCTGCTATGCGGGGCGCATGCCGCACGTGCATGTCGAGGTCTATCCCAGCCTGGCCAAGGCAGCCTCTGCCTCGAACCGCATCAAGACCTCGCAGTTCACTTTTCCAATGGCAACGTTGAATGAGGCCTACACGGCCAGCGGCTACACGGCCAGCGTGCGCAACCTGGCGCAGATCAGCTATGCCAGCGACAATGTCTTCAGCGACGGCACCAGCCTGCAGATGGCCACGGTGACGGGCAATGCCACGGATGGCTACGTCGTCACGCTGACGATCGCCGTGAATGGCTAAGTTGTCGTCATGAACCCCAGGTCGCGCCGGCTGAAGTTGCCGATGTTCGGGAACACCTCGGCCAGCTGGCTGTCGGCCACGCCGAACCACTTGGCCAGCGTGGCGCCGTACTGGTCGACGGAGGTGGTCGGCAGCAGGGCGCCGGAACCGACGTCCAGCTCATGGCCCAGGCCCGTGACGGGGAAGGTGCCGTAGATGTCGCGGCCCTTGACGGCGCCGCCCACGACAAAGTGGTGCGCGCCCCAGCCGTGATCCGTGCCATCGCCGTTGCTGCTGAAGGTGCGGCCGAAGTCCGACGCCGTAAAGGTCGTCACCTGGCGCCGCAGATCCGCGCCCTGCAGGGCCGCCAGGGTCGTGTCGAAGTAGGCGAGCGCATGGGCCAGCCGGGCCATCAGGTCGGCATGCAGCGCCTTTTGCCGGTCATGCGTGTCGAAGCCGCCCAGGGTCACATAAAATACTTGCCGTTTCACCCCCAGGGCGCCGCGTCCGCCGATGATGCGCGCCACCGTCTGCAATTGCACGGCCAGCGGATTGACGCCGGACGCGCCTGTGTTCGGATTGACGTAGGGCGGGGGATTCGGCACGCCCCCCGCGCCGGCCGCCAGCATGGCGCCGCTGAGGACGCTCTGGCTGGAGATGGCGCGCCCGATCGTGGCCACATGTTCCTGTTCCATCAGGTCGCTGCCGGCCGTCGTGATGATTTCACGCAATGCCGCCGGCCCCTGCGCCGTGCCGAACAGGCTGCCGCTGAGATCGATATTGCGAATCGGCACCGCACCGGCCTGGCCCACCTGGAACTGGCGCACCTGGCGTCCGCTCAGGAACAGCGCGTTCGATGCCGCGGATACGGCCGTGAACATGGCGTTGCTGTTGCCCGCGCCAAGCAAGTCGCCCAGACGTCCGCCCCAGCCCACGCTGGCGCCTTCCGGCAGGCCCGACTGCCAGGTCGATTGCTGGTCGTTATGCGAAAAAAGCTTGGACGGCAGGGCCACGCCGCCCGCCTTATATTGCGCCAGGGTAACTGGCTGGATCAGGGTGCCCACATTGGCGACGACGGCGGCGCGGCCGTCATCGAACAGGCTTTTCAGCGGAACGAGGGAGGGATGCAGGGCAAAGCTGCGTCCCGCTTGCACGGTGGCCGGCACGATGGGCAACACGCCACCGGCTGCACCGACGGCGGGCAGGTGGATCGAATCATTGCTGCCCGTGTTGCGCAGGCGCGTGTATTCATTCCAGGACGATGTGTCGGTTGCCAGCACCGTGTTGAAGGCGTCGTTGCCACCAGCCATGAACAGGCACACGAGCGCTTTGTAGTCATCGGCCGACTGGGCGGCAGCCTGGCCCATGGCTGCCAGGTTGAGGGCGAACGGCGCGGCCGTGCTGCCGGCCAGGCTCAGCATGGAGCCGAGGAAGCGGCGGCGGGAAAAAGGGGGGAGATGGGACATGCGGCTTCCTTATTTCTGGACCAGGTATTCAGGCGAGGCCATCGACAGGAAGATGGCCAGGCGTACGCGGTAGGTTCTTGCGAGGTTGACCTGTGCGGCATTGCTGCCGGTGGCGGCCGGAATCGGCACGCTATTGACGGTGGATAGGATGGTGCCGCGCAGCTTGGTCGACATGTTGCCGGCCAAGAGCAGCAGGTCGACGCGGTCGAGCAAGGCTGCCGGCTGGTCGGCCAGGGCCAGCTCGGCCGCATAGTCCGCCTTCACCGAGGCATTTTCTCCCACGCCGCCGCTGATGGCGTCCTGGATGAAGTTCAGATAGCCGGTGACGGACGGCTCTGCCGTGATCTGCATTTCCGGCGCCACCAGACTGGCGGCGGCCAGCGGCGAATTGGGCGGGACATAGCTGGGACGGAAATAATTGAAGACGGAGGGTGCATTCATGGGATTCTGGCCCAGGCCCGTGAGCGGATCGCTCAGGTAATAGATGCGGTATTGCGAAGCTGCATCCTTGGCGTTAAAGGCGCGCATCCAGTTGCCCAGGCGTACCAGCGGTTCGCGCAATTTCCCCGTACGCAAGGTTGTGCCGGCCGGGGCCAGCGCCTCCGGATCGAGCAGCACGGCACGCAGCACCGCCTGCATGTCGCCGCGCACGCCAGCGCCATTATTGGCAAACGCGGCCGCTACCCGGCCCACATAGGCGGGGCTGGGATTGCTGGTGACGAGCCGCTGGATCAGCTGGCGGCCGAAGAAGGGGCCTGTATTCGGGTGGTTGAACAGAGTGTCGAGGGCTTGCGCCAGGTCGGCTTCGCCGGTAGTGGCGCCCGAAATACTGACTCCCAAGAAACGTTTTTCTCCGGTGGAATGGAAGGCCGTGTAATTCTGCATCGGTTTCCAGTCGCGGTCCGGATCGGCCACGCTGCCAAAGAAACGGTTAGCGGCCTGGTCTGGTCCGGCCCAGCTCCAGCCTGTCAATACTTTCGCCAGGCCGCTCACATCGTCGCGCGAGTAGGTATCGATGGGCTTGCCGCCGGACAATTTCAAGCTGCCGTCAGCGTTCAGCTGATACAGGCCGATCGTAAATAACTGCATGATTTCGCGGGCAAAATTCTCATCCGGGGTACGCGTTGCCGATTCCTTCTGATTGCGCAGGTGCGACAGATACAGACCCATCATCGGATGCGTGGCGACGCCTTGCAGCAAGGTGCGGAAGTTGCCGAAAGCATGTTGTCCCAGCATGTCGTAATAGCTGGCAACACCGCGCACGTGCGGCCACACGGCTTCGTTTTGCGTGGAAATGACGAAAATTTCCGACAAGGCAAACGCCGTGCGTTGTCGCAACTGGTCGTCGCCGCCTACGGCCTGCTGCCAGAATGATTCATAAAAATTCTGAGGCAAGGCCTTGCTGGCCGTCGTGTCCGCTGGTGGAAATTTCGCATCGAGATATTTGCGATGCAAGCTTTGCGGTCTGGAAAACTGGTACTGGAACCAGGCGTTGCTGTCGCTGGCGGCCAGTGCATCGATGGCCGCGATATTCGGCCCGAACGTGGCCCGGCCCAGGAAGCGTGACGCCTGCTGGCGCGTAAATGTCGTCACCTTCGCGGCCGGTGGCGTGGTCAGTGGGGGCGGCGGGACGGTTTCTGCGGGAACTGCCGGCTCGCCCGGCTTCATTTCCGCAGGCGGCGCCACCGTGGCGGTCGGGCTGTCGCCGCCACCGCCACCACAGGCGTTCAGCAAACTCAGAAGTGTTACAGCAGCCAGCAAGCGGCGCAAAGTAGGATGGATCATTTAGTTTCTTTGTGGCAATCAAAATCTGACCTCGTTATTGTATTGCCTGCCTACTGAAAGTGCGTGCTCAAAAGAACATTTGCGTCTTGTCTATTTTTCGATTTAATGCATTTTTGACCGATGTTAAGTGATTTTTTATAGTATTTTGATGAACTTTATTTTTTACAAATGGAAAAATATTTTTACGCGAACGCCTGCTTGTGGTCGATAGGCGACGTAATAAATTCCCTCTAATTAAGCTTGTTTGAAAGCTCATGGACAGGGCGAAAACAGCTTCGCCGGAAACCATGGTTTTTATCGCATCGGCGAAAAGGCGTTCGCCGTCGCGTCCCGTTTTTCCCCTGCACCCGGCTGGCATGGCCCTTGCGTCAGGGAGGCATGGACCACCTGCCCGCCTTTCACCGGAGCCTGTCATGACCAGCCGCCTGCTCGCCTATCGTCCCGAAATGGAATTGCCGGAAGCGCCGGGCGTGCTGTCCCTGCAGCACGAAGATGAGCTGGCACTGGCGGCGCAGTTGCTGGAATTGCAGGCGCCGTCCCAGTTCGACGCGTTCCTGGCGCGCCAGTTGGGCGCCACCGCGGCGGGCCAGCAAGTGCGCGGCACGCCGCTGGAAGGGCCGCTGCGCCAGCTGCTGGGCAAGGTGGTGGCGCCCCTGCTGCCCCTGCATGGCGGTTCGCCGCAGGCGCTCAAGCGGCGCGCTGCGGGCATCTTCGGCATGGAACTGGAGGGCTTGAGCCCGGAAGACAAGGAATTCGAACTGGCGCGCCAGGTCGTGCATCTGATCGATGCCGTCAATACGGCGCTGACGCAGGACGGCGGCACGGGCGCGCGCGCGCCCAGGGCGCGGGTGGAAACGGCCCTGTTGCAAGTGGCACGCAGCGTGGCGCCAGGCTTGCTCAGGCAGGCGGCGCAAGCGCCAGGACCGGACGGTGGCCGCTGGCGCCGCGAGGGCGGGCACATCGTCGTGCTCGATTGTTAGCCGGACGGCCAGTCTGTCCGGCGCTGTAGTGTCAACCGAGGTGCTAACTTTTAGGAGCTCATCATGCATGACTTAGATCGTACGACCCTGGAATACGGGCAGGAGATGTCCGGCTTTGAAGCGGAACAGTTCGAGTTTGGCCAGGGCGAGTGGAGCGGCGAGGGTGGCGCGAGCGCCATGTTTTCCGAAGCCGAGGAAATGGAACTGGCCAATGAACTGCTGTCGGTCAGCAATGAAGCCGAACTGGAACAGTTCCTCGGCAATTTCCTGCGCAAGGCCGCCTCGGTGGCGGGCGGCATCATCAAGTCGCCCGTGGGCCAGGCCATCGGCGGCGTGCTCAAGGGTGTAGCGAAAAAGGCGATTCCCCTGGCCGGTGGCGCCATCGGCGGCTATTTCGGCGGCCCGCTGGGCGCCAAGATCGGCAGCGGCCTCGCTTCCGCGGCCGGCAGCGCGCTGGGGCTGGAAGCGGAAGCGTCGTCGAATGAGGACCGCGAGTTCGAGGGCGCCAAGCAGTTCGTGCGCCTGGCCGCCGACACCGTCAACCGCGCCGCGCAGGCACGCGGTTCGGGCGACCCGCGCGCCATCGCCCAGGCGGCTGCCAGCGCGGCGGCGCGCCAGTTCGCGCCCGGCCTGCTGGGCCGCCCCGGCAGCCAGGTCGCCACGCAGAACGGCAGTGGCGCCGCTGCGGGCGGGGCCATGGCGCAGGGCGGCGCGGCAAGGGGCTCGGCGGGCATGCGCCCCTCCAGCGGGCGCTGGGCGCGCCAGGGCCACAAGATCGTCCTGTACGGCGTCTGACATCATGGCCATCGGCGCTTATGCTGCCTGGATGCTGGCGCAGGAGGCGCGCTCGCTGCTGACGCGTCTGGCGCGGCTGGAACCGTTCGCGCTGATCGAGCCGACGGTGCTGGCGGCCGCCCTGATGCCCAGCGCCCAGTCGGCCATCGAAAGCCAGCTGGTGCAGGGCCGGCGTGAATTGCGGCGCATGGTGGCCCAGTTCCAGCACTGGCTGCGGCGCGAGCACGCCGATGGCGCCAGCATGGCCACCGCCGCCGAGGCGCAGCGCCGCTTCACCTTTCTGCGCCTGAAATTCAATGCCGCGCTGACCCAGTTCGACCTGTTCAACGAAGTCATCACGCAGCGCAGCGAGCACAAGACGGGCGTCTGGCTGGCCGGTCTCGACATCGTTGCCGCCGATGCGCTGGCGCTGCCCGGCAATGTGTACCAGGCGCCGCCCGTGATCTGCTACCTGGACCGGGGGCCGGGCGCCGCCATCCGCCGCGCGCGCACGCGCCTGCCGGGCGGCGGCGACAATCCCGTCGCCATCATCCGCCTGCCGCGCGAACGCATGATCGGCAGCAGCATCGCCTCGTCGCTGGTGCACGAGGTGGGCCACCAGGGCGCGGCGCTGCTGGACCTGGTGGCGTCCTTGCGGCCCGTGCTGCAAGCCATGCAGCACGGCGGCAGCGGTCTGGTGCACGTGTGGCAGCTGTGGGAGCGGTGGATTTCCGAGATCGTGGCCGACTTCTGGTCGCTGGCGCGGGTCGGCGTGGCCGCCACCCTGGGCCTGATCGGCGTGGTCAGCCTGCCGCGCGTGTTTGTCTTCCGCCTCAATATCGACGATCCCCATCCGGTGCCATGGCTGCGGGTGCGCCTGAGCTGTGCCATGGGACGGGCCTTGTATCCGCATCCGCAATGGGACCGGCTGGAGCAGCTGTGGCTGTCGTACTACCCGCTGACCGGCCTGCCGCCGGCCCGGCAGCGGCTGCTGGAGCAGCTGCAGGCCAGCATGGCGGCCCTCGTGGGCTTGCTGGTGCAGCACCGGCCACCGGCCTTGCGCGGCGGCTCGCTGGTCGAAGCCATGGCCGTGCACACGCGCCAGCCCGCCATGCTGGCGCAGCTGTTTCGCAGCTGGACCCTGGCGCCGGCGCAGATGTACCAGGCCGCGCCGACCCTGGTGTTCGCCGTGCTGGGCCAGGCGCGCGCCAGCGGTACCTTGAGTCCGGAAGACGAAAGCGAGCTGCTGGGGCGTTTGCTGACCCACTGGGCCTTGCGCAGCACCCTGGACACGTCGGAGCTGTGCGCCGACGTCGTGCGGCATGGCCGCCAGTCCGGCAGGTTGCTGCCGCCCCTGGCATCCCGTTTGATTATCCATTGAGGAGAACGACATGAGCAGCAAGATGAGCAGCAAAAGCAGAGGGGCGGGCCAGGCGGGTCCGAAACACCACGGCGGCAGCATCGCGGTCACCGTACACGAGCAGGACAGCGGGGCCATGGTCGTCAATGCCGCCATCAGCCTGTACCGGGGAGCCGAGGCGGATTGCCACAACTTCAATGCCGCCACCTGGGTGCCTGATCCCGCCATGCTGGTGGGCGTGCGCTGGACGGATGGGCGTGGCGGCACCGTGTTTACCGACCTGATGACGGGCAGTTACGTGGGGGTGTATGGCAATTTCCCCGCCACGGCGCCCCAGTGCGTGACGGTGCAGGCCGGCTGCAGCGCCGTATTGTGCTTCACGCCCCAACTCAACCCGCAGGTGACGCTGGCGTTTGAAACGGCCGACTGCCATCCCAGCGACTGTCAGTTCGGCAGGGTGGGCGACCGCGCCATCGCCACCGTCTCGTTTGACGGCGATCAGAGCGCCGACGGGCGCGACCAGGTGCAACTGCTGGCCGCCGCGCCGTGGGTGCCCATGCGCGGTACGCCGAACGCGTTTTCCACGCCAGTGCGGCGCGCCGGCATGCACCGCTTCATGGGACAGATGATGCTGTCGCAGCGTCCCGAACTGCGCAACGCCTTGCCCGTGCCGGAAGGGCTGAGCCCGCACGCCATGCTGGCGCTCGACGCGGAATACGAGACGGAAGAGCGCCAGCCGCAGCCCATCACGGGCAACGTGGGCGTGTCGCTGACGCGCACGGAAACGGAGCCGACGGAAGACTTGCCGCTGTGGACCCTGATACGCAACAGTACCGAGGCGATGTCGTTTACCAACTACCTGCATTTTATGGACAGCCTGTTTTGCGGCGACCTGGCCAGCGTACGGGGTTTCGAGCAGGAACGCTTCGTGAAAAAGGCCGACATGTTCCAGCAGCTCAAGCAGCGCCGCGCGCTGCCGTTTTCCGATGCCGACTCCTACCGCGTGCTGAAAGTGGCGACGGAAGCGTTCGTGATGGTCAATTGCGGCGTGCTGAACCAGCCGCTGGCCTTCAATCCGGCCGAGGACAACGCCTACCTGGACCGCCGCGACATACCGCAAGGGCGCGACCTGGAAACCGTGCTGCGCCACGACTACCTGGAAAACGTCGACGGCTTCCAGACCTTGCCCTACCTGGCCGTGATCCGCCGCAAGCTGCCCGACATCCCCATCAGCATCCCGCGCGGCCAGGAAGGCGAGGTCGACCTGTGCTTTGGCATCATCCAGGAAAAGCTGGCCAATCCTTGTCTGCTGGAACTGATCTGGTCGTACTGGCATGAAGAGGGCATGCTGGTGCAGACCATGAACGCCATCGCGCAGCGCTTCCAGAACTTGCGCGCGCCGGGCAACCATCTCGATCCTTTGTCGAACACGGAAATCGACATGCTGCGTCCGCTGAATAATTTACTGTGGGGATACACGCAGGATGAACAGCATCGGCTGACCGTGATGCGCCGGAACTACGAGTATGACCATCACTACGGTGTGCGCCTGGACGGCAAGGCAGTGCAGCATTTCCGGCCAGCCGACAGCCGCTCGAAATTCCTGGAAGCCTTCCACCACTTGCTGCGCCTGCTGACCTCGTTCTACAAGCAGGATGACGACACCACCGTGAAGGCGGATGCCTTCCCCGTGTTGAATGCACTCAAGGAGATCCACCTGATCCTGTCGCAGGGCGCGCACAACCAGTTCGGCGACTTGCCGTCGACGGCGCGCATCGAGATGCTGATGCAGCAATGGATGCTGGCGCGGCCAGAATTCCGCGAATTTTTGCCCACGCGCGTGATGGTGGCGTATCCGGAACCGTGGATGGACAGGGTCGACGCCATGAAGAAACTGCAGGGCTGGACGGA
Organism: Janthinobacterium agaricidamnosum; assembly: GCF_003667705.1. Classification (NCBI taxonomy): domain Bacteria; kingdom Pseudomonadati; phylum Pseudomonadota; class Betaproteobacteria; order Burkholderiales; family Oxalobacteraceae; genus Janthinobacterium; species Janthinobacterium agaricidamnosum. The sequence goes on along the minus strand of NZ_CP033019.1, from coordinate 3,361,132 downwards.
CACGAGCGTCATGCATTTCCGTAACCTGGCCATCTTTGGCGAGCAATTGCTGCTTTCCGTGCGTTACGGCAACTGGAGCGATATCTATGAACCGACCCAGGCATTCAACTGGGCGCGCTTCTGGCGGCCGCAAGTGCAAGGCTATATCCATGGCTACCGCGCCGCCACGGGGGTCGATCTGTCCGTCGACAGCAGCGACCCGGTGGTCGAATCGACGATGCCTTCGGTGTTGCTGCGCCAGCGCCTGAGCCAGCAGCTGCGCAGCGTCTAGGGCGGGAGCGGGGCGCGTGCATGCTCGACTTTACCAGTGCCCTGTACCTGGGCATGCGCCATCCGGCGGCCTCGCTGACGCCGTGGAGCAGCCTGACCCTGGGCCAGCCGGCCGCGCTGCGGGAGCCGCCGGGCGCGCAAGCGCTGGCCGCGGACTTGGCTGCGTTGCAAGGCTGCGAGGCCGCTTGCGTGCTGCCGTCGACCCTGCACCTGTTCTGGGACCTGTTCGGCATGCTGGCTGCCGAGCGGCTGGTGATCCTCGTCGATGGCGGCAGCTATGCCATCGCGCGCTGGGGCGCCGAGCGGGCGCAGGCGCTGGGCTTGCCGCTGCGCTTGTTTCCCAGCGGCGATATGGCGGCGCTGCGGCGCCTGGCGGCGGCCTGGGGCAGGCAGGGGCGGCGTCCGTTGATCCTGGCCGACGGCTATGTGCCGGGCAGCGACCAGGTCTTGCCGCTGGCCGCTTATGCGGCCCTGGCGCGCCAGGGCGGCGGCTATCTGCTGCTGGACGATACACAGGTGCTGGGCGTGGCGGGCGCGCAAGGCGGCGGCTCGGCGCGGCTGCACGGCTTGCAGGGCGCTTGCGACGAGGCGGGCGGCCATTTGATCGTCGGCGCCTCGCTGGCCAAGGGCTTTGGCGTGCCGCTGGCCGTGCTGGCGGGCAGCGGCGGCCTGTTGCAGCGCTTTGCGGCGCACAGCCAGACGCGCGTGCATGCCAGTCCGCCGTCGGCCGCCGTGCTGGCGGCCGCGCGGCGTGCCGTGGCGCTCAATGCGCGCCACGGCGACGCGCTGCGCGCGAGGCTGGCGGACAGGGTGGCGCAATGGAGGACGGGGATGGCGGCGTCTGGCATCGCTTGCCGGGGCGGCAGCTTTCCCGTGCAGCGCCTGCCCGGACGCGCCCACTTGCAGCCAGCCTTGCGCGCGGCGGGCGTGCTGGCGCTGGCGCAAGCGGGGGAAGGTCCCGGGGCGCTGACTTTTCTGCTGCGGGCCGATCAGACGCCCGGGCAACTGGAGCAGGCGATGAATTTGCTTGAACATCACACGAGGAGGCGATATGAACGACGCGTTTGAAATGCTGCCCTTTGCGGGGCAAGCGGCAGCGGCAGGTGAGTACGAGTGGGAGCAGGAGCAGGAGTGGGCGCAGGAGGGGGAATCCGAGTCCGAGTGGGAGGGCGAGCGCTGGCGGCCCGGCAGCGGGCGCTATGGCGGCGGCGTGCGCGCGCGGCCCCCACTGCGCGGCCCGCGCCGCCCCATGCCGCCGCGCTACCAGGCGAATCCGGCGCGTCGGCCCCCACGCCCCGCGCCGCCGCCCTTGTCCTACCTGCCGCCGCGCTACCGGGGCTGGGGCGGCTATCCGGCCATCTATCCCACGCTTTATCCGGCGCCCTATCCCGTGGCGGAACCCGCGTTTGGAGACCAGCAGGAGCCGGAACCTGACCAGGACCAAGGGCAGGACCAGGGGCAGGACGACGGCCAGCAGCAGGGCGAAATCCCGCCGACCCTGGCCGGCACCATGGGCCGGGTGCCGGAAGCGGCCGCCCTCAATTACCTGGCGCTGGGGACGCTGGCCAATGCCTTGCGCGATCCGAATGGCCGGGGGCCGGGCCTGTATGTGATCGAATTCGATGCGGGCGGGCGCCGCCGCGCCTACAGCGGCCAGACGGACGACCTGCACCGGCGCCTGCTGCAGCACCGGCTGTGCGGCCAGATGATGGGCGTGGACCTGAGCGGGCACCAGGTGTATGTGGCGCCCCTGTCCTCGGCGGCGCAGCGGCGCCGCATCGAGCAGCGCATCCACGACGACATGTTCGCCAACCAGCGCGGCGTGCTGACCAACCAGCGGCGCGAACTGGAACTGGCCGTGCTCGGTGAAATGTGGAGCTGAATGTGGACCCGGAAGCCACGCCTTGATCATTGCGAAGGAGAGCATCATGCACCAACTCGAATGCGCATGCGCGCAATGCCGGCAGCGGGCCGGCGCCGCGTTTGAAGTGCTGGAATTCGGCCCGGACTGGCCCGGCAAGGGGGCGGCGCCGGCCGTCTTGAGCGAAGAGGAGGAATTGCAGCTGGCCATGGAATTGCTGGAAGTGGCCAGCGAGGAGGAACTGGAGCAGTTTCTCGGCAAGGTCTTCAAGAGCGTATGGAAGGGCGTCAAGAAAGTGGGTTCCACTATCGCCAAGGTGGCCAAGCCCCTGGGCGGCGCCTTGAAGGCCGTGGCCAAGACGGCTTTGCCCTTCGTCGGCGGCGCTCTCGGTTCGATGATACCGATACCGGGCGTGGGCACGGCGCTCGGTTCCGCCCTGGGGCGCGCGGCCAGCGATGCGCTGGAGCTGGAAATGGAAGCCGAGGCGCCGGCCGAGCGCGAACTGGAGATGGCGCGCCGCTTCGTGCGCATCGCGGGGCAGGCGGCCCGTCTGGCGGCCGACGGCGATGGCAGTGCGCGCGCCATCGAGAGTGCGCTGACGCGGGCCTTGCATCAGCAATTGCCGCATTTCCGCTCGCCTGCGCCGCAGCAGGAAGAGGAAAGCGGGCGCTGGCGCCGACGCGGCAACCGCATCGTCGTCATGGGCGACTGGAACTGAGCGCAGGGAGGCGGGCATGGCGCTGGTCATCGATAGTCACTGCCATGCGGGGCCAGGCGACGGCTTGAGCGGGCCGTGGGACAGCGATGCGCCGCTGCACGCCTACCTGCGCCGGGCCCAGGCGGCCGGCATCGCCCGCAGCGTGCTGTTCGCCGCCTTCCACTCCGATTATGCGATTGCCAACCACGGCGTGGCGCGCCTGGCCGCTTCCGATCCGCAGCGTTTTTATGGCTTTGCCTTCGTGCATGCGCGGCGCGACCGGGGCCGCATCATGGACCTGGTGCGCACGGCCGTCGAACGCTATGGTTTTGTCGGCATCAAGGCGCACCGCTTTGACGCGCGCATCAGCGGCGAAGTGTGCGACGCGGCCCGTTTCTTCGGTCTGCCCGTGCTGTACGACCCGGCCGGCGAGGTGGCCGTGGCCGAACTGCTGGCGCAGCAGTATCCCGACGTCAACTTCATCCTGCCCCACCTGGGCAGTTTCGGCGACGACTGGGCGGCCCAGCTGGCGCTGATCGACCATCTGGTACGCCACCGCAACATCCATACGGACAGCTCGGGCGTGCGCCGCTTTGATTTGCTGGAACAGGCCGTGCGCCGTGCCGGGCCGCACAAGGTCTTGTTCGGCTCGGATGGCCCCTGGTTGCATCCGGGGCTGGAATTGCACAAGATTCACTTGCTGGGCTTGCCGCCGCTGGATGCGGCGCTGATCACGGGGGGCAATTTTTTGCGGCTGGCGGGCCTGGCGTGAGGCAGATCACAGGGCGGCTGGCGTGGCCAGCGGTGTCGCGGCAGTAGCGGCTTGCGCCGTGCAGGCGGCCGCCTTGCGGCGTATCTGCAGGGCGCGGTCCGTCACGCCCAGGCGGGCGGCGGCGCGCTGGTTGTTGCCGTGTTCCTCGGCCAGCACCAGGCGGATGGCCACGTCGGCGGCGCAGCGTGTGATGTGCGACAGCTTGCAGCCCTGGGCCAGGGCCCGCCGCACGGCCGCCTCGAAATGCTGGTCGGGCCAGGCCGGCGCCAGCAGCCGTTCCTCGGGCGGCAAGGCACCGATGGTGATGGGGCCGGGGCCGCAATGGCGGTGCCAGATGCGCGTGACGGTCTGGCGCAGTTCGCGCACATTGCCCGGATAATCGCGCAGCAGCAGATATTCGAGCACGGCGGCGTCCAGCGGGGGCGGCTCTTGTTGCGCCAGTTCGGCGAGGAAATGCCGGGCCAGCGGCAGGATGTCGTCCTGGCGCTCGCGCAGGGGCGGCGTCTGGCAACGCCAGCCGGCGATGCGGTAATACAGGTCGGCGCGAAAGGCGCCGCGCGCCACTTCGTCTTCCAGCTCGCGGTTGGTGGCGCAGACGAGGCGAAACTGGGTTGGTTGCCAGGTATTGCCGCCCACGCGCTTGTATTTGCGCTCCTGGATGGCGCGCAGCAGCTGCGCCTGCAGCGGCAGCGGCAATTCACCCACTTCATCGAGGAAGAGCACGCCGCCGTCCGCCAGGGCAAAAGCGCCGTCGCGCGCGGCCGCCGCGCCCGTAAAGGCGCCCCGTTCATGGCCGAACAGTTCGCTGCCCGCCAGTTCCGGCGACAGGGTGGTGCAGTCGAGGACGATGAAGCCGCCGCTGCAGTTGCCGAGGCGGTGGACCAGTTGCGCCAGTAAATCCTTGCCCGTGCCCGTTTCACCCGTGATCAGCATCGACGCCTGGCTGAAGGCGGCCATTTCCACCACCTGGTGCAGCAGGGCGCTCCAGGCGGCGCTGTCGCCCACCAGCTGCCGGCGCACGGCGCTGGACGTCAGCAGCTGCGCCACGGCTTGCCAGCGCTGCAGGCGCGCCAGCACCGGGCCCGCATCGACGCTGCCCGCCGGCCACAGCAGCACGTCGAGCACGCCTGCCGCCATCAGTGCGCGCTGTTGCGCGCAGCTGGGGGACTGGCCGCAGGCGGCAATGGCCAGCACGCGGGCATGGCAGCACAGCGCCGGCAGTGCTCGCAGCAGCGCGGCATCGGCCTCGGCAAACAACACGATGCCCGCTGCATCTTCCTCACCTTCGTGCCGCCGGGCTATAGTTACCTGAGCCTGCTTCAAGGCCGACATCAGCAAGGCGCCACTGCCAGCCGCCGCCTGCTGCACGATTTCCAGCCACACCTTGAGCATCATATGCCAGCCATCACAGGGCACGAGTCGCCCATCTTAGAAGCCCGATACCCCAGCCGTTTGATCTGGCACAAGCGTGCGCGGGAGGCACACAATGAAAAACGCCGCCTGACTCACATCAGGCGGCGCTATTGAATGACGTACAACAAACGTCAGAATTAACCGTTTTTAACGAACGTCACGACGGTTCATCCAATCGTAGCGAGCGGAAGCGAATTGTGGCCGAGAAGCGCAACCGTACTGAAGTACGGTGAGCATCGCAGGCCGCAAGTCGCGACGCGCAGCAGATTGGATGAATCGTTACTGACGGACGCAGTCGACGAAGTAACCACGCTTGCCATCGACTTCGCGTTTCACCAGACCATGCACATCCGTCTCGAAGCCCGGGAAGCGCTCGTTGAAGTCGCGCGCGAAGCGCAGGTAGTCGACGATGGTCTTGTTGAAGCGCTCGCCCGGGATCAAGAGCGGGATGCCTGGTGGATACGGCGTCAGCAGGATGGACGTGATGCGGCCTTCCAGTTCGTCGATGGCCACGCGCTCGATTTCGCGGTGCGCCATCTTGGCGAACGCGTCCGAGGGCTTCATGGCGGGGATCATGTCCGACAGATACATTTCCGTCGTCAAGCGCGCCACGTCGTACGCCTTGTAGAAATCGTGGATTTGCTGGCACAGGTCGCGCAAGCCCATTTTTTCATAGCGCGGGTTGGCCGCCGCGAATTCCGGCAGGATGCGCCACATCGGCTGGTTCTTGTCGTAGTCGTCCTTGAATTGCTGCAAGGCCGTCAGCAGGGTATTCCAGCGGCCCTTGGTGATGCCGATGGTAAACATGATGAAGAACGAGTACAGGCCGCATTTTTCAATGATGACGCCGTGCTCGGCCAGGTACTTGGTGACGATGGACGCGGGAATGCCCGTGTCGCCGAACTGGCCGTCCAGCGACAGGCCCGGGTTGACGATGGTCGCCTTGATCGGGTCGAGCATGTTGAAGCCGGGAGCGAGGTCGCCGAAGCCGTGCCAGTCGTCCTCGGCGCGTATCATCCAGTCTTCCTGCTGGCCCATGCCTTCGTCGTTAAAGGTGGACGGACCCCACACCTGGAACCACCAGTTCTGGCCCCATTCCTGGTCGATCTTCTTCATGGCGCGGCGGAAATCGAGCGCTTCCATGATCGATTCTTCCACCAGGGCCGTACCGCCCGGCGCTTCCATCATGGCCGCTGCCACGTCGCACGAGGCGATGATGGAATACTGCGGCGAGGTGGAGGTGTGCATCAGGTAAGCCTCATTGAAGGCATCCTGGTCCAGCTTGACCGTGTCCGATTCGCGCACGAGGATTTGCGAGGCCTGCGACAGGCCGGCCAGCAATTTGTGCGTGGACTGGGTCGAGAAGATCATCGATTCCTTGGCGCGCGGACGGTCCTTGCCGATGGCGTGCATATTCTTGTAGAAATCGTGGAAGGTGGCGTGCGGCAGCCATGCTTCATCGAAGTGCAGGGTGTCGATCTTGCCGTCCAGCATTTCGCGCAGGGTTTCCACATTGTAGATCACGCCATCGTAGGTCGATTGCGTGATAGTGAGAATGCGCGGCTTCTTGTTCTTCGCTTCGCGCGCGAACGGGTTCGCCTCGATCTTGCGGGCAATGCTTTCCGGCGTGAATTCATGCAGCGGGATAGGGCCGATGATGCCCAGATGATTGCGCGTCGGCATCAGGAACACGGGAATGGCGCCGCACATGATGATCGAATGCAAGATCGACTTGTGGCAATTGCGGTCAACGACGACGATGTCGCCCGGCGCCACGGTCGAGTGCCACACCATCTTGTTCGAGGTCGAGGTACCGTTGGTGACGAAATAGCAATGATCGGCATTGAAGATGCGCGCCGCATTGCGCTCGGACGCGGCGACCGGGCCCGTATGGTCGAGCAGTTGGCCCAGTTCCTCGACGGCGTTGCAGACGTCGGCGCGCAGCATGTTTTCACCGAAGAACTGGTGGAACATCTGGCCGATCGGCGACTTCAGGAAGGCTACGCCGCCCGAGTGGCCGGGGCAGTGCCACGAGTAGGAGCCGTCGTTGGCGTAGTGCACCAGCGCGCGGAAGAACGGCGGCGACAGGCCGTCCAGGTAGGATTTCGCTTCGCGGATGATGTGGCGCGCGACGAATTCCGGCGTATCTTCGAACATGTGGATGAAACCATGCAGTTCGCGCAGGATATCGTTGGGGATGTGGCGCGAAGTGCGCGTCTCGCCGTACAGATAGATCGGGATGTCGGCGTTCTTGTAGCGGATTTCCTCGACGAAGGCGCGCAGGGACTTGAGCGCGTGGTCCGTTTCCTCGATGGAACCGCCGCCGAATTCTTCATCGTCGATCGACAGCACGAAGGCTGACGCGCGCGATTGTTGCTGGGCAAATTGCGACAAATCGCCGTAGCTGGTCACGCCCAGCACTTCCATGCCTTCTTTTTCCATTGCGGCGGCAAGGGCGCGAATACCCAGGCCGGACGTATTTTCAGAACGGAAATCCTCGTCAATGATGACGATGGGGAAACGAAATTTCATGCATGTCTCCAAAAAAGCAAGCCGCCCCTGACAGATGTGAAGGGGCGGACTAGGGCGCGACGGTCAGGCGGTCGTACAACCCGGCAGCCGCAGAAAAAAAATAAGAACGGGATTCTCGCAGAAATGCGGCGTCTGCGGGAAAAAAATATCGCATCAAAGCGTCACAAGCGTACGCTAGCGTGACGCATGGGTGTGACAGGGGTATTACAGCAACATGCTGGCGATCGACATCACCTTATCAGGCTTTGCGTTCCAGCGTGACAAAGGCGTAAGGCAGGCCGGATTTCTCCGAAACATGGGCCTCGCGCGCGGTTTCTTGCCACACGGCATGGTCAACGGCAGGGAAAAACGCGTCGCAATCAAAGGTCTGGCCGATTTCCGTGATGATCAAGCGCTGGGCCAGGGCCAGCGACTGCCGGTAAATCTCGGCGCCGCCGATGACGTAGCCTTCGGCGCCATCGAGCAGGGCGATGGCCGCTTCCACCGACGGCACCGCTTCCACGCCCTCATGGCGCCAGTCGGCATTGCGCGTGATGACGATGTTGCGGCGGTTCGGCAGCGGCCGGCCGATGGAATCGAAGGTCTTGCGGCCCATGAGGATGGGGTGGCCCGTCGTCAGGCGCTTGAAATGCGCCAGGTCTTCCGGCAGTTTCCACGGCAAGGTGTTGTTGATGCCGATGCCGCCTTGCTGGTCGGTGGCGACGATGATGGTCAAATGGCTCATTGCTTCTGTCAAAGTGGTGGGGGCATGGCCCGATGCCCGTCATTATCGTTGAAATTGCCGGCAGCCTCCAGATGCGCACGCATGGCTTGCGCCAGCTCGCTTGGTGCTTCCAGCGGAATCATGTGGCCGGTGTTGTCTTTTAGTAAGTGCAAGGTGGCATGCGGCAGGCGGGCCGCCATGGCGCGCAAATCGTCGGGATGGACGAGCTTGTCGTCTTCGGCGCCCACGATCAGCACGGGAAAATCGAGTTCCGGCAGGCGTGCCATCAGGTCGGGGCGGTCTATCGTGGTGATGAATTGCGCCAGCAGCACGTCCTTGCCCAGGTCCAGGCCCATTTGCCGGATCAGGCCCGTGATGGCGGCATCGTCCAGGTGCGACGGGTGCAGCAGTTCACGCAGGCGCTGGCGCGTGATGCCCGCATAGGCATTGCGCTCGAGCATGGCGACGATGCGCTGGCGCGCTTCGATTTCCGCCGGCAGCAAACCTTTGGCGGAATTGGCGATCAAAGTCAAGGATTGCACGCGTTGCGGGTGCGTCAGCGCGTGTTCGAGCGCCAGGTAGGCGCCCAGCGAAAAGCCCACCAGGTGGGCCCGTGGCGCGCTATGGTTGGCAATCAGTGTCTGCATCTCCGGGCGCGTGCGCGCCTGGTGCAGCGGCACATGCCGTAGATCAAAGGCGCCGCCCAGGGCAGGGGCCAGGCGCGACCACAGGCGCTCGTCGCACAGGGTGCCGGGGATGCAGTCGAGCCGTATCTTGGTATTGTTCAAGGACAAACCCGGGTTCAAGTCGCTCATGAGGGTGAAAATTTTTGTCGAGCGGCATTATCCGTCATTTTGCGTATTAGGACAGCCGTACGGCATTTTCCGCATGGCATTATTTTCAATAGTGCGCCGCTGACAAGCAGGAACTTTATGGTAGGCTCATGGCTCATCAAGCCGGGGTACCGGCGACGTGACCTGAAACACCGAATGCAACCCACACATTAAAGAGGAAACACCATGGCGATCAGTTTGCAAAAAGGCGGCAATGTCAACTTGAGCAAGGAAGCTCCTGGCTTGAAGAAAATCGTGATTGGCCTGGGCTGGGACCCGCGCGCCACCGATGGCGCCGCTTTCGACCTGGACGGCAGCGCCTTCCTGCTGAAAACGGATGGCAAGGCCCGTTCCGACGCTGATTTCATTTTTTATAACAATCTGAAGTCGGCTGACGGCTCCATCGTCCACGCGGGCGACAACACCACGGGCGGCGGTGACGGCGACGACGAGAAAATCGCCGTCGACCTGGCCAACGTGCCGGCCGACATCGACAAGATCGCCGTGGCCGTCACCATCCACGATGCGGAAAACCGCAAGCAGAACTTCGGCATGGTCGGCAAGGCTTACATCCGTTGCCTGAACGGCGACAACGGCACGGAAATCGCCCGCTACGACCTGTCGGAAGACGGCTCGACGGAAGCGGCCATGATCTTCGGCGAAATCTACCGCGCCGGCAGCGAATGGAAATTCAAGGCCATCGGCCAGGGTTTCAAAGGCGGCCTGGGCCCCTTGGCACGTTCTTTCGGCATCAACGCCTAATAACACCTGTCAAAACCTACTGCGCGTCGCGATTTGCGGCCTCCGATGCTCACTGTGCTAAAGCACAGCTCCGCGTCTCGGCCACAACTCGTTGCCGCTCGCTACGGTTTTGTCAGGCGTTGCAATGTAAAAAAGCGGCCCATGGCGGCGTTGCGCCGCCTCGCCGTACTATTCGTACTGTCTTCGGACGACGCGCCTTGCCCTGGGCCGTTGTCCGAAACTCCCACACCTGAATACATAATCCCATGGAAAACCTGATCAAGGGGCAGCGCCTGGCGCTGTCCGGCCTCGTCACGGGCAATGTCGTGGAACTGGGGCTCGCCAGTGCCGGCGTGCCGCTGGATTTTGCCTGTTTCGGCCTCGATGCCGCCGGTAAACTGTCCGACGACCGCTACATGACTTTCTTTAACCAGCCGCGCACGCCGTGCGGCGGCGTGGAAACATCGGCGCCGTCCGGCGATGCGGCAGGCTTCAGCTATCAGCTGGACCGTTTGCCTGCTTCCATCGAGCGCCTCGTCGTCACGGCCGCCATCGATGGGGCGGCCACCATGGCGCAGCTCGGCAGCGGCTACCTGCGCCTGCTCGACGGCGGGCGCGAACTGGCCCGCTTCGCCTTTGCCGGGTCTGATTTTTCGCAAGAAAAAGCCGTCATGCTGGGCGAGTTCTACCGCAAGGACGGGGGCTGGCGCTTCATGGCCGTGGGCCAGGGTTTCAATGGCGGCCTGGACGCACTGGTCGCGCATTTCGGCGGCGAAGTGGCCCAGGCGGCGGCGGAACCGGCGCCGGCACCCAAGATTTCCTTGTCGAAAATTTCGCTGACCAAGGCGGGGCAGACGCACAAGGTATCGCTGGAAAAGGGCGCGGGCGCGCCGAACAAACTGACCGTCAAGGCCACCTGGGTCGACAACGGCGATGGCGACGACGATAACGACGACCTCGATTTGCGGGTCGGCATCCTCTTGCCGAACGGCCAGATGCGCTTCATCCAGGCGCCGGACACGGCCGGGAACTTCGACCGCATGCCTTTCGTGCGCCACCTGGGCGACGTGGCCGGTGCGGCGGGCAAGGAACCGGCCACGGAAACGGTGGAAGTCAATCCTGCGCTGGCGCAGCATTACGGCGGCACGGTGGGCCTCGTCTTCAGCGTGTACTCGGCGGTGGCCAACGGCGCCGTGTCGGTCGCCTCCATGCGGCCGAAGATGGTCATGCAGTATGGCCAGCAGATCGTCGAGTGCGACTTTGATTTCCGCCTGTCCAAGGCGGCCGACGACGATTCCGTCTACACCTATGTGATCGGCATGGCGCGCGTCACGCCCGACAGCATCATCCTCGAGCCGTCCGGCAAGACGTCGGAGCCCGGCAGCGAAGCGACGCCGTGGCTGAGCTGGCAGGGCGAGAACCTGCAACTGGCCTTCAACGGTCCCGTCGTCTTCAAGGGCGAGGACAAGGAAGATGAAGATGATTGCAATGCGGACAATCCACGCCGCTACATTGCCTAGGAGACACTGATGGAAACCTTGTCCAAGGGTCAGCGCTTGCCGCTGGCCAATCTCGTTCCCGATGGCGTCTTGCAGGTCGGCGTTGCCGCCCAGGGCCTGGCGCTGGACGTGGCCTGTTTCGGCCTCGATGCGGCCGGCAAGCTGTCCGACGAGCGCTACATGACTTTTTTCAACCAGCCGCGCACGCCGTGCGGCGGCGTGGAAGCGCGCGCCGGCAGCGGCGGCGACATGGCCGAGTTTGCCTTGCAGCTGGCGCGCTTGCCGGCCGGAATCAACCGCCTCGTCGTGACGGCTTCCATTGATGGCGGCGGCGTGATGTCGCAACTGCAATCGGGCCACGTGCGTTTGCAGGCGGGCGGGCGCGAGCTGGCCCGCTTCGCGTTCGCGGGCAGTGATTTTGCGCAAGAAAAAGCCGTCATGCTGGCAGAAATTTACCGCAAGGATGGCGGCTGGCGCTGCATGGCCGTGGGCCAGGGCTTCAATGGGGGCCTCGATGCGCTGGTGCGCCACTTCGGCGGCGAAGTCGACCAGGCCACTCCTGCCACCCCTGCCGCGCCTGCGCAGGCTTCGGCCGTCATGCAGGCAAAGATCAATCTGGAAAAGCGCGTCGAACGCGAGGCACCGCAACTGGTGAGCCTGGTCAAGCAGGCGGGCGTGTCCCTGCAAAAAGTGGGCCTGTCGGAGCACCGGGCCAAGGTGTGTCTGTGCCTCGATATTTCCGGCTCCATGGGACGGCTGTACAAAGAGGGGCTGGTGCAGCGCTTTGCCGAGCGCATCCTGGCGCTGGGCTGCAAGTTCGACGACGATGGCGAGATCGACGTTTTCCTGTTCGGCAAGAACGTCCACCATCCGGCACCGATGGCCTTGAGCAACTGCAATACCTATGTGGGCCAGGCCATACAGCGCCATCCGCTCGAGGGCGACACGCGCTACGGCGCCGCCATGCAGGCGATCCGCGCGTTTTATTTTCCTGATGCCCGTGGCGGCGAGCGCACGCGGCCCGTCGCGGCCGAGCTGCCCGTGTACGTCATGTTCGTGACCGATGGCGGCACCAGCGACCAGGCGACGACGGAAAAGCAATTGCGCTGGGCCAGTAACGAGCCCATCTTCTGGCAATTCATGGGCATCGGCAAGGGGCGCAAGTCGAAAAGCAAGTTTCTCGCCGCCTTTGCCGATTCCGACTTCCCGTTTCTGGAAAAGCTCGACGAACTGCAGGGCCGCCTGGTCGACAACGCCAATTACTTTTCCGTCAGCTCGCCCGACGAGCACAGCGACGCAGAACTGTATGATTTATTGATGACGGAATATCCGGGCTGGCTGAAACTGGCGCGCGGCAATGGCTTGCTGAGGTAACGTAAAGATAGCGCAAAGGTCATCGGATGAGGCTGTACAGCCACAAGTGCAAGAGATTTGTAAATTGAAGTAAATAACAATGGTTCGCATTTGCTTTGCTCCTTGTAATCGTGGCATGCTTGAACTGTGCCCACACATGTGCTCTCACGCTGCGGCGTAGTGCCTCATCCGTAGCGTCTCGATTATCTTTTAGCCAAATGCATAAACTTCTTTTCCATTGCCTGGCGGGCGGCAGCCTGCTCGTCTCCGGCGCCGCTGTTCAGGCGCAAACCGTCACCGGCGACAATGCCGTCAAGCCGGCGCCGGCCGCCGGGTCTCCGCCTTCCGTCAGCGTGACGGCCGAACGTCCCACGGGCCGCATCGACCGGCAAGTCTACGACGTCAAGTCCGACGTCGGCAGCACCAATGGCACGGCGGCCGATGCCTTGAACAATGTGCCGTCGGTGGCCGTCGATCCCGATGGGTCCGTCTCCCTGCGCGGCAGCAGCAATGTGCAGATATTGATTGATGGCAAGCCGTCGGCCATGCTGCAGGGCGATTCGCGCGGCGCCACCCTGAACGCCATGGCCGCCGACGATATCGAATCGGTGGAAGTGATCAACAATCCCGGCGCCCAGTTCGGCAATGAGGCCGGTGGCGGCCCGATCCTGAACCTGGTGATGCGGCGCAACCGCAAGCCGGGCGGCTTTGCCACCGTGAACGCGAATGCCGGCATCGCCGGGCGCTACAACAGCTCCGTCTCAGGCACCTATAACGAAGGGCCGTGGGGCTACCAGGGCGGCATCAATGTGCGCCATGACGGCCGCAATTCCGTGGCCGAGGTCAGCCGTGAGCGCCTGGAGCGTGACACGGGCGCGTTCGCCCCCAGCAGCCAGCAGTCCACCAGCAATGGCTTGAACGACTCGCTGGGCTTGCATGGCACCGTCAATTACAACCTGAACGCCAACGATACCCTGGCCGCCAGCGTGTCGTATAACGGGCGCAGCAACGACCAGCGTTCGCTCGACCGCTACCTCAATGGCGACAGCACGGGCAGCACCATCGGCGACTATGTGCGCAGCACCGTGCGCAACGGCGACAGCCGCAACTACAGCTGGGGCGCGCGCTACGACCACAAGGGCGAGTTGCCGGGCGAAACCCTCAAGATCGACCTGCGCGTGTCGTCGTCGACCAACGAGAGCGACAGCGATTACGCCAATACCTATGCGGTCGCGCCCGTCAACACCTTCGACAGCCGCGCGCGCCAGCACAGCGAGACGGGCAACCGCATCGTCGACTTCAGCGGCGACTACGAGCGTCCGCTGGCGGGCGGCACGGCCAAGCTCGGCTACAAGGTGGCCGACAACAAGAGCAGCTTCGACACCCTGTACACGGACATCCATCCGATCAGCCTGCTTGCCACCGTCAACCCCATGCGCAGCAACCGTTTCGAGCTCGACGAACGCACCATCGCGCTGTACGGTTCCTACCAGATGCGCCTGAGCGAGCGCTGGGGTGCGCTGGCCGGCTTGCGCGCCGAATACACGGACTTGAACGTGCGCCAGATCACCAGCGGCGTCGAGGCCGGCAACAATTACGTCAACTACATTCCCAGCCTGTTTGCCACGTATAAGGTCAGCGACGAGAGCAATTTGCGCTTCAGCTATGCGCACCGCCTGCGCCGCCCGAGCGCGGGCGACCTGAATCCGTACGTGATCTACCGCGACGAGTTCAATGTGTCGGCCGGCAACCCGAAGCTGAAACCCACACAGACGGATTCGTTCGAGATCGGCTATGAAACCAAATTGTTTGGTCTGGAAAGCAGCTTGCGTGCCTACCACCGGCGCGACACGGATGCCATCGTCGATTACCGCTATTTCATCAGTGACAATGTGCTGCTGACAACGCGGGAAAACGGCGAGGGCAGCCATTCGAGCGGCCTGGAGTTCAGCGTCAGCGGCAAGCTCACGCCATCGTTGACCCTGAACACGAGCGGCAACCTGGCGCGCAGCCAGCAGACGAGTTCCGACGACCTGGGCAACCGCAGCACGCGCACGGCGAATGCCCTGAGCGGCCGCGCGCGCCTCAATTACCAGATCAACCCGGCCAACCAGCTGCAGCTGGCCCTGCAAATGCAGGGCAAGATGCTGTCGGGACAGGGCTACCGCTCGCCGAACAACACCTTGAACGTGAGCTGGCGCCACACTGTGACGCCGCAATTGAGCCTGGTCATGAATGTGACCGATGTGTTCAGCAGCAACAAGATGGAAACCGTCATCAACAGCGCTTCCTTGCGCGAGACGAGCACGCGGCGCTTCGATGGACGCATGATTTACGTGGGGCTGTCGTACCGCCTGGGCGGCGCCACGTCGGCGGCGAAAGAGGGCGAACGGGAACCTCGCTTCGGTCCGCCGGGCGGACGGGGGCCGGGCGGCCCAGGCGGTCCCGGCCCGGGCGGACCGGGAGGCGAAGCAGGCTAGGCCGCCGCCGCGATCTCGTTCAGGAAGTCGATGAAACTGTCCGCATGGCGCTCGAAGCGCCATGTGCCCATGCCGTGTTCGGCTGTGTACACAGGCGCATCGCCGCCGGCAATGGCGCCCAGGTCCAGGCAATACGGATCGGCGCCCGCGTCGGCGATCACCAGGTACTGTTCCGGCCAGCCGGCGATGGCGGCGCCGCTGACGGCATCCCAGGCGTAACCGGACTGGGCCTTGACCAGCCCGGCCGCGCCGTACAGGCTCAAGCCCTGGAAATACTGTGGGCTGTCGATCAACACCCGCAGCGGCGAATGGCAAGCCAGGAAGCGCCGGTACTGCTCCGGCAAGGCCCAGCGCTGCGCGATGCCGGCCATGTCGGCGGCGCTGGCGATGGTCAGCCAGTTCGATGGCTGCGCAAGGTCCTGCTCCTTTTTGCGCCGGGCCGCCAGTTTTTTCTCCAGCCTGGCGGCAGCCTTTTCCAGCGGCGTGCGCGGATCCTCGAGCGCCGCGTGAGTGGCGGGCGCCGCATGGCCTGCGCCATCCGGGTAGCCATCGCGCTGCCAGGCCTGTACAGCCTCCAGTCGCAGCTGCTCTTCCTTCCAATGGCCGGGATCGTACGGCAAACCGGCATCGAAAGGCTGGCGGCTGAAGACGGCCAAGCTTTTCACGGCCTTGGCGCGCACGCTCAGCTTGGCATTTTCCGCAGTGGCCAAGGCCACGAGCGGAGCATACGCCTCCTTGCCCATGCTTTTGAGCATGCCATCCACGCCCCAGTAGGCGAGGCCGTCCATATCAAGGCTCCAGCTGAAAAAATCGCCGTATTCTCCCGGTTCGGCCAGGGCGACGATATCCGTCATCAGGAAGGCGCGCCAGTGCAGCAACTGGCCTTCCCTGGCGTAGGCGGTCAGGATAGCGAGCACGGCTTGCCGCTCGTCGGCCGCATGCTTTTTCAGCAACCGGTCTTTCAGCTTGGAAAACTTAACGCCGTCCGTTTCGTCAAACAGCTTGCGGTGCAGGGCTGCCAGCGGTGCGACCGCCATCAGACGGCCATCGCCGCCTTGATCGGCGCATGGTGTTCATAACCTTCCAGCGAGAAATCCGACGGTTCGATCTTTTCCAGCCATTCCGGTTCGTATTTGCCCGTCTTCGCGTAATCGGGCACGCGGTCGGAAATGACAAACTTGGGCGCCGGGAACGGCGTGCGCTTCAATTGTTCTTCCACCATGTCGAGGTGGTTTTCATAGATGTGCGCGTCGCCGATGAAGTAGGTGAACCAGCGCGGCGTGTAGCCCGTCAGGCGCGCCACCAGGTGCAGCAGGGCCGCGCCTTCGGCGATGTTGAACGGCGTGCCCAGGCCGATATCGTTGCTGCGCACATATAAACACAGCGAAATTTCGCGCGTGCTGGCGTTCGGGATGAACTGGTACAGCAAGTGGCAGGCGGGCAGGGCGACGGCATCAAGCACGGCCGGGTTCCAGCCGTGGAACAGGATGCGGCGGCTGCCGGGATTGTGCATGATGGTGTCCAGGCATTCGCGCAACTGGTCGACGGCCTTGTACAGCAGCACTTTTTGCACGCCGTCCTCGACGATGGGGGCAACCAGGGTAAAACCGTTCGCTTGCGCGTCGGCGATTTGCGCGGGCTGGTCGGCGTCGAGCAGCTTGTACGCAGGCCATTGACGCCATTGCACGCCATACACGGGACCGAGGTCATCCTCGCCTTCGCGGTAGGGGTTGGCCAGCCATTGCGCATTTTCATTGGCGTTCTGGTCCCACACCTTGCAGCCCAGCGCGCGGAACTCGGCCGCGTTGCGCGAGGCGCGCAGGAAGGCGCACAATTCGCCGATCACGGATTTGAAAGCCAGTTTCTTGGTCGTGACGGCAGGGAAGTTGCCGTTGGCCAAGTCGAAACGCATCATGGCGCCCGGCACGCTCAGGGTGCGGATGCCCGTGCGGTTGTCTTGCCAGCTGCCCGTTTCGAGCACGGTCTTGATCAAATCTTGATATTGCTGCATGTATTTCTCCAACGGTAAGGATGGTGATTGTAACGCAGGCGCGACAGGCGGTCTGCGGGCCGCATACATAATTACGCGGCCGGCTTACCTGTAAACATGACTCTGTGGTAATTTGTGTGTCCTTGAAGAAATACACAGAAACGGCAGACGCTGCACCATGTTCTTGCGACAATTTGTAAATAATAATAACGGCGCCGTAGTGGAGATGAGCAGGGCCGATTTTTTCAAGGCCAATCTGCGCCTGATCCTGGCTTGGCCCTTGCTGGGGCTGGTCCTGTGCGCGGTGCTGTGGACGGCCACCTTGCTGCAGCTGGAGGCGGAAAAAAAGGTGGCGCAGCAGCAGGCGCTCGACAGCGTTTCCTCGTTGTCGAAAGCCTACAGCCAGTATCTGCTGCGCACCCTGGAGCAGATGGACCAGCTGACCTTGCAGCTCAAGTATGAATGGGAAAATTCGCGCGGCCAGTTGCGTCTCGACCAATTGAAGACGCAGGGCATGTATGCCTTGCCGCAATTTGCCATCGTCGCCATTCTCGACCGCAAGGGTCATCCCGTGACGGCCACGGCGCCGCTGCAGCGCCTGCGCGTCAACGAGCGCAGCGATTTCCTGCTGCGCCACTGGCGCAGCAATTCCAGCGCGCTGCGCATCGCGCTGGGAAAGGCCAATGCCGCCAGCGAAGCGGCGGCACCCCCGGGCGCCGACGAAAGCCTCGTGCATTTCACGCGCCGGCTGGAAGACGTGGATGGCAATTTCGACGGCGTGCTGCTGATCTCCATCCACTCCAGCTATTTTTCCGAATTCTACAACAGTGTCAATTTCGGCAAGTTCGGTATGTCCGCCATGGTGGGGGAAGAGGGCGAGCTGTTCAGCACGCGTCTCGGTGCGCGCGTGTTGCCGGCCCAGAGCGCACAGGGTACGCCATTCCTCGACACCAGTTTCCTGGAAACGGAGAGCGGCGCCCTGCATTCGGGCGGCCGGATCGCTTTTTCCGACAAGCAAAGCCGTTATGTGGGCTGGCAGGCGTTGAAAGCCTATCCGTTTGCGGCCGTGGTCGGCCTGTCGGACGGCGAAATGCTGCACCCCTACGAGGAAACGCGCACCATCTATATCGGCATCGCGCTGGCCGTCACCGTGCTGCTGCTGGCCTTTGCCGCCGTCGCCACGGTGCTGTCGCTGCGCCTGGCGTGGCGCCACCACCAGTCCGAAGGCGTGCGCAATGCCTACCGCATGGCCACCGAAGGCACGAGCGACGGCTTTTATATCATCGCCGCCCTGCGCGGCGCCGATGGCAGCATCCTCGATTTCGAGATGGTCGACTGCAACGAGCCGGGCGCCGGCTACTTCGGCGTGCGGCGCGAACAATTGCTGGGCATGCGCCTGCAGTCGCGCGCCCATGAGCCGTATTTCCGCGACCTGATCCACAATTACCGGGCCGCCATGGAGTCCGGCTTCTCCGAGGAAGAGATCGAGCTGCCGGAAGGCAATCCCTTCAAGCTGCGCTGGATACGCCGGCGCCTGGTGCGCAGCGGCGACCGCCTGGCCGTCACTCTGCAAGACATCAGCACGGCCAAGGAGCACGAGCGCGACTTGCGCCGCCTGGCCAACGAGGACGGCTTGACGGGCTTGCCCAACCGATACTGGCTGCAGCAATTCCTGCCCGGCGCCCTGGGCCGCGCCGCCATCGCGCGGCGCATGCTGGCGCTGCTGTTCATCGACCTGGACGGCTTCAAGGATATCAACGATACGCAGGGCCACGCCGAGGGAGATAAAGTGCTGCGCGCCGCCTCCCTGCGCCTGAAGGCCGTGCTGCGGCCGGGCGACCACGTCGTGCGCCTGGGCGGCGACGAATTCGTTGTCGTGCTCGACCCCGTGGAGGACGACAGCCGCGCCGAGCAGGTGGCGCAGCGCATCGCCATCGCCTTTGACGAACCGTTTTACCTGGGCAGCGAACGCCACAAGATGGGGGCCTCGATCGGCATCAGCCTGTATCCGCGCGATGGCGCCGAGACGGAAGTGCTGCTGAAGAACGCCGACATCGCCATGTACGCCGTGAAAGTGGCGGGCAAGGGCCATCACCGCTTTTTCCAGCCGGAATTGTTCGAAACCATCCGCAGCCGCCGCGAACTGGAGCAAAGCCTGGTGGCGGCGCTGGAGCAGGACCAGTTCCTCGTCGTCTACCAGCCGCGCGTCGACGCCATGAGCGGGCAGCTGTGCAGCATGGAGGCGCTGGTGCGCTGGCACCATCCGCAGCATGGCATGGTGCCGCCGCTGGAATTCATCCCCGTGGCCGAGAGCAGCGGCCTGATTTCGCAGCTGGGCGAAGTGGTCATCGAAAAGGTGTGCCTGCAGATGGCACGCTGGCAAGCCAGCGGACTGGAACTGGTGCCCGTATCGATCAACGTGTCGGCGCGCCAGTTCGGCCGCGGCGACGTGCACCAGGTGCTGGCGTCGGCGCTGACGCGCCACCGCATCGACGCGCGCCTGATCGAGGTGGAGATCACGGAATCGGCCATGATGGATGAGCAGAACCGCGCCGTGGAGCAGCTGTCGGCCATCCGCGCGCTGGGCGTGCGCCTGCTGGTCGACGATTTCGGTACCGGCTATTCCTCGCTGTCGCAGCTGCAGAAGTTCGCCATGGATGGCTTGAAGATCGACCGCGCCTTCACCATGGAGCTGGGCCGCTCGGAGCAGGGCGAGGTCTTCGTGCGCGCCATCCTGTCGATGGCGCATGCGCTGGGCATGAGCGTGGTGGCCGAAGGCGTGGAGACGCGCGAGCAGCTCGACATCCTGCGCGCGCTGCAATGCAATGAAGTGCAGGGCTATTTCATCTCGCGTCCCGTGCCGGCCGAACAGATGCTGGCGCTGATGCATCAGCGCTTCCTGATACCGCTTCCAGCACCGGCGCCGGCGCTGTAGTGCGTCGTGATTGGCATGGAAAACAACGCTGTTTCATAAAAAGAGCGAACGTTCGCTTTTTTCTAAAAAATATTATATGCTTCGCTCATGCCGTCAGTGAATTGGAGTTCACGGCGGCAAGAACAGTGCAGGACGGGTGAGGTTGAGCTACCCGGGACAATGTGACGAAGACACTTCATATAATAAAGAGAGACTAACTTGAAACATAAATATCTGCCCCTCCTCATCGCCGTCGCATGCGCCGGCTTCGCTTCCACCGCCCAGGCATCGGGCTACCGTTTCGGCTCGCAAAGCGTTTCCGCCCAGGGCACGGCCGATGCCAGCGGCGCCGAAGCGGCCGACGCGTCGACCATTTTCTATAACCCGGCCGGCATGGCGCGCCTGGAAGGCACGCAATTCGTGGGCGGCGGCACCCTGGTGGTACCGCATTCGACCTACACGGATTCGGGCTCCAAGCCTTTCTTCCCGGGCAACCGCACGCCTTACGCGGCAACCAAGGACTATGCGCCGGATGCCGTGTTCGCGCCAGCGCTGTATGCCAGCAAGAAAATCAATGAGCAGTGGACCGTCGGCGCTGGCCTGTTCGTGCCGTATGGCGCCAAGCTTGACTACGGCAACGACTGGTATGGCCGCTACGCGATCACCAATATCAAGCTCGAAGCCATCGCCCTGAATCCTTCCGTGTCGTTCAAGCTGGACCAGCACCACTCGTTCGGTTTCGGCGTGACGGCCGAATACATGAAGGCGGAACTGGGCCAGGGCGTGGACGTGCCGGGTTCGGTTGCTTTCCTGGGCAAGTTTGCCCCTAGCGCATCGCAGGCCTTCCTGGCCAATATCGCCAAGACGCAGGGTCTGGCTGCGGCGCAAGCTGCGGGCGCCGCGCTGCAGGGCCCGATCAAGGATGGCCATGCCTCGATGGATGGCCATGACTGGGGCTTCGGCTTCAACCTGGGCTACCTGTACCAGCTGAACGAAGGCACGCGTTTCGGTATCGCCTACCGCTCGTCGATTTCGCACAAGCTCAAGGGCAGCACCATCTGGGACTTCTCGCAAGTGACGAGCAATCCGGCCGTGAACGCCTTCATCGCCAAGGCATCGAACAAGGTCAATTCGGAAGCGCTGGTGGAATTGCGCACGCCGGAAACCCTGTCGGTCAACGCCTTCCATCAGATGGATGATAAGTGGGCCTTGATGGGCGACGTCACCTGGACCCGCACTTCGCGCCTGCAGAACCTGGACATCCAGTTCCCGCCGACGGCCGAAGGCGCCGAGCGCATTCGCCAGAACTGGAAAGACACCTACCGCGTGTCGCTGGGCACCAACTACAAGTACAGCGAAAGCCTGATGCTGCGCGCCGGTATCGCCCACGACCAGGCGCCGGTCCGCAGCGCCGAATTGCGCCACCCGGCCTTGCCGGACAGCGACCGCATGCAGTATTCGATCGGCGCGAACTGGAAGCTGAACGCCAATTCCTCGATCGACCTGGCTTACAGCTATATCGACTTCAAGGATGCTGACGTCAACTACACAAACGACTGCTCGCCGGTCAAGACGGGCTGCACCGGCAACGGTGAAACCACCAAGGGCCTGTTCAAGACCCGCATGCAGTTGATCGGTCTCGCTTATAACTACAAGTTCTAAGCAGGTAGTGGCGGCCAACCCGGCCGCCATGAAAGGAAAAAAGCGCCTTCGGGCGCTTTTTTTTTTGGGCAGACCCCAGCGGTGGTGCGCTGTTGGGCGCGGTAGGGTGTAGGTCGGATTAGCGTGGCGAAGCCGCGCGTAATCCGACGGTATTGTTGGCGATGGCTGTTGCTGTGGTGTTGTCGGGTTACGCGCTATGCGCTAACCCGACCTACCCCGACCTACGCCGATGGTGCCGATGGTGCCTTGTTACGCATGGCCTGATCCAGCAGGGTCAAGGCCAGCCGTACGGTGTCGTCGGGCAGTTCCAGCAAGTTGTCGCCCACATACCACTCCACCACGCTGTGCCCGGGCAGGGCCGCGTGGCTGGCGCGGCCGAACAGCCAGATGCCGTGGTCTTCGGCCACCTGGTTGCGGATGGCGATGGCCCGCTCGCGCGACACGGGCAGGTGCAGATGCAGCATGTTCGCTTGCGGCTGGGCGGGGTTGACGGCGATCGATGGAAAATCGCGCAGCAGCGCGTACAGCCACTGCGTGCGCGCAAAATAGCGGGGCATGGCGGCGAGGCGCGCGTCGAACTGCATGGCGGCGGCCACCACGTAGGGCGTGCGGTGCACGATGTTGCCGCCCTGGCGGTGGAACCACGCGCGCGCACGCTCGACAAACGGGCGGCTGCCGGCCAGCATGGCGCCGCCGAGGCCGCCGATGCCCTTGTACAGCGACACGTAGACGGAATCAAAACCGTCGCAGATGGCGGGCAGGGACTGGCCAAAACCGGCTTGCGCTTCCCACAGGCGCGCGCCATCCATGTGCAGGTGGATATTGCGTTCGCGGCAGTGCCGCTTGATGTCTTTCAAGGCATCCCACGACGGACACTGGCCGCCGATTTCGCGCATCGGCAGTTCGACCTGCGCGGCGCCCAGCGCATCGGGCACGGCGCGCAGGTCGTCCACCGTCCACGGGCGGTGCGGGTCGCCCAGCATCAAGCCCTTGAAGTGATCGAGCAATTCATGGTTGCCCCGCTCGTGGCGCAGGATGTGCGAGGTCGGGTGCAGCGCGACGAGGCGCGAGCCCCGGTCCTGGCAGGTCAGGCGCAGGGCCGTGACTTGCGTCATGGTGCCCGTGATGCAGAACACGGCCGCCTCGAAACCGAGCAGGCCGGCGATCTTGTTCTCGAACTGTTCGATCAGCGCGCCCTCGCCATAGGTATCGTGCGCAACATCGTTGGCATCGCACCAGGCGGCCATGGCGGCGAAGGTGGCCGCTGGCGTGGGCTGGCGGTGGCCCGGCAGGATGGTGTGGCAGCGCTGGCGCAGTTCAAGCTCGTTCACGGTGTTTTCCTTACAGGGTGGCCGTGGCCAGTTTTGCGCCAAAGCCGATGAACATGGCGCCCACGCCGCCGCCCATGCCGGCCGACAGGCGGCGACGGCGGCGGAAGGTCTCGGCCAGCCGCGCGCCGACAAAGATGATGGCCGTCAGGTAGGTAAAGCTGATCACCTGGCAGATCAGGCCCAGGCCGATGAAGGACAGCACGGGCTTTGCAAAGGCCGGGTCGACGAACTGGATGAAAAACGAGATGAAGAACAAAATCGCTTTCGGGTTCATCAGGCTGATGATCAGCGCCTTGCGGAACGGGGCGCTTTCCTTGACGGGGGGCGGCACGGCTGCCGCTTCGCCTTCAGCGGGAGCGGGCGCGCGCAGCTTGCGCCAGCAGCCTATCAGCATCTGCAGGCCGATCCAGCCCAGGTAAGCCGCGCCGATGTATTTCACGACGTAGAACAGGGCCGGGCTGGCTTTCAGCAGCGAAGCGACGCCGCAGGCCGACAGCACCATCAGAATCAGGTCGCCGGCGAAGATGCCGAAGGCGCCCTGGTAGGCGGGCCGCACGCCGCGCTGGGCGGCCACGGACAGCACGTACATGGAGTTGGGACCGGGCAGGATGACGATGAAGATGGTCCCCAGTAAAAAGGTCCAGAAATCGGTGATGCCCAGGTTGGCGTGGAAAAGTGCGTTCATGATTATTCCGCTGGATTGAGCTGTACGTGATGAAATTGCAGTGCGGCAAGATTCGCGTAGATGCCGCCAAGCGCCACCAGCGACGCATGCGTGCCCGTCTCGACGATCCTGCCGTCTTCCATGACGATGATGCGGTCGGCCCGCTGCACGGTGGCCAGGCGGTGCGCGATGATGACGGTGGTGCGGCCCACCATGGCCGCTTCCAGCGCCTTTTGCACCAGGCGTTCCGATTCCGCGTCGAGCGCGCTGGTCGCTTCGTCGAGCAGCAGCAGCGGCGGGTTTTTCAGCAGGGCGCGGGCGATGGCGATGCGCTGGCGCTGGCCGCCGGACAGGCGCACGCCCCGTTCGCCGAGGAAGGATTTGTAGCCGTTCGGCAGGCGCTCGATGAATTCGTGGGCGGCCGCCATCTTCGCGGCGGCGATGACATCCTCGTCGCTGGCGCCGGCGCGGCCATAGCGGATGTTTTCCATGGCGTCGGCCGAGAAAATCACGGTATCCTGCGGCACGATGCCGATGGCGTCGCGCAGGGTGTGCAGGTCGAGCTGCTTGATGTCGACGCCATCGAGGCGGATGCTGCCGCTTTGCGGGTCATAGAAGCGCAGGAACAGCTGGAACAGCGTGGTCTTGCCGGCGCCCGACGGGCCGACGACGGCCACCGTTTCGCCGGCGCGGATGTCGAGGCTGACGTGGTCCAGCGCGTGCGTATCGGGGCGCGACGGATACGAGAACATGACGTCGTCCAGCGACAGCGAAGCGCCGTTCGCGGCGCGCGCGGGCAGCGGCAGCGGCGTGGCAGGCGATTCGATTTCCGATTTGACGGCCATCAGTTCCAGCAGGCGCTCGGTGGCGCCGGCGGCGCGCTGCGCTTCGCCCATAACTTCGGACAGGGCGCCGATGGCGCCGGCCACGATGGAAGCGTACAGGATGAACTGGCCCAGGTCGCCGCCCGTCATCGCGCCTTCCAGCACGGCGCGCGCGCCCAGCCACAGGACGAACACGATGGTGCCGAAGACCAGCAAAATCGCGATCATGGTCAAGAGGGCGCGGGCGCGGATGCGGCGCATGGCCGTCATGAAGGCGCCTTCGACGGAGTCGCCAAAGCGTTTCGATTCGATTTTCTCGTGCGTAAACGCCTGCACAGTGGGCATGGCGTTGAGGATTTCGCCGGCCATGGCCGACGCGTCGGCGATGCGGTCCTGCGAAACGCGCGACAGCTTGCGCACACGGCGGCCAAACACGATGATGGGCACGACGACCAGGATCAAGAGGCCGATGATGATGCCCGCCAGCTTGGCGCTGGTGACGAACAGCATCACCAGACCGCCCAGGAACAGCAGCACATTGCGCAGCGCCATCGAGATGCTGGTGCCGACCACGGCTTGTATCAATGTCGTGTCGGTGGTGATGCGCGACAGGACTTCGCCCGTCTGCGTCGTTTCAAAGAATTCCGGGCTTTGCGTGACGACGTGGCGGTACACGGCGCTGCGGATGTCGGCCGTGACGCGCTCGCCCAGCCACGACACCGTATAAAAGCGCGCCGCCGTGGCCAAGGCCAGGATGGACGCCACGCCGAACAGGGCGAGGAACACCAGGTCGACGTGCTGGATGCTTTTCGAGCCGGCCGCGCCGCCGAAACCGAGGTCGATCATCTGCTTGAAGGCGGCTGGAATGGCCAGGGTCGAGGCGGCGGCCACCACCAGCGCGATACCGGCCAGGAAGAACTGCTTGCGGTACGGCGTCAGGAAGGGCATCAAGCCCTTGAAGGCGGCCAGGCTGCCTTTTTTCAGTTCGCGGCTGCTGCCGGTGTCGGGAGTCGGTGCGGTACTTGCGGCGGTTGCTTTGCTGGTGCTGCCTGTTTCTGTGCTGGTTGTCATTGTTTTTCGCTTTGATTTACTTTTTTGCTTGTCCGGGGTCAGACCCGATGGGTCTGACCCCGGCATTTTATGCATTGCTTACAACTTCATCGGCTGGACATAGCCCGTCATTTCCAGGTAGGCGCGCCCGACCGGCTGGCCGTCGCGCTCCACCGTCACGGCGCCTTCCCAGTACACGGCCCCCGTCGAGCGGCGTGAATCGAGCTCCTGGTCCGCCTGCAGGGGCTTGATCTGCCAGCGCGTGGCACCCGTGCGGATCTCGGTGGCGACCGGGTATTCGGCCTGTGTGCGGGGCGAGCGCCACAGCTGCGTGGGCGTGAAATCGACGTCGCCGGGCGCGTACTGCGTCATCTTACCGGACGCATCGCGCCATGTCGCGTGCGCCCATAGTTTAGCACCTGTCTTGCTGCGGATCTGGAAGGCCATCAGGGCGCCGCCGTCAGCGAGGTTGGCGCCTATCCAGTTCCAGCCGCTGGCGTCCGCATCGAGCACCTGGCTCGACCACTCGTGATCGAGCCAGGTGGCGCCCGTCACCGCTTCCGGCTTGCCGCCCGCGCGGGCGATGGTGCCCGTGGTACGCAGCTGCGGCTCGCTGTAGTAGTAACTCGATTGCGCGGGCCGCGCGCCCTTGCGCGAATAGCCGCCAACGCCCTGCAGCAGCACGGGCTGCGTGGGCGCCAGGGTCAGCTGCAAGCTGAAGTCGCGCGCGGCCAGGCTGACCTTGTAGCTGCCGTCGGTCTGGCGCTGCATGCGCCAGTCGTCGAGTTTCACGTCCGTGTCGCCCACCTTGGCGTAGGCCAGGCCGAAGCCTTCGCGCGCGCTTTTCTCGTCGTGCAGCAGCTTGCCCACTTTCGGATCGGACAGGGCCGCATGGCCGATGATCAGCTGTTTCGGCGCGAAGGCGCTGGGGTTGTCCGCGTCGGCGGACGTGGCGCTGCGAAAGAATGTCACCTGGTAGCCCAGCTGCTCGCCGCCGGCGGTTTTTACCCATCCCGTGGCGTACCACCATTCCGTTTTATAGGCGGGATGGGCGCCGAAATCGTGCGGCATGCGCAGGGTCTGGCCGGCCGGCAGCGGCGTGACGGGGGCGAACGCGGGCGGCGCGGCGATGGCGGCGGCGCTGCAAAACAATAATAAACAAGTCAAACGGCGCATTACCAGTCCTCTCTGACGGCGCGGATGGGGCCAGCGGACAGCGCCTGGCGCCCCGCGATGAGGGCAGTGAGGGCGGCGGCCGTCAGCAGGGCGCCGGCCACAGTGGCGATCAAGGACCACGGCAGGTGCAGCTGCATGGTCCAGTGGAACGATTGCGGATTGACGATGAAGACCAGCACAAAGCTGATCAACAGGCCCAACACAAAACCGGTGGCGATGCCCAGCGCCGTCAGCGCGCCGCCTTCCAGCGCCAGGATGGACAGGATCTGGCCGCGCGTCACGCCCACGTGGCGCAGCATGCCGAATTCGCGCGCGCGCGCCAGGGTCTGGGCCGAGAACGTGGCGGCCACGCCGAACAGGCCGATGACGATGGCGATGGCTTCCAGTAAATACGTGACGGCGAAGCTGCGGTCGAAGATCTGCAGACTCAGGGCGCGGATGGCCGACGGGTTCGATACTTCCAGGCTGGCGCCGAAGGGCAGGGCTTTCAGGCGCTGCTGCAACTGCTCGCCCGTGGTATTTTTGGCCAGCCACAGGGCCGCATCGCTGACGTCCATATCGCCCGTCAGGGCGCGGTAGTCGTCCAGCGGCATCTGGATGGCGCCGGACGAGCGCGCATAGTCGCGCCAGATGCCGGCGACGAAGAACTTGTGCCGGCCGCCCGCCAGCGGCAGCGCGATCTGCTGGCCAGGCTTGACGTTGTACAGGTCGGCCGCCGCTTCGGACAGCCACACGGGCCGGCTGCCTGCCGGCACGGGCAGGGTGTCGCCCACCAGTACCATGCTCTTGCCAGGGTCCCGCAAGTTGATGGGGCGCGCCAGCAGCATGACGTTCGGGCGGTCCGGCGCCAGCGACAGCGAGCGCAGGCGTTGGAAATCCACCCTGGCCACGCCGGGCAGGGCGGTGATGCTCGCCTGTTCGCGCGGGTTCAGGCCCGCCGTGCCGCCGCTGGCCGCCGGGCGCGTGTACACGTCGGCCGGCAGGATCTGCAGCAGCCAGTCGTCGACGGAAACGCGGAAACTCGACACCATGATCGCCATCGCCACCATCAGGCTAAAGCTCGACAGCACGCCACCGAGCGCGATGCCGGCCTGGCCCGAGGCGTTCGCCAGGCGGGCCACGGTCAGGCTGCGCACGGGCGCATGCTTGCTCGTTTCCGTGCGCAGCCAGGCGGCTTGCAGGGCGCGGAAGACGACGGCCGCCAGCTGCGGCATCAGGGCGATGGCGCCGATCAGCAGCAGGGCGATGGACAGATAGCCGAACAGGGGCAGCTCGAAGACGGGCGGCAGGAACGTCAAGGCGCCGGCCAGCAGCAGACACGCCAGCGCTGGCCAGGTCTTGGCCAGGCGCGTCGTCACAACTTCTTCGCTGCCCGATTTCAGGGCGATGGCGGGGGCCGCGCGCGCCGCTTCCAGCGCGGGCGCGGCGCAACCCAGCAAGGCCACGCCGAGGCCCAGCGCGAAATACACGAAAGCGGCGACGGGCGTGAATTGCACCTGCGGCTGCACGCCCGCGAAATAGCCGGCGCCCAGGTCGCCGCCGAAAAAGCGCAGGGCGACGGCCGCCATGGCATAACCGCCGGCGATGCCCAGCGCGGCGCCGACCACGCCCAGGCTGGCGCCTTCCAGCAGCACCTGGCGCAGCAATGGCCTGCGCTCCATGCCCAGCACGCGCAGCAGCGCGAACTGGCCGCGGCGGCGGATGACGGACAGGGCCTGCGTGGAAAACACGAGGAACGCGCCCGTAAACAGGGCGACCAGGGCCAGCACCGTCAGGTTGACGCGGTAGGCACGGCTCAGGTTATTGTTGCGGCTATTCTGGTTTTCATCATTCGGCTGGCCTACCTGGAAACGCCCCGGGTACTGCGTTTCCAGCGCGCTGCTCAGCGCGGCCTGGAAGGCGTCGCGGTTGACGCCCTGGCGCAGTTTCAAGTCGATGCGCGACAGCTTGCCCAGCTTGTTGAAGCGCCATTGCGCCGCACCGATATCCATCACGGCGATGCGCTGGCCGGCGCGCGCGCGCTGCAGCGAACCGGCCACGCGCAGGGACACCGTGCCCGTGCCCGATTGCAGCGCGACTTGGCCGCCTTCGGCGACGTCGAGCCAGCGCAAGGCGGCAGGCGATAAAAAGATGGCGTCGTCGGCCAGGGTGTCGAAAGGCTGGCCTTCGGCCGGCGCGCCGATCAGGTCGGGCGAGATGAAGCCGGCGCGGAAGACGTCGAGCGCCAGGATGTGCAGCGGGCCGCCGTCCTTCTTGTCGCTCACGCCGGCTTGCAGTTCCAGCACGGGCGAGGCAACGGCCACGCCGTCGCGCTGCGCCAGCCACGGGTAGACGGCTTCGTCGAACAGCGCTTCGCGTCCGGCCACCTGCACGTCGGCCTGGCCGGACAGGCTTTTGACGGCCGTGGAAAATTCATTGAAGGCGGCCGCGTTGATCAAATGGATGGCAAAGCCCAGCGACACGCCGATGGCGATGGCGAGGATGGCGACGAAGGCACGCACGGGATGCGCGCGCCATTCGCCCAGCAGCAGCCAGCGCGACAACAGGCGCATACCTGCAGGATTGGCTGCCGGCGCACTCAATTCAGACATTCAACGGCCAGGCGCTCGCCGGCGCGCCGCGCTTTCAGTTGCGCCGCATTGCGGGTTTTATCACCCGCGCCGACGGCGTCCTGCGCCGCCCATTTTTGTTCCAGCCGTAGCTGGGCGCAATGCTTCTCGTGCATTTCCTTCTGTTTGGCGGCCCGTTCGCGCGCCTGGTCTTCCAGGTTTTCGCGCTTCTTGCGCGCCGCTTCCATCTGGCTGGCCACCCGTTCCTGACGCGTGGCCGCGCCCTTGTCGACGGCGGGCGGAGGCGAGGGAACTTCCAGGATCTGCAGCTGGCCGCCCGTGCAGGGCGTGGCGCTATAGCTGGTCTGGCCATCCTGCACACATTTGTAGACGTCCTGCGCGCTGGCGGAACCGGCCAGCAAGGCCATGGCGCAGAGCAGGAGAGACGATGGCTTCACAATATCTTCCCCGGATTCATGATGTTTTGCGGGTCCAGCGCCTGCTTCACGGCGCGCATCAGCTGCAGTTCCAGCGGCGACTTGTAGTGCGCCAGATCCGCCTTTTTCAGTGCGCCGATGCCGTGCTCGGCCGATATCGAGCCGCCAAAGCCGTGGACCTGGTCGTGCACGATGCGGTTGATGGCATCCTGGTTGGCCAGGAAATCCCGGTCCGTCATGCCGGCTGGCGGCGCCACGTTGTAATGCAGGTTGCCGTCGCCCAGGTGGCCGAAGCACACGAGCTGGCAGCCGGGGAAGGCTGACGCAAGGGCCGCATCCGTGACGGCGATGAAGTCGGCGATGCGGGAAATGGGCAGCGAGATATCGTGTTTGATGTTCTTGCCCGCCTGCGCCTGCGCCAGCGGAATATGTTCGCGCAGCTGCCACAGGCCTTCGGACTGCGCCACGGAACTGGCGACGACGGCGTCTTCGATCAACTCGTCTTCCAGGGCCGCGCCGATGCTCGCTTCGAGCAATTCCACGGCATGCGCCTCGGACTGGCTGCTGGACAGTTCCAGCAACACATATTGCCCATGCGACTGCCCATGCGCGTCGGCGAACGGGCGCGGCAGCTGCGGAAATTGCTCCGCTACCAGTTGCAAACAGTATTGCGACATCAGTTCAAAACCCGTCAGGCTGGCGCCGCAATGGTCCTGCATCAGGCTTAACAAGCGCAGGGCGTGGGCGGGCGAGGGCATGGCGGCCAGCGCCGTGATGCAGGCCTTCGGCTGCGGGTACAACTTCATGACCGCGCCCGTGATCACGCCCAGAGTGCCTTCGGCGCCGATGTACAGGTCGCGCAAATCGTAGCCGGTATTGTCCTTGCGCAGGCCGCGCAAGCCGCTCCAGATCTCGCCCTGAGGCGTGACCACTTCCAGGCCCAGGCACAGCTCGCGCGTGTTCCCGTAGCGCAGTACTGCCGTGCCGCCCGCGTTCGTCGCCAGATTCCCCCCGATGGTGCAGCTGCCTTCGGCCGCCAGCGACAGGGGGAACAGACAGCCGGCGGCACTGGCCGCTTCCTGGATGGTTTGCAGGATGCAGCCGGCATCGACCGTGATCGTGCGGTTGACGGGATCGAGCGCGCGGATGCTGTTCAGGCGCGCCAGCGACAGCACGACGGCCGTGCCGGCCGCATCGGGGATGCTGCCCAGCACCAGGCCCGTATTGCCGCCCTGCGGCACGACGGGCACCTGCCATTGCGCGCAGGCGCGCAGGATTGCGGCCACCTGCTCCACGGTGGCGGGGCGCAGCACGGCCAGGGCCTTGCCCGTAAACCTGTCGCGCCAGTCGGTGAGGAAGGGCGCCGTGTCGGCGTCCAAGGTGAGGACGTAGGTGTCGCCCAGCAGGTCGCGGCAGGCGGCGAGGAAATCGGTTTGACCAGTCATTTCTTGATGCTCACTTTATTCACTTTTTCCAGAAGCTCTTTGGCCATGCGCTTGGCCGCCTTTTTATACGGGCGCAGATACAGCACGGCGCAGACAAAATAGACGCAGACGATGGCCGCCTCGCCCCAGGCCATCAGGGCCGAGGTGGGGTTCGTGTCGCTGTAGCCGCGTACCACGCCTTCCGTAAAGTACAGCAGGATCACCATCGACGACCATTGCAGGGTGTAGACGTCGCGCTTGATGACGCCGTACAGGGGAATGAGCAGGGGCGCCGCTTTCAATACGACCCAGGAACCGCCCGGCTGCAGGGGCGCGACGACGGTTTCCCACAGCAGACACCAGACGATCAGGGTGACGAGGCTGGCGATGGCGCCCCAGTGAAAATACTTGTGCAGTGTGCCGTGCATCATGCGCCTGCCAGTTTCGCGGCGTTTTCCGCCAGGCGCCGGCCCAGCGCGACGGCCAGGCGTTTTTCATCGTCGCTCAAGGCCTTGTCGCCGTCTATGCCCGACCAGTGCGTGGCGCCATACGGCGAGCCGCCCGTGGAGGTGGTCATCAGTTCCGGGTGCGTGTAGGGCAAGCCCATGACCAGCATGCCGTGGTGGAAGAGGGGGATCATCATCGACAGCAGGGTCGATTCCTGGCCGCCGTGCAGGCTGCCCGTGGACGTGAACACGCAGGCGGGCTTGCCGGACAGGCTGCCGGCCAGCCAGTCGCTGGCCGTGCCATCCCAGAAGTACTTCATGGCGGCGGCCATGTTGCCGAAGCGCGTGGGCGAGCCCAGGGCCAGGCCCGCGCATTCCTGCAGGTCGTCCAGTTCCACATAAGGCGCGCCATCAGGCGGCACCTCGGGCGCCGTCGCTTCCGTTACGGTGGAGACGGCGGGCACGGTGCGCAGGCGCGCATCGCAGCCAGGCACGCTTTCCACTCCCTGGGCTATCAGCTCGGCCAACTGGCGCGTGGCGCCATGGCGTGAATAAAACAATACGAGAATAATCAGATTGGTTGGCTTCATCATTGGTATTATAGGGCGCTTTACAGCCTGATACGACTGCTGTCATGGCGCCGTTCTGATTTTGCACATGTTTTCAAAATATATATTCCCGTTCTTCCAATACCTGTGGCGCACCCTGAGCATGGGGCTGGACGTCGTGCGCGGCCTGACGTGGTCCGAAACGCGCGACCTGCTGCAGTTCGCGCGCCGCCGCGTGCGCGAGGAAAGCCTGCCGCAAGTGGCCGGCAGCCTGACGTTCGCCACCGTGTTCGCGCTGGTGCCGCTGCTCACGCTGGCCCTGGCCATCTTCACCACCTTCCCCCTGTTTAATACCTTCCGCCACGCGCTGGAAGACTATTTCGTGCAAAGCGTGATGCCCAAGGGCATCTCGAACACCATCCTCGACTACCTGACGACGTTTGCCTCGAAGGCGACGCGATTGTCGGCCATCGGTGCGGGCGCCCTGATCGTCACCTCGGTGGGCATGATGGGCTTGATCGAGCGCGTCTTCAACCGCATCTGGCGCGTGCGCCAGGAGCGCCGCTGGACCAAGCGTTTGCTCGTCTACTGGGCCATCGTCACCCTGGGGCCGCTGCTGGTGGGCGTGTCGCTGACGGTGACCTCGCGCCTCTTCATGGCCACCAGCGGCGTGGTGGGCGCCGTGCCGTTCATCGGCGCCGTGTTTTACACGCTGGTGTCGATCGGCCTGACCATGCTGGCGTTTACCTTGCTCTACATCGCCGTGCCGAACCGCGACGTGGACTGGCGCGACGCGGCCTGGGGCGGCTTGCTGGCGGCGCTGGCGTTCGAGGTGGCCAAGCGCGGCTTCGGCGAATTCATCCAGGAATTCCCCACCTATTCGCGCATTTATGGCGCGCTGGCCGCCTTGCCGCTGTTCCTCGTGTGGATATACCTGAGCTGGATGATCACCCTGGTGGGCGCCTTGCTGGTGGCCGCCTTGCCCGTCGTGAAATACGAGCGCTGGTGGTACGAAGCGGCACCGGGCAGCGAATTCGTCGACGCCGTCGCCATCCTGAAAGTGCTGCACCAGGCGTGCCACTGCGCCGATTCGGCCCTCGTGGGCGCGGCCGAGATCCGCCGCAGCACGCGCCTGGGCTTCGAAGAGATGGAAACCCTGCTCGACAAGATGGTGCAGCAGGGCTGGGTGGGACGGGTCAACGTGGACGGCGCCGTGCGGGTACAGTGGGGCAAGCGCGTGGCCGACAGTTCCGACCACTGGGTCTTGCTGGGCAACGTCAACCGCATCAGCCTGGCCGACGTCTACCGCCTGTTCGTCTTCGGCGGCATGCGCGTGAACTCCGGCTATCCGGCCGGCTCCACCAACGAGCGCGACATCAAGGCGGCGGAAGAGGCGGCCGCGCTGGCCGCGCAGGTGGAAAACGCCGTGGAGCAGGGACTGGGCCTGAGCCTGGCGCAGCATTTCGGGGAAGTGCGCTGCAATTGACGGGCCCGGCGGTGCGCGCGCTGCCTGCATCTGCCCCGCGCGATAGCGACGCATGTCATAGACTGGTCACCGAAGGCCGGTAAGCTTTCCTCTCCATTCATCTTGTAGAGGAAGCAAATATGCGTTGTCATTTGAGCGGTTTGAATTGGAGCCGCGGCTTGGCCATCGTGATGGTGAGCGGCATGCTGGCTGCCTGCGGCGGCAGTTCCTCTGCGGCTCCCGACGCGGTGCCCAAGGAGGGGGAAGGGCTGCCGCACCAGTTGGTCGGCTGGGCAGCGTTGCCTGACACGGCGCGCTGGCCGGCGCCGGTTTCCGGACAGTTCATGGCCGCGGCGCTTGGCGTCAGCCCGCCGTTTGCCAATGGCGTGCCGATTCCCGGCTTCTCCGCTCTGCTGAGGAATGACGACGGCAGCTGGACTGCCATGGCCGACAATGGCTACGGCGCCAAGGGCAATTCGGCCGATTTCGTGCTCGGCCTGTATAACGCCAGCATCAACTTCCGCACGGACGCAGACGCCAGCAAGACGCCGGGCAGCATCAAGATCAACAGTTTTCTCGCCTTCAACGACGCCAGGGGTTTCTTAAACGACGGCAAGGGCATCGACCTGAAAATCACGGCCGACTATGTCAACTACCCAAGCAACACCTCCGGCGGGCTGGTCTTTTCCGACAGCGGTATCGCCGTCGATGCGCGCATTCGCGCGGGCCGCCTGCTGACCGGTTTTGACTTCGACATTGAATCGCTCGCGCGCGCCGCCGATGGCACCTGGTTCGTGGGCGAGGAGTTCGGCCCGTATATCCTGCACTTCGACAAAAACGGCACGCTCATGGGCGATCCCGTTCCCCATCCCTTCCTGCGCAGCCCGGCCAATCCGGAAGTGCTGGGCAAGGGCGCCAGCATCACCCTGTCAGGCAGCCGCGGTTTCGAAAGCCTGGCCTATAACGCCGACCGCAGCCTGCTCTACGCGGTGCCGGAAGCGGCGCCAAGCGACCCGTCCCTGCGGCCCGTTACCGCGGATGAGCGCTACCTGAACATCTTCGAGTTCGACCCCGCCGCCATGCGCTATACCGGCAAGAACCTCGTGTACCGCAAGGATGGCGCGGCCAAGGATAATGGCGTCGTGATCGGCGACATGACCAATGTCGGCGGCAGCAAGTTCGTGCTCATCGAGCGCGACGGCTTCTGGGGCGCCAAGGCCGTGATCAAGCGCCTGTACCTGGTCGACCTGAAGGAGAAAGATGCTGATGGCGCCCTCAAGAAAACGCTGCTGGTGGACTTGCTGAATATCTCCGACCCCAAAGGCATCGGCGGGCAGGCGAGCAATATGCCCGTGGGTAAGTTCAGCATGCCTTTCGACTCGGTGGAGAGCGTTGAAGTCCTCGATGCCCACACGCTAGTCGTGGCAATTGACACGAACTACCCCGGTGAAGACGGACGCAAGCCAGGCAAGCCGGACGATACCGAAGTCATTACCCTGCGTTTTGACAAGGCGCTGTTCGATCGTTCCGTCAAGTAAAGATGCACCCGGCCAGCAACGGCGCTCCATGTTGCCGGCCGGGTGCGATATCAGCAGACGGGCCGGCAAGCCGTCACAGCAGCACGGGCCGCAGGACCGCCTGCAGCGCCGCCTTGCTGAACGCGGCCGCATCCTGCGTGCGTACCACGCCCAGATAATACGTGTCCTCGCCGCCGTGCAGGTTCACCAGGCGCAGCTGATGCGGCGCCAGGTGGGTGGCGATGGCGGCCAGGCCTTCGGCCATCGCGTCGCCATCCTCGCGCTGCGCCCACGAAAAATCGCGCAGCGCGGGCAGGTCGATGTGCCGGGCGATGCGCGGCACTTCATCGACCGATTTCCAGTCCAGGGTGGTGCCGTGGCCCAGCGCATCGGCGGCCGTGGACCAGAGCAGGAAGAAACACGCCGCTTCGGGCGTCTCGCCTTCGTATTCCTCTTCCGGGTCGTCATCCGCCAGTTCTTCCAGGGTGATGTCCACGCAGCGTGCGGCCAGTGCCGCATCGCCCAGCAAGAGCAGCGCGGCCAGCGCGCGCAACTGCTCGCGGTCGGCCTTGGCCAGGATCTGCGCCGGCGTGAAACTGCGGCGCTTGGCGGGTTTTTTCTTGCCCAGGCCGATGGACTCGCTCAATTGCGCCGTGATGGCCGCCTTGAAGTTCTCCACGGTGTCGAACTGCTCCAGCAGCTGGCCCGTGAAATCCATGCTCCAGGCCATGCCATCGTTGACCACATATAAAAAGTCGCTTTGCACGGCCACGCCGCGCAGATAGTGGGCGGGCGGATATAGCGGCGTAAACGCCTGCTTGCCATCGGGCGTCAGCATGCAGGCCAGGCCTTGCGCATCGATGGCGAAGATCAGATTCTTGCGCAGCTTGGGCGGCGACGACGTGGTGGCGCTATCGATGGCTTCGTACTGGCAGGGCGCCAGCAGCTCGCCCTGGCTATTGACCAGGCCAAACAGGAAGCGCCCGGCGATGCGCTGGCTGACGATGGCGATTTTCTTCTTCGTGCCGAAATCCTGCACGGAGCTGTAGGAGGCCGGCACCACCACCTTGCCCGTGGTGTCGACCACGCCGTGCACATTGCGCTCGTCGTCATCGCCCGTCTGGCGTTCGATGTCGATCAAACCATCGTCGCGCTGGCAGATGTTGTCCACCCCGTCCATCAGCAGCGCGCCGTCGGGCAGGCGCAGCAGGCGGCTGGCGCCGTCCGGCGCGATTCTCTGTACCAGATGGGGGCTGATGACGTACAGGGCTCCGGGGGACGGCGGCAGCACCACCGTGCCGTTCAGGTCCAGCACGCCGTGTGCATCGGGGGCGTCCGCCGTGGCAAAGGTGATCCAGCCATCGTCCGCGTAGTAAACGCCCAGGTCGACATAGCGCTGCGACAGCGGCACGATCCAGCGGCCATAGGGCGTGACGAGGCCGGTGACGTCCGGTTCAGCGGCGGCGCTGACTGCATAGCACAGCGCGTCTTCCTCCCATCCCGCCACTTCCAGGCCTTGCAGGAACGGTACATCTTCCGCATCGAGTTCCTCGACATCGGCCAGTTGCGCGCTGGCGGACGCCGACCAGTAGCCGGTCGCAGGCGATGCGGAACCAGCGGCCAGCAGCGGCGCCAACGCGTCCCGGTCGCCGCGCTGCAGGGCAGAGTGCAGGGCATGCGCCTCGGCGCGCAGGGCCTCGAGCGCGGCCGCGTATTCCGGCGTGCCGATATCGTGCGCGATCAGCTGCACGCAATCGAGGATCAGCCACGCCTGGCCGCTGGCCAGCAGGCTGCTGATGGCGCTGCGCGCGACGATGGCGGCCGCGTCGCGCGGCCGGTCCATCAGCGCGGACAACGCTTGCCAGCTGGCCTGTGCCTGCGCCATCGGCGCGGCCAGCACGCAGGGGCAGTCTTCGCCATCGCCGTAGATGGGCCAGGCGACTGCTTGCGTGCCGGCGCCGATGAGCAGCTTGAACAGCACGGGTACGTCCAGCCGCCATTCAGCCAGGCCCGTGATCGTCTCGATGTCGAAGCCGGCCTGGCCGGGTAAAAATGCGGTGCCGAACAGGGCTGCGGTATTGATCATTGATATTTATCTAAAAGTAAACGGGGCATTCAGGGCGTGGGCGGCATCACCCAGTGGGCCAGCGCGCAGCGCTCCAGGCCAAGGTGTTTGGCCACGGCGGCCGCCTCGAAGGCCCACAGGCCGTAGTAGCCGCCCAGGCCGTGCGCGCGCAAATGGCCGTTGAACCAGTCTTCGTGCACCAGCGCGCCATGCCAGCTGGCCAGATAGTGCCGCAGGTGTTCCAGCTGCTGCGCGGCATCGTCCGCGTCCAGGCACTCGAACAGGGCCGAATAGGGCTCGGCGAAATACCATTCGTCGACGGCTGGACGCTGCGCATCGATCGTCGACAGCAGCGCTTCGTACACGCCGTCTTCGCCGTCGAAGGCCGTCTGCAGGGCGGCCAGGCGGGCGGCCAGGTCGTGGCGGCCGAACAGCAGGGCCGCGCCCAGCAGCTGCAGGGTACGCGCGTAATCCGTCAATTGTTCGAAATCAAAGGCGGGCAAGGCATCGTCATCGTAGGCCTCGGCCAGGGCCGCGCGTGCCGCTTCGCAGGCGCCGATGGCAGCTTCCAGCGCCGTTTCCACTTCGGGCAAGGGCAGGCCTGCCGTGTAGCGCAGCGAGAAGACCTGGTAAGCCACGCTGGCGGCCGCGCATGCCCAGTAAGCGCTATCGCCGCCATCGATTTCCGCCTGCCCCTGCGCGCGTTCGTAGGCGGCCAGCAGGGTGTCAAGATAGGCGAGATTGCGGGCAAAATCGAAGGGGGTACCGAAAGGCGCGGGCGGCGTCTGGCGCGGCGCGTGGGGCCACGGTTCCTGCGCTGGCAGACAGACATCGGCGCATTCGCGCTGAATGGCCCAGTCGGCGAAGATTTGCTGCAAATATTCCGCCGTCTCGTCGTCGTGGGCGATGGCGCCCGCGCCCACCATGGTCGTGCCCAGCAGGGTGTAGCCAGGGAAACGGCTGCTTTCGTAGGCGATGGTGGTCACGCTCTGGATGGTCCTGCCGTCGCTCAGGTCGCGCACGCGGAAGTACACGTCGTCCCAGCCGGCAAGCGGCGGCGCTGGCGCTTCGTTCGGCAGGGTGGCCCAGCTGCCGTCGTCCTGCTCTTCATAGGCATCGAGCAGCTCGTCGAGGCCGCCGGGGCGGTCGATGCGGTTGTTGGCGTCGTATTGCAGGCCCAGTTCGGCCGCAAACGCGGCCGCGTGGCGGCCCTCGAAGACCAGATACAGTGCGCTCGTGGTGCCGACCAGCAGGTCCGTGTGCTGGCCCGCGACGATCAGCGCTTGCGGCAGCCGGCACCATTGGTAGTACGGAATGCCGGCCATCGGGCCGCCTTCTTCCGCTTGCGGGTTATTGAAACGCAGCTGTTGCAGCCAGTTGTAGCGTTCGTGCCGCTCCGCCTCCGTGCCGCTGCCGCGGCCGGTCAATTCTTCAAACA
This sequence comes from Janthinobacterium agaricidamnosum, assembly GCF_003667705.1. NCBI lineage: Bacteria > Pseudomonadati > Pseudomonadota > Betaproteobacteria > Burkholderiales > Oxalobacteraceae > Janthinobacterium > Janthinobacterium agaricidamnosum. The sequence continues at coordinate 3,322,478 of NZ_CP033019.1, read as the reverse complement.
GGGTATTCAACAACATGTGCATCTATCCTAAAAAAAGCGTTCATGCCGCTGCCGCTGCCGCTGCCGTTTGCGCAAACGCAAACAGCGCGTCGAGCACGGCGTCCGGCTGCTCGGCCATCAATTCGTGCCCGCTGTCGACCTGCACCACGGTGCCATGCGCTATGGTGGACGTCAGCAGCCGGGTCGACTTGGGCGGCGTCATCATGTCGCGCGCGCCGAAAATGAATAAAGTGGGGCAGTGTACCGAAGCGGCCGCGATTTCGCCGTTCGCGTAGGCATTGCAGGCAGAAAAATCCGTGTGAAACACGTGAGCGGGATTGAGCGCGGCGATGCGCTGTTTCAGGCGCCGCGCGCCGCCCATGGCATAGAAGCCGGGGCCGGGAAACGAGGGCTTTTGCGCGATCGACGAGTGCGACCAGATATTGACCATGTCGATGGCCGCCTGTTCATCGTTGAGCGATGTTTCCAGCAGCGCCGGCGAGACTTTCATCGGGTAGGTGGAGCCGAGCATGGCCAGGTGGCTGACGCGATCCGGTGCCAGGAATGCCGCTTCCAGCGCGATCAATGATCCCATGCTGTGGCCGATCAGCATGGCCCTGGGTGCGCCGGCCCCGTCCAGCACGGCGAGGATCCAGCGCGCCAGTTCCTCGACCTTGGTTTTCGCCGCGCCGCCGCTGCGGCCATGGCCCGGCAAGTCGACGGCCAGCACGTTCCAGCCGTGGTGAGCAAAGTAGCGCGTCTGCAGGGCCCACACGCTATGGTCGTTTTGCGCGCCGTGGATGAAGACGGCCGTGGGCTGGTTCGGGTTGAATGGCTTGCCGCCCGTGTAGCAGTAGGCCGTGGTGTTCTCAATGGTGAGCTGCATGTCAGGCGCCTTTCTGCGACAGTTTCAGGCCACGGGCCAGGTCTTCGATCAAATCGTCGGCGTCTTCCAGGCCCACCGACAAGCGCATGGTGCCCTGCGTGATGCCTGCCTGCGCCAGTTGATCGTCGGGCACGCGGAAGTGCGTGGTGGAGGCGGGGTGGATGACGAGCGACTTGGCGTCCCCCACGTTGGCCAGGTGCGAAAAGATCTTCAGGCTGTCGACGAAGCGCTGGCCCGCCGTGCGGTCGCCGCGCAGGCGGAAGGTGAAGACGCCGCCCGCGCCCTTCGGCAGCAGGGTCTTGGCCAGCTCGTAATCGGGATGCGACGGCAGTTCCGGGTAGGACACGGATTCCACGGCCGGATTGACCAGCAGAAAATCGATGACCTTGCGCGTATTGGCCACGTGGCGGTCCATGCGCAAGCCCAGGGTTTCGATGCCCTGCAGGATGGCGAAGGCGTTGTGCGGGCTCATGACGGCGCCGAAGTCGCGCAAGCCTTCGCGCCGCGCGCGCAGGGCGAACGGCGCCACCGTCGATTCCTCGGCGAAGACCATGCCGTGAAAGCCGTCATACGGTTCGCACAGTTCGGCGAAACGGCCCGTCTGGTCGTAGGCCGCCTGCCAATCAAAAGTGCCGCCGTCGACCAGCAAGCCGCCGATGGCCGTGCCATGGCCGCATAAAAACTTGGTGGCCGAGTGGAACACCAGGTCGGCGCCATGCTCGAAGGGGCGCAGCAAATACGGCGTGGTGAACGTCGAATCGAGCATCAGCGGCAAGTGCTGCTCGTGCGCCAGGGCGGCAATGGTCGGGATATCGAGCACGTCGAGGCCGGGATTGCCCAGGGTTTCCGCGAACAGGACTTTGGTATTCGGGCGGATGGCAGCGCGCCAGGCGTCCACGTCGCGCGGGTCGACGAAGGTCGTCTCGATGCCGAAGCGTTTTAATGTGTAGGCGAGCAGGTTGTGCGAGCCGCCGTACAGGGCGCGCGAGGCCACGATGTGCGAGCCGGCGCCGGCGATGGTACATAAACCCAGGTGCATGGCGGCCTGGCCGCTGGCCGTGGCGATGCCGGCCACGCCCCCTTCGAGGGCGGCGATGCGCTCTTCGAGCACGGCGTTGGTGGGATTCGAGATGCGCGAGTAGACGTGGCCGGCCCGTTCCATATTGAACAGCGAGGCCGCATGGTCCGAACTCTTGAAGGCAAACGAGGACGTGAAATGGATGGGCGTGGCGCGCGCGCCCGTGGCCGGGTCGGGCGCGGCACCCGCATGCAGGGATAAGGTATCGAAACCGGGGTATTTCGGGCCGCTCATGGTGTCTCCGCCAAGTTTTATAGTGGCAAGATCGTAACCTGATTTGCAGCTGAGCAAAAGGGCTCCTGTGCAGGGCGCATGGGGCCGTGCTGGCGGACGGTCAGGCTCAGCTCGCGTGTAACCTGAAGTGTAAAAAAAGTGACCGGCACGGTGCGGCGGTGGTACGATATCGTATCAGCGATATTCGGGCTGTCTTAGCTGTGCGCGTGCGCCGCGCCGCAGGGAAGCAGTTGCAAGCGAACGAAATCCTGGGCTTCAGGCGCACTCTCATGCATGTCCACCAGGAAAGATTTTATGCCCGCAATATCGTTCGACGGCTCCCTTGCCGTACCCGGACCCTCTATCGTCGACGGCCTCTGCCAGGCAGGCTGGCTCATGCAAGAGCATTTCATTTCCCCTGAACTGAGCCGCCAGCTGGCCGCCGAATGCGTGCAATCCATGCTCAGCGGCAAGATGAAGGGGGCCGGCGTGGGCAGCGGCCATGCGCCGCTGCTGCAGCCCGACATCCGCGGCGACCATATCGAATGGCTGGAAACGGGCAGGTCAAGCGCGTGCGACCGCTACCTGGAACACATGGAAGCGCTGCGCCGCATGCTCAACCGCGAGCTGTTCCTGGGGCTGGAAGAGTATGAAAGCCATTTCGCCCTGTACGCGCCGGGCGCCTTTTACCGGGCCCATCTGGACCGTTTCCGCGACGACGACAAGCGCACCGTGTCCGTCGTGCTGTACCTGAACGACGACTGGCTGCCCGGGCATGGCGGCGCGCTGCGTTTGCATCCGCAGGATGGCGCTCAGGTGGATATCTTGCCGCAGGCGGGCCGCATGGCCATGTTCATGTCGGGGGAGATGCTGCACGAAGTGCTGCCGACGGCGCGCGAGCGCCTCTCGATTGCCGGGTGGTTCCGCCGCCGGGGCTGATGAAAAGTTGCGCGCAATCCCCTTCGATTTGATTGCGCACAAGGCTGGATTTTTCCGCAGGCATAGGCTACAGTCGCAGTAAGGGCTTAGAATAACTAAAATACCAATCACGCGGACAGGACGGCCAATATGAAAGTATCTGAAATTCTCCAAGTCAAGGGCAATATCCTCTACACGGTCACGCCTGACCAGCCCCTGCTTGACGCGGCCAATACCATGGCTGAAAAAGACATCGGTTCGCTGGTGGTCATGGAATTTGGCGACCTGGTCGGCATGCTGACCTTCCGTGAAGTGTTGAATGCCTTGCATGAAAACGCGGGCCAGATCGGCGGCGGCACCGTGCGCAAGCACATGGATGACCACCCGATCACCGTGACCCCGGATACGGAAGTCAACGAAGTGCGCCGCATCATGCTGGAAAAGCACGCGCGCTACCTGCCCGTCATGAATGCCAAGACCTTGCTGGGCGTCATTTCCTTCTACGACGTGGCGCGCGCCGTGCTTGAAGCGCAAAGCTTTGAAAACCAGATGCTGAAAGCGTACATTCGCGACTGGCCGGCTGAAACCACCGACTAAGCTTTACTCATGCAGTAAAAACAACGCCGGCGATTGCCGGCGTTTTGCATTCGCGATCCAAGGTGCAGCCTATGCCGCCCCCTGCAGCGCCTCGTTGTTCAGCCAGGTGCCCAGAGCCGTGGCCGTCATGGGGCGGGCGAACAGAAAGCCTTGCGCCATCGGGCAACCCAGCGCCTGCAAGATTTGCGCTTGCCGCTCGTCTTCCACGCCTTCGGCGATCACGGCCAGGCCCAGGTTGCGGCCCAGCTGGATGACCATTTCGGCGATGCTGCTGCCGCGCGCCGATCCTGTGATCTCGGTGACGAAGGCGCGGTCGATCTTCAGGCGGTCGACCTGCAGGCGCTGCAAATAGGACAGCGAGGAAAAGCCCGTGCCGAAGTCGTCAATGGCGATGCTCACGCCCGTCTGCTTGATCTGCCACAGCATCTTGATCAATAAGTCCGGCTCTTCCATGGCCATCGATTCCGTGATTTCCAGCTCGATGAATTCGGGCGGCGCCTGCGTTTCTTCCAGCGCCGCGCGCAGCATTTCCAGGAACAGCGGGTGGCGAAACTGCACTTGCGACACGTTGACGGACATGACGAAATTGCGGTGGCCCTGCTCGCGCAGCAGCACCAGTTCGCGGCACGCCGTGCGCAGCACCCATTCGCCGAGGTCGATGATGATGCCCGAATACTCGGCGATCGGAATGAAGCGGTCGGGCGAGATGAACTTGCCGTCCGGCGTCTGCCAGCGCAGCAGCGCTTCGGCGCCCACGGGCCGGCGCGTGGTCAGGTCGATTTGCGGCTGGTACACGACAAACAGCTGGTCCTGGCTGAAAGCCGTGCGCAGCGCGTGCATCATGCGCACCCGTTCGCGGATTTCGATGCCCATGCTGCGCGAAAAATAGAAGTGCCCGGCGCGCTGCTGGCTTTTTGCCCGTTTCAGCGCGATGTCGGCATCCTTCAGTGCATCGGCGCCCGTGCCCGCATGTTCGCCCAGGCGCACCAGGCCCAGGGTGGCTGACAGTTGCACGTCCTGGCCATCGATGCAGAACGGCGGCTGGAACAGGGCCAGGATATTGCCTGGGTTGACTTGGGACGAGTCGCCCAGCACGCAAAAGATATCGCCGCCCAGGCGCGCCACCGTCAGCTGCGGCCCCAGCTGGGTTTGCAAGCGGCCCGCCACGGCGATCAGCAGCGTATCGCCGAACTGATGTCCCAGCGCGTCGTTGGTTTCGGCAAAGTGGTCGAGGTCGACCAGCGACAACGTGGCGTCGTCGCGCGCGGGACCGGCCAGGGTGGCGTCGAGAATTTCCACCAGGCGGGTGCGGTTCGGCAGCTTCGACAACTGGTCGTAGAAGGCGGCGTTGTGCAAGTGCGATACCAGCTCGACGTTGTCCAAGCCCACGGCGACGTTGCTGCAGAATACTTCCAGCAGGCTTTCATCGATGGCGGAAAGGGGGCGCGGCAGCACGAGGTAGGCGGCCGCGTCGCGGCCGGCCTTGCCCGCGAAGTACAGCGTGGCGTAGTCGTGCGCGTAGACATTGCGCCGCTGCGCCAGCGTGTGTTCGATGGCGGCCATCACGCGCGGGTTTTGCAGGCCGCACAGGGCGCTGTGCGGCAGGCTGGAAAAGCTGCCCGTGCAGGCCGAAACGAGCAGCTCCTTGCTGCCATTGTCCTGCAAGTCCTGCACGCACAGCACGCCGTCGGCCCGGGTGCCCAGCAGGTCGGCGATCTGCGCCAGCACGCCGGCCGAGAAATTCTGTACGCCATGCAGCGCCATCAGCTGCGTGCTGGCGTGGACGATACGGTCCAGGCCGCGCCGGCTGCTGTTGATTGAACGGATCTGCTCGTACGAGCGGATGGCCGCCGTCACCGTGGTAAACAGCTTGATGCGCGTCAGTTCGGACTTGGTCTTGTAGTCGTTGATGTCGAAATCGCGGATGGCGTCGATTTCCGGCGCATAGCCGGGCTGGCCCGTGCGCAGGATGATGCGCACGTCCGTCATTTTCAGCGTTTCGCGTATGTAGCGCACCAGGTGCAGGCCCGCATCATCCTGTTCCATGACCACGTCGAGCAGGATGACGGCGATGTCGTCTTCATGCTTGAGCAGTTCGCGCGCCTGGCCGGCCGAATACGCATGCACGAATTCCAGCGGGCGGTGCTGCATTTCCAGATTGCCCAGGGCGAATGTGGTGGTGGAGTGGACGTCTTCATCGTCGTCGATGATCATCACCCTCCAGACGCTGCGCTGTGCGACGGCCAGCGACGCCGCTGGTTGCTCATCGAGGAATACCAGGTCGTCGTGATCGTCCTTGTTGGCGTCAAGGGGGATGATCGGTGCGGGCATGTATAGCTTCTCCAGGATGACTCAATACGGAACGTGAGCACATCAGAAATGTCCATGGCGTTGTTGTACTGCCTCGCCGTACTCGCGTACTGTCTTCGGCAGTACGCCTAGCCCTGGGCATTTCTGATGCACTCTGGAACAACGAAAAACAGCACTCAACTATCGTTGCGTTGCCTCGCCGTACTTGCGTACTGTCTTCGGCAACGACGCCTGGCCCTGGGCATTTTGTGACGTGCTCTCGGCGCAGCCTAAATCTGGGTTGGCGTTCAGTATTGTGTGCCGCGCTCTGATCCAAGTATATAGCTATTTAATAAGCAAAATGTTTTTTTAAGTCTATTCTGTAGGGCAATATTTCTTGCATTGCATGATTGCGACGCTTATTTGGTATTTTTTATGCGAAAAAATAACGCGGGATTTTAAAATGGCGGTTTGGGGCGGGGCGAAAGGCGCGGCGGGAGGGTGGGTGGCGGGTAAATATCGGGCAGTGGCCTGGCATTAGCGGCATGGCATGCCCCGCAGGCTGGTAGAATTGAGTTTTCCAGTCCTCACCACTTCCTACTATGTCCGGCAATTCTTTTGGCAAGCTGTTTACTGTTACCACTTTCGGCGAATCGCACGGTCCGGCCATCGGCTGCGTGATCGATGGCTGCCCGCCGGGCTTGATCCTGTCGGAAGCCGATATCCAGCCCGAGCTGGACCGCCGCAAGCCGGGCACTTCGCGCCACGTGACGCAGCGCCAGGAATCGGATACCGTGGAAATCCTCTCCGGCGTGTACCAGGGCGTGACGACGGGTACGCCCATCGCGCTGCTGATCCACAATGAAGACCAGCGCAGCAAGGACTACGGCAATATCGCGGAAAGCTTCCGCCCCGGCCACGCCGACTACACCTACTGGCATAAATACGGCGTGCGCGATCCGCGCGGGGGCGGGCGCTCGTCGGCGCGCCTGACGGCACCCGTCGTGGGCGCGGCGGCCATCGCCAAGAAATGGCTGCTGCAGCAGTACGGCACCACGTTCAAGGGCTGCATGAGCCAGCTGGGCGATATTCCCGTGCCGTTCCAGTCGTGGGAGCATGTGCATGCGAACCCGTTCTTTGCCGCCAGCGGCGACGCGGATCTGATCGCGCGTATGGAAGCGGCGATGGACCAGCTGCGCCGCGACGGCGATTCCATCGGTGCTCGCATCGACGTGATCGCGCAAAACGTGCCGGTCGGTCTGGGCCAGCCCATCTACGACAAGCTCGACGCCGACATCGCCTATGCCATGATGGGCATCAATGCCGTCAAGGGCGTGGAAATCGGCGCCGGCTTCGATTCGGTGGCGCAAAAGGGTTCCGAGCACGGCGACGAACTGACGCCGGAAGGCTTTATCGGCAATAACGCGGGCGGCGTGCTGGGCGGCATTTCGACGGGGCAGGACATCAGCGTGTCGATCGCCATCAAGCCGACGTCGTCGATCCGCACGCCGCGCCGCTCGATCGATAAAGAGGGCAATCCCGTGATGGTGGAAACGTTCGGCCGCCACGACCCCTGCGTGGGCATCCGCGCCACGCCGATCGCTGAAGCCATGCTGGCGCTGGTGCTGATTGACCACGCCCTGATGCACCGCGCGCAATGCGGCGATGTCAGCGTGAATACGCCGAAGCTGAAGTAAGTTGAATGTTGTCGGATGACGGGCCTGCGGCCCTGATCCGACCTACGACCTGGATGGTCGTTTTCTCGTTTAACAACGACGCTTGCGACACCTGACAAAACCGTAGCGAGCGGAAGGGAGAGGTGGCTGAGAAGCGCAACCGTACTCTGGTACGGTGAGCATCGCAGGCCGCCTATACCGACGCGCAGTAGGTTTGGTCAGGTGTTCTCATGCTACCTTGTTCGCCACCAGTTCCAATTGATGGCGCATCTCCACCGACTGCACCAGCAACGCCCGGATATCGTTGATCAGGTTGAATTCCGTCTGATTCAATTGGATCGGCGGGAAGCTGTCGTCCCAGTCGCCATATAAAAATCCCGTGGGGTGGCCGTTGGCCGACAGCGGCAGCACGACGAAGCTGCGCGCTTCCGACAGGGTCGTCTTCCACCATTGCGGCAGCTTGGCGGCGAATTTCGGGTCGCGCGCGTTGTCGATGAAGATCACGCGGTCGCTATTGAGGGCCGCATGGAAGACGTTCGGCTCATACGCGTCGCCAAACACCATCAAATCCTGCAGGTCCGCCATGCCTTCGCCCAAGCTGATGCGCGCCGAATACAAATGGTCCCTGTGGTTGCGCACGAACGCCACCGAGCGCGAAAAATCGAAGCCCTGGTGCAGCGTTTCGAGTGCCATCGAGACCATCTGTCCCGGGCTGGCGCTGCCGATGGCGCCGCGCAGGTCGGCCAGGCCGCCGATCAACACGCGATTGCCTTCGGCGCGCATGCGCGTCGAGGCCAGCTGGCGCGCGCGCCGTTCGGCCGGTTTCGACAGCGGTGCGATCGACAGGTCGGCCGCCGCCATCGCCTTGGCCTTGTCCACCGCCACCACCAGGTCGGTCGCGGTGATGCCCAGGGTGCCCGCATAATCGTCGATCAGCGCATGCACCTGCGCCGCGCCGGCCGCATCGTCATGCCACAGCGAGTCGGCGCAGCGCGCCGCCATCGTCGACAGGCCCGCCATCCAGTCGGCGCCGCTGACGGGGGAGTTGTCCGGCGACGGGTCCATCGGACGCATGCCGTTGATCAGGTGCTGCGGCAAGCCCCAGTGGGCGGCCGTGGCATAGCCCACTTCGGGCAGCGACAGGCCGAGGATTTCGCGCGCGGCGGCAGCTTCGTTGCCGGGACCCGCATGCGCCTGCATGCGCGCCCAGAAATCCGTCATGTAGAACGTCACCATCATGCGGCCCAGGGTGTGCAGCATGGAGCAGACGACGGCTTGCTCCGCCTGCAGGCTGCCGGCGCTGGTGGCCACCTGCTGCGCCACCATCCCGGCCAGCACGGCTTTTTCCATTTCCACGTGGGCGCTGACGGAATCGGGCGACGCCTGCGACAGCTCCTCGATCAGCTTCAGGCCCAGCGCCAGGTGGCCGATGGCGTCGATGCCGAGCACCAGCACGGCCTTCGAGACCGTGTTGACGCGCTGGCCGAAGGCCGAATACATGCCGCTGTTGGCCAGCCTGAGCACCTTGTGCGTGAGGACAGGGTCGGACAGCACCGTTTGCGTGATGTCGAATTCGTGGTCATCCTCGCCGCGCATGGCGCCCAGGATGGCGCTGATGGCTTTCGCGAAGCCGGGCATGTCGCCTTGCTGTCGCGTGCGCGCCCACAGCAGGTCCAGGGTGTTTTTGCCGAGCTGTGTCGGTACCGTGAAATGACCTGGATTCATTGCACCCCTCCGCGCGGTTCATTGGCAGACGGCGCAGGCACCAGCGCCGCATAGGTTTTGTCGCTCAAGGCCGATAGCGCGGCATGGGCCGGCATCGGCTTGCCCGTCAGGTAGCCTTGCACGTACTGGCAGCCGCGCGACTCGATGAAGTGCATCTGCTCCTCGGTTTCCACGCCCTCGGCCACGACGGACAAATTCAAATGCTTGGCCAGGTCGAGAATGGTGTTGCAGATGGCCGCATCCTTGCTCGATTCGGGCAAGTCCTTGATGAAGGTGCGGTCGATCTTCAGCACGGAAATGGGGAAGCGCTTCAGATACGCGAGCGAGGAGTAGCCGGTGCCGAAATCGTCGATGGCGATGCGCGCGCGGCGCTCCGTCATCTTGACGAGGATGGTTTCCGCATGCACGGGGTCGATCATCAGCGTGCCTTCCGTGATTTCCAGCACCAGGTGTTCGCCGGAGAGTCCCGAAAACGCGATGGCTTCATCGAGCACGTCGAGGAATTTATCGTTGCGGAACTGGCGCGGGCTGATGTTGACGGAGATGTACAACGGCCGTTTGGCCACTTCCTGGAACTGCTTGAGCTGCACGCAGGCCGCCTTCAACGCCCAGGCGCCGAGCAGGTTGATCAGGCCATTGGCTTCCGCAATCGGGATGAAGCGCACGGGCGGCACCAGGCCCAGTGTCGGATGCTTCCAGCGCATCAGGGTTTCGAAGCCCTGGATCTGGCGCGTGTGCGCGTCGACGATGGGCTGGTAAAACAGCAGGAATTCGCCTTCGCGCACGGCGTGGAACATGGCCGCTTCCAACGAAATATCGTGTTCCGACGGGCCGTTCAGGCGCGGGCTGTAGACCAGGCAGCGGGCCTTGCCCGTTTCCTTGGCGCGCGACATGGCCGCATCGGCCAGCGCCACCAGGCGCACTTCATCCTCCGCGTGCAGCGGATAGATCGATACGCCGACGGAGGCGCCCACGTAGATCGTGTGGCCATCGACTTCGAACGGCGCCTGCAGGGTGGCCAGCAGGCGGCCCGTCACCAGCTTGATCTGGGCGTCGGTGGCGCTGCCAGGCAGCACGGCGACGAATTCGTCGCCGCCCACGCGCGCCAGGGTGTCGCTGTCGCGCAGGGTCTTGCGCAGGCGCGCGGCGGCCAGGCGCAGTACGGCGTCGCCGACGGGGTGGCCCAGGCCATCGTTGACCTTTTTAAAACCATCGAGGCCGATGGTGGCGACGGAAAAGCCCTGGCCCGAACGGGCGGCCTGGGCGATCACCATGCGGATGCGGTCCGACAGCAGCAGGCGGTTCGGCAGACCCGTGAGCGCATCGTGCGTTGCCATGTGGCGCAGCCGTTCTTCCGTGTTGTGCTGGGCCGACGTGTCGCGCCCGACCACCAGCAATTCGGCCACGCCGGCCGCGTTCATATAAGACGACAGGCGCAGCTCGAACCAGATTTCCTGGTCCGGCGCTTGCAGGCGCACTTCCAGGCGGCCCGGCTCTTCCAGCGCGTCTTCCAGCGCCGCCTGCAGCGCCGCGCGCGACGCTTCGGTGGCCAGCGGCAGCAGCAAATGGCCGGACAGGCCCGAGGGCGCGCCGAACAGGGTGGCCGCGCGCTTGCTGGCGAACAGGATCAGGCCGTCCGTATCGAGCCGGAACACGACGTCGCCTGCCTCTTCCATGAGGTTGTCCAACTCGTGGCGGGCCTCGCGGTGGGCGGCGGATGGGGTACTGGAAAACATCGTGCTGGCTTTTACCTTTTTATTATCAGTGCCGGCGCTCGCTGCAGGGCAGGGCGCCAACGGAAACAGTGCATCGTGCGTGACGCGCGCCATAGGGGCCGGAAGGGCGGCTATCGGAACGCGATCCACACGAAATGTATCATTGAAAAGCATTCGATTACATGAAATAAAGCAACATTGCTTCAGGTTTTGTAAATATTCCTGCCTTCCATGAAAAAAATCATGCCGCGCGACACACATGGGTATTTTCATTCCACGTGGAAACATTTATCTGCGCTTGCTTCCCCTGGCGCGCTTGCCCCGCCTTGCGCTTTGCGCTAGTCTGGCTGGCAGACGGTGTTGACGGCGCGCCCGCGGCAGACAAGGGCGCCATGATAACAAATCGCGGGAGACCCCCATGAATGCTTTTGATACGCATGAAGTTTTCAACCAGGCCACGCCGTTTGAAAACGTCAACCTGTTCGCCTGCGACCCGGCGCTGATCGAAGCGCTGCTGCGTGAAGGCGGCGGCGCGGCGCTGCAGGAGCTCGACGCGCTGGGCGACAAGCTGGGCCGGGCCGAGACGTACGCGCTGGCGCGTCTGGCCAATATCCACACGCCCGAACTGCAGCAGTTCGACCGGTCCGGCCGGCGCATCGACGAAGTGCTGTTCCATCCGGCCTGGCATGAACTGATGGCCATCCTCGTGGGCGCCGGCGCGCACGCGTCGCCCTGGGCCTCGCCCGGCCCCGGCGCCCAGGTAGCGCGCGCGGCCGCCTATCTATTAGTGGGGCAAGTGGAAAACGGCACGCAGTGTCCCGTGACGATGACGTATGCCTCGGTGCCGGCCCTGCGCCAGGCGCAGGATCTGCCGCAGATCGCGCAACGCTGGCTGCCGAAAATCCTGTCGCGCGAATACGATCCCCGCTCCTTGCCCGTGGAACAAAAACGGGGCGCCCTGGTCGGCATGGGCATGACGGAAAAACAGGGCGGCTCGGACGTGCGCAGCAATACCACGCGCGCCGTGCCCGTGCCGCCGGACGAGGCGCAAGCGCTGTTCGGTGCAGAGGCAGGCGGCGCCTGGCGCATCGTCGGCCACAAATGGTTTTTCTCGGCGCCCCAGTGCGACGCGCATCTGATCCTGGCGCAGGCGGACGAGGGCGGACTGTCGTGTTTCTTTTTGCCCCGCTACCTGCCCGACGGCAGCCGCAACGCCATCCGCGTGCAGCGCCTGAAAGACAAACTGGGCAACCGCTCGAACGCCTCGTCGGAGGTGGAGTTCACCAATGCCTACGGCTGGCTCGTGGGGCAGCCGGGGCGCGGCATTCCCACCATCCTGGAGATGGCCAGCCATACGCGCCTCGATTGCGTGCTGGGCAGCACCGGCATCATGCGCGCCGCCTTGACGCAGGCGCTGCACCATGCGCGCCAACGGGCCGTGTTCGGCAAGCCGCTGGCCGAGCAGCCGCTGATGCAAAACGTGCTGGCCGACCTCGCGCTCGAGTCGGAAGCGGCCACGGCGTTTGCGTTGCGCCTGGCCCGCTGTTTCGATGAAAAGGACGATGCAGGGCAGGCGATGCTGGCGCGCGTGCTCACGCCGGCCGGCAAGTACTGGATCTGCAAACGGGGGCCCGGCTTCGGCGCGGAAGCCATGGAAGTGCTGGGCGGCACGGGCTATGTGGAAGAGGCGCCGCTGGCGCGCCTGTACCGCGAACTGCCCGTCAACTCGATCTGGGAAGGCTCGGGCAACGTCATGTGCCTCGATGTCTTGCGCGCCTTCGGCAAGTCGCCTGCCGCGCGCGACGCCCTGGCGGCCGAGCTGGCGCTGGCCGGCGATGATGACGCTTCCTTTGTGGCCTGCCGCGCGCGCCTGCTGGCCGACCTGGACGGGCCGCAGACGGACGAGTTTGGCGCCAGGCAATTGTCCGAACGCATCGTGCTGGCCGTGCAGGCGGCCTTGCTGCTGCGCCATGCGCCGCCGTTCGTCGCGCAAGCCTTCCTGCAGTCGCGGCTGGTGCAGGCGCCGGGCGGGGCGTATGGCCGCTTGCCGGCGGGCACCGATTGCGCGGCCATCCTGGCGCGCGCGCTGCGCGAGTATTGATTTCAATAAATCCGAATATTTCGAAAATTCCGGCCACAGGCGGGCTGCGGACTGGGATAATGCTGCAATCCATGATTTTATCGACACACAGCGCGCTTGCGGTGCATGCTTGCCGCCGCGCCAGAGAGTAGAGAAAGAAAAACAATATGAAACAAGATCCACGCTTCCCGAATTTGTTCATTACCGATCACCCGTTGATCCAGCACAAACTGAGCCACATGCGCGAGCACGACACGTCGACGCGCACCTTTCGCGAATTGCTCAAGGAAATCACTTTGCTGATGGGCTATGAAATCACGCGCGATCTGCCGCTGACCACGCGCGAAATCAAGACCCCGCTGGTGACCATCGATGCGCCCGTCATTGCCGGTAAGAAACTGGCCATCGTGCCCATCCTGCGCGCAGGCATCGGCATGAGCGATGGCTTGCTGAACCTGGTGCCGTCGGCGCGCGTGGGCCATATCGGCGTGTACCGCGACCCGGCCACGCACATGCCCGTGGAATACCTGGTGCGCCTGCCGGACCTGAACGAGCGTACTTTCATCCTGTGCGACCCGATGGTGGCGACCGGTAATTCGGCCGTGTATGCCGTCGATGTGCTGAAAAAACGGGGCGTGACGGACGAGCAGATCATCTTCCTGGCCCTGGTGGCCGCACCGGAAGGCGTGACCGTGTTCCAGAACGCGCACCCGAACGTCAAGATGTTCTGCGCCGCGCTCGACTCGCACCTGGATGACCACGCCTACATCGTGCCGGGCCTGGGCGACGCCGGCGACCGTATCTTCGGCACCAAGTAAGTCATTCAGGCGAGTATTGCGATGGCAACCTTGATCGATCCGGATTTCCGCACGCGTTTGCGTGCATTGAACGAAAAGTATGCGGCCAGCGTGCCGGCCCTGATGCAGGCGATTGCGCAGGCAAGCGGCCGCTGCGACAGCGAAGGCGCCCGTCTGGAACCGTTGACGGAGCTGCACCGCGCGCTGCACGCGGTGGCCGGCTCGGCCGCCACCTTCGGCTTTGCCGCGCTGGGCCAGGAATGCCGGCGCATCGAACAGCTGGTGCGCGCCATGCTCAATACCCCAGCGCAAGCGGTGGCGGAATGGCCCGCCTTGCGGGCGCAAGTGACGGCGCTACTGGACTGGGCCGGACGTGATGCGGCCGCCACCCATTTCACCGCGTGAGAGACAGCACTACAGAGATGTGGTTGCAATGATTCATTTGATGCAACGCAAAGCACCCGCGTCGAAGATTAGGATATAGTGTCTCCATGCCGCTGGTAAAGGGCGCCGCAAGACGGGGATTTGGCTATTAAAGTAGTGTTCGCAAGTTTATTTTGCGAAAGAATGGTTTTTCTCAGTTTTGTTGGTATAATTGGGCATCGTTGGATTCGAGGTAGTAGTGCAGTTTGTCTGTCATTTCTTTCTTGCTTCAAACGATATAACGGGCGCAAGCCCAACTTAACTGAAATAGGAAATTGTAATGGCAACTGGCATCGTAAAATGGTTCAATGATTCGAAGGGTTTCGGCTTTATTACCCCTGACGAAGGCGGCGAAGATCTGTTCGCTCACTTCTCGGCTATCCAGTCGAACGGCTTCAAGTCCCTGCAAGAGAACCAACGCGTTTCTTTTGAAGTGACCGCTGGCCCTAAAGGCAAGCAAGCTTCGAACATTCAGCCAATCTAATACGCTGGATCAAACGAAATAAAGAAATCCTCGGTCTCCGAGGATTTTTTTTCGCCTGAATTTCCGTGAGGTATGGGTTTTTCGTGGGCTGCGCGCTCTTTTGGCGTGCTTGCGTCGCCGTGTAGGTCGGCTTAGCGCTTGCGCGTAAGCCGACAATGGCGGTGCTGGGGAGGTGCATGAGCTGGGGTGTCGGCTTACGCTGCGCTAAGCCGACCTACGCCGACTTGCGTCGACCTACGCTGACCGATGCCGACCTGCGTCTCGCACGTCGCGGTTCGCAATCAAGCCATTGCGAACCCCAGTGATTTTTGGCCGGCCTGCCTCGCCGGGCAGGCGGGTAGCTGGTAGGTCGGCTTAGCGCTTGCGCGTAAGCCGACAATGGCGGTGCTGGGGAGGTGCATGAGCTGGGGTGTCGGCTTACGCTGCGCTAAGCCGACCTACGCCGACTTGCGTCGACCTACGTCGACCTACGCTGACCCATGCCGGCCTGCGTCTCGCACGTCGCGGTGCGCAATCAAGCCGTGCGAATACCTCTGATTTTTGGCCGGCATGCCTCGCCGGGCAGGCGGGTAGCTGGTAGGTCGGCTTAGCGCTTGCGCGTAAGCCGACAATGGCGGTGCTGGCGAGGTGCATGGGCTGGCGGTGTCGGCTTACGCTGCGCTAAGCCGACCTACGCCGACTTGCGTCGACCTACGCTGACCCATGCCGGCCTGCGTCTGGTACGTCGCGGTGCGCAATCAAGCCATTGCGAACCCCAGTGATTTTTGGCCGGCATGCCTCGCCGGGCAGGCCGGTAGCTGGTAGGTCGGCTTAGCGCTTGCGCGTAAGCCGACAATGGCGGTGCTGGCGAGGTGCATGGGCTGGCGGTGTCGGCTTACGCTGCGCTAAGCCGACCTACGCCGACCTTGGCCGACCTACGCACGATCAGGGGGCTGAAGTTGTTCCCTCATGCGTCACGACGGGGGCAAAACCGTCGCGCAGCAGCTTGGGTCCGGCATCCTCAAATGGCGCGCTCGCGCCAGTAGTCGGGTTGGGAATATGCATGCCGCAAAAAATCCACAAATGCCCGTATGCGCAGCGGCAAGTGGCGGCGCTGGGCGAAGACGGCATAAATGTCGTTGCCCGGCGCGGCGAACTGGTCCAGCACCGTCACCAGCTGGCCCGATTCGATCTCCGCGCCCACTTCCCACATCGAGCGCCACGCCAGACCCTTGCCTGCCAGGGCCCAGTCGTGCAGTACTTCGCCATCGTTGCACACCATATTGCCTGCTACTTTCAGAATCACATTCTTGCCGTTTTCGCGGAAGGTCCAGCCCCGCTGGCTGCCTTCGCTGCTGATCGCCAGGCAATTGTGCTTGGCCAGGTCGGCCGGGATGCGCGGCGTGCCCGCCCGTTTCAGATAGGCGGGCGAGCCGACGAGCACGCGCTGGTTGTCGGCCAGCTTGGTGCTCACGAGCGAGGAATCGGACAGGCTGGCGATGCGGATGGCCACGTCGATGCCTTCGCCGATCAGGTCGACGAGGCGGTCGTTCAGATTCAGCGACACCGTCACGTCGCGGTGCTCGGCGACAAACGAGGGAATCAAAGGCGCCACGTGCTGGCGTCCGAAGCCGGCCGGCGCGGAAATGAGCAGATGGCCGCTGGCTTTGACGCTGCGCTCGGCCACGGCCGCTTCCGCTTCTTCCAGCTCGCCCAGGATGCGCTGGCAATCTTCCAGGAAGGCGGCGCCTTCATTCGTGAGCGCCAGCTTGCGCGTCGTACGTTGCAGCAATTTGACGCCCAGGCGCTGCTCCAGCGCATCGAGGCGGCGGCCTATCATGGCCGGCGCGATGCCTTCCGCGCGTGCGGCGGCCGACAGGCTGCCCTTGGCCACCACTTCCACGAAGGTCGATATTTGTCTGAACTGGCCCATGTGTTGCTCCCGCTATGTCATCACTTGTGATAAAAACGCATAGATGAAGTGATTTTTAATCTCGTTTCCATGCCTTATAGTGCAATACTATAGAACAAACGCGCCGCCTGGCAGAGTGTTTTTGCGCCTCTGTCCAGCTTGCCTGCGCAGTTGTTGCGCTTATACTTGGATCACCAGATTTCCTTTGCTTATATTGACTAAAAACCGGAGAACTTCATGACGCAGAACACGATCGCACTTCCCGATGGCATGCAAATCACGGGTGACATCGCCCCAGGCTACGAACGGATTTTGACGCCGGCCGCGCTGGCGCTGGTGGCCAAGCTGACGCGTGCATTCGAGCCGCGCCGCCAGGAGTTGCTGGCCGTGCGCGTGGAACGGGCCAAGCGCCTCGACGCGGGCGAGCGTCCTGATTTTCTGCCAGAAACCGCGCACATCCGCGACGGCGACTGGAAGATCGCGCCGATTCCGAAGGCGCTGGAATGCCGCCGCGTGGAAATCACCGGTCCCGTCGAGCGCAAGATGGTCATCAACGCCTTCAATTCCGGCGCGGACAGTTACATGACGGACTTCGAGGATTCGAACACGCCGAACTGGGATAACCAGATCACGGGCCAGATCAATATGTATGACGCCGTGCGCAAGACGATTTCGCTCGAGCAAAATGGCAAGTCGTACAAGCTGAACGACAAGATCGCGACCTTGGTTGTGCGTCCGCGCGGCTGGCACCTCGATGAAAAGCACGTGCTGGTCGACGGCAAGCGCATTTCCGGCGGCATTTTTGATTTCGCCCTGTTCATGTTCCATAACGCCAAGGAGCAGCTGGCGCGCGGCGCCGGCCCGTATTTCTACCTGCCGAAGATGGAATCGCACCTGGAAGCGCGCCTGTGGAACGACATCTTCGTCATGACGCAAAACGAACTGGGATTGCCACAAGGCACGATCAAGGCGACGGTGCTGATCGAAACTATCCTCGCCGCGTTCGAAATGGATGAAATCCTGTACGAACTGAAGGAGCACAGCTCGGGCCTGAACGCGGGCCGCTGGGATTACATCTTCTCGTGTATCAAGAAATTCAAGCTGGACAAGGATTTCTGCCTGGCCGACCGCGCGAAAGTCACGATGACGGCGCCCTTCATGCGCGCCTACGCCTTGCTGCTGCTGAAAACCTGCCACAAACGTGGTGCACCGGCCATCGGCGGCATGGCGGCCTTGATCCCGATCAAGAATGATCCGGAAAAGAACGACATCGCCATGGGTGGCGTGCGCAACGACAAGGCGCGCGACGCCACCGACGGCTATGACGGCGGCTGGGTTGCCCATCCGGGTCTGGTGGAACTGGCCATGGGCGAGTTCACCAAAGTGCTGGGCGACAAGCCGAACCAGATCGAGAAACAGCGTCCCGACATCGACGTCAAGGCATCGGACTTGCTGAACTTCCAGCCGGAAGCGCCGATTACGGAAGCCGGTTTGCGTTACAACATCAACGTGGGCATCCACTACCTGGGCAGCTGGCTGGCCGGCAACGGTTGTGTGCCCATCCACAACCTGATGGAAGACGCGGCCACGGCCGAGATCAGCCGCTCGCAAGTGTGGCAGTGGATTCGTTCCAGCAAGGGCGTGCTGGAAGACGGCCGCAAGGTGACGGCAGACATGGTGCGCGCCATGATTCCGGAAGAGCTGGCCAAGGTGCAGCGCGATGCGCCGGGCGGCAATGGTCCGACCTATGTGCGCGCCGGCCAGATTTTCGAGGAAATGTCGACGTCGGAATCGTTCGCCGAGTTCCTGACCTTGCCGCTGTACGAGGAAATCTGATCCTGATCAAATAACAGCATAAAAAAATCCCGGCGATGCGATCAGCATCTGCCGGGATTTTTTATGGCGAAAGGGTACGTTTAAAAATTATTTTTCCACATCCGCAAAGCTGCAAACGCTTCGACGGGCGAAGCATCGGTGGTCAGCTTGCCTTCCACCTTCAGGCTGCTCAGGATGGCCGGTTCGCGGTAGCGCAGGAAGGGGTTCGTGGCCTTCTCAAGGGCAATGGTTGACGGCACGGTCGATAAACCCTGCTGGCGCTTTTCCGTGTCGATGGCGATGCGTTCCTGCAAGGCCACATTGCCCGGCTCGACGGCGTTAGCGAAGCGCAAATTGGACAAGGTGTACTCATGCGCGCAAAATACCTCGGTATCGTCGGGCAGGGCGGCCAGCTTGCCCAGCGAGTCGGCCATCTGGCCCGGCGTGCCTTCGAACAGGCGGCCGCATCCGCCCGCAAACAGGGTGTCGCCGGAAAACAGCCACGGTGCGCCGCTGCGCTCGTCGCGCTGGCGCACGTAGGCGATATGCCCCTTCGTATGGCCGGGCACGTCGATGACGGTCATTTGCAAGCCCAGTTCGGGCACGTAAGCGACATCGCCTTCGGCAAGCGGTTCCGTGATGGCTGTGATAGCCTCATTGCGAGGGCCGAAGACGGGGACGGCGAAATGCTGCAACAATTCAGGCACGCCACCCGTGTGGTCGGCGTGGTGATGCGTGAGTAAAATGGCGGACAAGGTCAACTGATCGGCTTTGAGCGCATCGAGGATGGCCATTGCATCGCCGGGGTCGACCACGGCGGCGTGGCGGCCGTCATGGATCAGCCACAGGTAATTGTCGGCAAAAGCGGGCACGGCAAGTACCGATAAAGCGTGTTCAGGGGAGTGTGTCATGAGCAAAAGAGAAAACTGAATGGACAGTGTGGCATCCGAAAAATCCATTATAGCGCTTGACGGCTGGCTGCAGACGCCGGCCGGTGTGTACGTGCGCGCCTGGGAGCAGCAATGTCTCGACAGTCTGACCGTTGACATCTTCGGTTTTAATGCCGTGCAGATAGGTTTGCCCCAGCTCGACGCACTGGCCGCCAACCGCATGCCGAATAAATGGCTGCTCGATTCGCGCCTGCCATCGCGTCCGCCGCAAGAGAGTCGTTTGACCCTCGTGTCGGCCTTTGACGAGTTGCCGTTCGACTCGCAAAGCCTGGACCTCGTGGTCTTGCCGCACGTGCTTGAATTTGCCGCCGAGCCGCACCAGGTCTTGCGCGAAGTCGAGCGCGTGCTGATCCCCGAGGGGCGCGTGATCGTCTGCGGCTTCAATCCGGCCAGCCTGTGGGGCGTGCGCCAGGGGCTGGGGCGGGTCACGGGACGCCATTACCTGCCGCAGGCGGGCGAGCTGATCTCTATGCCGCGCATGAAAGACTGGTTAAAATTGCTGAACATGGGCGTCAGCCAAAGCTACTTCGGCTGCTACGCACCTGCCTGCAGGACAGAAAAATGGCTGCGCCGCAACGCTTTCATGGACAAGGCGGGCGCGCGCTGGTGGCCATATCTGGGCGCAGTGTATATAGTGCAGGCGATCAAGCGCGTCAAAGGGATGCGTTTGATCGGTCCGGCGTGGACCAAGAAACCGGCGACGGCGCCCGCAGGCGCACCGGTCACGAATAAAAGGCGGGAACAGCAAGATGGATAAGGTAGAGATTTACGCCGATGGCGCATGCAAGGGCAATCCCGGCACGGGCGGTTGGGGCGCGCTGATGGTAGCCGATGGCGCCAAGAAAGAAATTTACGGCGGGGAACTCAATACGACGAATAACCGCATGGAATTGAAGGCCGTGATCGAAGCCTTGACGGCGCTCAAACGTCCCTGCCAGGTGGTGCTGTATACCGATAGCCAGTATGTCCAGAAGGGCATCAGCGAATGGATCCACGGCTGGAAGGCGCGCGGATGGAAAACGGCGGCCAAGGCGCCCGTGAAAAACGTCGACCTGTGGCAGGCGCTCGATACGGCCCAGGCCGTGCATGAAGTGGAATGGCGCTGGGTGCGCGGCCACAATGGCCATCCTGGCAATGAGCGAGCCGATCAGCTGGCCAACCTGGGCGTGGAAACCGTGCGCGCCTAAGAACGCCCAACCCAACCTACTGCGCGGCGCGCTTTGCGGCCTGTGATGCTCACCGTACTAGAGTACGGTTGCGCTTCTCGGCCACAAATCACTGCAGCTCGCTACTGTTTTGTTGGGCGTTCGAACATGTCTGGGTGCGATTGCAGCACACAGGTTTGCTATACTGTGCCCTTCGCTTTTTGCTTTTACGAATGAATCCGCCATGCGTCAAATTGTTCTCGATACTGAAACCACCGGCCTGAACCCGCGCACGGGCGACCGCATCCTGGAGATCGGGGCGGTCGAGCTGAACAACCGCATGTTGACGGGGAATAATTTCCACCATTACATCAATCCCGAGCGCGATTCGGAAGAGGGCGCGCTGGCCGTCCACGGATTGACGACGGAATTCCTCAGCGACAAGCCGAAATTCGCGGAAATCGCCGACGAATTCCGCGCCTACATCGCCGGCGCCGAACTGATCATCCACAACGCCCCGTTCGATATCGGCTTCCTGAACGCGGAATTCAAGCGCCTGAACCTGCCGCCCGTGCATGAACAAGTGGTTGGCGTGATCGATACCCTGGTGCAGGCGAAGGAAATGCATCCGGGCAAGCGCAACTCGCTCGACGCCCTGTGCGACCGCTACGGCGTCTCGAACGCCCACCGCAAGCTGCACGGCGCGCTGCTCGACTCCGAATTGCTGGCCGACGTCTACCTGGCCATGACGCGCGGGCAAAACAGCCTGAGCATGGAAGAAGAGGTGGAAGTGGCCGCCGACGGCGCCGTGCTGGAAATCGTGCCCCTGGCCGAAGTCATCTTCCAGAGCGCCACGGCCGACGAACTCGCCGCCCACGCAGCCACCATCGCCGGCCTCGACAAGGCCGCCAAAGGCCAGTGCATCTGGACCGCCGTCACGTCGCCGCCAGCGGCCGCCTGAGAAAAAAGCGGCACATGGTAAATTTCCTCTTGCCAGCCCTTGCAGATGCCGCAACACCTATGCGATAATTCGCCTCGCTTCGGGAGGTTAGCTCAGGGGTAGAGCACTGCATTCACACTGCAGGGGTCGCAAGTTCG
The DNA here is from genome assembly GCF_003667705.1 of Janthinobacterium agaricidamnosum. Taxonomy (NCBI): domain Bacteria; kingdom Pseudomonadati; phylum Pseudomonadota; class Betaproteobacteria; order Burkholderiales; family Oxalobacteraceae; genus Janthinobacterium; species Janthinobacterium agaricidamnosum. The sequence goes on along the minus strand of NZ_CP033019.1, from coordinate 3,300,719 downwards.
AAACTTGCACTTCCCACCAAGAATTCGCAATACAATCAAGTACTTATATTTAAGCCGACACATTTATGTGGTCGGCTTTTTTATTGGGTGTAATTTTCGGGTGTAATTTACTTTGCCACCACCAGAGCGGACAGCTTGTCCAGCGCGAGGCGCTGAGCATCCACCTGCAGGTGTGCGTAGCGCTGTGTTGTTTGCACATTGGCATGGCCGAGAATTTTGCTGATGGTGTAGAGGTCCACGCCCAAGCCCAGCATGATGCTCGCGCAAGAATGGCGCAGGTCATGGAAATTCACATGAGGCATGCCAGCCTTGACGCGTGCGCGGCGCCACGAGGACTGCACACCGTACAACGTCATCTCCAACGGAAAATACTTCAACCATGGCCGTAAGGCCGGGATGATAGGCACCACGCGCATCCGGAGTGTTTTAGTATTGCTGGCAGGAAAGGTAATCGAGTCCTTTCCAATATGCTCACGCTGGATCTGAAACAGCTCACCGCGGCGCGCGCCAGTCAGCAGTGCCGCCCATATCGCGGCCTGCGCAATCGGCGTGCAGAAGGCTGCGATCTTCCTCACTTGCTCAACCGTGAGAAACACCTCGCGCTTGTTGTTGACGGCCACGTTATCGATCCGCAAGCCATAGTTTTCAGGAACGAGGCGCTGGCGCCATGCCAGCTGCAAGCCTTTTTTTGCGCAGGCCAATGACCGGTTCACCGTTGCTGGCGCATAGGCAGGCTCTAGTCTGCCGGTTTTCTTATTTGGTATGAGCTTGCTCATGTCACGGATAACATGATCGGCAAACTCCTGGGCCTGGCTTGCTTTGTAGCGCTCCGCCCAAGGTCCAAGCCGTTTCGCATGATGCTTCGACGTGTCGCTACTACGCAAACTGGCGGCGTGCTCGACGTAGAGCGCGAGGATGAAGGCCATCGGCGGGTCGCCGGGAATGTGCACCTGTTGGCTTTTCGGAGCGCGCGCAACCGCCGCGCGCAACTCTGCCTCAGCTAACTTGGCATCACTCGTAGTTGCGCCTTCCGGCAGCTTTCTGTGAATTCTTTTGCCATCGACCATGATGCCGACGTGCTTCCTGCCTTTTTTGTCGTCCCAGATGGACATTGGTTGTTCTCCTTTAACCAGTTCTTGCATTCTTCAAGGTCGTAGCGCTTGGAGCGCGCGCCGACCGGTGTGTATGGCAGCCCGGCCTGTTCGAGGCGGCGGATCGTTGATTCGCTGACGCCGAGGGCGGCGCAGATCTGTTGCCTGTTCAGTTCGCCGGCCGTGGTGGCGGTGCGCTTGCCGCCAGCCCCGCCCAGCGCCGCCACCATTTCGGCGATATGGCGCATTTCTACGTCGCTCATGTTCATGGCGCGCTCCCGGCTAAGAGATTAATCATTCTGCATGCTCCAAAAAGGTTATTTCACCGGGCTGGCGCGCTGTCGCGTCGCCCATCAGGTAGATCACGGAAGACACGCCCCCGCCCAGCACCTGGGTACCCATGGCTCGCAAGTGGTGCTGCTTGCCCTCGAACAGTACGGGCTGGCAGGTGTGGATCGCGCGCAGCACTGCACGGTCCAACTTGTAGGCGGCCTCGGCCGGGGTTTCCGGCGGCGGCGCTGGGTTGCGCCCACTCATTGCGCCACCGGCGCACGGCGGGCGAACCATGCCACCGGGCCGTCCTCGCTTTCGTGCAGAGCCAGCAGGAACCAGTCATCGCCAGCTGGCGGCGCGGGCTGCCAGGCGGCAATTGCACATGGATCACCATCACCGTGGCTATCGAACATGGCCGGCGCGTCACTCTTCATCCATACCATCTGCATCAGTAGCCCATGGGACTGGAGCCATTTCTTCACATTCTCGACGTCGCCATCATCAATAGCCGGCAGGTCCGGATGCACATATGATCCGTTGGTGTCGCGCACGACCGGCGCCCATTCAATAAGCTTGCTCATATCCACCTTTCAGGTTGTCGCGGCCAGGACGCCCGCCAAGGTCGCCGCCACGTAAATCAGTATCAGGGCTGCCGCCACCCGTGCGGCGCCGGGGCTGCGCTCGCTGTTGGGCACTTCGTCGTTGTCGGTCATGTCGCAGCTCCCGGCACGCCTGGGAGTGCGGCTACCGTTTCCACTGGCGTTAAAGCCTCACCTCGCCGCGCCAAAAATTCCCGCGCCAGTCGCTGAATGTTGTTCTCGCCAGTGTTGATCCGTTCGGCAAGCGCCGAGTCCGGATTGCGCACCGACTCGATCTGCTCACGCTTCACGCCCAGCACTTCGGCCATGATCGGGTCGGCGCCGCTGTCCGACACCAGGAAGTAAGCAGAGCAGGGCGCATCCTGGCCATCACGGTGCACCCGCCCGATGCATTGCTCGTGCACGCCAGGCGACCAGTCCAGTTCGCCGAACACAACCGTATTGCAATAGCCCTGCAGGCCGTCGACGCCAGCGCCGGATCGAAGTGACATGATCAGCACCTGGGCCTTGCCAGTCAGGAAAGCGCTGACCGCCTCGTCCTTTTGGTTCGCCGACTCGCTACCGGTGTACAGCACCGGATTGAAGTCGGCCAGCGCCTCCATCCAGATGCCATAGACCGCACGGTGCCAGCCAAACAGCACAATCGGCTCGCCGCTGTCGAGCAATAATTTGACGAACTCGGCAACATAGGGCGCCTTGGCGATGCCAGTGGCCTGGCGCATCAGCGCGTCGAATTCGCCGGCGGCCTGCATCTTTTCACCGCGGAACTGCTCGTTATGGCGCAGGACGATCTTAGCCAGAGAGACTGCGTCGCTCTGTAAGGCATCGAGCGCCTTCTCGTCGGCGTCTACTTCGTGCACGATCTTCGACAAGTCGGGAAGCTCGCGGCCCACATCTGCGCGCGTACGGCGCAGCATGATGCCTTCGCGGCGCAGGTAGGCACCGAATTCCTTGGCGTTGGCCAGCCTGGCCTTGCCGTCAACTTCGGTCGAGCACCACTCGCGCACGAATTCGTCGTACTCGCCCAGCGCCTCGGGCGCCACCACGTTCAGCACGTGATAGAACTCGTGGCCATAGTTATAGATCGGTGTTGCGCTCAGGCCCATGCGGCGCGCGGCACCGGCGCCAAGGTGTGCGGCAGCCTGGTAGATTGCGGTGCCGGGACTGCGCAGCGCCTGGCACTCGTCATAGACCACGTATTTCGCCACGCCGTGCAAAGTCTCTGCCCAGCCACGCAGCTTGTGATACGAGGTGATGATCACGTCCGGCAGGCGCGGCGGAATCAGTTCAATCTGCTTCGAGCGCGAGCGCGGCATCAGGTCGTATGGCGAACCTTTCTTGAGAATGTGCACGGTCAGGTCGGGCGCGAACTCCTTGATCATGGCGCGCCACTGGCGCGGCAAGTGCGCCGGGCAGACCACCACGACGGGCAGATTCTCGGCGCGCACCATGCCGCAGATGGCCGAAACCGTTTTGCCCAGGCCCAGGTCGTCCGCCAGCAGGAAGCCGCCTTTCAGCTCGAGCATCTGCGCGGCGAAGGCCTGGTATTCGCGCGCCGGCTTAGCGAGCTTGATATCGAAGGGCGCCACGTGGCCAGCCATCAGGTCCGCCAGCCGCGTTTCGCTGTCCCGATGCTGATCGGCCAGGCGATCCATGATGTCGCGGCGATCGACGTCCATCGGGTACCGGTCGATAAACCAGGCCAGTTCGCGCGTATTCTCCGGCGTCACCGAAATGCAGATGTGCTTGGCGGCATGCTGCGGCACGCGCGGGAAAACGCGCTTCAGTCGCGCCCGCACGAACGGTTCGCCCTGGATAAGCCAGAAACGCTCGGTATAGTTGATGGTTCCGTATGTCGAAGTCAAAACGATGCTCCTGTCAGTTTGATAATGCGCACCGGCTTGCCGTGCAGTTGCTCGACCTTGGCGCCAGCTGTACCCCAGAACCTGGTCGTTACCAGCAGCACGGCCGTGACATCTGGCCGGGCGGCGTATCGGGCGATTTGCGTGAGCGCCTGCGATAGCGAGCCTTTAATCTTGGCCTCGATGACGATGCCGGGCGCGACAAGGAAGTCGAAACGATCCTTCGACCCAGCTACCACCTCGCGCTGGAATTCGATTCCGGCTTCGGTGAGCACCTGCGCCATGCCCTCGTGCAGGACCACCTCGTTCGCGAACCGATATGCGAATCGCGGCAGTGTTTCCGCCACGCTGCGCAGGATCATTGCGCTCACGGCGTCACCCGCTTAAACGAAATTACCCAGCACCACGGGTTCGTTTCCCACTCGCCGCCGGTCGACTCCCACAGATCGCGCCAGGTCGTGCGCAGCGTAGCCCGGCCGGATGCGTTGCCATCCTTGGCAATCGCGTCGTAGCGCTCCTGCGATTCCGCCAGCGCTTCCATATCGATGCCTTCGGCAACAATGTCGGCATCGCTGATGTCCTGCAGGCGCTCGACGCGCACCGACACGATCGCCAGCAAGATGCGGCTGGCAGCGCGAGGCATGAAGATAGAGGGGCGCTTGTACCAGCCGGGTAGTGCGCCGCCGCGCCCGGCCGCCAGCGGCACGTCCGGGGATTCGGCGTCGTACTGGTATGCGCGGTCGCATTCGACGGTCATGTCGATAAAGTGCCATTCGTCACGGCGCTTCTTCTTGCTGTAGCGCGTCACCCAGCGGCCGTAGGCGAAGAACGTTTCGCGCACGCGCAGACCGTCACCATGCCCGCCGTGTGGGCACGCGTCGCCGGCCATGCCGTGGGCGCCAGGCGCACGCGTATCCGAAACGCTCACCATCGACTGGAACGCATTGCAAGGCCACTGGTAGTCGCCTGGACGATGCGGGGTCGGCTCTGGTTGCGGCTTCATAATGCGCCGCGTCTGCGTCTTGCTGCCGTCGAGCAAGGCGCGCACCATGGCGCAGTTCATGAGGATGGGGTGCTCTTTCATCGGACCTCCGGAAGGATTAAATTCTGCATTTTTGTCAAGTTCCTTTCCTTATCTGGTATATTGCTTATTTTGAAATATGGAGGGTATATGACTCATTACGAACGGTTTAGCGTGGTAAAAGTGGGTAATTATGTTTACATTTTCGAGTCGCAGGACATGGCCGACGCGTTCGCAACATGCCTTGATGGGCACTCGATCGAACACTGCGAACCCATCTATGCGAAGTATTTTAAAAAAGTGCATGTAGCTGACTTCCTTAACATGCTTGAGAGCGATGAGGGTCATGGAAACGACGACACGCACGGCAGCGACGGTCCTCCTTAATCATCCCTTCCCATTTCCTACCTTTGATCTCGCAAGAGCTCAACCCAAAGCGGTTTTCAGCTTCGCGCTCGCTGGTTGCCATGATGACGGCCGTCACTGTGGCGCTGACGGCGTAGAGGCGGTTGATCATGTGGCGCCACCTCTCAAGACTTCGCGCACGCTTACCATCACCTCATCGAATTTCTCCGAGGTACAAGGCGTGCCCTCATCGTGATCGGTAATGTCGCCGCCATCGTCCAGCTTCTTGATCGCCAAGAGCAAGTCGCGCGCCACGCGCAGCTTTTCTTCCAGCCCCTTTGCGTAGGCACTCATGCCGCGCGCGTTCCAGCCGCCGGCAAGATGATCGTCGGACAGTCCGTCGAGCGCATTCCAGCAGGCGACCAGGCGATGTGCATTGGCCTCGCGCATGCCCGGATTGTTCGCGCCGAAGTCGATGGCGACCGCCACGCCGGCCTGACCGTCCATTCCACGGATCACGGTTTCTGGACTGCTACCTTCATCCTGGCCCGTTTCGGCAACGAAAAGCAGACCAGGGGTGCGCACGCCGCTCATGCTGCAGCTCCCGCCACGGCCGCGACCGTGTAGATACCCTGCGTGCCCTTGACCACGCCGCCGGCTTCCATCGCCTCGATCAGCCGGGCAGCCCGGTTGTAGCCAATGCCCAAATACCGCTGCACCAGGGATATCGATGCGCGCTGCCGGCTGCGCACCAGCTCGACGGACTGCTCGTACAGCGGATCGCTCGCGCTGCCGTCACCTGGCGGCACGGTACCGGGCGCTTGGCCATTCAACTCCAGCACCACGCGTTGCTCGCGCACTGGTTCGTGGCCTTTGGCCGGCGCCGCGTCGACGGCCGCGCCCTGCGGCCGCGCATCTACCTCGGCTTCGCCACCCAGTGCCTCGACCAGATCGGTCAGCATCTTCGCCAGCTCGCCGGCCATCAGGGCGAAGTCGCTGTCGAAGCGCTCGTCGTCGTTGCGCGTGGCGCTTTCCTTGATGATCTCCAGTGGCTTCACCGATTTAATGGCCAGGCTCTCGTCCAGTACGAAGCTGATCTTGTCGCTCCAGGTCATGGCCAGGCGCGTGCACTGCTTGCCGGCGGCGATGTGGCGGCGGATATCGTCCGCTTCCAGCGTGTGGCGCTTGTATGCCACCTGGGCCTTGCTTTCGCCTGTGGCGCGCATGATCGCGTCCTGGTCGACCGTGAAGCCGGCAGGGGATTCGTCCGCCTGTAGCCATTCTGTCATCGCGCCCACCGGCGAGCGCCGCACGCGCAGGCTTTCCAGCGGCAGCTTGTCGACGGATTTCAGCAGCAGCTTGACCACCTCGTCCGCCTTGGCCGGACTTGCCGCGTCCACCACCAGCCAGCCGTTGATCGGGTCGATCCACACTGCCGTGGTGCTGAGAATGGCGAAGGCGCGCGGCAGCAGCTCGTCGGTGACACGCTCCTTCAGTTCCTTCATGGCCTTCTTGCCGGGCGCGAAGCCCTGGGCTTCTTCCATTTCCAGCGCGCGGGCGGCGGCCACCTGGTTGACCACGGTCGACGGCAGCAGCTTTTTCTCGGTTTTCAGCTGCAGCAGGAACTGGCCGCCCACGGCGTGCACGAGCGGCGTGCCGGCGGCGCGCGGCGGGGCCCAGCCTTGGCGCACCAGGTCCATGCTGGTGGTGGGCGTGAACTGTTGCGGCGCCAGCGCCTGCTCGAGCGCGGCGGCTGTCATGGCCCAAGGGGCGGGCAAGCGGTAAATCTGCAAATTCTTGAAAAACATGACGATTCCTTATTCTGAGAACACGACGCCGCGCGCGGCACCGAAGGCATACAAAAATTCAATGAACTGCGCGGCTTCCTTCACGTAGAAGTCGCTGGTCTGGACGCCCAGCTGCACGATGCGGCGCCCGTCGAAGCTGGGCGTCACGCGTCCGTCGTGGTGCAGCGGCGTGCCGGCCAGGCGCATTTCGTCGGCAAACTCGTCCACCAGTAGCCGCTTCATGTCGTCCGCATCCCACTTGCGCCCGATGTGCTCGATCTGCTTGGCGATCTCGCCGATCATGGCGTGGTACTTTTCTTCCTGGGCGCGCTTCTTCTTTGGCTCGGAAAACACGACCATCCAGCCGGGCGGTGCGGTTTTGGCGAATTCGACCGCTCGGCGCCGCGCCTCGTCGTGGACGAGGAAATAGGTCTGTTTCGTCATGGCGGTGCTCCTGCGGCACGGCGCGCCATCATGCTGGCCCCGCCTCGGCCGCCGACTGCTTGACCTCGTCGTATTGCTCGATGCCCCAGGCCAGCGCGTAGCAGCACCAGAGGAAGCGGTGCGAGTAATCCTCGCTGTCTACCTCGTAAAAATCGGGGAAAACGCGCTTCCCGTTCCAGACAAAGTCCATTGCCGCGCGGTAGGCCGTGTCGGCGCCATCGTCTGCATGGTCCAGTACTTCGGATTGAAGCTCATTACGTAGGCCGTGCCCAAGCTTTCCGGTCAGCCCCCGTTGCTCAACCCAGTCCATGACATTCGCCTTGAATTTCTCGGCCGAATACTTGCGATAACCGTCGCGGTCTGTCGCCTGGAGCTTTTCGCCCCAGTACGCGAGGTTGACCGCCAATTTAGCGCCTTTGAGTTTTTTGTATTCCCGGCCTGTGCGGAAAAACTCAAACATGTCGGTCAGCCGCTGAAAGACATAGGTGCCCATGTCACCGGTGTAGCAGAGGTAGCCAGGCCAGGTGATCAGGTCGAAGTGCATGCAGCTCGTGCCTGGTTTGGAGAACCGGATATGTCGGTTCACGCCGTCTTCGCGGATCACGGTCATCGCATGTTCGGCGACGTCGCGCAAGAAGCACTCTTCGGTGCAGACGGCGCTCATGCTATCGCCGCCTTTAAAGCCGTCACGCGTTCCAGGTCATAGCACCCGCTAACGCCATCCAGCCAGATGACTGCGGTGTGGCCGCTGAGCACCTGCGCCTCGCTGACGGTGACCGTCTCGCGGATCTCGCCACTGTCCAGCTCGACGCTGACGGCGGCGCCGACCTGGTGCGCGGCGTTGAACTTTTCGCAAGCAGCCTGGAGCTTTGCTGTCGCCTGAGCCTGGCGTTCGGCGCGGGTGGTCATGCTGCGCCGCCCAGGTCGGCCACGTCGATCACGATGCCGCGGCAATACGGCTCGCCGTCTTCCACGATTTCAAAGGTGGCGTGCGGCACTTCGGTGCGGTAAGTCCAGCTGTAGCCGTCTTCCTTGTCCCACAGGGCGTCCACGGCGCGCACCTGCGGCGCACGGGCGAAATAGTCCTTGAGTGCATCGTCGTCGTGCTGGATATCCTCGCGGAATGGCAGCAAGCCCTTGGCGTCGAGCAGTGCGATGGTCGGCGCGCCGCGCTCGTCGTCCACGAAGCCACGGAACTCCATCAGGTCGTCGCTGGCACCAAAGATCACGATCAGGCCGGCCGCCTTGGCCTGCTGCTCTTCTTCCTTTACCATTTCCTTACCGTATTCGCGGCCCGTCAGCAGCCCGGCCAGCAGTTCCTTGCTCAGCTTGACCGGCGCCAGCTCGACGGCCGGCGTGCCCATGTTCGTGTACGGGTGCTTGTCGGCATGCGGCTTGATGTGCGCGTAGAAGTGCTTGCCGATGGATTCGGCGCCAGCGAAGGCGGCATATTCGGTGGCCGTGACGTTGGCGTAGTGGTAGACGTCCGCCGGCGCGCCCTTGCGGAAAAACTGCACGGCCAGGGTTTCGGTAGCCGGGCAGTGGCCGATGGCGGCAATCTGCGAGGACTGAATGGCTTGCAGGGTGATTTGTGGTGCTGCGACTGCTGTATTCATTGGTTTCTCCAGGTGGTGGGCGGGGCGGTGTTTATGCGGCTTCGGCGATCAGGCCGGCGCGCGCGGCGGCAAAGTCGAACTTGGCCAGGCGGTCGATGGCCTCCGCCGCCGTCAGCCCGAACTGGTCAAACATCACATCGAGGATGTCGCTGTCGGATGGGTAGAGGTCATCGGCAGTGGCGTCGAGCAGGTCAGGTGCTGGCGCTGGGCGGCTAACGGCCGGCGCGATGGCGGCGGGCGCGCGGTGGATGCCGATAGGAGCGGAGGGCGCAGGCGCGGCAACCTGTGCGGCTTGCTCGGCGGCGCGCGCCACGGCGAGCTGTGCGGCTTGCTCGGCTTGCACAGCTTCATTGGCCAAGCGGTCGGCGTCGACCTGGGCCAGCCGTGCGGCTTCTGCTGCAGCGGTTTGCATGTCCAGCAGTTCCTGGCGCTGGCGTGCGATTTCCGCTTGCTCCAGCCGGTTCTGCTCTGCTTGGGCGTCTGCCTGCTTTTTCAATTCAGCGGCCTGGGCCTCGCGTTGGCGCAGCGCCTCGGCTTCCTGCTCGGCGACCAGCGCCGCACGGCGGTCGTCTTCGGCCTGGCGCTGGGCAGCGATGCGGTCAGCTTCCACCTGGGCGATGCGCCGGGCCTCGGCAGCCGCTTCGCGCAGTTGCGCCAACTCGGCGCGCTCGGCGGCAATGCGGGCGGCTTCTTCTTCGTTCGCCACTGCTGCGGCGTGCAGGCTGGCCAGCTTGGCGCTCACTTCGGCAACGACCTTGGCAGCATCCTTCTCGAATTCGGCAAAGCGCTCCTTATCTACGACGATGGCTGCCACGGTAGCTTCAGCCGCCTGAATGTCGGCAGCGGACTTGTCCACCAGTTCCAGCGGCGCATCATGGATTGCCGCGATATCAGCCTGGATCGCGGCAATGCGCTCGCGCTCCTTCGCAATCGCAGCTTGCTTCTCGGCCTCAACCTTGGTGTCGTAGGCGTCGCGCAGCTCGAACACGCGATTTTCTTCTGGCGTGATCAGCGCAATCAGGTCTTTTTCCTTGGCAATTACCGCCTTGCTGAAGTCGGTCGCGTCTTTGCGTGCGGCCTCGCCGACGGCCTTGATGCCGGTGCGCAGTTTCAGCAGGTTCATTCCGATGCGGTGTGCCTGCTCGCGGCCGGCGGGATCGATGACGGCGGTGATGTCGGTCGAGGCCGCAACCTGCTCCTTGATTTTTGCCTCGTAGTCCACGGCGCCCAGCGCGACGGCCGCGCGCTGCGGCAGGGTGAGGGCGGTGGCGGCCGGCGCGGCCTGGGTGGTTTCGGTGATCATGCTGCCTCCTTCATTCGTAAAATTGTTTCGTTTTCAGTAACCAGTTTTTCAAAATCGACCAGGTCGAGCACCATTGCGTCGATGTAGGCGTCGTCGCGCTCGACGCGGCGGAACCACAGTTCTTTGCCGACTGGAGCCAGAGCAGGGCAGTACAGGCAGAAATCCCACCAGCGGCGGCCCGTGATCCACATGCAGCCCTGCACCTGGTCCATGAACTCGCTGAAATCGCCATTTATCAGAACGTCGCGGAGGCGTTCTGGCGAGATAAGGCACTTGTATTCGCTGCCGCCATCGTTGCCAATCAGGCCGTCCGCGCTAGCGCCGAACAATCGATCCTCGGTAAGGACAAAGCCAGCGCGCTCGACAACGTGACCGCTTTGCACTTCGTGCTCATGGCGTGCGGCTGGCTCAAGGTCGTGGCCGCGTCGCATGGCATAGGTTTCGAATCCTTCGTCGAGCGGCATGCCGCTGATGCGCTCGATGGCCAGGCGGAAGGCGTAATCATTGGCTGCCGAGGTGGGCTGGCCTTTGTTCGCACCCGATTTCAGCTTGGCGCGCGCCACTACGAACATGCTGGCGGTGATGACCCCAGCCCGGGCGGCATGCCATTCGGGGCTTCCCTGCTCGCAGGTAAGGATGATCATTTGGCCACCTCGACAGCTTCTGCCCGTGCCTTCATTGCCGGGTAGGCGCCGGCCAGCTTGTCCTGCGTGGTCTTGGAGAGTCGATCCCAAGCGCCAACAAATGCTTCCAGACCCTCGTCAGCGACTGCGCCAAGATCGGCAGCCAACTCTTCCATTTCAGGCGAGAGCGGGGGAGGCGTTGCACTGGACGCCGGCGCCGCATCAACCGTACGACTTTGATCTGCAGCCACAGCTTTTGCTTTTGCTTTCAGGCTTTCATGATCGGCAGCCAGGGCTTTTCGATTTGGCACGCCGGTTTCAGTCCAGAATTTTTGATAGGCTGCTACACCTTTGCCTGCGGCAGCTTCGGCAGCGTCGATCAATGCTTGGGATGCCTGGGCTGGCGCTGGTGCGCGCATGCCTCCGGTATCCGGCGTAATATCGCGCGCCTCACGGTTGCCTTCGTCCAGTTCGTCGGGCGTATAGACACCCAGGATGACGTCGGGGGAGTAAAGGCGGGTCCAGCGCTTCACAGCCAGGTACGCCAGCTGCTGCTTCGGGTCGGTCGCCCACAGCGGGGAATTGCGTACGCTGGCCTGCACCAATAGCAGTTCCAGAACGCGCGGCTCAGCCTCGCCGCGTAACGTTGCCCAGATGCGCACGCCCAAGCCATCCTCGTCCTTGAGGTCGTAGTCCGGCACGCGGTACTGGTACTCCTTTTTGTAACCGTTCTCGCCAGGCTTGCCCTTGGCCGGCGCATTGCAGACGCGCGTCTTGCCGATGATTTTTTCCCACGGGCCATACCACTCATAGTTGAAGCGATCCCGTGTAACACCGCTCGACTGGATCACGGCATTGACCAGCTGTGCCTCGTAGCCCAGAGCGCCGTTGACCAAGTGCGTTTTCTGCGCCACCGCGAAGGGATTCATGCGCCACTGGATGGCCTGCATGATGACGGCGGCGCAGTCGGCCGGGCTGCCGCGCAGGTGCTCTGGGATGGTGGCGCGGCCTTTGGCCATGATGTCGGCTAGGCGCATCATGCTGTCCATGCTTGCGCTGTCGAGGATCAGAGCAGCGCTGCTGGTGGCCACGACTGGCAGTTCGGCTTGCTCATTTTGCGAAACCTGCATCGCGGCGCTGCTTTCTTGCGTAACTGCGTTCATGACTTTTTCCTTGTGAGTTTTATGATTTCTGCCTTCAACAGCGCCAGGCGGACGGCGTAGACGATGGCGTGGCCGGCATGCCAGTTGCGCATGGCCTGGCCGGCCACGTCCATCACTGCTTGGCTTACGACGTCCACTGCGCCTCCCGGTGGGCGCGACCCAGCTGCTTCACGCGCGCGGCGGATGTGTCCAAGTCGATCAGCGCTTCGATCTGCGCGGTGATCAGTTCCTTGCGCATTTCTTCGAGGCCGGCCAGCTCGCGGCGCACGCCGGCCAGGCGCATCTTGTTCATGTGGTGCTGGTGCTGCGCCTGGTAGTGGCGGTGGGCGGCCAGGAGGCGGTGGAAGAGGGCGATCATGGCCGCACCATTGCCGTGACGCCCAGGGCGCCGCCGTCGTAGGCGGCATCGATCAGCGCGGCCAGGTTGCCGATCGCGGCGAAGCTGTGCACCGTGCTGGCGGTGCGAATGGTGATGATGTAGCTCATGCTGCGCTCCCGGCCTTGGCTGCGAGGAAGTTGCGATACTCGCGCTCCGTAGGCACGCGCAGATCAAGCATTTTCCCCAGCTTCATCTGGTGCTTTGCTTTCGTATGCTGACCAATGCCCATGCTCGAAAAGTACTTGAGGCACACGCGGCACAGCGTGCGGTCATCATCGCCGGTGTCGATTTTCGAATTGTCGTAAGCTCGCTTCTGCGCAATCTTCATTTCCTGCGCGCGCTTGACACCATCGTCAACGAAACGCTGGCCGTCCTCTGCGTTGCGGAAGGTGGCCACCCACCTGCCGCTTGCATCCCAGACCCCAACGCCGCTACCGATTTCAAAACCGCGCTTCGAGCCAACGTGCAACGGATAGCACGGCACGTATGTGTCTGGATCCGCATACCCGGCCCAAGCATGTCCATTGGTCAACATTCTGCTGCTCCCATTTTAATTTCGTTGTTCGGTGGCGCCCCTGCCGAGAATCGAACTCGACCAGTTCCGGCCCTTGCTGTCCGGCCCTGAGCCACTCCGGGGCTTTCAATCCTGCGTACGCCAGGAAGCGCGGCCGGTGCGGGTCGTGACTCCGGCTTGAGTGTTCCAATCGGCTTTCGCCTGCATGGTCTCTCCGGGCTGGGTACCGGTTGAGAAACGCCCCGCGTAGGGCAGCGCATCAGCCTGCGCATTCACCACACTGTCAGCGGCTGCTCACGCTTCACAGGCTTGGTATTGCGCCTCTGCGTTACGCCCCATGCGGCTGCGGCTACATGGAGCCGCCCAACCGCTGATAGTGTGGTTCCTGCGCTCGCCTGGCGCAGGGCAGGGGTGGCGGCCTGCGCCAGGCCGCACCGGTAAATCAGGCTGCCGACACCTGCGAAGGGCGGAAGCGCTGGCTTTGCGTCGAGCCGTCCAGCAGCACTTCCAGGAAGTCGCCGCGTACGCCCGGATGCGTCTTCATGAACTTGCCGGGGCGCGCCGCCGGGTCGGTTTTGGTGCCCTTGACGTTCACTTTTTGGTTTTCTTTGAAATTCGACATGCTGTATTTCCTTCAAGGTTGGTTGTGGCGCCGGGCTTCCCCGGGCGCCCGATCCTCACGAAGATCAATCGGGGCATGCTGATCCCACAGGGCATTTATCCGGCCCGCCGGCCTGTCCCGCCTTGAACTACGGCGCGGGCGACCGCTGATCTTGTTTGGCCAGCTCGACCAGGTGGCCGACCTCTTTGCCGTAGAAGGTGCTGCAGGGCGAGGCCATGCGTGCATCCGTCAGGGCCATGGCATGCGCCACACTTTTGTTGCGGGCGCGGACCTTGTTGCGGTACGTGCCGTCCGTGAAGCGAATAGTCACGTCGAAGTGAAAGCGCGGGGCTGGCGCTGTGGCAGCAGCCAGGTGCTGGGCCAACTCGGCTTGCAGCTTGGCGGTGTCGTGGTCGCGGGCGCTCATTCAGACCGCCTTCGAGAATTCACCGACCGCGTCTTCGACAGACCAGTCCGAGGCGAACAGTTCGTCGGCGAGTTCCAGTGCTGACGCATCGAGCTTGAAACCCAGCGCAATTTCAAGAGCTGCCACCCACCGGGCGAAGGCGCGTTCGAGCGCAAAGTCGCTGCAGGCTTCTGCGCTGCGGAAGGTGCGAGTTTTGGCGATGGTGTCGGCGTGCATGACGTATTCCTGTGAAAAGTGATTAACGGCGCGTCGCTGCAACGTGCACGACCGGGATCTGTTCGCCGGCGGCGATCAGGGCTGCTTCAAGTGCTGCTAGTTCGGCGCGTGACATGACCTGTTCCTTTAAGCAAACATCAGCTTGTTGATGACTTCGATATGGCGCGCCGAGGCGGCCGCTTTTTCGATCGCCGCGTTTGTTGCGCGCTCAGCGTGCACCTTCGCGGAATCAATCATTTCGATGGCTTCTATCGGGTCGATCTTTGCAAGGCCGTTGTGAGGCACGAAGGAATAGAACTGGTTATTTCGGGAGAGGACGTATGCATCAGGCGCAGAATCACCTGGAGTCGGTACCGCGGCGACTACCAGCAAGCCGCTCAAGAAGCCTACTTTGACCGTTGCTCCTATTGCCCAGTTCTGCTTACTTTTCCTGATCATCATTTGCTCCGGTGGTTGCTGTTCAATGACGTCATTAAACACCATGTTTATCTTCTCAGTCAAACATTTTGTTTAATATTTCAGAAAAAACTTACACTTGATGAATTTTTAGGCGAAAAAAAGCCCGCGTATTGCGGGCTGGGATGGTGTTGGTGTTTGCCTAGAACGGAGGGGTGCCGTCAGGCGGCAGCGTTAGCGCGGGAGTAAAGCTACGCCACCCAATCTCATTGGCATTGACGTGCTTGACGATTTCGTCGAGCTTGAAAGTAGCGTAGCTGTGCGAGAAGCCGCCCACGCGAGGCGACATGAGCATGATTGGAAGGGTGGGGAAAAGATTCTGCGCGCGACGGAGGAGGCTTAGATTAGGAGTAGGGTGGACTTCAATCAACGGAGCGAGGACAACGGCCAGACGAATGCCCTTGGCTTCTACTATAGCGGCTGTGATGTTCAACAGGTCGGGCAGTTACAGTGAGTATTGCGTCGAACACTTGCCTGTCGCAGCCCAATACAAAACCGGGTTTAGATCGGAAGCATTAATCAAAAACCGACCATTTCGATACATAATCTCAGCCATATCCTCAGCATGTCCACCAGCGTAGCCCTGCCGCATCCATCTATCCAGATTGCAAGGCATCTTCTTTGGTTTTCCCGTAAGAGATAGTATTGTCACCAGGTCACCGTTCTGGTCGCCTGGGCGCCGAACAGTAGCGATCATTGTATCAATCGGCGTGGTGTCGATCCATTCAATACGCATTCCGTATTGTGCCAATAGTTCAATTAGTGGCTGGCCAGTGTAGGTCTTAAATGGCGCGACAAATTTTGCAATAGCGGCTGGTTCCTTGATTTGCTGCGCACCAGCACCGCCGGCGGACAAAATGAGGGCGGCTGCTGCAACTCCCAGTGCGGCACGCCTCATATCCGGCCGCCTTCGCGCCGGATCACGCGACCAATAATAATACACTCGGCACCACGACAAAGCTTGCGATGATACTTGCGTTGGTCGGCATTATCCGACATCAACCACCACTCGCCAGCATCACGCGACATGCGCTTAACGATAGCCTCACCTTCGTAGTTGATGGCGTAGACCTCGCCATCGAGCGGTTTTTTGTCACTCAAGTTAATGACAATCACGTCGTTCTCATACAGAGCAGGTTCCATACTTTCACCGCGTACTTTGGTGGCCAACAGCTGAGTAGGGTGGTAGCCCTCGCGGTCGGCCCAGTCGCGAGGAATGCTCACCATGCCGCCGTCGGAGTTGTCGGGTTCGGTCTGAACGCCATTGATTCCAGCCTGCAGTCGTAGTTGAACCTTTGGGATTTTGTAGTAGTCGCTGGACGAATCGTCGCGTAGCTCAACACGCATCGAGCCTGGGATGCCCGGATCATCTGGCGCGGCCAGCATCATCTGGCCAGCACCAGTATCAAGCCAAGTTGCGGAGCAACCAAATACTGCTTGAGCTTTTAACATCCCAGATTTTGATATGCCGCGCGCTTCCCAATTATTAATGGTCTGGGGTGACGCGTTCATGGCGCGCGCGACGTCGGACTGCCCTTCAATCCCCTTTAGGAGTTTGGCCGCCTCATAAAGTCGTGTCATTTGATTGTGCATCCGCTATTTTCACGTTAACTAAACATTTTGTGTTACACAAGATGGTTAAGAATGTTTGACTTGTTTATAAACATAGTGTTTAATGTCGCTAAATCTACCAACCAGGTAACCAGCGATGTCAGACCACAAAGCACTTATCGAATCACTCGGCGGCGCCACAAAACTGGCTGAACGACTCGGCTACGATAAGCAGGGCGGCGTTCAGCGAGTGCAGAATTGGACCGTGCGCGGCGTGCCTCCGAAAGTTCAGCTAGCCCACCCAGAAATCTTCTTTCGACAGGCGGAGGCTGCCGCCTTGCGCCGCGATACCAACCTCGCGCCCGATCCAAGCCATGAAGATCGCCATCCCGCCATCATCAACGGCGCCTTCGACGCCCTGCCTGCGAGCGCCGACATCGTCATTGACGTCGGCGCCAAGCCATGATCCACCGCATTCACATTTTCCCACTGTGCCCACTAGACGGCTGCGCAGTTATCCCGCTTCTCGATCCGCGCCAGCTGCTTCGCGGCGCGCCGCTCGAGGAGTGCGCATCGCCAGCAAGCGAGCGCCCACCGTAAAACAGCACCAAGCATCACCCTGCATTTTCGCTGTACCCAAACCCTGTAACACCGACCACCAGGAGAAAACCATGAAACAGAAGCAAAAACGTACCGCGCTCGTCAAGGGCTACATCACTGACGACAACAAGGATGCCTTGCAAGCCGCATGCACGGCGATGCGCAAGACCGTCAGCGACGTGCTGAACGAATGCACGATCGTGATCATCCGCAATCACCTGGACGCCAGGCCGAAACGCAATGATACGCCGCCGTTTTCGAACGGGGCTAGACCCAAATCACGGGAAAAGCTGGGCCCACTCCAGGCGCACCGCCCCAGCTTCGGCCTGGTCCCTCGCGTCGTGCGGATGCGGGTTTAACGGCATGGAGGCAGCTATTGAATAAACCAGCCGAGGTGACAGCCGAGGAAAAGGAGCTGGTATTCCAGCGTTCGATGATTTACCGCCAGGCCGAGAAAGACCTGCAGGGCGCCAAGGACGGGGAGGGCGAGAGCGCGGCGAAGGCTGCGCACAAGGAAGCGCGCCAGAAATGGCGCGATGCCACCGACAGGGTGGCGAAGAAATACGAGGTGCCGCGGCGCGAGCCACCATAACGAACCCGCACCCGACAGCTACAGCATTGCACGGCCGGAATCGGCCACTTTAATCACCATCAATTAGGAATATGACATGACGCAAACAACAGCCACATCGCCGTATCGCTCGCTGGACGACGCCCACGGCAACAACGAATTGCTCGACATGCTGCTGGCCAAGGGCCCGAAGAACGATGCAGCGCTGGCCCGCGCGCTGGAAGTGGCGCCGCCAGTGATCTCGAAGATTCGCCACGGCCGCCTGCCGATTGGCGCCTCGTTGCTGATCCGCATGCACGAGGTGTTCGACGTGTCGATCCGCGAGCTCAAGCGCATCGCGCGCGCCGAGGTGGCGGCTTGACCTGGTCGACCACGCAGCCGGCGCCCGGCGCAAGCGCGGCGCTGGGCGAGCAGGGCGGTCACGCCCAGCAAGAGCCGCACGATGGCGCGTTGCCTGTTGATCCCGGCCACGTCCGGACGCGTCAGCACTACGAAGCAATGCTCGAAGAGCAGCGCGCCAGCCAATAAAAAAGCCCGCTTGCAGGCGGGCTTCCTTGAAACGCTATAAATCTTTGAGAGAATTTATGAGCCAAATTGTACAACAGAAAAGCATCAGCATTGCGAATACGGCCATTGCAACAGATCAGGCAGGCCGTTTTCGCTTGAACGACCTGCACCAAGCGGCCGGCGGCGAACGCCGTCACGAGCCATCCGCGTGGCTGATTAATCAGCAAACCAAGGAGCTTGTTGCAGAATTGGAAACTACGGGAATTCCTGTAGTTAAATCCGAGGGCCGGACGGGCGGCACATACGTTTGCAAGGAACTGGTCTACGCCTACGCCATGTGGATCAGCCCCAAGTTCCACCTGGAAGTCATCCGTACCTTTGACGGCGTTGCCACCGGCCAGGCGCCGGCCGCCGCGCCCGCACGCAGCGCAGTCTCGCCCGCCAAGGAATTCCGTGCGATCTTCGGCATTGCGCGCCTGATCGGGCTCGACAAGAACGCTGCGGCTATCAGCGCGAACCAGGGCACGGCCGCGCTGACCGGCGTGAACATGCTGCAGCTGATGGAGCGCACGCACTTGGCCACGCCCAGCCAAGAGATTTACTACACGCCGACGGAGCTGGGAAGCCGCTTTGTCAAGAGCGGCAAGTCGTTCAACCAGCTGCTGGTGCAGGCTGGCCTGCAAGAGAACATCGCCGGGCACTGGGTGCCGACGGAGAAGGGCAGGGAGCATGCCTACGTGATGGACACCGGTAAGGCGCATGCCAGCGGCACGCCAATCCAGCAAGTGAAGTGGCGCGACTCAGTCCTGGCGGAGGTGGCGTTGTGAATGGCCAAGCTGACAATCGCACGCGCCCGCCTGCTGGCGTAGCATCTATCCGCAATTCCGCCAACGCCGACCGCGCCGCCGATATCCTGGCCATGGTCAAGCGCTGTGGCGCCGCAACCATCGGCGATATTGCCCTGGACCTGACGCTCCACCGCGAGACCGTGCGCAAACGCCTGGCCAAGCTGGTCACGGCCGGCCAACTCGTGTTGATCGAGCCGGCAGCTGCGCACGTTCGCGCCCTGTACGGCATGCCCGATCTGGATGATCAGGCTGAATTCGACCTCTACCGTAATCGCAGCAGCAACTGGCCGCGCGGCGAGCACGGCCGTGATCCACTCGTCGCCGCCATGTTCGGCGCACCAGCTGCAGAGGTGCGCCCATGAAGCGCGACCTCATTACCATCGCCAAAGAATTCCGCCACTTTCATTTTTGCTGCGGCCTTGGCGGCGGGAAGCAAGGCTTTAATGCAGCGCAGCCACAGGTCGGCAATATGGCCGCGACGCTGCGCTGCATCGGCGGCATCGACAATGATCCTGCGGCGATCCGCGACTTCGACCGTGCCGGCCCTGGCCGCCCCGGCACCGTCATGGATCTGTTCACGCGCGCGCAATACACGGCCTTTCACGGTAAAGAGCCGCCATCAGGTTGGCGCGAGGCCACCGCCGTCGATATCCGCCGCGCGGCCGGCAATGAATCGCCGAACATCGTTTTCATCAGCTCCCCATGCAAGGGCGCCAGCGGCCTGCTGAGCGAGACGCTGAGCAAGACGGCCAAATACCAGGCCCTGAACGAACTGACGCTGCGTTGCATCTGGCTGATGTGCGAGGCCTGGGCCGACAACCCGGTCGACCTGATCGTGTTCGAGAACGTACCACGCCTGGCCACGCGCGGCCGGCACCTGCTCGACCAGATCAACCAGCTGCTGCAGCAGTTCGGCTACGCCGTGGCCGAGACGACGCACGATTGCGGCGAGCTGGGTGGCCTGGCGCAAAGCCGCAAGCGCTTCTTGCTCGTGGCGCGCCACATGGAAAAAGTGCCGCCATTCCTCTATGAGCCAGAGCGGAAGCGCTTGCGCGCCGTCGGCGACGTGCTTGGCCGCATGCCGTTCCCTGGCGATGCTGCTGGCGGCCCGATGCACCGCATCCCGCGCCTGCAATGGAAAACTTGGGTGCGGCTGGCGTTCGTCGAAGCCGGCAGCGACTGGCGCAGCCTGAATAAGCTGGCGGTCGAGAACGGTCACTTAAGTGACTACCTGATCGTGCCGGACATGCACAATGGCGTGCTGGGTGTCCGTGACTGGGGCGTGCCCACAGGAACTGTAACCGGCAACAGCCGCCCGGCTACGGGATCCTTTTCCGTTGCTGATCCTCGCCACTTCGGCCCGGACAAGCACAGCAACGAATGCCGCATCAACCCGTGGACCGACCCTGCAAAGGTGGTTTCGAGTGCGCATAGCACCGGCCAGTGTGTGGCCGACCCTCGATATATCAACGATGGCGATTATGGACAGCTGGGTGTGCGGCAATGGGATAAGCCCACCGGCACGATAACGGGCCAGCGCTCGCCAATACAAGGTGGCTTCTCTGTCGCTGACCCGCGCCCACCAAGCGGCCCCATATTCAGCAAGTACGCGGTCACCCCATGGGATAAGCGTACCGGTACCGTGATCGGTGGCGACGACCAAGGCGCCTACGCTGTGGCCGATCCACGATCGAGCACGGGCTTTGAAGGCGCGGGCAAGTACCTGGTCACGCCGTTCGATGAGGCGGCCGGCACCGTGATCGCCGGCAGTACCACCGGCCAAGGCGCATTTTGCGTCGCAGATCCGCGCGCAATCAATCGCCAGAAGGGTGATGCGTTCTTGACCGGCGGCCACTACGGCGTGCTGCCGTGGGATGGCCAGAGCGGCGCCGTCAGCGCTTCGGCCGGCTACGACAACGGCCGCTGGAGCATCGCGGACCCGCGCATTGACGAAGCGCCGCAGCTGCCGGCTCTGAACCAGAAAACAGTCGCGCTGATCCGCGCGCTCGACGGCACATGGCACCGGCCATTTACCACGCTGGAACTCGGGGCGCTGCAATCGCTGATCGATCCGGACGAGCACTGGTCAACCGATCCGAAAATTCAGCGTGAGATTGACGAGCACAAGCGCCGCACTGGCGCCAGCGCGTTCCCGCTGCTCGATGGCACCAACGATAGCGCGCATCGCGAGCGCATCGGCAATGCCGTCCCGAAGCTGGCCGCGCAGGCCATAGGCGAAGTGATGGGCACCACGTTGCTGCTGGCCGCCGCCGGCGAGACATTCGTACTCAGCGCCATGCCGATATGGGTGCAGCCCGTGGCGATCGCTATTGCGGCGTCGCAGGCTGGCGCGGGAGGTGAATTGTGATAGCGGCTACTCGAACCGAAGCCGGCCGCTTCATAGCCGGGAGAAGCTACTCGCCGACCACGCAGTTCAAGCCAGGTCAACACTCGGCGCCTGCAACAGAAATTCAGCCTGGCCAGCGGCTCTCGCCGGCCACGGAATTCAAGCCCGGCATGGATGCGCACAACCGACTACCTGTCGGCGCCGTGCGCGTGCGCCGCGAAACGCATACCGTGCTCGATCGCGCCTGGGTAAAAACGGCTGAGCCGAACGTGTGGCGCAAGCGGGCGGTACTGGTATGGGAGGCGGAGCATGGCCCAGTGCCGCGCGGCTTGGTTATCCACCATCGCGACCGTGACAGCTTGAACGACGCGCCGGCCAATCTCCAGGCGCTGACGCGCAAGGAGCATGCGGATGAGCACCGCGGCGAACTCGAAGCGGCTCGCACGCGGAAAGGCGCCAACTTCGCGCATGAGCGAGAAATTGCGAGGGTGGCATGAAATCACATCGACTTCAAACGTTTTATTGCTTTCCGCAACTCTTTGCGTACGTCTTCGTGACCATCTTCGTAAGTAAACACGTGGTGCACGCCAGCTTCCGGGAAATTCTGCCGAGACGTGCAGGAAAACTCATCTTTAACGCCAGATTTTTCTGTGTATTCGGCAAACCCGAAAGCTTTGAATCGGATTGGGTTACCCGGCCGCCAGTCCAGAGGGTTGTCCTCTTCGCAAGTGCTGAAGATTTCCCAGCCGTCCTTGGTGTCGATGGATCTCTTTTCGCGCATGAGCAATGTCCTTATCAAAATGGAATCTTACCATGATCGTCAACCCAGCCCAGATTACCCGCCACCACTTTGCGAACCAGGCCGCGCCCGCCTATTCGCTGATCCGCAAGGTCTGCACCTGTGGCAAGGCCAGCACCGCCAAGCAGCTGGCCCAGCACGGCAAATGCGCCGCCTGCGCGCTGGCGGCCGTCTGCGACGCGATCATGCCCGGCGACTTCGCCAAGCTGCAGCACATGCTCGGCGCCGTGCAGCAATATCCGAAGTCCAAGTGGGGATGGCGCAACTACTTTGCCGCCGGCAGCGGCCAGCAGCACGAGGCCATGCAGCGCCTGGTTGCCGCCGGCCTGGCCACGGCTGGCCGTGCCGCCAACGGAATGACCTATTTCTATGCGACTCGCCTGGGCTGCAAGGCTGCTGGTCTCGACGCCGCTAGCATCAAGCGTGCGATGGAGGATTGACGATGGACCAATCCGAATTATTAGTTGCCGGCATCGCGCAGGTACCCGAGCAAATCATTGACCTGATCGCGCGCGGCGCCCTGTTCGTCATCAACCACTCTGGCGGCAAAGACAGTCAGGCCATGTACCTGCTGCTGCGCGGCTTGGTGCCGGCGGCGCAGCGCGTTATCGTACATGCCGACCTGGGCGCAGTCGAGTGGGCCGGCGCCGTTGCTCATATCCGTGCAACCACGGCCGGTGAGCCGCTGCACATCTGCCGCTCGCGCCGAACGCTACTGGAAATGATCGAAGAGCGCGGCATGTTCCCGTCGCCGCAGCAGCGCCAGTGCACCAGCGACCTGAAACGCGGCCCGATCGAGCGCACCATTCGGGCGATCCTGAACGACAACCCCCAGTTCGGCGGCCTGATAGTCAACTGCATGGGCATGCGGGCGGAGGAAAGTTCAAAGCGCGCCAAGCTAGTGCCGTTCCAGTGGGTGCCGTACGAGAACTCGAAGGGTAAGCCCACAGGAAAATCGATACGCGCTCGCGCGTCGAAGAAGTCCGGCAAGGTGCTGCACGCGGGCCGGGAATGGTTCGAATGGCTCCCAATCCACGGCTGGAGTGAGCGCCAGGTATTCGACCGCATCGCCGCCGCCGGTCAGCAGCCGCACATCATCTACAGCCTGGGCATGTCCCGGTTCAGCTGTGTGTTTTGCATCATGGCCAGCGAAGCCGACCTGCGCACCGCCGCACGTCTGGCAACTGAGCGCCCTGAACTTCTAAACGACCCGCACCTCTACCCGAAGTATGTGGGCCTGGAGCGCAGTACCGGCCAGGTCATGATGATGCCGAGCAAAACAAAGGGAAGGCTGACGCTGGAGCAAATTACTGGAATCTCAGCCGCAAGCGCAAAAAGCGAGATTGCGAGGACGTTATGCGAATAAACAATATGCATGGCGCCTCACAACTTCATCACAAGCGCATCTACCAATCTAATTGTTTCTCGGCAGATAACTTGCATCTCCCTGCACATCGCTATCATTTTGACTCCATGCATTCTTTTTCTCTCATACTGGAATGCGTCCGGCCTGTAGTGAAGCTCTGCTTCAATGTCCGTCAATACCGCAAGCAGTTGATTATTCTGTTGAGCGTAGGCTATCAAACCATTCGCCACGGCAAATGTATGGATGATCTCGGATCGCAATTCATCATCCTCAATAAGCGTGAGGCGGTCGATGAGCGAGGCATATATCGGGAAGCGCTGCAGCGGGATCGGGATGTGCCTATCAAAAATTCCAGGATCTTCAATCTCAAGCAGGTGCGAAACATTTGGCCCAGCAAAGGTTTTTTGCAATGCCAGCAATTCGTCCTTAATGGACATCTGCACTCGTCGCGCCTCATCTTTTTGCCTTGCGTTCGACAATTTAATCGCATCCTCACGCTGGCGATATGGAACGTAAATTGCGATGCCAAGGCCCAATGTTGCGCCGACAGCCTGCACCCAGTATGCGGATATGGTGGCATCAATGTATGTCCAAGGAGTGGCGCGGTATCCGTAGTAAGAAACTGCGCTCAAGGCGGTCATCAAGGTTGTCCACCTAAACCAGTTCAGCATAAATTTCCTTATCAAAAGGAAATCTTATCATGATGCGCAAATCACCCATGAAGCCCGGTGCCAGCCTAAAACGCACAGCCTTCGCGCGCGGCGAGCGCATCGAGGCGCGAGAAGTGTCAAAGCTCAAGCGCACCTTACCCATGCCCACTTCCGGCATGCTCTCCGTGCAGTCGCACCAACGCACGACGCCGAAGCGCAAGACCGGCTTGAAGTCGAAAGGCCCGGTCTCGACGCCCATCCGGCGCGCCGCGCGCGGCCAAGACTGCACGCTGCGCCTGGCCGTCTGCAACTTCGACCCTGACACCACCGTGCTCTGCCACTCGAACTTCCTGGCGGACGGGAAGGGCATGGGCCTGAAAGCGCCGGACACCGCCGCAGCGTTCGGCTGCAGCGCCTGCCACGACGTGCTCGACGGCCGGCGCCTGCGCCCGGCTGATCTGTCGCTGGCCGGCCTGGAGGCTGCCTTTCGCGCGGCCGTCGCCACCACACACGAAATCTTACGGTCTATGGGCCTGCTCGATGCAGCGCCCGTCGCCATTCAACCTACATTGGAACACCCATGAGCGCCTTTAGCCCGCAAGAGCAAAAACACCTGAAAGAAGCCGCGTACAGCGAATTCCTGCGCGCCAAGATCAAGCTGGCGCAGCGCAAGGGCTTCGACGTGCCGCTGGCCGATATCCATCCCGGCCTCAAGCCGCACACGCGCGACATCGTGCGCTGGGCCTTGGCTGGCGGCCAGCGCGCCATCTTCGCCTCGTTTGGCCTGCACAAGACCAGCACCAACCTGGAGGTGATGCGGCAGATCGGTATCCACCGGCCGGGCCTGCGCCTGATCGTGCTGCCGCTGGGCGTGCGCCAGGAGTTCATCCGCGAGGCCGCGAAG
This sequence comes from Janthinobacterium agaricidamnosum, assembly GCF_003667705.1. NCBI lineage: Bacteria > Pseudomonadati > Pseudomonadota > Betaproteobacteria > Burkholderiales > Oxalobacteraceae > Janthinobacterium > Janthinobacterium agaricidamnosum. Next base: position 3,275,856 of record NZ_CP033019.1, on the reverse strand, counting down.
CGCTTTACTGGCGAATACGAGGTGCAAGTGCGGTTCATCCGCACGGACGCAGAGATTGACGGCCAGGACGTCGTCTACCTGACGAACTACGAATCGGTACGCGAGGGCAAGATCGATGTGCGCAAGTTCCGCGCCGTCGGCCTGGACGAGGCCAGCGTGCTGCGCAGCTACGGCAGCAAGACCTATCAAGAATTCCTGCCACTGTTCGAGCAGGTCGAGTTCAAATTCGTCTACACGGCCACGCCGTCGCCGAACCGCTTCAAGGAACTGATCCACTATGCCGGCTTCCTGGGCGTGATGGACACTGGCCAGGCCCTGACACGCTTCTTCCAGCGCGACAGCGAGAAGGCCGGCAACCTGACGCTGTACCCGCACAAGGAACAGGAATTCTGGCTGTGGGTGGCCAGCTGGGCGGTTTTCATCCAACGCCCGAGCGACCTGGGCCATTCGGACGACGGCTACGACCTGCCGGCGCTAGACGTGCGCTTTCACGAGGTGCCGAGCAATTACAGCACGGCTGGCGCTGAAAAGAACGGGCAGGGCTTGCTGATCCCGAACGTGGCCATGGGCCTGTCGGCCGCCGCCGGCGAGAAGCGTGACAGCATGGCTGCGCGTGTCGCCAAGGTCGCCGAGATCATGGCGGCGGATCCTGACGATCACTTCCTGATCTGGCACGACCTGGAGGACGAGCGCCACGCTATTCAGACAGCGGTGCCAGGCGTGGTCAGCGTTTGGGGCACGCAGGACCTGGACCAGCGTGAGCAGCGCATCGCTGACTTCAGCGACGGCAAGATCAAGGACCTGTCGACCAAGCCGATCATCGCCGGTAGCGGCTGCAACTTCCAGGTGCACTGTCATCGCGAAATTTTCGCGGGCATTGGGTTCAAGTTCAACGATTTCATCCAGGCCATTCACCGCGTGCAGCGCTTCCAACAGCAGCATGCTGTGCGCATCGACATCATCCATACGGAAGTCGAGCGCAAGGTGCTGGCTGACCTGATGGAGAAATGGCGCCGCCACGACGAAATGCAGGAAACAATGGGCAAGATCATCCGCGCCTATGGCCTGGATCAGCTGTCCATGCAGGACTCGTTGGCGCGCACCATTGGCGTCGAGCGCGCCGTGGTGGCCGGCGAGCGGTTCTCGGTGGCCAATAATGACTGCGTGCTGGAAGCCATGCAGCAGCCGGACAACTCGGTGGGCATGATCATCACCAGCGTCCCGTTCGCCAACCATTACGAATACACGCCCAGCTACAACGATTTCGGCCACACCCAGGACAATGATCACTTCTGGGCGCAGATGGACTTCCTGACGCCGGAGCTGCTGCGCATCCTGCAGCCGGGCCGCATCTACGCGTGCCACGTCAAAGACCGTATCAACTTCGGCAACGTGACCGGCGCCGGCATCCCGACGGTCAGCCCGTTCCACGCCGAGGCGCTGTTCCACGGCATCAAGCACGGTTTCGACTACATGGGCATGATCACCGTCGTGACCGACGTGGTGCGCGAGAACAACCAGACTTACCGCCTGGGTTATTCCGAGGTATGCAAGGACGGTACGAAGATGGGCGTCGGCTCGCCGGAATACATCCTGCTGTTCCACAAGCCGCAGACGGACCGCAGCCGTGGCTATGCCGATGTGCCCGTCACCAAGGCCAAGCCGATGTGCCTGGATGATGCCGGCGACCGGATCCCGTTTGACCGCAAGGCCGCGCCGATTCCTGGTACCGGCTACAGCGTGGCGCGCTGGCAGGTCGATGCGCATGCGTTCTGGCGCTCCAGCGGCGACCGCATGCTGGGCGCGGCCGAGCTGGCCAGCTTCGGCCCGGGCAAGCTGGCGAAGTTGTTCACCAGCATGTCGCTGGAGAACGTCTACAACTACGAATACCACGTCGAGGTGGGCGAGGCGCTGCTGGCCGGCAAGGCCTTGCCTGCGGATTATCTCAGCCTGGCGCCGGGCAGCGCCGATCCGGCCGTGTGGCACGACATCGTGCGCATGCGCACCCTGAACGGCGAGCAGTCGGCTCGTGCGGTGGAAAAGCACGTTTGCCCGTTTCAGATCGACATCGTTGACCGCTTGATTGGCCGCTATAGCAACCCGAGCGAGGTGATCTATGACCCGTTCTGTGGTCTGGGCACCGTGCCGGTGCGCGCGATGAAGCTGGGCCGCCAGGGCTGCGGCAGCGAACTGAACCCGGCATATTTCGCTGACCAGGTGCACTACTGCCAGGCCATGGAGCGCGAAGTCAGCATGCCCACGCTGTTCGATATGGAACTGATGGACGAGGAGAATGCAAAGTGACGCGCGTAAATTTCAGTGAATTCGCGCTGGGCGCCACGCCCGGTACCAAAGCCGAGATCGTTATCAAGTCAGGCGTCAGCCAGGCTGCCGTGCTGCGCTGGGTCGGTCTGCTGCATGCTGATCGCAAGATTTACATCGCCAGATGGAAGCCGCACCCGCGCGCCGGCGCCGCCATGGCCGTGTACGCCGTCGGCGACCTGCCAGACGCGCCGCGTACGCTAAAGCACTTGACGAAGCGCCAGGTTCGCCTGCGGTTCGAGGCCAAGGCCAAGCAGGACGGCCGCTGGGACTCGATGAAGGCGCGCTGGCGCAGTAAGTACTGGATCCGCAAGGCGGGCGCCGTGGGCGATCCGCTGGTGGCTGCGCTGTTCGGCGCGGCGCGCGCGCAGGAGGCCCAAACTTGAATTATTACCCCTTCCACATCGGCGACTTCCGCTCCGGGACAGTGAACATGTCTCGCCAGGCGCGCTGGATATACCGCGACATGATGGACGTCTACTACGACGTCGAGGCGCCACTTCCGCTCGACATAGATGTGCTGTGCGACGCCTTGGGCGTCGAGGCGGCAGACGAGCGCGCGATTGTTGAGCGACTGCTTCGCTTCAAGTTCCTCAAGACAGATGCGGGCTACCGGCACGACGTCTGCGAACAGGTGATTGCGGACTACCAAATCAAGGCAGAGACAGCGAAAGCAAATGGCAAGCTTGGCGGTCGCCCGCGCAAGCAAACGGCAACCAATCAGGAACCCATCGGGTTTCCATCCGGTTCTGATTCGGATGCTACCGGCAACCCAACTGAAACCGGATCAAAAACTAACCAAGAACCAATAACCAATAACCATAAACCAGTAAAAACAAAAGACAAGTCGCCTCCGGCTCCCGATGCCCTGTTTCCCGACATTGATCCGCAGATCGTCGCCGACTTCAAGGCGCTGAGAACGAAGCACCGGGCGCCGATAACGCGGACTGCTATCCAAGGCATTGTGCGTGAGGCCGAAAAAGCCGGACTCACGCTGGAAGGCGCTTTGCGCATCTGCTGCGAGCGTGGCTGGCGTGGTTTCAAGGCCGAATGGATCACCCAGCACGCCGTGCGAACGGGGCAGGGGCCGGGTTCCACTACGGTCTACGCCCAAACGATGGCCGCCGCAGAGCGCGCCAAAGTTCGAATCTTCGGTAACGCAGCACAGCAGGGAGAAAAGCATGACGCAGGATGATTACGAGGAATTTGCGGGCATGGTGGGCGCAATCACCGAACTTTACGGCCGGGCCGCAAGCGAGTTCGCCATCACGATTTGGTGGGGTGCGCTGCGTCAGTACGACCTGACAGCTGTGCGCCAGGCATTTGATCGCCACGTCCGCAATCCCGATACCGGCCAGTTTGCGCCGAAGCCGGCCGACCTGATCCGGATGATGGGCGGGACGACGCAAGACTCTGCACTAGTGGCCTGGTCGAAGGTCGACCGCGCACTGCGCGTCGTCGGGCCATACCGAAGCGTCGTGTTCGATGATCCGCTGATCCACCGCGTGCTGGTCGAAATGGGCGGCTGGGTATCGCTGGGAGCAAAGACGGAACACGAATGGCCATTCGTCGGCAAGGAATTCGAAAACCGATATCGCGGATACCGCATGCGCAACGAGCAGCCGGATTACACGCCGGTGATGGTGGGCTTGACGGAAGCGCAAAACCAGCGCGCCGGCTTTGGTGTGGAGCCGCCGATGATGATCGGTGACCAGAAGCTGGCCGCGCTGGTGATGGCGGGTGGAACGTCGCAGCAAATCATCGCCATGGCGCCAGTCGGCGCGCTCGCAGCGCCGCTGGCCCGCATTAATGGGCGCGCTGCATAGCGGCAAAAGCTGCTCAGGCTTGTGGAGCGGTTCGCTACAGCACGAACGTGGCGTGGCCGCTACCTAGCCTCATCCGATACGAAAAGAATTGAATACAGAGGCTCTATGCAAAATCAAGAAAACAAAATCGCAGCAAACAAACGCCTGGCCGAGCTGTTGGGCTGGTCCAATATCGCCGAGGTGAATGGCGCCCTGATCGGCACGCCGCCGGCGGGCGCGGCCGAAAGCCGTGGCCAGGCGCTGGTACCGGATTGGGCCAGCGACTGGGCGGCGGCCGGGCCGCTGGCGGTCGAGTACAACATCGTGATCGAACCTGGCACCAGAACATCGACTGCTGGCGGGTACATGGTTCACCACTACCTACACACTTCAAAAAACGCGGCTGTCACGTTGGCCATTGCCATGGCCGTGATGCACAAGCTGGCGAGCGCGCGATGATGGCCCGTGGCTTGCAGGCCCTGGGCCGCCTCAAGGTCGGCGCCATGAACCAGACCGAGGCGGCCTACGCCAGGACGCTGGAGCTGCGCAAGGCAGCCGGCGAGGTGGCCTGGTACAAGTTCGAAGGCCTGAAATTCCGCCTGGCCGATAACACTTTTTACACGCCGGATTTTGCCGTGCAGCTGGCCGACGGCGCGCTGGAGGCGCACGAAGTGAAAGGGTACTGGCAAGAGGATGCGCGAGCGAAGATCAAGATCGCGGCCGATATGTACCCGCTGCGCTTCATTGCCGTGCAGGCGCTGCCGAAGAAGGCGGGCGGGGGCTGGAAAGTGGAGGAATTCTGATGGCTGCGAACAAGAAGCCGCGCAAGCGGTACATCCCGAAGCCAGCCGTGCTGCCGGCCGGGCTGCGCGCAGACCTGGCATTCGAAATGCCTGGCTTCCAGGCCAGCGAGGCGATGGGCAAGGGGCACTTCCAGGAGCAGCACGTCTACGATCTGCTGAGCAACGCCGATATGGCGCGCCGTATTGCGTCAGCTGGCCATGCCATCCTGCCGGTGGCCCAGGCGATGGTCGAGGCGATTGCCGAGATCCAGGCGCGGGCCCAGCGTACGGGCACCTTCGGTGTCAACGGCGACGAAATGCGCGTGCTGCGCGATGGCCTCGGCAAGACGATGGTCTTCCTGCGCGGCGTACCGAACGTCGCAATTGCGCGCGCTGGCCTTGCAGCCGTGCGCGAATTCAACCGGACCGGCGTGCTGCGCGTATGAGCGGCCCCGAGAAGTGGCAGGGCTGGCACAGGGCTAAAAAGGGTGTTAACGTTGGCATACAAAATGAAAGGCAAGACATGGGCTTTACAGACCGCTACATCGCAGCAATCGGTTCGAGCAACCTGATGGACGACGCGCAGCACCACCAGACCGATCCGTTGGCCGCTGCGGCGCTGGCCGGTGACATCGGTGCGCTGCTGTGCCGCGTGAAGTACGCAGACGGCACGCTCAACCGCATGTTCGAGGTCAACCAGCAGAACCTGGCGCAGCTGCTGCGCATCTGGACCGCCGAAGTTATCCGGCGCGGCCGGGCGCGGCGCTGGCTGCCGGAAAACACGGCCTGGGATGCACAGTCGGCGCAGGCGCTGTATCACCGGGTGGCCGAGAAGTCGCTGGCGCACTGGCTCGACGGCAAGTGCAAGGGCTGCAGCGGCACCGGCGTCAAAGTGCTGTTGGGGAATGGGCAGTGCACGTCGTGCAAAGGATCCGGTGTGGCGCCCGTGTACGGAGTGGCGGGCCTGGAGCTGGAGCGCGTCAAGGACATGGTGAGCGACCTGAGTGCCATTTACGACAGTCATTCTGGCCGGGCGGGTGGACTGTTACGCGGCGGAGACATGTAGCGCAGGTTTTCTTTAGGCTTGTGTTTACAAACAGTATTTCTGCGGTATACTTCAATCCTCAGTTCAAGAAAATTCTTCCGGAAATCGTAATGTGCGCATCGCGCCACCGATAGCTGGAACTCGCGACAGTACCCGGACCCAGCGCCGCACCTGCACGCCTTGAATTTGTCGCTCACCACGCATTATGGCCGCGGGAGCAAAAGATAAGCCACCTTATGGGTGGCTTTTCCCTTTCTACGCTCGCTTATTGCGCCGGCGCGTTATGAAGCCCAATAGGCCGAGGCCCGCCAACATCATGGCGTAAGTTTCAGGCTCTGGAATTGGATTGACGCCGCCAAAACCGTCAACGTATGCATACCCGGTATGACCGTTGAAATAGCAGTCGGCTGCAGCGACTGAGAGTGTGAAGTCGTGCCCGGACAGGCTGGAATCGATTGTTAGGCGCTCGATCTGCCACAGTGGCGTGTAGTAATAATCGCCATAGGTTTTAAATCGAGCGTCAACGCCGCCACCGCCATTGCCGGCATTGTAAAAACGCTTGACCAATTCCGTACCCGTGGTGTCATCGCGAAGCGAGATAAAAAAGGCTGCTGATTCGTTATCGGCGTGGCCACCGTTTTCAATCACGGCTTTCCAGGTAAAGAAAATATCGGATTCGGTGTAGTTGCTGACCGATTGACTGATCACCGAAGCGTAGCCGCCAACGTACGTATCCTCGACTCGGTACGAATATTTCCCAGCGTACACGGTTGAACCCAGTTGAGAGCCGATATTTGGATCAATGGTGCCGGCATCGATGATGTCCGAGCGTGTAGCAGGTCCACTGTAAAGGCCGCCGCCAGGCAGAAGCTTGCCGGGATTGAGCGAGTCGTTGAGCGTGTTGCCGCGGTACCCTTCGCCAGTGGTCCAGCCGGTCGCGTTGCCGTTCTCGAAGCCACCATTTTTGAAATTGTCGGCCCGCACAGCGGCGCTGGCGAGACAGAGCGCCAGTGTCGCCCAATAAAATTTGCGATTCATGGTTTTTCCCGTGGATTAAGTTTGATCGGGCAAATGCCCGGAGCCAAGCAGAGCAGGAAGCGTGCCATTTTATTAAGTCGCTGAATTTAAACGAAAATCGCTCCAGCTTGCCGTTGTACGGGCGAAAGTCGTAAAGGAATTCGACATTCCAAGTGTCGGCACGCGGAGGGCAACGAAAGAAACTGAACAGGTCAGATGCGCGCGCGATCATGCCGCCGCAGGCCTGAAAAGGAGGTGCGACGTGAAGTAGCTAACCAGCGATAAATAGGGAAAATCAGTCGGGCGCTGCCGTGCGGCTGCGCGCCAAACCGACGCTGGGACGCTGTCACCCAGCACCAAGATAAGGGACAACGAAGTGGCATAGCACTTCGCATAGTGGATAAAGAAGTAAAGCACGATCAATGTAAAGCCAGAGTAAATCGTTTTTGGTAGTCATTTGCGCCTCGATGGGTTGTTTATCCCATTGTGGGCCTGATACTTTTTACGTTCCTCTGGTGGGTTTTCCAGACTGCGGGCGTAGCTCAATGGTAGAGCGGAAGCCTTCCAAGCTTTCCACGTGGGTTCGATTCCCGCCGCCCGCTCCAGCTCTCCTTGCCCTGCACGCCGGGTTTCGCCGCCGGCCGCATCACTACGCTGGCGGCTTTTCTATTTGAGGTACAGCATGTTCAATTTCGAAATGACAGCATGAGCATGCTCGCCATCATGCTGATTCTGTGCAGCGCCAACCATCCCACGTCGGCGCGAACCGCGCGACGCGCGCCAGTGGCCAGCACTTGGCCGTACAAATGACGCCGCACAGGTGCTGCGACTCAGTCGCGGTAGCGCTCAGGCCAGGGCGTATTGGCCTCGATCCAGTTATGAAGCAATTGAATTTGCTTCGCGATACGAATTCGCCTGAGGGGGCTGCAAGGTGTTGAGGGTAATGGCATTTCCAAAGCCACATAGCGATCAAGACGGGAAAAGTAGTTTTTTTCGAACATGACGTCCTCCAGTGGTTAAGAGACCATTCTAAGGGCTTTTCGGGGCCTCCAGATTCAACAGCAGCTCAAATCAATTTTGCGTAGGCGTGTTTGCTTGCAATCTGCCAGTGCGCTCCAGTGGTAGGGCTTACAAAACGGGCGCAGTTCACCGACGTAGCAAAGATCCAGAGGACTCCAGCCGCGATGCACTGCGGCGCCTGCTGGGGCCGGCGGTGACACAACGAAGGCAGCCATGCAGAAAATCCAACACCCATCGAATAACGGCGTTCTCGGCGCACCAGCGGGCTGGGACCAGGGCGAGCTTCCGTGTGGCGCATTGCCGATCACGCGCACGCACGTTGGCGATCTGCCCGCCGTGGTGTCGTACTGGCGCCCGAGCGTCGAGGAACTGGCCGTGCTGAATTCCGGCGGCTCTATCGCGCTGTGGGTGCTGGGCGCGACCATGCCGCCGGTCAGTTTAAGCATCGAATGCGCGTGAGACACTACATTTAGTAGGTCGCGAGCGAAAGTGTCAAAAATCACCGGGCTGAGACCGCTAGAATTACTGTCAAACACTACATCTAGTAGGTCTGAATGAAAAAAAGCCGCAATCTCGCAGCGCCTGGCTCCTCGCGCCCGATGCCGCCACCCGAATTCGCCGACCCGCTGAACAACAGGTACCAGCCCGCACCCGCGGTGCTCAAGTGGGCCCGCGCAACCATCCTCACCGAAGGCGGCGCACTCTACAACGAAGACCACGCCCACCTGGAATATGCCGACGTGCAGTTCCTGTGGGCGCCGATGGGCTTTGTGAAGGCCGGTCGCACGGTGCTGGGACAGTGCGAGGAAGTCACATTCCGCTGCGGGCCGTGGCAGAAGGGCCGCCAGCAACAGCAGATGGTCGACTGGTTCGGCGCGGTGCCGGACTTCCTCATTACCCTGGACGCATCGTATTGCCTGACCTGCAGCGACGCCGAATTCTGCGCGCTGCTCGAGCACGAGCTTTATCACATCGGCCAGGAGCAGGATGAATTCGGCGCGCCGGCCTTCAACAAGTACGGGCTGCCGAAGCTGTGCATGCGCTCACACGACGTCGAAGAGTTTGTCGGCGTGGTCCGGCGCTACGGTGCCAGCCAGGACGTGCAGCGCATCATCGACGCAGCAAAGACACCGCCAGAAGTGGCGAGAATCAACATCGCGAGGGCTTGCGGAACCTGTTTGCTGAAGGCTGCATAAGGTTGACCGGCCATTTACCGGAAGGCAACTCATGGCAGCACTACGTGACGAGGTGAAGCTGTTTATCGTCCAAGCGCTGGCCTGTTTCGACACGCCGACGCAGGTGTCGGTGGCAGTAAAGGATGAATTCGGGCTCGACGTGCCGCGACAGCAGGTCGCCACCTACGACCCGGAAAAGTACGTGGGGCGCCAGTTGAGTGCCAAATGGAAGACCATTTTTAACGATACGCGGGCCAGGTTCCGAGAGGACACGGCGGCCATTCCGATTGCCAGCCGCGCTTTCCGTCTGCGTGCGTTGGCCAGGATGGCGCAGCAGGCCGAGGGCATGCGCAATATCGCGCTGGCCGTCGCCGTGATCGAGCAGGCAGCCAAGGAGGTAGGCGACGTCTACGTGAACCGCCGCCTCGATGCGCCGAAAGCTCCAGGTGATACTGGCGAAGGCATGCCGGCCGCACCTGAATACATATTGAAGCCCGATGAAGACCTCCCCGACAGCCCGATTCTCTGAAGGGCCCGTCGCGCTGACGCCGAAACAGGCGAACATTTACTGCTGGGGGTGGCAAAAGAAGGCTCGCTTCCGTGATGCGGTGTGCGGTCGGCGCTTCGGCAAGACGTTCCTGGGCAAGGCCGAGATTCGCCGTGCTGCGCGACTGGCTGCCGAGTGGGGCGTCAGCACCGAGGATGAGATCTGGTATTGCGCGCCGACGTTCAAGCAGGCGAAGCGTGTGTTCTGGAAGCGGCTCAAGCAGGCAATCCCGCCCAGCTGGCGCGCCGGCAAACCGAACGAGACGGAATGCTCGATCACCACCAAGGCCGGCCACGTCATCCGTATCGTTGGCCTGGACGCGTATGACAACCTGCGCGGCTCGGGCCTCTTCTTCGCATTGGTCGATGAGTGGGCAGACTGCGTGTACGCGGCCTGGGAGGAGGTGCTCCGTCCAATGCTGTCGACCTGTCGCTTCGTCATCAATGGCGAGGAGCGGGTCGGCGGCCACGCCCTGCGCATCGGCACGCCGAAGGGCTTTAACCATTGCTATGACAGCTACCTTGATGGCCAGGGGCGTGAGCCTGACCATAAGAGCTGGTTGTACACCTCGGTCGACGGCGGCAACGTCCCGGCCGAAGAGATCGAAGCCGCGCGGCGTAAGATGGATCCGCGCACGTTCCGCCAGGAATACCTGGCCAGCTTCGAGAACTACCAGGGCGTCATTTATTACTGCTTCGACCGGCGCCGCAACCATAGCGACGACACAGTCAAACCGGGCGATGCGCTGCACATCGGCATGGACTTCAACGTCGGCAAAGGCGCGGCGGTGGTTTTCGTGATTCGCGACGACTTGCCGCGCGCAGTCGATGAATTCATGGAGGTGTTTGACACGCCGGCCATGATTGAAAAGATCAAGGGCCGATACAAGCAGGCCGGCCAACAGCATCTGATAACGATTTACCCGGATGCGTCCGGCCAGAACCGCAAGAGCAGTGGCGCCAGCGAATCGGACCTGTCGCTGCTCAAGGCGGCCGGCTTCACGGTGGTGGTCGACCATAGCAATCCGGCCGTGAAAGACCGCATAAACAGCGTGAACGCCATGCTGTGCAATACCTACGACCAGCGCCGCATGCTGGTCAACGCCGCCAAGTGCCCGAAATACACGCTGAGCCTAGAGCGTCAGATTTATGACGACAAGGGCGAGCCGGATAAGAAGGGCGGTTTTGACCATGCCTGTGACGCTGGCGGGTACTTCATTACCAAACGCTGGCCAGTAACGAGTCGCACGACGACCACCGCGCCGCTGCGCATGTAACAACAAGGATTTCCATGACCGATGTACGCACACAATCAGCCGAAGCGGCGAAGCTGAACGAGGATTGCGCGCTGATCGCCGCGCTGCTGGGTGGCACGAAGACAATGCGCGCCGCTGGCAAGGCGTATTTGCCGCAGTGGCCGGGCGAGGATGACGAGACCTACAAGCTGCGCCTGGCCGTCGCCACACTGTTCCCAGCCTATGCCCGCACCATCGATGTGCTGTCAGCCAAGCCATTCAGCAAGCCGGTGACGCTTGGCGAGGACGTACCGGACCGGATCAAGCCTTGGCTGCAAGACGTCGACCTGTCTGGCCGTGACCTGCATAGCTTCCTGTCGGAAATTACCCAGGAGGCGATGGGCTACGGGTTTGCTGGCATCTTGGTCGACTTCCCCAAGGCGGGCAATCTGGTCACGAAGGCGGACGAGCAGGCCGCTGGCGTGCGCCCGTACTTCGTCCAGGTGCACGTGCAGAACGTCCTGGGCTGGTTGCCGAAGAATGCGACCAGCCTCGAAGGGCTGACCCAGTTGCGGCTGCTGGAAAGCGTGTCCGAGCCGAATGGTGAATTCGATACCAAGGAAATCGAGCAGGTGCGCGTGCTCGGGCGCGGTACCTGGCAAACCTGGCGCCAGCGCGAAACGGCTGGCAAAAAGGAGTGGGTGCTGCACGAGGAGGGCACCACCACACTGAAACGCATCGCATTCGTGCCGGTCTACGGCAAGCGCCTGGGCTACATGCAGGCGACGCCGCCGCTGCTCGAGCTAGCGCACAGCAACGTTGAGCACTGGCAGAGCAAGAGCGACCAACAGAACATTCTGCACGTCGCGCGGGTGCCGATCCTGTTTGCCAAGATGCTGGGCGAGGGTGGCATCACGGTCGGCGCCGGCAGCGCGGTCAAGTCCGAATCACCAGAAGGCGACCTGAAATTCGTGGAGCACGGCGGCAAGGCCATCGAGGCTGGGCGCCTATCCATCCTCGACCTGGAAGACCGCATGCGCCAGGCTGGCGCTGAACTGCTAGTGATCAAGCCGGGCAACGTGACCGAATCGCAGACCCTGGCCGACAACGAGCAGGGCGCATGCGCGCTGCAGAAGATCGCGGGCAACGTCGAGGATGCCGGCGACCAGGCGCTTCAGTTCATGGCGCAATGGGTGGGCGAAGCCGAAGGCGGCCACATCTCCATTTTCAAAGACTTCGGCGCAGCGTCGCTAGCTGCCGCCAGTGCAGAGCTGCTGTTCAAAGGTGCATCGAGCGGCCTGCTGTCGGCCGAGAGCTACTTCAATGAACTCAAGCGTCGCGGCATCCTGTCGCCAGATCTAGATTGGGAATCGGAACGAGCCAAGATCAAAACACCCAAAGATGGAAGAGGGATTTAATGATAAAAGGCACCAAGATTCAGCGTTGGTATTTCGATTCCAGGCACATGTTGCACTTCCTTCTAACGTGGAAACGCAAAAATTGTTGCCGTGTGGGAATAGTGGCATAATAGCAGCGTCGAAATTTCTAAATTTATGATATGACTGTTGGAGCAGTGCCTGATGGCTTTATCTTGTCGTTGCAAATCATTGCTTCGGGAATGATGGGGGCGGATTATTTTTTTGATCCTGATCAAAGAGAAAATATTAATATATGGATAAATAGAAAGGCCAAGAATTTTCAGTTGCGAGCAGAGTCGAACTGGAAGTTGTCTTATCAAGAGATTTTTGTTAATAATCGGACCAAGCTTGCAATAACTTTATTCCTATTTATTGCGTCCTTGGGAATGATGTTTTCGCAAGAGTATGTTGTGAGAGAATTCGGACTGTGGGGCATAGCAGTACCGGCAACGGGGATTTTTTTATTCATATTCTCGGTTGCTGTATTCTCTCGAAACATTTCGAATCATATATTTTCGGCGATGATTTCGTTATTTTTCTGGGTAACGTCTTTTTTTGTGAGTTATTGTAAAAAAGGTGCTATCTTTGGAGTTGGATTCCTTTTTCTTTTGTTCTCATTTCTTTGCCGGTATTTAAATCTTCCCTAATATGTATTGCTGAATTGAAGCCGCCTTTAAATATGGCGGCTTTTTTTATGTCACAAGCGAAGGCGCATCGAAACTGCATTGCAAGTTGCTGGCTGTGCGTAGACCGCTTGGGTAGGCTTCAACCTGCTGATGGTAGCTCTCGCGGCGACCGTCCTGCCGGTTCACCAGGTGCGCTTCGACGGATTCCGCGCGCGTCTGCCTGCCTCATTGCCCACGCTGCTGGTGCAAGCTGAGATTGCCGTCGCCGGAGCTCACGAGCATGGCCACGGCCACCACCTGCATATCTGGACCAATCTGCTGCTGCGATGTCTGCTGTTGACTCCCGGGCCGCAGCGCTGGCGCTGGCAGGAAATCGAGTCGACGACTATGCCGTCGCGGGCGGCCACGGCACCCACCTAGCCAGTGTGATGCGCAAGCTGTTGAACCATCCTGACGATGTATCGCGGGCCGAGCGCCTGGAGCGAATGTAACAAAAACGATTTTACCGACCGCCCTCGAGGCGGTTTTTTATCGCCGCAAGCGGACGCGACGCGGTGCACGGCCGGAAGGCCATCGATAGGGCGGATGCCCGGAAAGAACGACCATGCCATTCAAATATGACGCAAACGGCAATATCGCCATGGATGCCGACAAGAAGCCAATCTTCATCAATACTGATGGTGCCGAAGCGCCGTTCGACGCTGATGCTACCGTCGCCACTATTGGCCGCCTGAATGGTGAGGCCAAGGCGCACCGCATCGCCAAGGAGACTGCTGAAGCGGCATTGAAGCCATTTAAGGACGCCGGTATCGAAGACGCGGCAGCCGCAGCCCAGGCTATCACGTTGGCCAAAAACATCAAGGACGGTGATCTGGTAACCGCAGGCAAGGTTCAGGAAATCAAGGACGCCGCCACGCGCACCGCGCAAGAGCAGGTCGCAAACGCCACGCGTGCCGCCGAAGAAAAGCAGCGCGCACTGACCGAGCAGAACGAAAAGCTCACGCAGAACCTGAACAACCACATCATCGGCGGCAGTTTCGCCAGTTCCAAGTTTATTTCCGAAAAGCTGGCCATTCCTGCAGATATCGCGCAGAAGGTCTTCGGCGACCGCTTCAAGGTCGACAACGGCAAGCTGGTCCCGATGGGGCCGGATGGCAACCCGATTTTCTCCGCGACCCGCCACGGCGAGCATGCCGATTTCGAAGAAGCGCTGCAGGTCATGGTCGGCCAGTACGCCAACAAGGACATGATCCTCAAGGGCTCTGGTGCCTCCGGCGGTGGCGCCCAGGGCGGCGGGGCTGGCGGCACTGGCGGCAAGAGCATCACCCGCGCCCAGTTTGATGCGATGCCCCCGATGGAACGCCAGGCCGCGATGAAAGGCGGGGCTACCGTTACCGAGTAACAATATCCGATTCGTGATCGCTGGCCCGCCACGCGCGGGCTTTTTTGCATCCTCAGCACCGCAACGACATAGCCATGACCTGGATGGGGAGTGGCGCTTTGGGCTGGATGGCCTGTTTGAAACCAAATCTCCCATTTTCCAAAAGGCTCTATTAACATGAAAAAATTCCACACCATCGCCGTCGCAATGGCCGCCATGGCTTTTGCATCGGTCGCGTCTGCAACCACCGCTAGCATCGATAAGCTGAGCCTCTACGCTCGTGCCTTCGGTGAGATCGCTTATGCGCACATCAACAATTTCATGGCCAATCAAGGCCTGATGCTCGGCGTGAACAATCTGACCGGTCTGATCCCGACCATGTTCGAGGCGCTCGACACCGTGTCGCGCGAGGCTGTCGGCTTCATTCCCGCAGTAAAGCGCAACTCCAGCGCTGAGAAGGCTGCGCTCGGGCAGGTCATCACCATTCCTGTTACTCAACAGGGCACGCTGATTGACATTACGCCTGGCGTTACTGCGGCCGGCACCGGCGGCCAGACTGTCGCGCCAAACACCATGACGATCTCGAAATCGAAGGCCTACGAGGTCCTGTGGGGCGGCGAGGAGCAGCGTGGCCAGTTGAACGCGGGCACCTACAACAGCACGTTGCTGGACCAGTTCATGCAAGGTTTCCGCACACTGGCCAATGCCGTCGAGGGTGATCTGGCCTCGTTGGCGATCAATGCTTCGCGTGCTTACGGTACGGCTGGCACCACGCCCTTTGGCGTTTCGGCTGATCTGTCGGACTTCGCACAGTCGCGCAAGATCCTGATCGACAACGGCGCCCCACAGACCGACCTGCAAATGGTCATGAACACGGCTGCAGCCGCCAATATGCGCGGCAAACAGGCCGGCCTGTTCAAAGTGAATGAAGCCGGCTCGGAAATCCTCCTGCGTACTGGCTCGATCGCGCTGCCAGTCGACGGCTTCTACCCGCATGAGTCGGGTCAGATCAAGTCCTTTACCAAAGGCACCGGCACCAACTACACCTCGAATACGGCAGGCTATGCCGCTGGCGCTACGGTCGTCAATATCATTACCGGCACGGGCACCGTTCTGGCTGGCGATGTCGTTACCTGGGCTGGTGACCCGAACAAATATGTCGTTGCAGTTGGTAATACCGCCGCCGGCCCGATCACTCTGGCGGCGCCAGGCCTGCTGCAGGCAATTCCGGCTGCAGCTACCGCAATGACTATCGGCGGCAGCTACACCGCTAATCTGGCCTTCAACCGCAGCGCGATCCAGCTGATTACCCGCGCGCCCGCGATGCCTGTTGGTCCCGATGGTAAGCCGATGGATATGGCTGACGACGTTGTCGAAATGGTCGATCCGATTTCCGGTCTGGTCTACCAGATCGCGATGTACAAGATGTACCGTCAGATCAAGTACGAAATCGGCCTGGCGTGGGGCGTGAAAGCGGCCAAGAGCGAGCACATCGCGCTGCTGCTGGGCTAATCGACCCGGCTCCGGCCGGCATCAACACGCGGAGGGCTTCGGCCCTCTGCCACAATTGGAAACCCCATGAACATTGAAACCATCCGCGTAGTCTCCCCGGAATCCAGCGAGAACCCGCTGGGCTTCATCATCATCAACCGAGCCGATTTCGACTCGGCCAAGCACGAGCCGTTTGGCGACGACCTGGGCACTGTCTCGCTGGCGGAGCGCGTGCCGACCATGGCCGAACTGCTGGCCGCGCGTGATCAGCTGCTGGAGCGCGAGCGTGAACTGGCGGCCGAAAAGGATCGCATCGCCGAGCAGGCCCAGGCCAACGAAGTCGAAGCGCAGCGCCTGCGCGACGAAGCGGCAAGCCTCCAGGCTGCCAAGGACGCTGTTGCCGCGCAGGCACAAGCTGCAGCGGCCACGGCCGTGGCCGAAAAGCCAGCCAAAGCTGCCAAGGCGTAATCCCCGTCCAGCACCGCCCCGTACACCGGGGCATTCCATAAACCGCATTCCCGAAAGTCACTATGCCAACCATCACCGCCGGCGGCACGCCGCAAACCATCGCTTTGCCCGAGGGCCAGGTACTGAACGTTAGCGGCGGCGCCGGCACTGCTGGCGTAGTGTATCGCCTCGATCCAGTCCTGGGCGGCACGAACTCGCTGCAATCATGGCTGGTCGGCGCTGGTGCGCTGGCGCCTATCGGGGGGTATGCTGGCGAGCAGCGTTTTTTGCTGACTTGTTCGGCGGGCATTATTGATGCAACAGTTCAGAATGGCGCCGCTACTGCGCTGCAGCCCCGTAGCGGCCTGCTTGCCGCGCAATTGGCTGCTGCGCCACGCAATCGCTTGCTGGTGGCACCCATGGGTGCGGAGACTGCGACGTATGCAAGCTTCGCGACATATACTTGGCTGATGATTGTTCAGGTTGACGTGCCATTCGACGCCGTGCGGCCCATCCTTTTCAATGCCGCCGGCAATGATATCCCAGGCTTAGTCTGCTGCGCTGCCTCGGGCACAAATGCCGCTGATAAGACTGGCAATACACTCACATGGGTCGCTGGCACTTTCGCGGGGGCCGCGACAGGCACACAGAAAGCTGGCGTAGCTGATCGCCCGAGCGTCACCGCGCCTGATTTCATCCCGGTAGCTGCAGTCCCGCGCACTGATGGTGGCCCTGGCTATCTGGTATATCTGCGGGTGTGTGTTCCGACTGGTGGCACACTGATTGCCAGTCTTAGTTCTAATGTCGACCTGACGCAACTCAACAATCTGACCAGCGGGATGATGTATTCCAATCGCGCGGGGGGCGATTTCGTTACGACTGGCCAGGGCACATACAATCCTGGAGCATCGCGTGGTGACTCTCCGATATGGGGTGTGGAGATCATTACCCGGGGCCCAGCTCTCTGTTCCGTGACTGCAGGCGATTCGATCACCCGCGCCCAGGCATCGGTGGAGTTTAAAAGTCAAAACATGTTCCAGGTCGCTGCAAAACGGCTGAGCATGTCAAAGAACAACATCCCAGTTAGCAGTGCGAATTGCGGCTGGTCTGGCCAGAAAAGCATTCAATACTTCGCGCGCTTAAGCGACCTGCTGGCGGTAGTTCGTCCTACAATGGCCGTTTACGCGCCGTTCTCGCCAAATGACGACCCTAACACTGGTACGTTGACGCAAGCCATGGTCGACGGCATGCGCTGGCGAGCGTCGCAGTTTGTTGACTTGTGCCGTGCTGCACAGATCATTCCTGTGCTGTGGACAGGCCTGCCTGCATCGAAGGGATGGAATGCCGCATCTGACAACAGGCGCAAGGCTTTCAATGCAGAGCTGCTGTCGCTTTACGGCAAGGTCGCGGTAGTTGCCGACTTTGATGGCGTGCTGAGTGATGGCGCCAGCCCGGCTGCAATGGTGGTCGGCATGAGTGATGGCACACATCCATATGACAACGCCATGAAGCTGTTGGCAGATCGCTTTGAGGCGGACGTACTTGCGCCAGCCCTCAAGCTGCTCTCATAGCCCGAGGAGACGCGATGCTTATTTTCGAAACCGGCGCCGGCCTGCCCGACGCCGAATCCTACGCCAGCGTCGCCGCGGCAGATGCGCGCTGCGCCAGTAATTTCAATGCCGCATTTTCGCGGGGGATCCAATGTTGACATCAGCACAAATGACGGACGCTCGGCGCTGGATGGGTTATCAGGTAGTTGGCACCACGGTGGCGATCAACGCCGACAACGACGTCGTGTATGGCGCGTTCGGCATGGTGACCATGTCGCTGTACAAGCGCCTGACCACGCTGACGCCGGAAGAGGAGGCGGTCCTTACGACCGTCTACCTGGCTAATCTCGCGCCTCTGGAAACGGCGATCTTCGGCGCCAGTGACAACCTCGACACCGACATCGCGGCCATCTGGACGCACAACAAGAGCGAGGTCAGCGATCGCGCAGCGCTTTTCAACCGCGTCCGGCGCCAGATGTGCGATTTCATTGGCTTCGCGCCAGGGCCCGGGCTTTGCGGCGCTGGCGGAAACACCATCAGGCTGGTGAGAGCATGAGTTCCTTCCCGGCGGTGAGGATCGACGGCTGTTTCGTCGCAGATAACACCTACAGTTCCGATGGAAAGGTATGGACCGTCACAAACCTTATCGCGCGCGCCAAGGATCTGGAGCCGTTCGATTTGCCGCTGGCGGCGATCTACTCTGGCACCGAGGTCTGGACTCCCGTCGGCTCGGCCTACGGTATCGCGCACCACGTGCGCCGCGCGTTGGACGTCAAAACCGAATACCCGATCATTTTGTGCCAGCAGGGTTTCATCATGGACGGCTGGCATCGCGTGCTGCGTGCCTTGATCGATGGCAAAACCACGATCAAGGCGGTGCGTTTCGCCGAGACGCCGCCGCATGACTATTTAAAGGGGCCCTAATGGACGGCTCCACCATTCAAAGCCGCGTTTATCGCGGCTACGCCAAAGCGGCCGCCAAGATTGGTATCGCGCACGACCTTTACCGACCGATTGGCTCGACCAGCCCGCTGGCAAGCGGCAATAGGCTGGCGAGCCTTCCGGCCAGCTTCAACGCCGAGAGCTTTGGCTACGGCAGGCCGAACAAGTATGGCAAGCCGACATGGTATGCAGTGGTTGATGGCGCGCAGACACGAGTGGGCGACTACTTGGTCGGGCCGAGCGGTACGTTCTTCATCGCCGCTCAGCAGGCGCTGCTGCCGATCCTGGCCGTCGAGTGCTCCAACATCATCACCGTGCTGCGCCCGCAGCAACAGACTGGGATAGGCGCCGTCGGCTACGGCGGCGACGTTGACACAAACGAAACGCCGCTGCTGATCGACTGGCCAGCATCGGTGCTGCAGGGCACCAAAGGCGAGAAGAATGAAACGAATCTGCCGGGCGACGTACGTTCGCCGTGGTGGGCCGTCCTGTTGCCTGCGCTCCCAGGTGTTCTGGTGCGCACGGCGGACATTATCACCGACGATTTAGGCCGCCGCCTGGTGGTCAGCTCTGCCGAGTTGACCGACATGGGCTGGCGCATCACCGCAATGCAGGCCCTGACATGAGCGATATCGGCGACGTACAAAACAGCCTCGTGGCCATGGTTGCGGCGGCGGTCTATCCGAGCGGCATCGGCGCCGCCTCTGTATCCGGCAAGGACATTGTGGTCTATGCCGGCTGGCCGACTGGCTCGCGCCTCGACGCAGATCTACTGATGGAAAAGGCTCACGTCACGATCTTTCAAACTCAAACCGAGACGAACAAAACCCGGTATCCGAAGGACTGGAAGGAGGCGAGTATCAATAGTCCTGGCCTGGCCATAGCGGTGATCGGCCAGCAAATTACGATTAGCGGCGCACCGCTTGTGCCGTTCCTGCCTGAGAACGTCTCGGTCAGGATTGGCCGACAGTCCTATGTGCTGGCCGCAGCCCCGGAAGACACGCCGGCGACTCTGGCTGCTGTACTGGCAGACCAGATTGCCGTTGATTGGCCGTCTGTGGCTGCCGCCGGCGGCGTCATCACGCTGCCAGCCGCGGCGAACATTACGGCGGCGCTGATCGGCGTGGCCGGGACTGTAGTGCGTGCGCTTCGCACCTTGGAACGCGTGTTTCAGATTACGGTCTGGTCAGCGACCCCGGCGCAGCGCGACGTCATCGGCAGGGCGCTCGATACCGTCCTGGCGGGGACCGAGCGCTTCACGCTGGCCGATGGGTACGGCGCGCGCCTTTTGTATCGGAGCAGCCACATCACTGACCACCAGCAGAAGGCGAAGCTGTATCGGCGCGACTTTCAGTACAGCGTCGAGTATTCGACAACGCAGTCAATGACTGCAACCCAAATCACGCAAACCGCACTGAACAGTACGGGAAGCGCTACTTAGGAATGCCATGAATTTCAATTTAACTGTTGTCGAAGCTTTCCTTTCCCACGGTAAAGGTGACGTGATCAGTGACGCTGCGGAGGTCGCGAAGTATGTCGATTCTGAATGGCAAGGGCATTTCGTGAAGAGCGCGGTACTGGTGGCGTCCGCTACTAAATCGGCGGCAAAGGGCGACGCTGCCGCGAAGTAATCCAACATCAAGCCATTTTGGCCGCCGTCGGGCGGCTTTTTCATTTCTAGGAGCCGTTCATGACTGTAGTTCAACAGGGCAGCATCAATACCACGGCACTCATCGTGCCCGATCTGTACGTCCAGATCGTTCCGCCAAGCGTCGCACTGCTCAACGGATTGCCGACCAATATTCTCGGCATCGTTGGCACTGCGACCTGGGGGCCAGTCAATGCACCGGCGGTTATCGGCAGCATGGCCGATTATGCGCGCCAGTTCGGCGCAATCATGCCGCGCAAGTACGACATGGGCACGGCCGTGGCCGCTGCAGTGCTGCAAGGGGCCAACAACTTCCGCTGTGTGCGCGTCACCGATGGCACCGATACTGCTGCCAGCGGCACGCTCACAGCCTCGTCGGCGGCCGATGCTACGGCAATTGCGGCCGCAATCAATGCCGGCCAGTCCGGCTTGCGTGGGCCATCCATGCTGGCGGTGGCAACCGCAGCCTTGGCAGTTGTCACCGTCACGTCCAAATATACCGGCACCCTCGGCAATTCCATGGTGGTATCGATCGGCGCCGGCAGCAAAGCGGCAACCAGTCGCGTCACGATTGCTCTGCCTGGCCAAGTACCGGAAGTGTTTGACAACCTGGGCGTTGCCAGCGCTGCCGCCGCCACCGCCGCAGTTGCCGGCGGCACGGACGGCGCCACGACGATTACGGGATCTGTGCTGGTGGGCGTAGACACCGTTCCGCGCAAAGGCATGTACTCGCTCCGTAACACGGGTGTCTCTGTCGCCATGCTGAGCGACGTTGACGATTCGACCCAGTGGTCTACCCAAGTGGCGTTTGGTTTGTCGGAAGGCGCGTATATGGTTTTGACAGGCCCGGCCGGCGACACCATCACCAATGCCGTGACTGCGAAGGCCACGGCCGGCATCGACTCGTACGCGGCAAAACTGCTCTTCGGCGACTGGATTTACTTTAACGATACCGTCAACAGCCAGGTGCGCTTGATCTCGCCGCAGGCATTCAGCGCCGGTCGGCTGGCCAACCTGTCGCCCGAGCAGTCCAGTTTGAACAAGCCGATGTACGGCATCGTCGGCACGCAGAAATCACAGCAAAACTTGGTGTATTCGAATGCCGAACTCCAATTGCTGGGCCAGGCAGGAATTGACGTCATTACGAACCCGATTCCGGCCGGCAACAGCTTCGGTGCGCGCTTCGGCCACAACACATCGAGCAACGCGGTCACCAATGGCGATAACTACACTCGCTTGACCAACTACATCGCGTATAGCCTTGATGCAGGCATGGGGCAATACATTGGCAAGCTGCAATCTCCGAGCGTGCGCCGGTCCGCGTCCGCATCGATTTCGTCCCTGCTGGAAGGCATGAATGGCCAAGGCATGATCGGCAGCGCAGACGGCAGCCAGCCCTACAGCGTGCAGATCAATGATGCGAACAACCCGCAGGCGCGCGTAGCCTTGGGTTACATGCAAGCCGACGTCAAGGTGCGCTACTTGTCGGTGATCGAGAAATTCATCATCAATCTGGAAGGGGGCCAGTCGGTCAATATCAGCCGACAATCCGTCGATTTGGCCTAAGCCGTTCATTCCACCAAGGCCCGCGCTGCCGGGCCGCACTTTTTCTAGGAGTATCAGATGCCGCTTAATGGCTATTCAGTCGGGCGCGACTTGTCGCTCGATATTATCGGCCCCAATGGGCCGATCAATCTTAATCAGATCGTCGGCTTCACAGCTAAACCCGACGTCACTGACAAGAAAATCAAGGGCCTCGATGGCATTACCCGTCATCTGCGCTTTCCTGACGGCTGGTCGGGCTCGTTCGACCTGGAGCGCCAGAACAACGTCGTTGACGACTATTTCTCGACGTTGGAAGCAAACTACTACGCAGGCCTGAACGAAAGCCCGGCCACGATCACGGAGACTATCCAGGAAGTTGACGGCTCGATTTCGCAGTATCGGTTTCTGCAAGTGCTGCTGACGCTGGAAGACCCCGGAAGCTTCAAGGGTGACGATACCGTGCGTCAGAAGGTGCGCTTTGTTGCCGCCCGCCGCGTGAAAGTCTCCTAATTCAATCGCTGCCGGCGCGCCCGGTGGCAACCAAGGAATGCCATGAATACCGAACAAGTAAAAGTGACCTTGCGCGAAGCACCTGCAGCGCAAGTACTCGCCAAGGCGAATGAAGAGACGGTCGTCACCGATGCGCGCGGCCGCGTTATCAAGCTGAAGAAGCCGGGCGTGCTCGCGCAGTACCGCCTGATCGAGGCATTGGGCGACTCGGCTGCCAACCAAACCTATATGGGCATGGTCTTGCCGCTGATCTACGTCACCGCGATTGACGATCTGGCAGTGAACCCTCCAAAGCTGAAAATGCACGTCGAGGCGCTTATTCAGCAGCTGGATGAGGACGGCATCGAGGCCGTCATGAAGCACGTCCAGGAAACCTACGGCAAGACGGATCCGGATGCCGACAAGGCGGAATTAAAAAAGTAGTCCGGGCCAGCTCGATTCGCGAATGCCTGTTTCTGGTAAAGAACCATGTGCCATTTGATATTGCGTTCGGGCTGGATGACATCACGCGAACGGGCTGGTGCATCATTTTTTCTGAAATGGATGGTGCGAAATTCAACTTTCACACCATGGCCTATGAGGAGCAGAAATGAAACATTTTTCAAATATTGGCGAAATGATAAAGCATTTAGCCCTTATTGCCGCCGCTCAAACTCTAGCCGACCACCGCGCACTGAAGAAGTGCGCGGTAGCGATTGAAAATACAGCTAAAGAAGAGTTTGGCCATTATCAAGGCGAAGTAACGCCGTTTGCTGGCTGGACAGAATTGGCTGAAAGCACCAAAGAAGATCGACTGGCGAAGGGCTTTACTGAAAACGACCCGCTCCTGCGCACTGGCGAGCTCCGTAAGTCAGTTAGCCATTTAATTAGCGGCGCTGAAGCTGTGATCGGCTCCGAAAGCGAAGTGATGGTGTACCAGGAACTGGGCACTGACAAAATTCCGCCGCGGGCGGTGCTTGGGCCGGCTGCCATCCGCAATAAGCAGCTGATTATCGACACCATTGGCCACTCGGCAGCGGAGGGCCTGCTTTACGGATCCGGGCTTACATTGGCCAAATTAACGTAAATGCAAAGTAGAAAATTGCAGCTCCAAAAGCAAAGCCAAGCAGGCTAAGCATTGCCAGCACTCCTGCCAAAACGAGTACGTCGAAGCGTTGCCCCATCGTTATTTGGCGTTTGTCTGCCGAGCTTGAGCCTGAGCGTGACGCGGCTCGGGTAAAAGCGTCTGCTGGGCGGAGATTTGGGTATTGCACCCATGACACCCGGTCGGCTGCCCATTCCTGAATTCTGTGTGACAGCTTCATATTTTTCCAAGGTTTCTCAATGTTCGATGCGTACAAAATTGGTGTAACGCTATCGCTGACGAATCACGTCAGCAAAGGGCTGATGCTGATCGCTGGCGACTTTGCCAAAACGGAAGCACAGGCGACATTATTCCAGCGGCGCATGAATAGTATCAAAAATGATGCCCTTAAAGGTGGTTTGATGCTCGGCGCTGGCGCGGGCATGCTGATGCTGCTCAAGGGACCATATGAAGAAGCCAAGAAGCTCGCTCAGGCGCAGGCGAATTTTCAAACGCTGAACTTGTCTGCCGGGGAGAACGCTGAGGTGTTCGGGAAGGCGGCGGCCATGTCGCATAAGCTGCTTGGCACCACGATTACCGAAAACGTGAAGCTGATTCATGACCTGCACACTGCGTTCGGCGATCTGCATCATGCGGTCGACACGGCGGATATGTTCGCCAAAATGTCGATTGTAGGCAAGGTGGCGAACGGCGGCAAGGATATGGACGGCATGATCAATGCCGCAGCTAAGGCCTTGGAACACCGTGGCGGCAAAGTGATAAATAATCCTGCGGAGTTCGATGCTGAAGCGAGCCTGATGACAAAGGTGATGCTTGCAACCAAAATGCGCGTCAGCCCCAGGGACTACCTGACTGCATCAGGCACCGGCAAGATGGCTTATCAGCTTTATGACAAAGAATACCTGTACGGAAACTTTGCCGGGCAGATGGCGATCAATGGCGGCGCACGCACTGGGACGGAGGCAATGACCGCATTCAGTTCGTTGATCAGCGGACGCATGGATTCCAAGGGCAAGGGTTTTCTGGCGGATCTTGGACTTTGGCAGGAGGGATTTAGTAAGAAGCGTCTCGCCCTCCTGAATGCATCCATGAAAAATATGACGCCAGAAGAAAAAAAGTTGTCGATCGCCAGTATGGGGGGGCAAAGCATCGTATCGGGAGGCTTGAACGACGCGGATTCGGAATTGTTTGCTCGTCGCCCTGATCTTTTTATCCAAAAGCTTTTACCATTAATTCGCTCCCGTTTTGGCATGGATCTGACCGATGACCAGATTGCATTAATGGTGGCCAAGAAATTTAATCGCAGCACAGGTAATTTTCTTGGCACTCAGATCACCATGGCGTCGAAATTATCCAAAGACACCGCCATTATTAATAAAACGATGGGAGTTGGAGAAGCCTACCAGCACTACTTGAAGTCGCCCGAGGGCGCAGAGGAGGCCGCTGGTGCCGCATGGAAGAATTTTCTTGCTGTATTCGGCTCTGTTTATCTTCCCGCCATCACCAAGGGCCTGTTGCAGCTGGCCGGCGGGCTGGATTCGATGTCTAAGTGGGTCAAGGAGAATGAGGGGCTGGTTCGCGGCTTGGTCGGCGCATTCACCTTACTGGCAGGCAGTCTGGTGATCCGCGGGTCAATCCTTCTTCTCGGAGCTGCATTTAATTCTCTCGGCTTGTTACTGACCATGGGAACCGGCCTGACTATACCTGCTAGTTTGACGGCCTTGGGAGTGGCCGCAGCTGGTTTGGCCGCCCCTGTCGCGATTGCAGTTCTTGCCATTGGAACTATTGCTGGCGCCTTGTATGCATTTCGACCAATTACAAAGTCCGAAATCGAAGCCGCAAAATTCGAAGGCGGCGCAAAGTTGAGCCCTTCCGCTGCTGCGCGAATTGCCAAAGGTGAGCTTGGAGCGCCGTCTCTTCCAGTGGCTCCCCGCATTTCCACTGTGCCTTATGGCGCCCCTACGGTTGCCATATCGCGTGGCCCAACGGTTACCTCGCCCCTTGTTGATAACGCGATTGCAAGCACGACTCAACGTACCGGCATGGTCGAAACGAATATTCACATTGATGGCGTAAGAATCGGCAAAGCGGTCACCGCCTACCAGACCAAGGTTTCGGCCGGGCCACAGTCCGGAATTGGGCGCTTTGATTCGTCCATGGCAGCACCACAACCAGGGATATTACGATGAAACCTGACACTTACATGCAGCTTGGCGACATGCAGTTGTCGCGCTTCGAGGTGCCGGAATCGATCGGCTTTGGTGGCGAGCAGGCATTGGCTGTCCATGAGCTGACGGGCGGCCGGCGCGTTGTCGATGCGATGGGGCGCCAGGATCGCCCTCTGGAGTGGTCTGGCCTGTTCATCGGCGAGAATGCCAGCGAGCGTGCTCGCTACCTGAACGCGCTGCGGATCGCTGGCAAGCAGGTCAACGTGTCTTGGGCTGAGTTCGCTTACAAGGTTGTCATTCGATCTGCGCTGCTGGACTACCGGCGCGCTTACGAGATCCCATACACGATCTCGTGCACTGTCATCGAGGACCTGACGATCCCGGTATCGGAGCTGACGGCATTGTCCATCGACACCGCCATCAGCGACGACATGGACGCAGCGAATGCGCTCGGTGATCAAATCGGCGATGGGACGTTATCGACGATGCTGGGCACGCTCAATTCTGCCATCAAATCTGTGTCGTCCTTTGCCGGCGCGGCGCAGAGCACGATTACCAGCGTACTGGGGCCTGTCCTGGCCGTCCAGTCGCACGTCTCGGCGCTGATCGCCGCGACGGGCAACACGATCTCGAATATCTCGACGGTCGGCGGCGTGCTACCGAATAATCCGATCGCGACGCAGGCCGCCAAGCTGTCTCGCCAAGTGGTGGGCTTTACCCAACTGCCGCTGCTGCTCAACCTGCAGTCGACGGTGGGGCGCATGGGCGCGAACCTGGGCGCGGTATCAGGCGCAGGGACCAGCATCACCACCGCCGGCGGCAACCTGTTTGCCATGGCATCCAAGGCCTACGGCGATGCTTCGAAATGGGTAGGCATCGCCCGGGCCAACAAAATCAGCGACCCGGCACTGACCGGCGTGCAAACAATAGTCGTCCCGCGCGTGCCGGGCGATACAGGGGGTATCAATGCCGGTTAATCCAGATGCTGTATCCGCTGCGCGCCAGCCGCGCGGCATTGTCAATGTGGGCGGCGTACGCGTCGACGGCTGGGTGCGGTTCGAGGCCGACAACAACACCTTCAGCGAGGCCGACACGTTCCGCGTTGTGTTCGCGCTGTCGGCGCTGCCGGCCTCCTATGGTGATGCGTTCTGGGCATCGCAAACGGAGGTGTTCGTGGAGGTGTTCGCCGGTTTCCCGGCCGACGCCGAGCACTATAGTGCCCAGGAGTTGCGGAGTTGGGTCTACGGGCGCGTCGATGACGTCGAGTTCGATCCCGTGATGCGCACAGTGACTGTCTCAGGTCGCGACCTGACGGCCATCTTGATCGACGCGCGGACGATGGAGTCATTCCAGAACCTAACCGCGTCCCAGGTGGCCACGAAACTGGCCCTGCGCCATGGTTTTACGCCAGTGGTCACGAAGACAAAAGACATGGTCGGCAGTTACTACGAGACGGACACGATCAAGGTCAACACACAGCGCAGCGAGTGGGATATTTTGACCACGCTGGCGGCGGCCGAGGGCTTTACCTGCTTCGTGCGTGGCAAGGAACTCCACTTCGAGCCGATCGCGGCAGCGCCGGTCGACAGCTACTTATTGAAATGGGAGGCGCCAAACGAGAAAACGGGCGCGTTCAGCTTCAATGGCAAGTCCATCAGTTTCCGCCGCGCACTGAGCATCGCCCGCGGCGTGGTAGTAGAGGTGACCTATACCGTGCCGAACAAAAAAGGCACGTTCCGTGTGCGTTATCCGAGCAAGTCGGCCGATATCAAAGTTGGCCAGAGCGCCGCTTCGGCGCAGCTCTACCGCATCACCATGCTCGGCACCAGCCCGCAGGGGGCGCTGAATCGGGCCCAGCGCGAACATGCCGCCATTACGAAGCACGAGGTCAAGATGGTGGCCAGCCTGCCGGCCGACAACATCCTGACGACGACGAACATCATCACAGTGACCGGCACAGGTACTGCGTTTGATCAAACCTATTATCCGGAGAGCATCATGCGCGAAATGGATGTCAGCACCGGCTATTCGATGACTGTGCACGCGAAAAACCATTCGCCGGAAACGGTCGTGGCGATATGAGGGGCATGCTCAACGCGATGCGCCAGCAGGCACAGGCTGCGCTCGGCGACGTGGCGCTGCCGAGTACTGGCATCGTGCGCAGCTACGACCCGACGAAATACGCAGTGCGCCTGGAGCTGCAGCCGCAGGGCAACATGACCGGCTGGATCCCGCTGCTGACGCCCTGGGTGGGCAACGGCTGGGGTATGTTCTGTCCGCCGACCATCGGCGATCTGGTCGAGGTCACGTTTTTGAATGGCGACATCAATTCCGGCGTGGCCGGCCTGCGCGCCTTCAACGACCAGGACCTGCCGCTTCCGGTGGTGTCCGGCGAGTTCTGGCTGGTGCACAAGGCAGGGCAGGTGATGAAATTCCATAACAACGGGACTGTCGAGATTAGTGCGCCAGGCCGAATTAGTTACACGGCGGCCGGCCACGATTTCCACGGGCCAGTGACCATGGACGACACGCTAGACGTACAGGACACGATCACGGCTCCGATTGTCGATGGCACCATTAATGTGACTTTTGGCGGCAAATCCGGTATTGAGCATGAACATGGCGGCATTCGTCGTGGCACAGAAATAAGCGATCCACCCACATGAGCGACCTGAACCACTATTTCGGCGGCGACCTTTCACAGTCGTCCACAGGCGATTTGCTAAAGATTGACGGCACAGGGGAGGGTGTGCAGCGCGTGCTGCGCCGACTGCTGACAAACCCGGCCCTGATTGATGCCGATGGCACCACGCTGATCCCGGGCGACTATATTTTCCACCCCGACTACGGCGCCGGCCTGCCGCGCATGATCGGCGACGCCGTCGACATCCCAAAAATCAAGGGGCTTATCCAGGGGCAGATGTTTCTCGAGGCGTGCGTTGCGCGCAGCCCGGCGCCGGTCATCACGGTGACCGAGATCTTGGGCGGCGTGTCGGTCGATATCCGCTACAACGATGCGCAGACCGGAACGCCGGCGGCGCTCGCGTTCGACGTAACTAAATAAGGCGACCATGAGTATTTCTACAAAAGATTTTGTAACACTGGTCCGCGACGCTGTTACGGCGATCCAGGGTTCCGCGAGCGGCCTGGTCAACCTGACCGTCGGCTCTATCTTGCGCGCCGTAGTCGAAGCCAACGCCACAGTCATTCTGTGGCTTCAGGGTCTGATCTTGCAGTTGCTGGCCGCCACGCGGGCGGCAACTTCCAACGATGCCGACCTTGATAGCTGGATGGCCGATTTTGGCGTTGTGCGCCTGGGCGCCGTTCCGGCCTCGGGCCTGGTTGCGTTCTCGCGCTTTACTCCGACCGCTCAGGCTGTCGTCCCGGTCGGCGCCACCGTTTTGACGCTTGACGGCACGCAGGCCTATGTCGCGCTGCTTGACGCGACGAATGCCGCATACAGCGCTCTGCTGGGCGGCTACGTGCTTGCGCCGGGCGTGGCGAGCATCAATATCACCGTGACCGCATCGACGCCTGGCGCGGCAGCGAACGCGGTGGCCGGGCAGATTGCGTTGATCAATCAGCCGATCCCCGGCGTCGACGCCGTCACGAACGCGGCCGGCTTCACAAATGGCGTCGACGCAGAGAAAAACGCCGCCCTGCGAGCCCGTTTCATCACCTACATCGCCTCGCTGTCGAAGGCGACCAAGCTGGCGATTGGGAACGCTATCACGTCGCTGGCGCAGGGCGTGACGTTCTCACTTACCGAGAATTTCACCTACGGCGGCGTGGCGCAGAACGGCTATTTTTTTGCTGTCGTCGATGACGGTACGGGCTATCCGCCATCGCAACTTCTGCTGTCGGCGGCAAATGCGATCGATGCAGTGCGCCCGTTCACGTCGACGTTTGGCGTTTTTGCCCCGATAGTGGTCACTGCCAATATTTCGATGACGATTACCACGGCCACCGGCTACGACCGCACAGCGACAGCCGCGATTGTGGCGGCAGCGCTTCGGACTTACGTCAATTCGCTGACTCTGGGGCAGAAATTGGCGTTTTCACGCATGACGCAGATCGCCTACGATGCCTCGCCAGGCGTGACCAACGTGACCGCCGTCATGCTCAACGGTGATACAGTCGATCTCGCTGCTACCGCCCTGCAGGTCATTAAGACCGGAACCGTGAGCGTGGCGTGATGACAGGCGACCAAGCAGATATTGTTTCACGTATAAAAAGTGTGCTGCCTCCCTGGTTCGGCTCGGTGCGCGATTTGGTGGACGCTCTGATCCAAGGCCTCGCCAGTGCATCCGCATTCGCATATGCGCTCTATCAATACGCAGTGCTGCAAACCCGCATTAAGACGGCGACAGAGGGCTGGCTCGACATGATCGCAGCAGACTTTTTCGGCACCGCGCTGATGCGCTCGGCGAACCAGTCCGACGCCAGTTTTCGCGCACGGATCATCCTCAGCCTATTCCGCGAGCGCGCCACGCGCAACGCGATTACCCGAGTGCTTACCGACCTTACCGGGCGCGCGCCGATCATCATCGAGCCGCAGCGGCCGGCGGACACTGGTGCATATGGAGCGCCAAACAGCGGCTACGGCGTGGCCGGCGCATACGGATCGATCTTGTTGCCGTTCCAAGCGTTCGTGCAAGCTTATCGTCCAGCCTCTTCCGGCATCCCGTATATCGCCGGCTACGGCTCACCGCCAGGCGGTTACAGTGCGCCGTCTCGTGCGGCCTACGCAGCGCTGTCGCAAAGCACTGGCGCAGTGACGGACGCTGACCTGTATACGGCCGTGGACAGTGTGAAGCCGATCGGAACCATCGTTTGGATGAGCATTAGCTCTTGATTTTTATCAAATTCACCCACAAGGGCCGCATATGCGGCTCTTTTTTTGGAGCAAATTTTGAAACGACAACTTATCTATCCAGGCCAGATCCCTTTGGAGACCGACTTGCTCGGCACCAACAAGAACACGATGATTGCCCTGGCAAAGCTGACGGAGACTATCATCGGTACAGCGACCACAGTAAGTGGCTTGGGCTGCGCGCCGAACTCGCCTGCTGCGCTGAACGTTGTGATTTCACCGGGTGAGATCTACAGCCTGCAAAACATCGATGGCACGGCCTACAGTTCAATTGCCGCCGACACCGCGCACTCGATCATGAAACAGGGCATCTTGCTTGATTCCGTGACGTTGGCGTGCGCGGCACCTGGTACTGCCGGCCAGAGTATCAATTACCTGATCCAAGCAGCGTTTTCAGAGGTGGATAGCGGAGCAGTGGTGCTGCCGTACTACAACGCCAGCAACCCGTCGACCGCATATAGTGGCCCGGGCGGGGCAGGCACAACGAACAATACCGTACGCGACGGGACGGTGGCACTCTCGGCGAAGGCCGGCATCGCGGCTGTGACCGGATCGCAAGTGACGCCTGCTGCAGATGCAGGCTATGTCGGCTTGTGGGTTGTCACCGTCGCGAACGGACAAACCACGATTAATGCAGGGAATATCGCGAAGGCAATTGGCGCACCGTTTTCCGGCACCGCTGCGATGCTGAACGTGATGAATGCGTTCACAGTATCGCCTACGGCACCGACTCCGCCTGCAGCCGATAACAGCACGAAAGTCGCGACGACCGGCTGGTTCTATAACGCTATTGCAACTGTAGCCGTAGCGATGGGCTTCGCGGTAAGTCTCACGCCAAACGGGTACATAAAGTTCCCATCCTGGCTCGGAAGCTTAATTTTTCAGTGGGGACTTGGGGG
Source organism: Janthinobacterium agaricidamnosum (assembly GCF_003667705.1). NCBI lineage: Bacteria > Pseudomonadati > Pseudomonadota > Betaproteobacteria > Burkholderiales > Oxalobacteraceae > Janthinobacterium > Janthinobacterium agaricidamnosum. The sequence goes on along the minus strand of NZ_CP033019.1, from coordinate 3,244,327 downwards.
AACTGCTGATGCCTCTGGGGTTTCGAATGCGATATTTACCACAGCCTTCCCAAATGAAGTTTTGCATGTGATTTCGTTCTATCAACCGAAGGGTGCAACGCCCGCATCCCAGTTCACAGGTATGGCAACGGGGGCAATTACCCTCGCCGGCTGCAAAATCTTTACATATATTGGCGGCGCTCCTTCTGGCGGATCAACGCCGTCCTATTTCGCGGTTGGCCGATAAGAAAGAAATAAAATGAATAAATCGTTTTCGATCATCACCGGCGGGTTTTACGCAAATGAACTTCGTTCCACTTATGAAAATGCCGGCACATGGCCTGATGACGCTGTAGAGGTTGATATCGCCACTGAAGGGGCGTTGCGTGCTGCAATTTGCCGCGGTGACACGATCTCCTACTCCAACGTGAAATTCACCTTTACCGCAGCGCCGGCACTCCCTTTCGCGCCAATCGCTGTCGCATACCTGGACTCCGTTCGTGTCATCCGCGAACAAGTTCTCAACCGCCTGGCCGGCATTGGCATGGCGGCACTGCTTGCCGCCGACACTTTTATGGCCCAGGAGGCAGCCACCGCTCGGCAGGCGCTGCTCGATATCACCATCGCGCCGGCCGTGCTGGCCGCTACCGATCTCGATGGTCTCGAGAAGGCTATGAGGGACGCCTACGTGGCAATTATCGCTGCTGCGCCACCGGTTATCCGCGAGGCTTTTGATCCTGACGCGATCTAAAAGCGCGCGCAGTCCGTTATTAACCCGCTTAGGCGGGTTTTTTCATTTCCACCACCTGAAAGGCACTACATGGCCCTCGAAACGACCGCCGCCGGCGGCGCACTGATCAAAATTTTTGGTATCCCGGTCCTGGCCGGCGCTGCCGCAACCTCCCTGGGATTTATGTTTATGTGGCCAAAGACAAAAAAGGAGGCGTTCGCGCGCTTCTTCGTGACGATCATTTCTTCCATTCTGCTGGGCCCGGCGCTGGTGGTGGCCGTGCGCTCCTGGTGGCCCGGCCTGTTCGAGAACGCGAAAGAGGTGGCGGTGCTGTACGACAGCGAACCCGCCCTGGGCTTCCTGTTCATCGCTGCGCCGCTGATGGTCGCCGCCGGCTTGCCCGCCTGGTGGGTGTTGGGCGCCACGGTGCGCTGGCTCGACAAGCGCAAGGACAAGGACATCGGCGAGCTGGCGCATGATGTGGCTGCCATCGTCAAGGACGTGCGGGGTGGTCTGTGAACGCCGTCACGCTGGCCCAGCTGCTGGCCATCATGCCGCTGGCACGTGCGCGCGCGCCTGCCTTCCTGGCGCCGCTGAACGCGGCCATGGCGGAATTCGGGATTACGACGCCGGCGCGCCAGGCATCGTTCCTGGCGCAGGTGGGTCATGAGTCCGGCAGCCTGGTCTATGTGCGCGAGCTGGCCAGCGGCCAAGCATACGAGGGCCGCGCCGACCTGGGCAACACGCAGCGCGGTGACGGCGTGCGCTTCCGTGGCCGTGGCCTGCTGCAGGTGACCGGCCGGACGAACTACGCTGCCTGCGGCAAGGCGCTGGGCCTGGATCTGCTGGCCCAGCCTGAACTGCTCGAGCAGGCCGTAAACGCCTGCCGCTCGGCGGGCTGGTTCTGGCAGACGAAGGGGCTGAACGCGCTGGCCGATGCCGGCGACCAGGTGAAGGTGACGCGCCGGATCAACGGTGGCGTGAATGGCCTGGCCGAGCGCCTGGCGCTGTTCGCGGTGGCGCAGCGGGTGCTGGCGTGATCGCCCTGGGCGCGCTGGCGGGCGCCGCCGTCAGCGGAATCTGGAAGGCGGCGGCCATTGTCCTGGCCGGTGTTCTGCTGGCTGTTGCCAGCTCCACCGGTACCGGCTGGTGGCTGGCCGCCAGCGACCGTGACACCGCGCGCGCGGCGCTGGTGCTGGAGCAGGGCGTCACCGCTGCGCTGCGGGCCTCGATCAGCGAGCAAAACCGCGCCATCGATGGCATGGCTAAGGCAACCCTGGCGGCGCAGGATCGCGGCGCGGCGGCCCAGGCGGCAGTCGTTGCCAAGGGCAGGAAGTACGACGCGGCCCTGGCGCAAGTTGCTGGCGCGCGCGCCACGACCTGCGACGAGGCCATGCCGGTTGTCAGGCTGTTGCTGGAGGGTGTGAGATGAAACACCGGATGACGCGACAAATTATTCCAAAAATTATTCTGGCAGTGGTGCTGGCTGGCTGCGGCAGCGCACCACCGGCGCCGCAGCGCGTCGAGGTGCCAGTGATGGTGTCGTGCATTGGCGCGGTGCCGGTGCGCCCAGGGTTTGAGTTCGACCAGCTAGTGCCGTCAGCATCGGATGGCGAGATTGTCCTGGCGCTGGCGCGAGACTGGCCGCGTGCACGGAAGTATGAAGTGGAACTGGAGGCGGTAGTTGCAGGCTGCCGATAGCGGCAGCGTCGCTTAGTTTTCTCCAAATTAAGCTGCGACGTCGTTTTTCAGGAGTGCTTACTAAAGGCAGAAAAGTTAAATTAAAAAGGATATCAAAAGTCATATATCTTCTATCCCCATTGCCGAGGATTTGTATGTAAAATGAATTTATTCACAATATTACAACTGATCACTCAAGGGCGAAAATGAACAATCTAGAGGAAAACAAGGAAGGCAACCAAGCTATCCCGTTTGCAGATGACGCGATATTAGTAGCGCCACGGCGGGCAGATCACGCTATAAAACCAGGTGCGTATCAGTTAGCCACACGGGTAACTTCAAACGTTATAGATCCTGGAGATTTTTTTGAGTTCGATCAATTTATAACAGGATATGGAGATATTAAGGGTAGCAAAATTCTCGGGTATGTTTCAACTTCAGTATTTGATGGTGCGAAATCAGAAGTTATTCATAGTTTTGGCAAAGATGAAAAGGGGCTATATTTTGGTGGTTTGAAAACCGCTATAGATGCTAGCGGATTTTCATGCAACATTGCGGGAATAAAAGACGTTACCTGGACTGAGTCAACATCTTATTTTGACATAAACTCGTGTGGATGTCCGACAATATCGACTGAGTCGGAAATCCGACAAGCCCCCCTTTCATATAAATTAAAATTGCAAAATAATGTCAGGCCAGGCGAGTATGCAATTGATTTTTACTTTACCTATTTTAACGGTGAGAAATGGCAGTGTGGGAAAGAGTCTGTAAAACTTAAAGTTAGGAATTTTTTTGAGCGGCATTCTGGTAAGTTGTCACTTTTTGGCGTCGTGGCAACTTGTGGGGGGCTGATTCTGGGCGTAGCCAGATTAGTCATTTAAAAAAATTCGCATGGTGATGATTGTGGATGCTGAGAAGCATCAATTCTGGATGGGCGGCTCGCTGGCAGAATTGGGCGTTTATCTGCAGAATCTAGCAGAGTTGCTCGTCGCCGACCCTATGCAACCGCGATCACGTTCGAAAGCACCTGCGCCGGCCGCACCTCCGGAGCAGGGCGGGCTCTACTAGTTACAAATTTCGCCTTCTGGTTTTCTAAGCTTGGCAATATACTGTGTTTTTGTACAGTATATTTGGGATGGATGATGAAGGTTTGGGCATCAAGGCGTCGAGAGGATGGGGCAGTGCTGGCAGCCCCTGCACCGGTAGTAGAGGGCGCCATGCTGCTCGAACTGTTGGTGGTCGACGTAACGCTGGAGGGGAACCGACGCCCTTCAAAAGTGGCACGCCTGCAGACGATAGGCGCGCCGCGCATCTTGGCGCAGCTGGCCAAGCCCAAACTGGTGCGGGTTCAAGGATGGAATATCGTGTTGAGTGGCATTGAGGCGACGAGGGATGAGTCCGGCCACACCCGCGAGGTCGCCCAGACCTGGGTATGCAAACTTTTCGTACCGGAAAACGCTATCGGATTTCGAGCCAGGGAACTGTATAGATCTGGAGTGGCGCTACCGAAAAAACTTGCGCGTGAGAGCGGTGGCTCGCGCGGGTTGCTGGCGGTGGCTGATAATTACTCAAATGTGCTTCAGCGCCAGACCACGTGCGCTGAGCTGCGCAGCCATCAGATTTCGACATTTCCGGAGGGTCGCCTGATCGACTGTTATATCGAGTGGATGTCGGAAGAGTCGTTCGAACTGGGCGGCCTGCAGTTGCGCTCGAGTTTCGAGAACCGTCCGGAGCAGCTGGAGCGCGGCGGGTGGCTGGTTAGCATCGACATGAAAGAACGCGAGCTGACGAAGCGCGAGGCGCGCATGGTTCGATAGAATGCCGATCGAGTTTAACGCGCGAGGATGAACTGGCATCGGGCAAACGAAAAGTTATGAGCAAGATTCGAAAACCCCTCAGCATCGAGCAGCTGAAAGAAATTCAAGGTCGCAATGACTCGGCCGATGTGCGCGCGCTTTTGTGGGAGGTTCGGCGCCTGCGCGAGATCGCGGCGGCGGCCGATGAATTGGAGCGCAGCTTGGGGCCGCGCGTCGGCATGTCCGGGCTGATCCGTGCCTCGCTTCGGGTGCAACTGGACGGCGAGCCTTGCTTTGCCATAATGCAACCACCTGAGTAAGAAGACGGCTGATCAGCGTGCCGGGCAAGATCGTCCGGCGGATGCCCAGCCAGCCACGCGCTGTTGCTGGTCGACCAGCACGATGACTTGGCAGCCGGCCGCCGCGCTGCCATAGTTCAGTTGCAGGTATTCGCCCTGGTGTTGATAGCTGGAGGGCGTGCCGTAGCGGGCGGCGAGGGCGAAGGTGTTCATGCCGACTAAATCAACACGTTTGCTTGGGCTCGGCGCACTGCATGAGCATAATGCTAAAACAACAATCCCCCTTGGCAGAAGATTCATATGCGAGGCCTCGGCTAATGCGTATTGATTTAACAGCAACATACACATTTATTGCGAGCGCCGTGCTGCGCAAACGCATAGATGGGCCTTCGATGCTTCTAGCGAGGTCGGCAAAGTGGGTGTAATTCCGGGTGTAATTGGGTGCAATCCAGCGCCACTTGATGATGGTCAGTGGAAAATTCCCCCTATGAGAGCACTGCAAAAACGTGCTGGCAATGGCATTCACACTGCAGGGGTCGCAAGTTCGAAACTTGCACTTCCCACCAAATTTTTTCGTTTGTATTCAATGACTCAGGATTTCATCTTTTGTCTGAATACGAACTTGGGGCAAACTTGGGGCAATGGGATTTTCGTCCATTGTCCAGTCCCAAACGATACGGCCGCTTCCTGCGGCCGTTTTCATATCAAGCAGGCTTACGCCTATCATATCTCTTCCTTGCTCTCAAAGCCTAAGCCACGCATGTCGTCTGCTATCGGCCGGGCGGAAACGGTCGGTCGCGACCTTCAGCAGTCCCTGCAAGCTCATATTTTTATCTGGACGAACAATAAAGTCGGACATCCTAGACGGCACATTTTTCATTGCAGCGCCAGTACCGTCAGAGCCACGCCAGACGGGATATCAATCTGCCCGGCCCAAGGCGCCCCGTTCCACCAAGCGGCGGGCGTCCCCCGTGTTAATCCGTGTCAACTTGCCGGATTGCGCGCCGTGACGATCCATGCCGCGCCGTCGATCATCACCGAGCGCTCGCCGGGGCGGCCCGCGAAGGCGGTACGGACGGCGACTGCCGCGCGGGCACGGATGTCATCGGGCTGAGCGGCGAGTACGCGCGACAGCGGGCCGACCTCGAGCGCCATCTTCACCGCGTCGTCGATCGCAGCGTCCCGCGTTCCGCCCTCGCCGAACGGGACGGAAGCATCGAAGGGCGCGATAGCGATATCGGTGAAACCGGCTGCCGTCAGGATGCGCGTCACCCGATCCCGCTCGCCGAACGAAAACGGGCCGGGCGCTTCGGGATCGGGCGGCGCGGTCAGCGCGACGATGCCCTGTATCTCGCCCATCGGCAGGCGCATCCATTCGTTCTCGGCCGCGCCGCGCCAGCAGACGAAAGCGACCCGCCCGCCCGGCCGCAGCGCGCGTCGCATATGGGCGAACGCCCCTGTTGGATCGCCGAAGAACATCACCCCGAAGCGCGAGAACAGGATGTCGAACGCGCCTTCCGGCAACTCGGCACTGCTGGCGTCGGCTACCAGGAACTGGGCCGGCGTATGTTGTGGCGTAAGCGTGCGTGCGCGGCCGATCAGCGATTCGGATATGTCCACGCCCAGCACTTGCCCCTGCGCGCCGACGCGGGCGGCCAGAGCCAGACTCGACGCGCCTGCGCCGCAGCCGACGTCCAGCACGCGCTCGCCCGTCGCGGGCGCGGCGGCTTCGATCGCGGCTTGGCCGAACACCGCCACCATGGCATCAAGCCGGGCCTGGTTTGCGACCCAGCGCTCTCCGCTTTGATCATTCCAGTCGGCGACCTGATAGGCATTTTGCTCTGTCATGCTATCTCCTTGTTCTGATTTGTTCTTGACTAAACCCCTTTTGTCGAGGCAGGGGGGGAATGACACGAGTCGGCCCCACGCCGCGATCCATTCCGCGATCGCCTCGGGGGCCTCGATGTGTAGGAAGTGGTCGACGTCGGGGGACGATCCATTGCGTGCCGTGCGGCGAACCGATGGCGGTCCTCGACCTGCGCGGAGAGGATCTCATGAACGTGAGTGGGTGAGGAATTGCGAGCGCGGCCGTGCGTTCGATCTGCTCCGCCGCCAACCCCGACAGCAGCGCTCCCGGATAGATGACGGGCGGAGGGATGCGTACACCGGCGCTGTCGGGTTCGATGGCCATGCTCATCACAAATCTGTGCCCTCAAACCAGCATCGACTGCTGAGCGGAGATACCCGCCGTTGCGCCCTGCGATATTGCCGTGGTGACCGAGGCCATGGCTGGGTTTGCAAGATCGCCGGCGGCGTAGATGCCGGGTATGCTGGTTTCGCGGCGCTCGTCGACCTTGAGGGCGATGCCCAGTGGCGTATTGACTGTAGCGAGGCCCAGTGATTCATGCAGGCTTGCGGACGGCTTGTTGCGCGGATGCGCGAACAGGATGTCGACCGCGACATTGGTGGCGGTATCGAGCTTGACAGTGGCATTTTCGCCTCCGTGTCGGGTGATTTCCATGATTCGGCCATCGACGACAGGTATGTTGCGGCGCGCCAGATCGGCCCGGATATCGGGTGGAATGTCGTGACCATCGGCGAAGACCGTCAGCGTCTCGGTCCAATCGCCGTACAGCCTGACATAATTGTGCGACTGCGGACCGGACCAGACGAGGCCCCAATGCTGGCCGGCGACTTCAAAACCGTCACAATAGGGGCAAGGCACAATGGACGTGCCCCAGCCTTCGGCGAAGCCCGGGATATCAGGCATTTGATCGACGACTCCATAGCTCAGGATCAGGCGACGTGCCCTTAGGCTTTCGTTATCGTCAGTGACGACGCAGAAATCGTCGATCGTACCGGAGATGCATTCGGCACGGGCAGTGACCAGCCTGATCGTTGGATAGCGCGCCAGCTGCTGCCGCGCCTCGACCAGGATGTCCAGCGGCGGCTTGTGATCGTGGCCGAGCAGACCATGCGAATGGCCGGCAAAGCGGTTGCGCGGCCGGCAACTGTCGAGGACCGTGACCTTGCGGCGGGCACGGCCGAGCTGCAGGGCGGCGGCGAGGCCAGCAAAGCTGCCGCCGATAATGATGACGTCATTCATGGTGATGGACTCCGTGTGTGGGTGAGGGCTGGGTAGGGCTTGGCGCGCAATAACCTGTCCATTGGGTTTGCACCTTTTGGATACTATGTGGTATCCTAATTAAAGAATTGGATACTGTCAAGTACTGGAATTTTTATGACTGAAAAAAATCAGGGCCGGCGCGGCCGGCCAACCAACGAGGCGCTTGGCCAAACGATCGCCGACGCGGCGTGCGAGCTTTTTGTGGAATTGGGTTTTCAAGCGACGACAATGGACAAGGTCGCCCAGCGGGCGAAGATATCCAAGCTAAGCATCTATCGGCACTTCGAGAACAAGGAGGCGCTGTTTAGCGCTGCCATCGCGGCCCGCTGCCATCAGTTTGCACCGCAGGCCCTGTTTGAAGGCGTAGACGGTTCGGCCGAGGATCAGCTCATGGCGGTTGGATCATCCCTGCTTCGCACGTTCTTGAACCCGGACGTCCGTCGTATCGAAGCCATGATCATGGCCGACAAGACGAATCAACAGTCGCTAAGCAAGCTCCAATACGAAGCAGGCCCCGCCCATGTCATCGCCCAAATCGAGGCCCTGTTGCGTCAGTTGCACGCGAAGGAGGTTCTGCATGTGCCCGATCCTCGCCGGTCCGCCCGCTTGTTTGCCGCGCTGTTAAAAGGTTCCGATCTGCTGATCATCGCACGCTTCAATGAAGCGATAGCGGAGGACGACAACGAAATCGAATCCTATTGCCGGTCCGCAGTCGCCATGTTCATCGCCGGGCACGGTGGCAACGACCATGCGGGCGGATGCAGCTGATTGCTCCGGGCAGTTCATAGTAGCGGGAGGGGGGCTTGGTGGTGCGAAAACTTGCCAGACAGTGCCAGGCTGAAAACGAAAACAGCCCGCATTTAGGCGGGCTGAGAGGTGCTTTAGTGCTCTTTGGTGTCGGCTTATGCCTGACGCGGGACCATCCCACTCGATTACTTTTTGACTGACGGGTACATTAAACCACTGCACTGACTCGTTTGCCTCATCCGAAGTCGGGTAACTTATCTGAATGGCTGTTGACGAAGATGAGGCGAGCGAATTCGTTCGACAAATAGACCTAGATCGCGTGCGATCGCAATCGACCGCTCGCATTTCGAGGGTACTCCGATGTACATGTAGTAGTCGTAGCCAAAGTGGACATACGCCTTGCCTGGCACGACGAGTTTTCCCCAGGCCTCTTCGCGAAGGACGAAACGCGCGAAATCGAGGCTTTGAGCAATAGATAGGTTCCCCCGGTGCAGAAAACCATCTGCGGGGGCGTCGCGACATTCCAATGCCGTCAACGCCAATGACTCGATACCTGCCTCATCCAGGAAACTTTTCATAGCGGACAGGTAGCTATTTTCAACATTCAGATACACCGCCTCAGACAGCATCCCACCGTCAAATACCCGTCCGATATCAGATCGCGAAGTCCAATCGCAGCCTGTGTATCCGCCTGTCGCATCTCTCAGCGAGGGGTCATATTTTGTTACACGGTATTGATTCTTCATGGTCGCGATTCAGGCAGAAGGGAACTGAGCAAATCCATCACTGACAAAGGCTGCTTTTGGCTGCGGGTTCAATCGATCAACGCAACACTTTAACTTAAATGCATCATTGCAGAGCTGAATAGATAGGCCAGACCCGATCTCGTCGTTGGAGCGGGCAGCTACGAGATCGCACACCAGGTGCCTGGCAGGACGCCCATGCCAAACACGATCCATCGGTTTTTCATCTTTCAAGAACTATGTCTCAGGAGCGTCTAAGCTACTGGCGCCGATTCATCACTGGAAATTGAGCGAAGAAAAACGTGCTTTTGTTTCCTTCAATGCATTGGATGGCATGCGACAATTTCCATTAGCTCCGCTGCAGCCTTAGAGGCTTGCTCGATCGTCAGTGAGTATTCTTTTCTAAAACTGCGAACCAATTGCATCCTTTCTCCGGCTTTGGCAAAAGAAATCAATTCTGAAGAACCCACAAAAATACCGCCGAGCACTATCGGTTCACCCTTGCGCGAAATCGGAAGGGCTGGAACAATTTCAATCATAGACTGTGCAACACCAGCCTGTATGAGAGCATTTGAAAACTCGCTGCGGACTATCCAACGTACTTCCCCACGTCTTTTCAGCAGATGCTCAACAGGCAGTAGCTGCGTTAGCGCTCCGCAAAATCGCTCCATACCGGACGCATCAACTATCAAGTCACCGTCATCGGCAAGCATCCGCAAATGGCTTTCGACCTCGCACGCGTCATTTGCATGCACCCACGGTGCAAGCCGAAGATGCGTCGGCTTATAGTTGATGATGCTGACGGGCGGCTGCAGGTCTAAATAGCTCCGCACAATCTCGAGCAGTTCGCCAGCAGGCCCGCTGCAACGGTCAAAGGGCAAACATTCAAACACAGCAGCCAGCATCGTGTGTGCAGCGCACCCTTCTTTCGGACTCCACAACGAAAACAACTGAGGCTTCGAACTCGAGGAACCGAAAACTCCGTTAATGCTAATTCCATCCAAGCCAAGCTGATTCCACTGTTCATCCCACTCCATTAACATGGCGGAAGAACGTCTATGGAGTGTCGCCATTTGTTCACTTTCGACTGGCAAACTATGTGTAATGCGCGGAAGAAGGCCTGTCTGAAGGGCTTCAAATGTGGCCAGTCCCGTGGCCTCACCTTCAATCCGAATTGAACATTGGCGATGGAAGGAGGGAGAGATATTGAGGACGAGATCAAAAATGGACATATCTTTTTAATATTTTTAATGAAAGTTCAGTCTTGCCCGCTGATGCTTCAGTACTTGTCAATAGTTCACTGACGAGATTAGACAATGGAAAAATTTGATTTTGCTTGCTCATTTTAGCCGTTCTGATTATTCAGCGGCATCGCCATCGGGACGGTCGTTTCCGTACCGCTGGGCAGTTACTTAGGGGGCATATATGGCTGGCGCAGTGCATTTATAGCAGCCGCGGCTGTCGGAGGGCTAACACTTTTGTTTCAATTGTTCACGCTGCCCCGTATGGCGCCGCGCACGATGACGCGCACCACATCGGTACTGCGATTGCTCCGTCGCCCGGGGATCGGGATCGGGATGTTGGGCTGCGTACTGGCCCATACCGGGCAATATGCATTGTTCACCTATATTCGCCCCGCTCTTGAAAGCGTTGTCCATATAGATGTAAACGGTTTGTCTCTGATGCTCCTGGGTTTTGGTGTCGCCAACTTCGTTGGCACGCTGCTGGCCGGCTGGCTAATGGAGCGTAGCCTGCGTGCCACTTTAGTGCTCATGCCTGCGCTGGCGGGCTTGGCGGCACTCGGCAAGATCCTGCTGCCAGTCCAAGGAACAGGCCTGATGTTTTTGGTCGCTCTGTGGGGCCTGGCGCTTTGGTCATGGCGCAAGCTCGTCGCCGCCTTCGCGCAGCATCTTGCAGCAGCCCTGCAGCAGCCTCCAGCGAAACTTGATTCCCGTCTCGTACCAGATGAAATACACCCAGAGATCCTTGTCCGGCAGCGCGTTGGGCGCTCTTTGCCTGTTTGATACCAGCACTTCGTCAATGACGTCTTGCGGCACGCGTGACTGGACGGCGACGCCGGCACGTTTGTGCGGCAAAGTCCGGGTCAGCAAGTCCACACGGTCGTTCCATGCCTGTAGGGCGCTTGGCTCTGTTGGTGGAGGCGGTGCTGGATAGGGCCATTCGGTCCATTCGAACTCCACCCATTGCGGCAGTGCGCGGCCATCGGGAGCGGCGCCCATGGTGGCTCCGCCGGTCATGGGACTTTTGTCGGGACCAAGGGAGCCGGGGGGCGGAAAAAACGTGCTGTTCGCCGTTCTCGCACGTATGACGTAGACTTTTTTGCCTTGGATGCCGTTGCTGAAGGTCACGATCATGCCGGGTCCTTGCTGCGACCGTGTTACAGAGCAGGCAGTGCAGAGGGCGATGGCCGCCAGGAAGCAGATCGTCTGAAGCAGATATTTTTGCATGATGGCGCCTTGCAGGAAGTGTTGAAGGTGGGGGGGGCGGCCACGGCGGGCGCGCCGGCCGGTGCTGGTTGCCTGGGGTTTTGGTCATGGCGCAAGCTCGTCGCCGCCTTCGCGCAACAAGCCACAGCAGCTGCTTTTCAGTTTCCAGCGGAGTTTGATGCCCGTCTCGTACCAGATGAAATACACCCACAGCATCTTGTCCGGCAGCGCCCGCGGCGCTCTTTGCCTGTTCGACGCCAGTACTTCGTCGATGACGTCTTGCGGCACGCGTGACTGGGCGGCGACGCGGGCCGTCTGGATGGGCAGCGAGCGGGACATGGCATGCACGCCGTCACTCCAGACTTGCCGCGCTACAGGATCAGAAGGCCTGTCCGGGTAGGGATAGGGCCATACCTTCCATTCGAACTCCACCCATTGCGGCAGTTCGCGGCCATCGGGCGCGGCACCCATGGTCTTGCCGCCAGTCATGGGATTCTTGTCGGGTCCCAGGGAGCCAGGGGTCGGAAAAAATACGCCGTTCGCCGTTCGTGCACGCAGCACGTCGACCTCTTTTCCTTTGATGCCGTTGCTGAAGGTCACGATCATGCCGGGGCCGTCCTGCGACCGTGTTACAGAGCAGGCAGTGCAGAGGGCGATGGCCGCCAGGAAGCAGATCGTCTGAAGCAGATATTTTTGCATGATGGCGCCTTGCAGGATGCGTTGAAGGTAGGGCCGGCGGCCACGGCGGGCGCGCCGGCCGGTGCTGGTTGCCTGGGGTTTTGGTCATGGCGCAAGCTCGTCGCCGCCTTCGCGCAGCATCTGGCAACAGCCTTGCAGCAGCCTCCAGCGAAACTTGATGCCCGTCTCGTACCAGATGAAATACACCCAGAGATCCTTGTCCGACAGCGCGTTGGGCGCTCTTTGCCTGTTTGACGCCAGTACTTCGTCGATGACGTCTTGCGGCACGCGTGACTGGACGGCGACGCGGGCACGTTTGTGCGGCAAAGTCCGGGTCAGCAAGTCCACACGGTCGTTCCATGCCTGTAGGGCGCTTGGCTCTGTTGGTGGAGGCGGTGCTGGATAGGGCCATTCGGTCCATTCGAACTCCACCCATTGCGGCAGTGCGCGGCCATCCGGCGCGGCGCCCATGGTGACTCCGCCGGTCATGGGATTTTTGTCGGGACCCAGGGAGCCGGGGGTCGGAAAAAACGTGCTGTTCGCCGTTCTCGCACGTACGACGTAGACTTTTTTGCCTTTGATGCCGTTGCTGAAGGTCACGATCATGCCGGGGCCTTGCTGCGAGTGTGGTGCGGCACAGGCAGTGCAGAGGGCGATGGCCGCCAGGAAGCAAATTGCCTGGAGCAGATATGTTTTCATGATGGCGCCTTGCAGGAAGCGTTGAAGGTGGGGGGGGGGACGGCCACGGCGGGCGCGCCGGCCGGTGCTGGTTGCCTGGGGTTTTGGTCATGGCGCAAGCTCGTCGCCGCCTTCGCGCAACAAGCCACAGCAGCTGCTTTTCAGTTTCCAGCGGAGTTTGATGCCCGTCTCGTACCAGATGAAATACACCCACAGCATCTTGTCCGGCAGCGCCCGCGGCGCTCTTTGCCTGTTCGACGCCAGTACTTCGTCGATGACGTCTTGCGGCACGCGTGACTGGACGGCGACGCGGGCCGTCTGGATGGGCAGCGAGCGGGACATGGCATGCACGCCGTCACTCCAGACTTGCCGCGCTACAGGATCAGAAGGCCTGTCCGGGTAGGGATAGGGCCATACCTGCCATTCGAACTCCACCCAATGCGGCAGTTCGCGGCCATCCGGCGCGGCACCCATGGTCTTGCCGCCAGTCATGGGATTCTTGTCGGGTCCCAGGGAGCCAGGGGTCGGAAAAAATACGCCGTTCGCCGTTCGCGCACGCAGCACGTCGACCTCTTTTCCTTTGATGCCGTTGCTGAAGGTCACGATCATGCCGGGGCCTTGCTGCGAGTGTGGCGCGGCACAGGCAGTGCAGAGGGCGATGGCCGCCAGGAAGCAAACTGCCTGGAGCAGATATGTTTTCATGATGGTGCCTTGCAGGAAGCGTTGACGATGGGGCCGGTGGTGATGCTTAAGCCATAACTGGCCAGCCAGAGCTTGTATTTGTTCATGTCCACCAGCCCGATATCGGGATTGGCCATCGTGCCGCACTTGTAAGCATCGGGAAAAAAATTGATGAAATCGTTGGTGTCCGAGGTTCGCTTGCCATCGAAGACCGCGTCCGTCTGCGATACTTCCTTGCCGTTTTCATAGCCGACGTATCTGGTGACGGTAATGTCGTCGCTGTTGAACCTGTTGCCGCTCCGGTCATGCAAGATGGGATTAGTGATAATGTCCCATCCATTTTTTTCTAGTTTTTTTTCGCTTATGGCGATTCCCTGTCCCTTCGCCTGTTCAACCATCCACATCAGCGCCACATCGGACAGGTCGCCGGTGCCGAAGCCGCCGCCGATGTCGGAATGGCTACCAATGAACGCCTTTTCGAGGCGGTTCGCCGAACTGGTCTGGCCGGGTCTGTCCATGATGGAGCGCAGATCGAAGTCAGGCGGCCCACCGCGGTGCTCGTTCAGCGCGACTGCATGCACCGCGTATTTGACGGCGGCCGGTACTGAAAAGAAGTATTGCTTTTCACCTTCATGCAGTATGCCGAGATGCGGCACGGTATCCCACAGACCTTCAAAGCGCAGGTTCAGGCAGCGGCTTTTCCCATCAGTCACATAGGCGCCGTCATTTTTCTTGAGGTTGTCGGCAACGACATTGAGAAAAAAGCGTGCCTCTGCTGCACCTCGGCTAAAACCCACCACGTCAATATCCAGGAGACCAGTGTTCGCGCTTTCTTTGATGTAGTCGTTGAGAAAGGTAAGCCCCAGGCTCACGCGCTGGTCGAAGCCTTCGCCCGTAATGGCGCTGCCGGCGTAGGGCATATCCGGGTTGGTGGTGCCGATGCCGGTGATATAAAAAGCCTTTCCATTTTTGATCTGGTCATAGACCTCGTAGAACTTCAGCACATTGGAAATCGAACTGTCCGGCTTCGGATGTTCGCTATTGCCCGTGCCATCAAACGCAAACAGGATCAGCCCGTTCGGATCGACATACTTGAGCGGATTGCCCGCGACATAGGCATAGCTGTTGGCGCCGGCGCGCAGGCCCAGCGGGTCGGGCGTCAGGTAACGGCCCTGGGCCGGGTCGTAATAGCGCTGGTCGTTGTAGTACAAGCCCGTTTCCTGGTCGGCATACTGGCCCGGCAGGCGCAGCTTGAGCTGGAAGGCGTACTGGGTGTTTGTTTTTCTTAACTTGCCAAATGGCGCATATGCGGCTTGCCACACGGGCTTGCCATGGGCGTCGGTAGCCAGCTCGGGCGCCCCCAGATGGTTGTTGTGCAGGAAGGCGATGCTCTCGCCGCGGCTGAACCACGCCTTCCAGATGGCCGAGATGTCGGCCATGGCTTGCGCCAGCGGCCCACGCTGTTCCCGTAATTCGGCGGCGGCGTCGGCCGCCGTGTCGATCAGCGCCAGCGGCTGGCCGGCAAGATAGATGTATTGCCGGCTGACCTTGCCGTCGGCATCGAGTTCCGCCAGCAGCTTTCTGTCGTCGTCGTACAGATAATAAGTACGCATCCCGCGCACTTCCTTGGCGATGCGCAGCCCGCGATGGTTGTAGCGGTAGCGCGCCAGCAGGTCCTGACCCTGATGCACTGACAACAGCCTGCCCAGCGCATCCCATGCATAGCGGCGCTGGCCGATGCGCTGCGGCTGGCCGGCCGCGTCGTAGCGGGCGTCTTTCGTATCGCTGGCGCGGACGGTGTTGCGCCGCAGTTCATCCTGGCTGGCGATCTCTTCCTGGCTGATAAGGCGGTTGCCGCCGCTGTCGTAGTGGTAGCGGTCGAAGCTTGCCGCCGTTGACGGGGCCGGGGCGGCCGTTGCCGCCGCAATCAGGCGGTCGTGGGCATCGTAGGCGTAGCTGCTGGCAGCGTCCCTGTCCCTCGTATACAGCAAGTTGCCCTGCACGTCCCACAGGTAGCGGTGATCGAGCAGGGCGGCCGGATCGGGTGGCAGGCCCAACGCGCCAGCCTGAGCGGCGTGCTGCGCATTTTCGGCTGGCAGCGCGGATTTCGGCGCGGCCACGGCCTGGCCGATGCCCAGCACGGCTTGCAACGCCAAGACGGCTTGCTGCCCGGATTGGTCCCCCCGCACGTTGCGGTAGACGATGCGCGCCAGCGCCCCTTCCTTGCTGCGCTGGTAAAGGGCTTCGATGCCGTTACCATAGGTGTAGCGCTTGAGGCCCATCACGTCGCGCTCCAGGTCCTTGACGATGCTTGTCCCTGGCAGCAGCCAGCGCAGCCAGGGAATGTGGACGCGTTGGCGCTCAAGCGCGACTACTTGCTGCTGGCCATTGCGCCGGTATTCGAGCAGGCTGCCGTCCGGCAAGCTGATGCCGCTCAGCTGCCCCAGGCTGTCATAGCGGTAACGGGTGTGATAGCTGGCCTGTTTGCCGCCGTGGAGCGTGATGATGACGGTCTTGACGGACAGGCGCCCATGCGCGTCATGGCTGTAGCGTTCGGCTTGTAGCGGGTGATCGATGGCGACCAGGTGTGCGCCCGCGTAGCGCCAGGTGGTGACGGTCTGGCGCTGGCCGGCCGGAGTGCCGACATCGGTGATGACCTGGCGCACGATGCGCCCGGCGCCATCGTAGGCGTAGCTGGCCTGGTTCCCCATGGCGTCGGTGCCCGCTATCAGCCTGCCGGCGGCGTCGAATTGCCGGCGTGTCATGCCGCTGTCGGGGCTGATGGTGGCGATGACCTGGCCGAAATCATCGCGCAGATAGCGGGTGGTGGCGCCGTTTGGCGCTGTCACGGCAGTGGGCTGACCGTCGATATCGCGTTCGAAGCGGGTTTCCGTGTTTTGTCCCAATGCCTCCGGCGTGTTCGCCCACTGCGTCACGCCGACGATATTGCCCATGGCGTCATGCCGCAAACGCGTGACGCGCCCCAGCGCATCGGCCACCGTATCAGGCAGGCCGCGTGCGTTCCACCTGATCGTCGAGCGCGCGCCATTCGCATCGGTCATGGCCAGCAGATGGCCCAACGGGTCGTAGCGGTAGCCAAGGGTTTGCTTGATGGTACTCGATTGCGTGGTGGTGTCGAGCAGGCGGTTTTCCGTGTCGTAGCGATGGCGCGTCACGATGCCCAGGTGTGAGGCGTTCCAGATGCGGCGGCCGGCGGCGTCGTAACCCAGGCGGGCAAGCGACTGCTGGCCTGCCTGGTCGCTGTATGCGATTTCGAACGGATTACCCAGGCCGTCGTAACGCGCCGCATACGTCGCGCCGTCGCGCGTCTGGCGCATTAACTGGCCGCACGGCGTGTAGGCGTACTGCGTGATCTGACCGAGCGCATCGGAGATGGTGGCGATGCGGCCGGCGCCGTCATAGGTGAACGCGCGCTTGAGATTGCCAGGCGCGATGATGGCGGTCAGGGGGACGTCGTTTGTTCCATGTTCGTCATACCGCGCCAGCTTGCCCGCGTCGCTCTTGTCCGCCGGCTGGCCATATTCAAACACGGTGACGTCGGAGTCCGACGGCGTGCCCGTCTTGCCGTTGGGCAGGGGGCCGTCGGTACGGGTCAGCAGGCTGTGGCCGGCGATGATGGCGTACTGGTAACTGGTGGTGCGCGCGATGGCGGCCGTTGCCTGCTGGCCGTCGTGGCCTGGCACCCAGCCCGTCTGCGTCACGCGCAGGACCTGGCCCATGGCGTTGTAATCGATGCGCGTTTGCCGCTCCTTGCCCGGCACGACGCTGGGGCGGGCGATCAGCGTGGGCGCGGGATCGTCGCCCGCGTATTCCAGGCGTAGCCGCCATTGCGCGATGCCCCGCTTGCCGTGCTGGTATGTCACGCTGCCGGCGCGGACGGTGCGGCCCAGCGGATCCAGTTCGCGCCAGTTGGCACTGACGGGCTCGCCCTTGTCGTCCAGGCGGGTCGTTTCCAGTAGTTGCCCCAGCTTGTCGTAGGCGTAGCGCACATTGCTTTCGCCGCAGCTGGCGCAGCCGGCGCCGCGTACTTCCAGCAGGCGCTGCTGGCCCCCGACGATGGCGTGGCGGTAGACGGTGCGCTGGCCCAGGCTGTTGGTGAGCACGGTTTTTCCCCCCTCGCTGGTATCGAGCGTGACCTTGCCGACATTGCCGGCATGCGTGCTGAGGTTGGCGCGGCCGTTGCTGTCGTAGCCGAAGGTGGCGTAGCGCGTGGCCACGGGCGGGCCGCCGGCGCTGCCGGTTTCGATGCTGATGCCCGTCAGCAGCCAGGGCAGGCGCGGGTCTTCGTGGTGGTAGCGGCGGCTGACAGCGGGCTGCGCCTTGTCGCCCGCCGGCAAGTGCACGCGCAGCAGGTTGGCCAGCAGGATGCGCCGCTCGAAGGACAGTGCTCCCGGTGGCGGCGCGCCGCCGTAGTCGTAGGAAAAGCGTCCCACGGGGCTGTCGATGTGTTGCACGCCGCGAAATTGCGTGCCGGCCCTGGCGCCTGCCGAGGTGGGCGCCAGGTAGCGCAGGTGCAGGCTGCGGCCTTGCGGGTCGGTCACTTGCACCAGCAGATGGTTGTCGTCATACAGCAGCCTGAGCATTTCGCCCGTGGCGGCCGTGATGCTGTCGAGCTTGCCCAAGGTATTGAAATGCAGGCGGCGCCCGTCGGGCAGGGTCCAGGTGTAGTCGCTGGCGCCGTTGGCCTGGGGCGCCAGCGTCAGGCGGCCGTGGGCCGGCAGCGCCGTGCTGCACAGGTCCGGATGCCGTCGATCGCGGTCGAAGATGACGCGGGCGCCGTCGGCCTGCAGGATCTGGATGCGGCCGAATTTGTCGATCAGTTCGGTTTCATACGACAGTTTCCATTCGCGTCCCATGGGACCGTTGGGGCTGCCTGGCTTGCTGTAGGCGCTGTTGTAGTGACGTACGATTTCCACTCCCAGCACGCCGGGCAGGGCGGGCAAGTCTTCCTCGCGCTGGTATTTATTGCCGGTGATGACGTTGATGGGATTGCCCGCGCCCGCATCGGGACCGCCGCTGCCGCCCACGCCGGCGACGGCGCCGCTGCAGGGGGACGGGGGGCCGCCCGGTTCGGGGCCGCAGGCGCGCGCGGGCAAGGTAAAAGATAGCATGCAGGATAACAAGAACCAGGCCGGCAGGCTGATACTGCGGGGACGCAGACGATGAATATATAGAGATGGCAACATGGTTTACCTCAGCTCGGTTCGCAGCAGACGATGGAGCACGGTTCCGGCACGCAATGCCGCGGGTCCGTGAACGGGTTGCAAGGGGGCGGCGTCACGGGCGGATCGGTGCAACTGAGGTTGTCGCACGCGGGCGGCGGCAGGTCTGTGACGGGCGGGTTGCCGGGGTTGACGGGCGCTCCGCCGTTGCCCGGCCCCGGCGTGGAAACGGGGCTGTTGCCCTCGATGGCGTCGGACTGCATGTGTACGGTGACGTGCGTGACCACGGGTATGCGGCCGCTGTCCAGCAGTTTGGTATGAAAGGCGTCCGTGTGCGGGTCCAGCCATTTCAGGTAGGTGGCATACAGGTTCTTGACCAGGGGAACTTTTGGCAGGTAGCCATGCGTGATGCGCAGCTTGATGAGGTTGGCGTCCTGGATGGTTTGGCCGGAAGTAGGGCCCACTTTCTGCTCCTTCAGGCTCTGGCCGCTGTACGGGATGACGCGGCGGTTGCCCGTATGCAGCGCGATTTGCCTGTGCACGTCGTTCCAGTCATCAAAACTTTGCCGGGTCGGGTTGAGCAGCTCGATGCTGGCGTTACCGGTGCCGTTGGCGCCGAGGTCTGCGTTCGCTTTGGCCAGCGAAGCGGCGAGCTGGGCTGGCGTCTGGCCGCCGCCGTACAGGGGGATCAGCGCGCGCGTGTACGCCGCGTAGGCGCTGCTGACGCTGGCATGGGCGACGGCCCCTTCGCGCGCGGCCATGAAGGCCGCGTAGTTGATTTGTGTCCTGGCAAAAAACAACATGCCGTATTGCAGGATCGACAGCCCGAGCAGGGTGATGATGGGGCCGACCACGGTAAATTCGATCATCGCCGAGCCGCGCTGGGTCTTGTCCCGCATGCCGGCCACCGTTGCGGGCGCAGCTTCCAGCCGTGGATGCTGCAGGCGGTCGCCAGGACGAATGTGCAGGGCCGCGATGGCGCCGGCGGCCAGTTCCAGCGTGTGCGCCGTGCGCGGCGCACGCCAGCCGAGGCCGCCGAAGCTGGCGCGCCACGGGCGCAGGCCGGCGGCGCAGCGGGTGACGACGCCGTGGCGGTCCAGGTAGACCACGTCGATGGGATAGCGCATGCAGGCCGCATGCACGCTGGTGCAGCGCGTGATCAGCAAGCCTTGCGCGCCATGCAGCGGGGCGGCCAGCATCAGGCCGCGCAGGCGCGTGAGAAAGCTGTCCGCCAGGCGCAGGTCCAGCGCGTGCGCACCGCTGGCCGTGTGCAGGATGCTGGAATGGCGTGTGGGCATGGCGGCTCCTTATAGGCCCGACTGCATGAATTGCACGACGATGGGAAAGAACAGGACGATGAAGGTGCAGGGAAAGATGAAGGCGATGAGGGGAAACAGCAGCTTGACGGGCGCTTCCATGGCCAGTTTTTCGGCGCGCAGAAAGCGCTCGGAGCGCCGCTGATCCGCTTGTGCCCGCAGCACGGGTCCCAGGTTCATGCCCATGCGTTCAGCCTGGATCAGCGCCGTGACGAAATTGGTCACGGCCGGTTCCTGCACCCGTTCGCTCATGGCGCGCAGCGCGTCGGCACGCGCCTTGCCGCTACGCACATCGCGCAGCACGCGCTTGATTTCGTCGCACAGCGCGCCTTTCGGCCCTTTCAGCGCAGCCTGTTGCAGCGCGCCCTGCAGATTGAGTCCCGCTTCCACGCACAGGGTGATGAGGTCGAGGTAGAAGGGCAGGGACTTGTTCAGCGCGCTCCTGCGCAGCGCCATGCGGTCGCGCAGCCAGATAGCCGGGTAGCACCAGCCGGATCCGGCGCCGGCAAGCCCTGCCTGCCAGTAGCGGGCGGCGCCGACGCCGCTGCGGCTGCCCTGGCCCAGCGAATCGAGCACCCAGCACGAAAATGCGGCGACGATCAGCGCGCACAGCAGCCGCGCCGCGACGAATTGCGAGGGGCTGAGACTGTAGTCCAGGCCCGCCTTGCGCAAGCGCACGGGCAGCGAGGCCGTGGGCGCCCTGGCAATGAAAGGGCGCAGCGCATGGCCGCCCCAGTGGATGGGCCACCACAGCAGGCGGAAGGCGAGGGGCGGCGCATCCTTGTAGCTGCGGTCCTCGGCCGGGATGGCGGCCACCGTCCTGGCCAGCAAAGTCGCCAGCAGCGCCATGGCCAGGCCGGACAGCATGGCCAGGGCAGTGATGGTGAGTTCGATGCGGGTGGGAGACATGGCGGCGCCTAGACATCGATGGCGACGATGCGCCGGATGACGTGGATGCCCAGCACTTCAAGGCTGGCAATGACGGCCAGCGCCCCCCAGCCCATGCGCGTGTGCCACAGCTGGTCCATCGCCTGCGGCTCCATGTGGTCGAGCACGAGCATCAGGGTGACGGGCAAGAGGCCGACTATCCACGCCTGCAACTTGCCCTGCGACGTCAGCGCGCGGATCTTGCCTTCGATGTGCAATCGGTTGCGCACCGTGCTGGCCGTGCGTTCGAGCATTTCCGCCAGCCCGCCGCCCGTTTCCGTGGCGATGCGCATGGCCGACACCACGAGGATCGTGGTCTGGGTAGGAATGCGCCGCACCAGGCCGTTCAAGCTTTGCTCCAGGGTCACGCCCAGGCGCTGCTCGCGCAGCAGCAGGGTAAATTCCTGGCCCAGCGGCGCCTGCGCCTCGATGACCAGCTGCGACATGGCCAGGTTCAGGCTCAGGCCCGCGCGCAGGGCACCGGCCAGCATCATCAGCGCGTCCGGCAACTGCTCTTCGAACTTGCGCAGGCGCCGCCGGCGCAGCCAGGCATACACGGCGCGCGGCAGCAGGGCCAGGCCGAGGAAGGCCAGGGCGGCCACCAGCATGCTGCCGCTGGCCAGCCCGGCGATGATGGCGCCCAGGGTCATGGTGGCCGCGTGGGCCAGGAAGATGCGCGCGGGATCGACGAACAGGAAGAATTCGCGCACCTGGAAACGCGTGCGTTCCGTGAAGTGGGCGCGGTAGCGCAGCATGGTGGCGATACCGATGTCGATCACCAGCCAGGCGAGGATGGCCGCCGCCAGGGCGGCGATGGCGGTGATGAACAGCAGCATGTGGGCGGCGTTCATGGCGCTGTTCATGTCGCCTCCCGCTGGCGGAAGATCGTCGTGTCGAGCGGCTGGCCCTGGCTGCGCAAGGCCTCGTAAAAGCCCGGCAGCAGGTCGCAGCCGCTGAAATAGCCGCGTACGGTAGTGCCTTCGCCTTCGCCTTCGCCCGCGCCGCCGTAGCCGAGGTGGACGAAACGGAACAGTTCCTGCATCTGGAACTTGCCGCTTTCCATGCCCGTGATTTCCGTGATGCTGCTGACCAGGCGCGTGCCGCAGGCAAAGCGCGTCTGCTGCACGATCAGGTGGATGGCGGAGGCGACCTGGTCGCGGATGGCAGACAGGGGCAATTCCATACCGGCCATCAAGACCATGGTTTCCAGGCGCGCCAGGGCGTCGCGCGGGCTGTTGGCGTGCAGGGTGGTCAGCGAACCGTCGTGGCCCGTGTTCATCGCCTGCAGCATGTCGAGCGCCTCGCCGCCCCGGCATTCGCCAACGACGATGCGGTCGGGGCGCATGCGCAGGGTGTTGCGCACCAGTTCGCGGATGGAAACGGCGCCCTTGCCCTCGACATTGGCGGGGCGCGCCTCCAGGCTGACCCAGTGTTCATGGTGCAGTTGCAGCTCGGCCGCGTCTTCTACCGTGATGATGCGCTCGCCCGCGGGAATGAAGTTGGACAGGATGTTGAGCAGGGTCGTCTTGCCGGAACCGGTGCCGCCCGAGACGACGATATTCTTGCGCGCCGCCACGCACACTTGCAGGAAAGCGGCCATGTCGGCGCTGAGGGCGCCCAGTTGCACGAGATTGTCCGCCGTCATCTTGTATCTGGCGAACTTGCGGATCGTCAATGCCGGGCCTTTCAGGGCCAGCGGCGCGATGATGGCGTTGACGCGCGAGCCATCCTTCAGGCGCGCGTCGACCATGGGCGAGGATTCATCGATGCGCCTGCCCAGCGGTGCGACGATGCGCTCGATGACGCCCAGCACGGCCCGTTCGCTGGTAAACGTCAGCGGATGCCTTTCCAGCTTGCCGTCGCGCTCGATATAAATCCGGTCGAACTGGTTGACCATGATTTCCGTGACGCCTGCATCGTCGAGCAATTCCTCCAGCGGCCCCAGGCCCACGGCTTCGTCGAGCACTTGCCTGGCCAGCAGTTCATAGTCGAGTTCCTCAGGGATCTCGGCCCGCTGCGCCCGCATGATGTCGTGAATGTAGCGCCGCGCTTCCGCGCGCAATTGCTCATCGCTCATTTTCGATACGTCGTGGCGGCGCAAATCCATGGTTTCGAGCAAGATCGCGTGCAGGCGCTGGCGCCATTCGAATTCCAGCTGCTGGCGTGCCTGCGGCGCCAGGATGATGGCAAAGTCCTCTTCCGACGCGGCGCCGTCGGCCGTTTGCCGCAACTGTTCCTGCATTTTTTCCGCCGCCAGGCGCGAGGCGTGGATTTCCGCCGTGGCGCGCTGGTTGCGCGTGGCGGCGCTGCTCGAGCGCGAGTGGAAGGCGGCCGCCTGCACGGGCCGTGCCGCGCTGGCCGCTTCCTGCACCTGCAGCCTGTAGGGGCCGATGGCGATCACGTCGCCCGGCGCCAGCGGGCCGTGCTGGCTGCGGATGCGCACGCCGTTGACGCTGGTGCCCGCATAGGAGCCCATGTCTTCCAGCAAAACGCCGGAGGGCGTCCTGAGCAGGCGCGCGTGTTCCTTGCCGATGCGCCAGCTGTCGAGCCAGATGTCGTTGCTGGTCTTGCTGCCGACCATGCAGTCGTCGGGTACGTTGACTTGCCTGGCGCTGCCGTCGGGGTGGAGGATGTCGACCTGGAACATGATGGCCTTCACTGCGCCGGCACGGACGGCGGCGCCTGGTTGAAGCGGGCCGCATCCGCGCCGGGCTACAGGGGATCGCTGAGGTGGGGCGGCTGGCCCAGCTGCTGCTCCAGCCGTTGCGTGGCGCTGCGGGCCCGGTCCGCCAGGCCGGCGCTGCGGCTGTCGACGATGCTGGGCGTGACGAATACCACCAGCTCCGTTTCCTTGTTCTGGTAGCGCTTCGAGCGGAACAGAGTGCCCAGGATGGGGATGTCGCCCAGCAGGGGCACTTTGTCGACGTCGCTGCTGCTATTGCGTTGCAGCAGTCCGGCAAGGACGATGGTTTCGCCCTGCCGCACATTGAATTCCGTACGCGTGCGCCGCGTCAGCAAGGCCGGGCCGCTGCTGGTGGACAGCGAGGCGTCGATGGAACTGACTTCCGACTCGATGACGGCGCGGATGACGCCATTGCTGCCCACCTTGGGTTCGATGTCGAGCTTGATGCCGTAGGGCTTGAACTGTACCGTCACGCCGTTGACGGAGGCGACGGAATACGGAATCTCGCCGCCGGCCAGGAAGCTGGCCTTGTAGCCGCTGCGCGTCGACAATTGGGGCTCGGCAAGGATGCTGGCAGTGCCATTTTGTTGTAGTGCAAGTAACTGCGCGTTCAGCCCCAGGTTGATGGCGCTGAGGATGGTGAGGTTCGAGGGCAGGGGCACGAAACCGCCGTTGCCGCCATTCGGCACGGTGATCGGCGGCGCATTGGCCTCGCCCGTGCGCACGTTGATCGCATAGCGGCCCGCATCGCCGCGGCTGGACGGCGCCCAGATGCCGCCGATGGCCGCGCCGCCCGTGGCGCTCCATTTCAGGCCCAGCTCGCGCAGTTCCGTGCGGGGGAACTCGACCACCTTGACGTCCATCATGACCATCTGCTCCCAGCCGATGGGGCTGGTGAAATTGACGATTTGCGGATAGCGCCTGGCCAGTTCCGCCACCTTGTCGCGGTCCGCGTCGGACAATTCATCGCCTTCGACGACGACCTTGTCGCCCACCACGCTGGCCTTCGCTTTCGGGATGGCCGACAAAAAGCTGGCGATATCGCGCGCATAGCGGCGCATGTCGAGCGGCAGCACCGTGACTTTTACGCGCTGGTAGCGGCCATCCTGGTGCCAGACGAACAACGAGGAGTTGCCGGCGCCGTTGGCGAAAATGATGACATCCCTGTCGTCGAGCGCGTTGGCGGTGATGACCTGGCCATTGCCCACGGCAATGCGCGCCACGCCCGGCGTGGGGAAGACGCGTGATTCGCCCAGGTACAGCTCCAGTTCGGGCTCCGCTTCGGCATCGTCCTGTTTGGCGATGGGCTGGTAGCGCGCTGCCGCGCTGCTGGGATTGGCGGTCTTTGGCATGCTGCCGGCCCTGGCTGCGAGCGGCGCCTTGCCTTCGATCACGCCCTGGGACGCCGTTTGGGCGCGGGCGCAGGCCGGTGCCGCCAGGCTCGCGCCCAGCACGAGCGTTACGCAAAGGGCTGGCAGCAGGGTGAGGAAGTAGCGTTTCATGGGACTGTGTCCATACAAAGGGCGTGCGGTGGCTTGCGCGCTGGCGCAAGGCAGGCTGTCGCCGGTACGCCTCAGGGCGGCGCGGCGGCAGCGTTGATGAGCGGAATGGGCGGTGGGGCGGCCACTGGCGCCGGCGGCATCGCCACTGGCGGATCGGTACCGCTGCGATGCCCCTGCAGGCGCAGGGCGTCGGGCGGCGCCGGCATGCCGCTGCCGCCATACAGCACGGGGATGCCGCGCCGCTGCGGCAGGGGAAGGCTATCCGGCCGGGTGTCGAACAGCAACGACAGGTCATAGTCTTGCTGGCCAGGCGCGGCCTTGTCCGCCGGATTGCGCAGCAAGGCCGTCAGCTTGCCGCTTTCGCGCGCGATGATGAGGTTACGCGCTTGCGCGGGCGTGGTGTCGAGGGTGACGGTGGCAAATTGCGCGGCCTCGCCGTTTTTCGCGTCATCCACCGAGCGCTGGCCCGTGGCCATGACTTGCATGCTTTGCAACAGCGGTAGCACGACCTTCCTGCCGTTCTGGTCGATGGTCAGCATCAGGTCGATCAGGTCGCCTGGTTCCAGCATGCCGGAGATCGAATTGATTTCATCGACCACCACCGTGATGGCGCGCCGCCCCGCCGCCAGGCGCGCGGAAAAGGTGGGCACGCGCTTGCCCGCCATCTGGCTCCACATGATCATTTCACCCGCCTTGACGGGAAACGCGATGGCGTTGCCGGCGATACGCTCGAAATCGCCCGGCTGCACGGCGCCCGAGTGGGCATATTCGACGGGAATCTTGCGCACGGCCGCGTTGTCGTTCGACAAGATCGTGTTTTGCGCCAGATCCGTCTTGGCGACGACGACGCTGAGCGTCTGATGCACATTGCGCGCCTCGATTTCGGCCACCCGGGAGCTGAGGAAGCTGCGCGTGGCGACGGCGGCGAGCAGGCCGATGGCGAGTGCGGCGCCCAGTACCACCCAGGTCTTGTTGATCTTCGAAAACGGGGGAAAGGGAATTTTCATGATGCTCAGCCGGGCAGGGAAATGGCGTAGCTGAAGTCCTGGTACACGGACTTGAAGGCGGCCAGCAGTTGCCTGAGCACGCTGGTCTCGCCGCTCATGCCCACGCCCAGGGCGATGGCCAGCGCGGCGCAGACGATGGCGTACTCGACGCTGGATTGCCCCTCTTGCGGCCGGCGGCGGAAGCGGGGCCTCATCTGGCGGACTCCAGGCGCGTGATGGTGTTCAGGGCGATGGCCGTGTGGCCCTGGCTGTCGCGGTAAATCACCGCGAGCGCTTCACTGGCGGAGGTCTTGAAAAACAGCGAGGTGGCGCCGCCGGGCGCACTGGCAGCCGAGTCCGCATGCTCGAGCGTGTAGCCTTGCGCTTCGAGGGCGCGCCGCAAGTGACGGACATTGCTCTCGACGCCCATGGCGTTGCTGACAGTGAGCAACTCGGCGCGGCGCGGGCCATCCACCGAACGCGTTTGCGTCAGCAAGCGCGAGCCGGCAGGAAAGCGCGACAGCAGCCTGTCCGTGGCGCTATCGTGCGGCCCCGGCGCGGCGCCCAGGTGGCTGACGGCAAGCAGGCCGCGCGTACCGCTTCCCGCTGGCTGCAGCTGCACCGTGGCGTAAAATTCGCCCAGCGCCCGTCCCAGCACCAGCGTGCCGTCCCGCGTGTGTTCCGTCAGCGGTTGTCCCAGGCTGGCGCGGAACAGCGCCGCCACCTGGACCGGCGTCCTGGCCGACAGCACGCCGCGCATGTGCAGCGGCAGGCCATTGACGCGCATCTCGCCACCCGTGGCAAAGGTTTCAATGCCGGTGGGAACAGCGATCACGGGCCAGGCTGTCGGCGCCGACACAGCGGCACCGCAGGGCAGCAACAGCGCCAGTGCCGCGCCTGATAGACGCCGAAGATATTGTTTTGCTGTCATTTCTGCAATCTCCCCTGATGCGGATAAGCTGGATGGCGCAATGCCTACCTGAGTCGGTCGGGCGGCACGACATCGCGCCAGAAGTCGAGCTGCCCCAGCTTCGGACCTTGGATGTGCCCCATTTCCACCAGGGTCACGCTGGCATTGACCACGCCCGCCGCATCGCGCAGCGCCGTGGCGGGAACCAGCAGCTTGCTGTCGAGACGGGACTGCACCTGGGCCGGTCCCCCGGCTGCCCAGCCATCGATGGCGACGCTCGTATGGCGGTGGATGGCCAGGTCGAAACTGTCAAACGGTTGATAGGCAACGATGCCTGCCGGCAACTTGGCCAGGCGCACGCTGACGTTGCCCCGGTAAATGCCGCGGCTTGGCAAGCCCAGTTCGTCGGCGGTGTGCAGGCCTGCGGAGGTGCCCGGCAAGCCGTTGAAAGGTGCGCCGTCGCTGGCGGGCGTGAAAGCGCCGGCATGGCTGGCCGCGTTGCCGGGGCCAAAACTGACGGCCACGTCGCTGTCGAAGTCCGCGATCAGGGCGATGCCGGCAGGCCCGCGCCAGAACAGGTTCTGGTGCGCGAGAAAATTACCGGCCGTATCGCCCGTCTTGATGGGGGCGTCCGCATTGCTGAAAAAGCGCCGGCGCACTTCGCCGGCCAGGGCTGCCGGCGGCTTCCAGGCACTCTGCGCATCGTTGTGCGTGATCGCCTCGAAGGTGACGTAGCGGCTGGCCATGCCGGCCTGCGTGGCGATGTCCTGGTATTTGGCGATCAGGGGCAGCAGCAGGTACAGCGGCAACAAGGCGGCGGCGAGCACGAGAAACTCCGTCAGCGCCTGGCCGCGGTCGTGCCTGGGGCGAAAGCTGTGCCGTTTCATGGCCGGTTCTCCGGGCGCGTGATGCGAAAGCCGCCCTCGAGGTAGGGCGCGAAAACGGCGTTCGGCACCAGGGTGTCGAGCCTGGCCTGCGTGGCGCGCAGCTCGATGCCGTTGGACGAGCTCATTTCCAAGGTCATGCCGGACATGCCTGCTTCGCCGATGGCGTCCAGCGAGGAAAAGGAGCCGCCGCGCGACACGCAGTTCTTGCCTTCCGGGTCGAGCGGATTGGGCCGGACCTCGCATTCCAGGCCGAGGATGACCTTGCGTTCGCCCATGCCCGCCTGCGGGTGCGCTTGCATGGCGGCAGCGAATGCGGCCATGGCCGGGCTGCCGGCCGCAAGACGCACGATGTCGGCCTTTTGCGCCGCCGTCATCGGCGGCTGGCGGCGCGGCGGCGCGGCGCGCGCCTGCCCCGTGGCATCGCAATGACCGTGCGCCGTCTTTGCCAGCAAATCGACTTCGCAGGTCCCCAGGCTCGATGACAGGCTGGCCTTGCTGGTGCGCGCTTCCATCAGACTGCAATCGCGGGGATCGATGGCATAGGACAGGCCGGCGGCGTACACGATGCTGCGGTTGACGGCAGCATAGGTGTCCAGACGCATGCTGATGACATGTTCGGGCCAGGCGTGTGGCGGCTTCGAGGCGATGCCCCGTTCGCTGTTGCGCTGGACGCAAGCCTGTACTTCCGCGTGCAAGCGGGCCAGGCCGGCCGCGTCGCCGGGCTTGCCGTTCAGGTAGCCGCGCGCGCTGACCAGGTGCACCTTGACGGTGGCGTCGCGCGCCGCCAGCGCTTCGTGGACCATGGGCATTTGACGCACGGCATCTTCGGCCTGCGTGCTGGCCCTGGCCGGCAGCAGGATGCAAAGCAGGAGCAACAAGGACAGGCCAAACGGCTTCATCGCGCGCCTCCCATTGCTGTGGCGGCCGCCAGATCGGCCGCCGAGGTCGGCACGAGGCGCACTTGCCAATACGGGTTGAACAGGCTGGCCAACTCCGTCATGCCATCGTCGCGCCCGCTTGGCCGTTCGAAATACACTTGTGCGGAGGACACTGCCGCCAGCACGGCGTGGGCCGGCTTGCCGTCGATGAGGGCCAGGCGGCCGCCCGGCTTGATGCCGGAGCTGCCATCGGATGTCCTGAGCTGGTCTTTCGCCCGCGTCAGGCGGATGGCGAAGGTCAGGCGCGGCTGCGGGTCCGTCGACGCGTAGGCCAGGGCCGGCACGGCGATGTCGTAAAAGGTGGGCAAACCGCTGTAATGCCAGTCGCTGCTGCTGGCCAGGGCGCTGGCGCGGGGATTGCCAGGGCGCGACTGGCCGTAAGCGGCGCCGCTGTCGTCGGGCGTGCCGTGGGCCGCCGCCTGCGTGCCGTAGCCGAGCGGCATTTCATCGTCGTCGCAGGTGGGCAGGCGAAACAGGCCGTGCGTATGCCAGGACCAGTGGTGCAGCGACGCCGTGTCCATGGCTTTCCACTCGTCGAAGTCGACGAGCTCCGTACCGCCGCGCCGGCGGAACTCCGCCTTGTTGCCCAACAGGCAAGGCAGGTGATTGGCCGAGGTCCAGGAGCGCTGCCGGACGAAGGCATCGCGCTGGGCGGCCGCGAGCGCCGCCTGCTTGAAGCGGCCCCGTTCGGCGCCCGCATACGCGCGGATGAAGCTGCTTCCCTCGAACTGCGTGAACGTATCGGTGATGGGCATGCTGTCGACATGTACGCTGCCGTCGCCCGCATAGTTGGCGTCGGCCACCTGCTGCATCAGCGTTTTACGGGCAGGCAGGATGGTGGCCGCCATGTTCGCCTGCGCCCCCTGCAGGACGGCCTTGGCCGCTTCGGACGCCAGCACGCTGGCCTGCGCTGCTTGCTGCGCCACCTGGTCGACGGCTTGCGCGGTATTCCTGGCGGTAGGCAAGCTGAGCAGGTAGCAGACGGGGATGTAATCGATCAGCAGCAGCGCCGCCGGCACGGAGTAATAGCTGCGGCAGTTGAGGGGGGTGACGTTTTCCGTATGTTTGACGACATGGGCGGACCACGCGGCGATGCTGACGGCTTGCGCGATCATGACCTCGTTGGCCATCAGCGCGCGGTTGGTGTAGGCGTCGAAATTGAGGGCGCGCGCCTGCATGACAGCGGCGCTGTAGGCGACGGCGTCGGCCGTATTGACGAGCTTGGTTTTTTCCGCCGTGAGCTGGCCCGTATTGAAAACGAAGAGCAGGGCGGCCAGGCCGCCCATGAGAACGACGATGCCATAGATGAGCGCCTGGCCTTGCTGGCGGCGTTGCGCGAAGGGGGGCAGGCGGACTGCCTGTAGCGGTGTCATGATGATGTGGATGAGGCGCTCATTGGCTCGGGGGCTCGCTGGCGGCGGCAGCCTAGTCCTGCTTGCCGGTGGTGGCCTGGTCGCCGTACGTGGACAGGCTGTTCTTCGCCGTGTCCTTGGCGGCGGTCTCGGCCTTGGTGGCGGCCCCGCCGGCCTTGGCGATGGCGGCTGTGCCGTTCTTGCCCGACACCTCCATGGCGATACCGGCCGTCTGGTTGCGTATGGTGGCGCCGAACAATTGATATACGCCGATGGCGGCGACGGCGATCAGGGCCACGATGACGATGTATTCCGTCATGCCCTGTCCCAATTGTTGCCGTATTGACTTGATTTTCCGCATAGCAGGTTTCATTTGAAATACCTTTCAGTTGAGAAAAGACAAACAATGGATGAATAAAAGAAGCAAGCACGCTCATCGTATGGCTGTTTTAATAAGCTGGCTTAATCGACATCAAGCCGACTGAGGATTTACGGGGAAGTGGGGCGGGATGGGCAGGCGTGCGCTGATAAAACAACAGACAATATTGCCAACTGAACGATGCACAGGAGGCGCCATGTCGGACATTATCGAACTGTTGCAATGGCCCGCCATGGCCGCTTCGCTGCTGGCGGCCTGGCTGGTGGGCTCGCGCATGGCCGCGCGGCGCCTTGCCGGGTTCTGGGTTTTCCTGTTCAGCAACGTGCTGTGGGTGTGCTGGGGCTGGCAAGACGAAGCCTGGGCCTTGATCGTGCTGAACGTTTGCCTGGCGCTGACGAATGTGCGCGGCATCGTCAAGAACGAGGGACCGTGACGTCGCTTCCACTTGGATATTGTCAATATGGAATGTTTTTTCGAGGCGGCATACATGCCGTGCCGCCGCCCCGCATCCATTTCAAGGCGGAAAATGGCCATTCTGGCCCGGTAGTTCCGGATATTTGCTGTCTTATATAAGATTCGTCGCCATCGGATACACAAACAGCGGCAGGACAGTCTAAAATACGCGGTGGGCAAGCACGGCGTCACCGCCGGCACACTAGCCGTCCAAAGCAAGGCTAACCGTCCTGTGTTTGGAATGAAGAAAGTTAACCACCAGGCATCACCGCATACAAGGGAATGAACATGGCAACACAAAAATCCAAAATCATCTACACGCTGACTGACGAGGCGCCGCTGCTCGCGACGTATTCCCTGCTGCCGATTATCAAAAAATTCACCGCGCCGGCTGGCGTGGACGTGGTGTCCAGCGATATTTCGGTGGCGGCACGTGTACTGGCTGAATTTCCCGAATTCCTGACGGACGCGCAAAAAGTCCCGAATACCCTGGCTGAACTGGGCAAATTGACCCAGAATCCG
This sequence comes from Janthinobacterium agaricidamnosum, assembly GCF_003667705.1. Lineage (NCBI taxonomy): Bacteria > Pseudomonadati > Pseudomonadota > Betaproteobacteria > Burkholderiales > Oxalobacteraceae > Janthinobacterium > Janthinobacterium agaricidamnosum. The sequence continues at coordinate 3,212,704 of NZ_CP033019.1, read as the reverse complement.
GACACCAACATCATCAAGCTGCCGAACATCAGCGCCTCGCAAGGCCAGTTGATCGCTTGCGTGCGCGAACTGCAAGGCCGTGGCTACAAGCTGCCCGACTATCCGGAAGATGCGAAGACCGAAGAAGAAAAAGCCTTGAAGGCCCGCTACGGCAAATGCATCGGCAGCTCGGTCAACCCGGTCCTGCGTGAAGGCAATTCCGACCGCCGCGCACCGAAAGCCGTCAAAGAGTATGCGCGCAAGCACCCGCACTCGATGGGCGAGTGGAGCCAGTCGTCGCAAACCCACGTCTCGCACATGCACCATGGCGACTTCTACCACGGCGAAAAATCGCTGACCCTGGAAAAAGCGCGCGATGTCAAGATGGAACTGGTCACAGCCTCGGGCAAGACCATCGTGCTGAAACCGAAGGTTTCGCTGCAAGCGGGCGAGATCATCGACAGCATGTTCATGAGCAAGAAAGCACTGCTGGAGTTCTACGAGAAGGAAATCGACGACGCCTTCAAGACGGGCGTGATGTTCTCGCTGCACGTCAAGGCCACCATGATGAAGGTCTCGCACCCGATCGTCTTCGGCCACTGCGTGCGTATCTTCTACAAGGACGCGTTTGCCAAGCACGCCGAACTGTTCGACAAGCTGGGCGTGAATGTCAACAATGGCATGAGCAACCTGTACGACAAGATCGACACGTTGCCAGCGTCGCAAAAGGATGAAATCCTCAAGGACCTGCACGCCTGCCACGCGCATCGTCCGGAACTGGCCATGGTCGATTCGGCCAAGGGCATCACCAACTTCCATTCGCCGAACGACATCATCGTCGACGCGTCGATGCCGGCCATGATCCGTATCGGCGGCAAGATGTGGGGTGCCGACGGCCGTCCGAAAGACGTCAAGGCAGTCATGCCGGAATCGACTTTCGCACGCATCTACCAGGAAATGATCGGCTTCTGCAAATGGCATGGCAACTTCGATCCGAAGACCATGGGCACCGTGCCGAACGTAGGCCTGATGGCGCAGCAAGCGGAAGAATACGGTTCGCACGACAAGACGTTTGAAGTGCCTGAAGGCGGCACCGCCAACATCACCGACCTGGAAACGGGCGAAGTGCTGCTGACGCAAACGGTGGAAGAGGGCGATATCTGGCGCATGTGCCAGGTCAAGGACGCCCCGATCCGCGACTGGGTCAAGCTGGCCGTCACGCGCGCGCGCAACTCGGGCATGCCTGCCGTGTTCTGGCTCGATTCCTACCGTCCGCACGAGAACGAAGTCATCAAGAAGGTACAGGTTTACCTGAAGGAGCACGACACCAAGGGTCTGGACATCCAGATCATGTCGCAGACGCGCGCCATGCGCTACACGCTGGAACGCGCCTTCCGCGGCCTGGACACCATCTCGGTGACCGGCAACATCCTGCGCGACTACCTGACCGATCTGTTCCCGATCCTGGAACTGGGCACGTCCGCCAAGATGCTGTCGATCGTGCCATTGATGGCCGGTGGCGGCATGTACGAAACGGGCGCCGGCGGTTCGGCACCGAAACACGTCAAGCAGCTGGTGGAAGAAAACCATCTGCGCTGGGATTCGCTGGGCGAGTTCCTGGCGCTGGCCGTGTCGCTGGAAGACATGGGCATCAAGACGGGCAATGCGAAGGCCAAGATCCTCGCGAAAACCCTGGACGAAGCCACCGGCAAATTGCTGGACAACAACAAGTCGCCATCGCCACGCACCGGCGAGCTGGACAACCGCGGCAGCCATTTCTACCTTGCCATGTACTGGGCGCAAGCCCTGGCAGCGCAGAAGGATGATGCGGAACTGGCGGCGCACTTTGCGCCAGTGGCAAAAGCCCTGGCGGACAACGAAGAAAAGATCGTTGCCGAGCTGAAAGCAGTGCAAGGCAAGGAAACGGATATCGGCGGTTACTACCTGCCGGATCCCGCGAAGACGGAAGCGGTCATGCGTCCTAGCGCCAGCCTGAATGCCGTGCTCGACACCATCTGATGCAGTCCTGACAGGCAGTAAGTTCTTTACTGCCTGACAAAAAAACGCCGCCGGAAGCGATTCCGGCGGCGTTTTTCATTTTCCCTGCATCTTACTGGCCCTGCATCTTACTGGTAGTGCTTGTAAACACTGGTGCTGCCATTGCTCTTGACCAGCAAGACGTCGTATGCATCCTTGCGCGGCCCTTCCATGCCTGGCGAGCCCATCGGCATTGCCGGCACGGCCAGGCCCTTCGCCTTGGGTTTTTCGCGCAGCAGCTGCTTGATGTCGCTGGCCGGCACATGGCCTTCGATGGCGTAGCCGTTGACGAGGCCCGTGTGGCAGGAGCCGAGCGCGTCGGGAATGCCGGCCAGCTTGCGGTATTGCGCCGGCATCTCGACGTTTTTCGCGCGCACCGTGAAACCGTTCGCTTCCAGGTGCTTGATCCATTCGGAACAGCAGCCGCACGAGGCGCTCTTGTAGACTTCAATGACGGGCAGGGCCGCCATGGCGAACGTGGGCAAGCCCAGCATGGCGGCGAAGGCGCCGCGCAGTATGTAATGTTTGATCATGTGTCGCTTTCAGACGGAATAGGGCTATCGTGGCCACCGCAGTGGCCTGCTTGGGACGAGCTTGGAATTTAAGCGGAAAGCGGCCGCGGGGGCCGGCGCGGGCCGTCGGGAATGAATCCCGGCAGCAAGGTATCCGTTGCAGCGGCGACGCGTTGCGCACCCGTGCCGGCGGCGGCAGGCAGGGAGAGGCCGGGCGGCATCAGTGCGCCCAGGCAAAAGAGGGAACAGGCGCCGCACGCGGCATGCTTGGCAGGGGTCTTGTTTTCTTCCGGCGTGCCGGCGCTGTCCGTGATGGCGGATGACTGCACGGCGTGATGCTGGCAAGCCCCTGCCATCGCGGCGGCAGGCGATGCCGCAAGCGGCGCGCACGCCCGCATGGCGCCCGCCGCCTGCAGCGGCACCGCCGCGATCAGCAGCAGGATCAGCCATGTTTTGAAGAGTCTCAGCATTGCCGGAAAGTATAGCATGCGGGTACTGTCGCCAGGGCAGGCTAGCGCGAGGCGGCGGCAAGCATCTTCGATGCATACATGGCCCGGTCCGCATGGCGCAACAGCAGTTGCATGGTATCGCCGTCTTCCGGATAGTGGGCCACGCCGATGCTGACGGTGATCCGCAATTGCTGTCCGTTACCCAGGTGCAGCGGCGCGGCCAGGGCCGCGTGGATCTTTTGCTCGATCAGGCTGACATCGGCCGGTGTGACATTGCTTTCCAGGAGCACGACGAATTCATCGCCGCCCATCCTGGCCAAGGTGTCGGTTTCGCGCATGCAATCGCGCAGGCGGTTCGCCACCGTTTGCAGCAGCAGGTCGCCACAGGCATGGCCGTGGTCATCGTTGACGCGCTTGAAGTTGTTCAAGTCCAGGAACAGCAGCGACAGCCGGCCTTCCTGGCGGTGCGCGCGCGCGAACGCCGTGTGCAGGCGGTCGTGGAACAGGCGGCGGTTCGGCAAACGGGTCAGTTCATCGTGCATGGCCATGAACTGCATTTGCGTCTGCAACTGCCGGCGCTCGATGGCGGTCGCTAGTTGCTTTGCGACAAATTGCAGCAAATCCTGGTCTTGCGCCGTGCCAATGACGGCATCCTGGCCGCCTTGCAAGGCCAGCGCGCCGATGCTGCCCAGCGAGGAATACAGGGGCACGGCAAGCCAGCACGAGGACAGGGCGCCAGCCGCCGTTTGCAGCGCCGGCGGCAGGCCGGCCAGTTGTCCCGCCTGCAGCAGCAAGGGACGGCCGCTGCGCAGGACTTCGTCGCACAGCAGGCTGGCCAGGGACGGCGTCGGCTGCGGCGCGCTGTCGCCGGCATGGCAGGTCATCAAAGGCTGTGCGCCGTGTTCGTCCTGCAGCAGCAAGGTCAGGCTGCGCGCAGGCAAGTGCTCGCCGATGATGTGCTGTATGCGGTACAGCAAGGCGGGCAAGTCCTGCGTCGCCTGCATGGCTTCGGAAATGGCGTACAGCGCGGCCTGCTTTGCCTGCGCCTGTTTCAGCAAGGTGATGTCGCGCGCCACGGCCACGCGCAGCTGGTCGGCGGCGGACCAGCGGGCCGACCACATGATGTGGGCCAGGCTGCCATCCTTGCGCAGGTAGCGGTTTTCAAAGTGCGTCTGCGCATGGCCATCCATGATGGCGCGCGCGGCGGCCAGGGTGCGGGCGCGGTCGGCGGGGGCGACCATGTCGAGCATGAGCTTGCCGATCATTTCCTGCTGCGTGTAGCCGAAGATGCGTTCGCAAGCGGCGCTGACGAACACGAAGCGCCCGTCCACGTCAACCATGCACACGGCGTCAAGCAGCAAATCGGTGAAACTGGCGACCGGCGCGCTAATCATATGTTTCATATGCCCACCATTCTAGTGGACATTGCCGATCGATATTGAAATTGTTGTTTTTAGAAAACAAAGAGCATTGATCATGGCTTGTCGGGCCGGCAGCGGCGGCATGCTGATGCTTGTCGTTGCGGGGGAGGTATCCGGTCAAAAAGTCGCATTCAGACGCAGGAGCGCAGCCTGGGGCAGGCGATGGCCAGGCGCTTACAACACCTGACAAAACCGTAGCGAGCGGAAGGAAGTTGCGGTTGAGAAGCGCAACTGTACGAAGTACGGGGCCGCCGAGGCAGTGAGCATCGCAGACCGCAAATTACGACGCGCAGTAGGTTTTGATAGGTGTTAGTCGCTGACGGCAAACGCGCCCTGGTCGAGTTGATCCAGCGTGACGATGGTGCTGCTGCCCTGCGCGCCGCTGGCCTGGCTGAGCCGTGCATGCAGCTGGGCCAGATAGTCGGCGCGGCAGCGGCGCAGCACGTAATCGCGGAAGTTATCCTGTTCCAAGGCGTGCCAGGCGCGCTCGCGTCCTTGCGCCGAGCGCTTGCCGGCCAGTTCGATCAGCGCCGGCGTGATGTTGGCGTCGCCGCGGCTCAGGCGCGCGTAGCCGTAGCGGTCCATATACGGGCCGGTGAGCGTTTCGATGAGGTTGATGTCATCGTCCGATAGCTGCTGCCTGAATTTGTCGATGTTGGCCGCGATCGGCGCATGGCAGTTGGCCGACCAGAGCGATGACAACTGCGCGATTTGTCGCGCCTCCGCCGACGCGGCCACGTCCAGCATTTGCGGCAGGAAGGCGATGCCGAGAAAATGACATACCGTTTCCAGCGTCTCTTGTTGCCGCGACAGGAAATCTTCATAGCGTATCGTCAGCACGCGCCGCGGATAGCGTTGCACGACATGGTCGGCTGCCGCATGGGCGGCCAGCCAGGTCCTGGCATTGAGCAGCGTGTCGAAATCGTGGATGATGGCGCGGTTCATCGACGCCACTTGCGCGCGCGGATCGCGCACCACGTTCAGGAACAGCATGTCGGGATATAGCCGCACGATGTCGTCGGCGTAGTGCACGCTGTCGAGCGACTTGTCCATCACCACCTGCGCCTGGCGGCGTTCGCCTGCGCGCAGCAGCAGCTCCCACGCCACGCGGTGGATGCTGCGCGGCTGGCCGCGCAGCGTCTCGAACACTTCCACCGGATCGAAGACGACCTCCGGCCACTTGACCATGCTGGCCGCCGTCAGGCCCACCACATCGACCACCAGGCGAAAGTAGGCGCGGTCATCGCGCAAGTCGCCGTACAGGGGCAGCAGCGGCATCATGTCAACCAGGTGCAGTGGATACGGCGAATAAAACTGCGGCGACAGGTTCAGGCGCAGGCGCAGGGCATGGCTGCCGCAGCGGCGCAAGGGGATCATCATGACGGGGCGCGGGCGCGCGCCTTGGCCGGGATGGTGGCTGCTGATCATCTCATCATTCCTCGAAAAGGTGGCCGCGCGGCATCAGATGAAGTGCGGGCACAGTTGCTGGAACAGCCGCTCGCAGGCCTGTTCCAGCGACAGCACGCCCGTGTCCAGCATAAGCGCCGGCGCCAGCGGTGCCTCGTAGGGCGCGGAGACGCCCGTAAATGCAGGGATCAGTCCGGCTCGCGCTTTTTTGTACAGTCCCTTGGGGTCGCGTTCCTCGCATAGCGCGCTCGGCGTGCTGATATAGGCTTCGATAAAATTGTCGCTGCCGATGATCTGGCGCGCCATCTCTCGGTCGCTGCGCAGCGGCGAGATGAAGGCGCAGATGACCATCATGCCGGCATCGTTCATCAGCCTGGCCACGACGGCGCTGCGGCGGATGTTTTCCTGGCGGTCGCGGGGAGAGAAACCCAGGTCTCCATTCAGGTGGTGCCGCATATTGTCGCCGTCGAGCACGCAGCTCAGGTGACCCTCGGCCAGCAGCCGCCTTTCCAGCGCGTACGCCAGCGTCGACTTGCCTGCGCCGCTCAGGCCGGTCAGCCACAGCGTCGCGCCTTGCTGACCGGCCAGCAGGCCCCGTTGTTCCTTGCCGATATGGCTTGCATGCGGGAAGATGTGCGTCGCTACCACTTCGCCCGCAGCGGCGATCTGTTCCAGTTTACCCACGTGTGCCACTCCCCCGTTGCCGGCTTAAAACTGTTCCCACTCGATTTCGCTGGGCTTGGCGACGGCCGGACGGGCCGGCTTTGCCGTGGCGGGCGCGCGCCGCACCGCCGCCGGCGGCGGTGGCTGACGGCTGACCAGGCGCAGTCCCGCATCGCGGCCGCCAGCGATGTTGCCCACGCGGAAGACGCTGACGACATCGTTCAGGCTGTTGACCTGTTCCTGCATCGCTTGCGCTGCGGCGGCGGCTTCTTCGACCAGTGCCGCATTTTGCTGCGTCACATTGTCCATTTGCGTCACGGCCATATTGATTTGCTCGATGCCAGCGGATTGTTCCTGGCTGGCGGACATCATTTCAGACATGATGCCGGTGACGCGCTTGACGCTGGCGACCACCTCGTGCATGGTCGATCCTGCCTGTTCGACCAGCCGGTTGCCGGCCTGGACCTTGTCGACCGAGTCGCCGATCAGGTCCTTGATTTCCTTGGCTGCGGCGGCCGAGCGCTGCGCCAGATTGCGCACCTCGGTGGCCACCACGGCAAAGCCGCGCCCCTGTTCCCCGGCACGGGCCGCCTCGACCGCCGCGTTCAGCGCCAGGATATTCGTCTGGAAGGCGATGCCGTCGATGACGGCGATGATGTCGACGATCTTGCGCGCCGAGACATCGATGGCCGCCATGGTGTCGACCACCTGCGCCACCACGGCGCCGCCCTTGGTGGCGACATTGGAGGCCGATTCGACCAGCCCGTTGGCCTGGCGTGCATGGTCGGTGTTGATGCGCACGGTGCTGGTTAGTTCTTCCATGGATGAAGCGGTTTGCTCCAGCGTACTGGCCTGCTGTTCCGTGCGCGAAGACAAGTCCAGGTTGCCCATGGCGATCTGGCCTGCCGCTGTGGCGATGGTCTCGGTGCTGGCGTGAACTTGCTGGACGATCTGCGCCAGGCTGTCGCGCATCGATTGCATGGCGTGCAGCAGGCTGTGCGTGTCGCCGGGGCGGGTATGAATGGGCACGGCCAGGTTGCCGCTGGCAATCTGCCCGGCGATCGCCGCCGCTTCGTCGGGCTCGCAACCGAGTTGGCGCGTCACGCTGCGCGTGATCAGCACGGCGGCCAGCAGGCTGGTGATGAGGGCCAGCGAGCCTATGCTCAGCATCACCAGGCGCGCCTGGCTGTAGGCCGCCTCGGCCATGCTGGAAGCCTCGTTATTCTGCTTTTCCTCGACGGCGATCAAGGTGCGCAGCAATTCCCACCAGCGCTTTTGCACGGGGCGGAATTCATAGCGCAGCAGTTTGTAGGCATCGTCCTGCTTGTGCTCCAGCGCCAGCGCGGCGGCCCGCTGAATGAAGGGCGCCGCCAGGTCGCTTTGTGTGCGGATCTGTTCGAGCAGGCTTTTTTCTTCGCTCGAGGTGCCTTCCAGTTTGGCGAACATTTCCCCCAGCTTTTGCTGGGCAGCGGCGTATTTTTTTTCCTGCTCGGCGATGCGCGCGACCTCGATCTGGATCTCCTTCTCCTCCTTCAGCAAAATCAGATTGCGCAGCGCCAGCGCCCGCTCGGTCACTGTCAAGTCCATAGTCTGGGCCAGCCTGGTTTCGACGTTGTTGACCTTGGTTGCTTCATCCATGCGGTCCTGGATTTGTCGCATGCTGGTGAGCCCCAGCGCGATGACCAGCAACAGGAACAGGGCGACCAGGCCAAAGCCCATGCCGAGCCGCTTGGCGATGGTTAAGTGCATAAATTTCATATTGCCTCCTTAAGGCCGTGCTTGCGGTTCCGAATAAGCATATGCAGCTTTATCACGAAGCACTCAGCGATCATATTGATTGCGGGCGGGCGAAATATCACACTTCGTCACTTTCAGCATTTGAGCAACAGTAGAAATTTACTTGTGGCAACTGTTCAAATTGAGTTAGATGGCGAACACCTGCGAACGCTGGTATGGCGGCGGAGCATGATTTGTATCAAGAATGAAAAATTTTCATGCTCCTTTGCGCTCATGATTTCACATTTCACGTCGTTATAGCAGTGTCTGCTTAGCGCTTGAGATGCGACCCATCCCTTGCTCTGAGAAAACATGGCAGTACTCGACGGCTACCAGTTATCAAAAAATGAAAGTTATGCATACTTTACCTAACCACCCATCTTCGTTTAGCAAGGCATAAGACCCATGACCTCCGTCTCCTCGATCCCGAGCTGGAATCCAAGTCCCTCACGCGCGCTCAATGCCGCTGCCACCAAAGCGGATGCCGCGCCGTCTCCGGCGCCGAGCCCGTCCTCCATTGTTGACATCGGGGCGACGCAAGCCGTCGCGCAGCTGCTGCCTTCGCCGACGATATGGGAAAGCGCGACGCGCAACAAGGTGAGCGAGGCGATGACAAAGAGCTTCTCTTCGCATGCGTTTGGCGGCCGCTTCAGCGGCCTGGGCGCGGCCATGCTGGGGCAGGCCAAGCTGGGCAACTACAATTTCTCGCAGGCGATGCGGCAGCCGCCGCCGAGCACCACGCCGAATGTCTATGCGGCGTCCGGCATCGCGCCGGGCAGCCTGCATGGCAATGGCGAAGACAAGGTTACCCTCAGCATCACGACCAAAAGCGGCGTGGAAGTCAAGCTGTCGCTCGACAGCCAGGGCGACGGCCTGGCCGTGAGCATGACGACCAGTGGCGACCTCAGCGACGCTGAAGCCAGCGCCCTGGGTGACCTGGCGAAGGGTTTTCAGGACGCCATCGATGGCATGGGACGGGATACGCCGAAAATCAAGCTGGAAGGCTTGATGCAGTTCGACCAGCAGTTGCTGGCGTCGGTGAAACTGCATGCGGAAGTCAAGGTGCGCGGCGAGATAGAGGGCGTGCAAACCCTGGATTTCCAGGCAGATGGCGCGCAGCGCCAGGTCAGCTTCAGCGGCGTGGCCGGCTCCCTGGACCTGAAGGTCGACGCCAGCCAACTCAATACCCTGGGCAGTCGCGAACGGCAAGCCAAGGCGCTGGGCAGCTACATGAAGCAGTTCGACCAGGCGGCGTCGCGCGGCCACGGCGACGCCGGCCTGGTGGCCATGCTCAAGGATAGCTTTACGGCCCTGCACAGCAATACCGCCGCGCCGCAAGCGGCCACGGACACACCCGAGACGGGCAAGTGGCGCCTGGCGGCCGAGGACAAGTCCATCCTGACGGGGCTGGCCGATTTCAGCGCCTCCGTATCGCAGGCCGTGAAATTCAGCAATCCCATGCGCAGTTCGGAAAAGGATGGCTTCAATTATGAAGTGTCGCAAAAGACGCTGCAGGCCGGCGCCAGTCAGGACGAGCGGTCAGTCAGACAGCAGCAGCAATCGAAGCTGAGCGCCAGCTTCCATGAGACCCTCGTCCCCGGCGTGCCGCTGCGCCTGACGGACAGCACGGAATCGCAGAACTATACGTATCATCAGATCGAGGATACGGCCAGCAGCGATGCGCAGGTGGCCTACAAGGATGGCAAGATGGTGAAGGCGAGCTTGCGGCAGGAGGGCAAGCAGTCCGAGCATGTCATGAAGTATTTCCTGGCCAAGCTGGAATCGGACAAGACCATACCAGGCAATTATTCCGTGCTGCGCGATTTGCTGCCCGTGCTGGGACCGTACCGGACCGGAGAGCTCGGCATGACGCCCGAGAAGAAGGCGGAGCAGCGCCAGCAGGCGATGCTGACCTTGAGCGACGATGTGCTGCTGCAATCGTATGCGGGTCAGACCGTCAGCATGTGGCGAACCGATGCACAGCCGGAAGAGGGCGGAGCCGCCGTCGCGTAGACATGACCGCGCGTCCATGCAAAAAGCCCGTCTGCGAAGACGGGCTTTTTGCTTGCTTGTTGCTTGGCTGGATGCGGCGCAAAACAGCCTATGCCTTGGCCTTGTTTTGCTTGATCCAGTAGCCGACGCCCAGCGCGGCCAGCCACACGGGAATCAGGTAGACGGAGATGCGCAGGCCCGGCGTCAGGTACATGATCACCAGGATGCCGGCCAGGAACACCAGGCACAGGTAGTTGGTAAACGGGTAGCCCAGGCTCTGGAACAGGGTCGTCTTGCCCTCGGCCTTCTTTTGCGCGCGGAAACGCAAATGGATCCAGCTGATCATGGCCCAGTTGATGATCAGCGCCGACACGACAAGGCCCATCAGCACTTCGAACGCTTCGCCCGGCATGAAGTAATTGACCACCACGCAGGCGCCCGTCGCCAGCGCGGACACGCCCAGCGCCACCAGCGGCACGCCGCGGCGGTTCAGGTGCAGCAGCGCGCGCGGCGCATTGCCTTGCTTGGCCAGGCCGAACAGCATGCGCGTGTTGCAGTACACGCCGCTGTTGTAGACGGAGAGTGCCGCCGTCAGCACCACCACGTTCAGGGCCGTGGCCACCAGGTTGCTGTCGAGCGCATGGAAGATCAGGACAAAAGGGCTGCCGCCGGTGACGACGTTTTGCCACGGGTACAGCGACAGCAGGATGCCGAGCGCGCCGATGTAAAAGATCAGGATACGGTAGATGGCCTGGTTGGTGGCGCGCGGAATCGTCGTGCTCGGATCATCCGCCTCGGCCGCCGTGATGCCTACCAGCTCCAGGCCGCCGAACGAGAACATGATGACGGCCATGGCCATCACCAGCCCCTGCCAGCCATTCGGGAAAAAGCCGCCGTGCTGCCACAGGTTGGCCACGGACGCCTGCGGCCCCGCGTCGCCGGAAGCGAGCAGATACGCGCCGAAGACGATCATGCCGATGATGGCGACCACCTTGATGATGGCGAACCAGAATTCCATCTCGCCAAACGCTTTGACATTGAGCAAACTGATGGCGTTGATGGCGCAAAAGAAGATCAGTGCCGAGACCCAGGTCGGCACGCCGGGCCACCAGTACTGCACGTAGATTCCGACGGCCGTCAGCTCGGCCATGCTGACGAGCACATACAGCACCCAGTAGTTCCAGCCCGACAAAAAGCCGGGCAGGTGGCCGCAGTATTTGTCGGCAAAGTAGCTGAAGGAGCCGGCGACGGGTTCGTCGACCACCATCTCGCCCAGCTGGCGCATGATCAGAAAGGCGATGACGCCGGCAATGCCATAGCCGAGCAGCACGGAAGGGCCGGCCATCTTGATGGTTTGCGCGATGCCCAGAAACAGGCCGGTGCCGATGGCGCCGCCCAGGGCGATGAGCTGGATGTGGCGGCTTTTCAGGCCGCGCTTGAGCTCTTGTGGTTCGGTACTCCCGACTGCCGTCATATGTTTTATCCTGTTTTTACGGGGCTGAGGTCGCTGATTCTAAAGCATGCACGGGCAAAGCAGGAGCGAAATGCATGTTGCACTGCGAAGGCGCAAGAAAAGCCCCGCATCTTCGCCGAACGGCGCGCAAAACGGCGGCCCGGGCGACGCTTTACGCGGCGGCCGCGACGATGGCCGGTTCATACACGGCCAAAAACTCGGGCGGCAGGCGGCGCGCGCGGCCGCTGCTCAATTCGATGCAGATCAAGTCCCAGCGTCCGCGCACGACGGTGGCGCCATCGCTGTCGCGGACCAGCTGGAAGCGCCGTTCCATGCTGGAACGCCCATCGCTGGCGCACAGCCAGGTGGCCAGGGTCAGCGCTTCGCCGGCCCGGGTCGGCAGCAGGTAGTCGTATTCGCCGCGGCGGATCGCCATGGCACGGTCCAGGCGCCGGTAATCGTCGAGGTCCAGCCCCAGGGTGGCCGAGTGGTGCCAGGCGATATGCTCGCACCAGCGTACATAGACGGCATTGTTGGTGTGCTGCAAGCCGTCGATGTCGCCCGGTTCGGGCGTGACGGGCAGGGTGTGGGCGTGCGGATAATCCCAGTTCAAGAGCGCTCCTTTCGATGCGGTGGCGGCTGATTGTACGTGCTTGCGGTGTTTGCTTGTTTCCTGTCTGCGGCGCACGTCTGGAAAAACACTGTTTTTCACATTGATGTATGATGCATCATAATTTCAAAAGATCAAAAATACGCATGAAGCACCAATTGGACAGTCTGCAGCACGTCAACCTGGGCAAGTCCGTGTACGCGATGCTGCGCGAGGCGCTGGCGGCCGGACGCTACCAGCCGAATGAGCGGCTGCGCATCCGCGAACTGGCGCTGCAGCTCGGCACCAGCGTCACGCCCGTGCGCGACGCCATGCTGCAGCTGGTGCAGGAAGAGGCGCTGGTGCTGCGCTCGCCGCGCGACTTTCGCGTGCCCGTGCTCAGCGTGGCGCGCTACCTGGAAATCCGCGCGCTGCGGCTCGAGCTGGAAGGGCTGGGCGCGTTCGAGGCGGCGCAGCGCATCGACGCCGCCACCCTGGCCGACCTCGAGCGCCTGCTGCAGGCGAACGAAGAGGCGATTGCGCGGCACGACCTGCCGGCGGCCCTGCAATGCAACCAGGCGTTTCACCTGGGCCTGTCGCAGGCGGCCGGCATGCCGACGTTAAAACGCTTCATCGACCACCTGTGGATGCAGACGGCGCCCCTGATCGCCGCCGGCTACGCCAGCTTTTCGCCCGACATGCGCGTCGGCCACCACCACGCCATCATCGCCGCGCTGCGCCAGCGCGACGGGGCGGCTGCGCGGCGCGCCATCGAACAGGACATTCTCGACGGCGGCACGCAGATGCTGGCGTATGTGATGCGCCAGGAGCGCATCCATGCCGGTGCAACACAACTAGACAAGGAAGCACATGACGCAGAACACGTACCAGACTGAACAGAAGATTGAACAGAAAACGGCCATCGTCACGGGCGCCAGCCGCGGCATCGGCCACGCCGTGGCCGAGCGCTTCCGCAGCCTGGGCTGGCGCGTGATCACCGTCTCGCGCAGCCCGATTCCGGGCGGCTGCCCGCGCAGCCAGGAGCACAACACGCATGTGTGCATGGATCTGTCGGACCTGAGCCAGATCGGGCAGATGGTCGACACCCTGCGCCCCATGCTGGGCGACTCGAAATTGCACGCGCTGGTGAACAACGCGGGCGTGTCGCCGAAGGGGCCGGGCGGTTCGCGCGTCAATTCGCTGACGACCGACATGCAGACCTGGCAGGAAATGTACAACACGAATTTCTTTGCGCCGCTGGCCCTGACGCGCGGCTTTGCGCAGGAACTGTCGAACGCGCACGGCGCCGTCGTGAACCTGTGCTCGATCGCCGGCTATCGAGTGCACCCGTTCGCCGGCTCCGCCTACGCCAGCTCGAAGGCGGCGCTGGCCTCGCTAACGCGTGAGATGGCCAACGACATGGCGCCGCTGAACGTGCGCGTGAATGCCATCGCGCCGGGCGAGATCGACACGGCGATTCTGTCGCCGGGCACCTCGCACATCGTCGACACGCAAATCCCCCTGCGCCGCCTGGGCACGACGGCCGAAGTGGCGGATCTGGTGGAGTTCCTGTGCAGCGAGCGCGCCTCGTACATCACGGGCGCGGAAATTCCCATCGACGGCGGCCAGCGTATTTAATCCAGGAGGAAGATCATGAGCAAACATATCGGCATCGTCGGCTGCTCGGCCGAAGGCGCGGCCCTGTGCTACCGCACGATTTGCGAAGAGGGCGCGCATGCGCTGGGAGCGTATGAACATCCGGAAGTGACGCTGCATACGCCGCCGCTGGCGCGCTATGTGGCTTGCCTGAATGCAGGCGACCTGGCCGGCGTGGCCGAACTGATGCTGGCGTCGGCGCACAAGCTTGCCGCGGCGGGCGCCGATTTCCTGATCTGCCCCGACAACACCATCCACCAGGCATTCGCGCTGGTGGCACCCCGCTCGCCGCTGCCCTGGCTGCATATCGCCGATGTGGTGGCCAGCGAGGCGGCCGCGCGCGGCTACCAGCGCGTGGGATTGACGGGCACGCGCTGGCTGGTCGACAGCGCCGTGTATCCGGACAGGCTGGCCGCGCGCGGCATCGATTGTGTGCGGCCGGGCGAAGACGAGCGCAGCGAAATCAACCGCATCATCATGGAAGAACTGGTGCCGGGCGTGATCCGGCCGAAAAGCGTCACCCGCTTCCAGGCCGTCATCGCCGGCTTGCGTGAGCAGGGCTGCGACGCCGTCATCCTTGGCTGCACGGAAATCCCGCTGATCATCGGCGACGCCAATTCGCCGCTGCCGACGCTCGATTCCACGCGCTTGCTGGCGCGCGCCGCCTTGCGCCGGGCGCTGGACGCCTGACTATTTGTCCAGCTGCGCCTGCAGGGCCGCCACCACCAGCGCGTGATCGTCCGCCTGCGCCAGGCCGGACACGGTGACCGTGCCGACCAGTCCCACGCCGCGTATCAGCAGGGGGAAGGCGCCGCCGTGGCCCGCGTATTCGATGTCATCGAGGTACTTCACGTCTTCGAAGGTGCTGCCGCGGCTTTTATACGAGATGCCCATGTAGTAGGAGCTGCGGCAAAAGCGCTGCACCGTGTTGTTTTTGCGGCGTATCCAGTCCGCCTGGTCCGCCGTGGCGCCTGTCATGGCGTGGTGGAACAGGACCTGGCCATTGCGCGTGATGTTGACGGTGACGGCCTTGCCCCGCTTGCGCACTTCCTCGACGATCCACAGGCCCACGGCCAGCGCCGCATCGTTGTCGAAGCGTTCGAATTGCAGGGTTTCTTCCTGCTGCGCCAGGGTGTGCAGCAAATCGGCGTAATGATCCATCGTGGAGGCGGGTGGTAGTGGCTGGAAGCGCTACTGTAGCGCACCGTGGGGGCTTTTTGTGTAATGCGGCTAAAATAGGCGGCATGAACCTGACCCTGTTTGCCGATGAAGACGACGTCCCGACCGGACCGGTGCCGCTGGTGCCCGGCTCGTCCGCGTCGGTCCTGCTGCGCCGTTTTGCGCTGCCGTATCTGCCCGAGCTGCTGCCGGCGCTGGACGCCATCGTGCTGGCCGCGCCCCTGCGCCACATGGCCACGCCGGGCGGTTTGCGCATGTCCGTGGCCATGAGCAATTGCGGCCCCCTGGGCTGGGTCACGGATGGGCGCGGCTACCGCTATGCGCGGCTCGATCCCGCCAGCGGTGTACCCTGGCCGCCCATGCCGCCCGTGTTCCTGTGCCTGGCGCAGCAAGCGGCGCTGGCGGCCGGCTATCCGGGCTTCACGCCCGACGCCTGCCTGGTCAACCGCTATGCGCCCGGTGCGCGCATGGCCCTGCACCAGGACCGCGACGAATGCGATTTCAACGCGCCCATCGTTTCCGTCTCGCTCGGTTTGCCCGCCACCTTTTTGTTCGGCGGCGCCGAGCGCAGCGACAAGGCGGCGCGCATCGCGCTGCTGCACGGCGACGTGGTCGTGTGGGGCGGCGCCGACCGCCTGCGCTTCCACGGCGTGGCGCCGCTGAAGGAGGGCGAACACGCGCTGCTGGGCGCGCAGCGCATCAATTTGACGTTTCGCAAGGCTGCCTGAGCTGGCGCCACGGCGTGGCCGGCTTGACGATGTAGTGCGCATGCACATGGCGCCACGGAATGGCCAGGTAGACCAGCACCACGAACGCGCATTCAAACGCGGTTGCCGCGGTGGCGGGATCGATCTGGCCGTTCAGCCATTGCGGCAGCGGCACGAGCAGCAGCCAGATGGTCTTCCACAGCGCCTCCCACAGCAGCAGGGGCAGCATCTGCAGCGGATAGCGCAAGCCCAGCAAACATAGCAGCGAAAACGCGGCCAGCATGCAGTTGACGGTGCCCCGCGCCAGTTCCCACGGCGCGTGCGGCGTGACGATGCCGGGCCACAGCACGCTGCCGAGGCCCAGGACAACCAGCAGATACATGGCGCGCAGCGCATACAGACGGGCGGTCGATACGGTATTCATGGTGCGGTCTCCTGGTCGTGGGGTGGCTATGAAAGGGTTTACTCGACTTCTTTGAGTATCGTTTCCAGGCTGCCCAGGCGCGCCTGGATCTGCGCCACGGAAGCGTTTAGCGCGGCCAGCGAAACGGCCGTTTCCGCCTGCGCGGCGGCCATGGACCTGGCCAGCTCCTGGTAGGCGCCGTCCTGCGCCAGCCGGGCGCGCGCCTGCACGATGCCGGACGTATATTTGAGGGCGAAGATGATGACGGCGGCCGTGCAGGGGAAGAAGAAGGCGGCGAAAAAGACATTTTCAGACATGATGACCTCTACAGTTCAGGATTAATCGGCGTTGGGGGTGAGCGAGGACGCCGCGGCGGCGATGCTGGCCGGCGTCAGCAGCAATTCAAATGGGCTGGCTTCGAAGTAATTAAGGGCCTTGCCGTCATGCGACAGTTCCAGCTGGCTGGTGACGAGTCCCGCGTGTTCCAGCTTTTGCAGGTGCAAATGCAGCAGGGGCCGGCTGATGCCCAGGTCGCGCGCCAGCTGGCTGATGTAGTTGCGCCCGCCGTTGGCCAGGGCTGCGATGATGCGCAGCCGGTGCGGATTGTCGAGCGCCGCCAGCATGGCCAGCAAGCGGTCGCCGGTGGGATGGACTGTATTTGTATCTGTCATGTGTCAACATTATCTGACATGTGTTAGCGAGTCAAGATAAATCATTCGCCGTTTTAATGCAAGATACTTGCAAATGCGGCGCATTTTCTCCATGATATGCAACTTGTTTGCATATGGAGCCATGACATGAAGCGCGATTCCCTTTCTTCGCCCCTGCCCGACGTGGCGGCCGGCCCCCATCTGGGCCACCCTTTGCCATTGGAATGGGTCGGCATGCAGGGCATCGCCTTGCCGCTGTGGCTGGAAGAGGGCGGGCAGGCGCAGCAAGTGCATGCGTGGGCCGACGTGCATGTCGATCTGCCCGCTCCGCGCGTGAAGGGCATCCATATGTCGCGCCTGTATCTGCTGCTCGATGCCTTTGCCGCCGCGCAGCCGCTCGATGCGGGCGCCCTGGCCGCCGTGTTGCGGCGCATGGTGGACAGTCACGCCGACTGCGGCAGCACGCAGGCGCGCATCGCGCTGGCGTTTCCCGTGCTGCTGCGCCGGCCGGCGCTGCTGACGGCGGGGCTGGCGGGATGGAAATCGTATCCCGTGCGCCTGCAGGCCAGTGTTTCTCCGCAGGGTTTTGCCCTGTCCCTGACGGTGGAGATCGGCTACTCGTCGACCTGTCCGTGCTCGGCGGCGCTGGCGCGGCAATTGCTGGCCGACGCGTTTGCGGCGCAGTTCGGCAAAGGCGGCATCGACGGCGCGGCCGCGCGCGACTGGCTGCAGGAACACGCGAGCCTGGCCACGCCGCACAGCCAGCGCAGCACGGCGACGGTGACCGTGCCATTGACGGAGCAGGCCGAGCTGGGCCTGTTTCCCCTGATCGATCGGGTGGAAGCGGCGCTGGCGACGCCCCTGCAGACGGCCGTGAAACGGGCCGACGAACAGGCGTTTGCGCGCTTGAATGGTGCTAATCTGATGTACGTGGAAGACGCGGCCCGCCGCGTGCAGGCGGCACTGGCGCCGCATTATGCGCAGCCGCGTGTTACCGTACGGCATATGGAAAGCCTGCATCCGCACGATGCCGTGGCGCAGGCGGGCCAGCTTGCCTGAGCTTTTCACTCAACCACCGTGGAGGAAGACCGCATGCCGGAGAACATCACGCAGGAGCCGGGCGAAGACAGCCTGGAAGAGGAACTGGAGCGCGAGCGGCGCGAGCATGCGCTGATCGACGAGGAAAAACTGGGCATGGACGAGCTGGAAGAGGAACATTTGAAGCGGGAAGGCCAGCCGGGCGCGCCGGCGGGGCGCTAATGCGCATGCACTGCATCAGCGCTGGCATCGCGCCGCGCCGCCCGGTACAATTTCGCTTTGTCATTCTCCCTCAGCCCCGGAGTCCCATGAAATATCGCGCATTGTTCCAGTTTATCCTCGGCCTGACAGGCGCCGTCCTGGCCGGCTCGCAAGCCCATTCCGCCACCGTCTGCACCGCCATGGCCGATGCCAGGACAGGCGCCGTCCTGCTGCAGGAGGGCAATTGCATCGACCGCGTTACCCCCGCGTCCACGTTCAAGATCGCGCTCAGCCTGATGGGCTATGACGCCGGCTTCCTCAAGGACGAGCACAAGCCCAGCTTGCCATTCCGCCAGGGCTATGTGGACTGGGGCGGCGAAGCGTGGCGCCAGGATACGGACCCGTCGCGCTGGATGCAGTACTCGGTGGTCTGGTATTCGCAGCAGATCACGCAGGCGCTGGGCGCCGAGCGCTTCCAGAAATACGCCAAGGCTTTGCGCTACGGCAATGCGGACGTCTCGGGCGACCCGGGCAAGGATAACAGCCTGGAACGCTCGTGGATCAGCTCTTCGCTGAAGATCTCTCCGCTGGAACAGCTGGGTTTCCTGCGCAAACTGGTCAACGATCAATTGCCCGTCACCAAGCAGGCCATGGAGCAGACGCGACGCCTGACGCGCCTGGCGGACGTGGGCGGCTGGCAAGTGCATGGCAAGACGGGCGCCGCCTTCCCGCGCAAGCCTGACGGCAGCTTTGACGAAGCGCATGGCTACGGCTGGTTCGTGGGCTGGGCCAGCAAGGGCGGGCGCAGCATCGTGTTCGCGCGCCTGGTGCAGGATGAGCAGAAGGGCCAGCAGTCCGCAGGCTTGCGCACGCGCGAGGCCATGCTGAAGGAATTGCCGGCCCTGCTGGAGCAGGCGCAGAAGTGACGGCCAGCATCGTCGCCGCCACCTTCATCGCTACCGAGGGCGAGTACCTGGAAGCCGTCATCGAGGTGGGCGGCCAGCGCCTGCACGTGATGGACGAGTTCGGCGGCGGGCAACTGGCCGCCGGCACGCAAGTCCAGCTCGAACTGTGGCCCATGGCCAGCGAAATCGATGAATGGGACGCCATCTTCCGCGCCAATCCTGGCCGGGAAAAGCGCCTGGTGCGCCTCGATGGCTGGCGCTACCTGGCGCTCGGCATCGTGACCCAGGTCGATCCCGTCGTCTGCGATTGCGGCCTGCTACAGCTGGAAAACCCGTTTACGACGCATGACGGGCGCTGCGTGGGCGCGTATGTCGGCGTCACCTTGGCGCGCCTCGATGCTTGCCTGGCGTAAATTCCGGCCCGCTTTGTTGCCCGCCCTATATACTTGCTGAAACGGATTCCCCGGCATCAGACAAGGTTACAAGCATGGCATCAGGCATGGAGCAGTTTCAGGAAAAAGCACGGCAGGCGTTCATACGGGCGCGCGCGCAGGCAGTGCGCGTGGCGGGAGTGGCGTGGATCAAGGCAGTGGCGCTGTACCGGCGCGGCCACGCGCACTTGATGACCTTGCCGCCCGTGCGGCGTGCGCTGGTGCTGGCCTTATGGTCGTTTCTGGCCCTGCTGGCGCTGGTGATCCTGTACATGCTGTTGCTGATCCCCCTGACACCGAGCATCCACGACTTGCGCCAGGCGCGCGCGGCCGCGCCGACCACCATGGTCAGCGCCGATGGCAAGGAACTTGCCCGCTTCGACCAGGGCTTGCAGGAGCGGGTCACGTTAAAGCAGATTTCGCCGAACGTGATCAGTGCGCTGATCTCGACGGAAGACCACCGTTTCTACGAACACCACGGCATCGACTTCACGCGCACGGCCGGCGCCATTCTGCATACGGCAGGGGGCAACCCGCAAGGCGGTTCCACCATCACGCAGCAGCTGGCGCGCAATATGTTTCCCGAGGAAATCGGCCGCTCGCGCAACCTGAACCGCAAGCTCAAGGAATTGATCACGGCCCTGAAAATCGAGGCCACCTACAGCAAGACGGAAATCCTGGAAGCCTACCTGAACACGGTTCCCTTCCTGTACAACACCTACGGCATCGAAATGGCGGCCCGCACGTATTTCGACAAACCCGCCGCGCGCCTCGACATCCTGGAAAGCGCCACCCTTGTCGGCATGCTCAAGGGGACGAATTACTACAATCCCGTCGGCAATCCCGAACGCTCCCTGCAGCGGCGCAACGTGGTGCTGGGCCAGATGCGCAAGCACGACGTCATCGACGAGGCGCGCTACAAGCAGCTGATCAAGCGACCATTGCGCCTGCATTTCGAGCGCCAGAGCGAGCGGGCGCAGTCGGACAGCCATTTCACGGCCTATGTGCGCAAGTGGCTGATCGACTGGGCCGACGAGAACGACTACAACCTGGAACTCGATGCGCTGGTGGTGCACACCACGCTCGACCATGATTTGCAGCAGGCGGCCGAACGCGCCGTCGAGCGCCAGGCGAATGCCTTGCAGGCGATCGCCGACGTGGAATGGAGCCGCGCCGGCGTGCCGTCGTCCACGTCGACGGGCATGTACGCGGGCATGCAGGGCGGCAGCGTGCCCTTCGATTATTTCTGGAAATCGCATCCGGCGCTGCTGGACGCCTTCGTGCGCGAGTCCGCCGACTACCGCAAGCTGACGGCGGCCGGCGGCATGCCCGAAACGGCGCTGGCGCAGCTGAAGGGCGACCGCGCCTTCATGGCGGCCCTGCGCAAGTCGAAGACGCGGCTGGAAGCGGGCTTTGCGGCCATGGACCCGGCCACGGGCGCCGTGCGCGCCTGGGTGGGCAGCCGCGACTTTGCGCGCGAGCAATTCGATCACGTGTCGCAGGCGGCGCGCCAGCCCGGTTCCACCTTCAAGCCCATCGTGTATGGCGCGGCGCTGGAAAAGGGACTCAGCCCTGACCACGTCTACCGTGATGCCGTGATGGACATCAAGGCGGCCGACGGCACCAAATGGCGCCCGACGGACATGAGCGGCACGACGGGCCGCGACATGACCATGCGCGACGGCCTCGTCTACTCGAAAAACACCATCACGGCGCAGGTGATGCAGGACGTCGGCTTGCCGTCGATCATCAAGCTGGCGCGCGCGCTCGGCATCCGCGACAGCAAGCTGGAAAAAGTGCCGTCCTTGGCGTTGGGCACCAGTCCCGTCACCTTGCTGGAAATGGTCAACGCCTACGCCAGCATCGCGGCCCAGGGCGAGGCCCGTCTGCCGTTCGTCGTCACGCACATCACCGACCGCGAAGGCAAGGTCATCGCCCGCTTCGGCGAAGACAAGCCCAAGCGCGCCATGCGGGCCGAATCGGCCGCCACCCTGACGGACATGATGCGCGGCGTCATCGACCGGGGCACGGGCACGGCCATCCGCAGCCGCTTCGGCATCCGTTCCGACGTGGCCGGCAAGAGCGGCACCACGCAAAACAATGCGGACGGCTGGTTCATCCTGATGCACCCGGAACTCGTCGGCGGCGCCTGGGTGGGTTTCAACGACGCGCGCGTCACCATGCGCAGCAATTACTGGGGCCAGGGCGGCCACAACGCCGTGCTGGTGGTGGGCGACTTCTTCAAGACGGCGCTCGACACGGGCAAGATCGCGCGCGACGCCATCTTCCCCGGCGGCAAGCCGCCACCACCGCTGCGCCACGTGGAACCCGTCGAGGAACCGCAGGATGAACCGGTGGAAGAGCCGGGCGATCTGTTGCAGGAAGGCGCGCCGCCCGCGCCGCTGGCCGTGCCGGCGGAAGAGGGCGGGCAGGAAGCGCATGGCAAGGCGGTGCCGGAACCGGCTCCCGCGCCCGTCCCGGCGCCGCAGCCAATGCCGCAAGGCTAGCGGCCACGATGTTATTTGATACAGGACAATAATGACACCGAAGCCCACCTTGCGCCTGATCCTCGGTGACCAGCTCAATACGCAGCACCGCTGGTTTACCGACGTCGATGACGCCACCATCTATGTCTTGATGGAAGTGCGGCAAGAAACCGATTATGTGCTGCACCATGCGCAGAAAATCCTGGCCATCTTCGCTGCCATGCGCGACTTTGCGCGCCAGCTGCGCGAAGCGGACCACACCGTGCATTACATCGCCATCGACGACGTGGCCAGCACGCGCTCGATACCAGAGAATATCGAAGCGCTGATTCGCCACTATGACGCCGGCGCCGTCGAGTACCAGGCGCCCGACGAGTGGCGCCTCGACCAGCAGCTCTACCAGGCCGGACGACGCTCGGCCATCCCGTGGTTGATGGTCGACAGCGAGCATTTCTATACGGCCCGCAACGAGGCGGCCGATATTTTCGCCGGGCGCAAGCAATGGCTGATGGAGTTTTTCTACCGCCAGATGCGCGGCACGCATCAGGTGTTGATGGAAGACGCGAAAAAACCCGTCGGCGGCCAGTGGAATTTCGATCACGATAACCGCAAGCCCTGGCGCGGCACGCCCGCCGAGCCGCAAGACCCGCGCACCGTGCATGACCATTCCCGTCTATGGGAAAGCATCGTCGCCGCCGGCGTGAAGAGCTTCGGCGCGCCCCGTGCGGACCGGCTGGCCTGGGCGCTGAACCGGGATGAGGCGCTGCAGCAGCTCGATGCCTTCATCGAGCGGGCCTTGCCGCATTTTGGCGATTTTCAGGATGCCATGAGCAGCAAGGCCTGGCGCCTGTTCCACTCCCTGCTGTCGTTCGCGCTGAACGTGAAAATGCTGAACCCGCGCGAAGTCGTCGACAGGGTGCAGGCCGCCTATTACGCCGGCCACGCTCCCCTGGCCGCGGTCGAGGGCTTCATCCGCCAGATCCTGGGCTGGCGCGAATATGTGCGCGGCGTCTACTGGGCGCAGATGCCCGGTTATGCGGAAAAGAATTTCTTTGGCCATGCGCGTGCGCTGCCCTCCTGGTTCTGGGACGGCAAGACGAAGATGCATTGTTTGTCGCAGGCGATCACGCAGTCGCTGGAACAGGCGCACGCGCACCACATCCAGCGCCTGATGGTGATCGGCAACTTCGCGCTGCTGGCCGGCCTCGATCCGGCGAGGGTCCACGGCTGGTACCTGGGCATTTACATCGACGCCTTCGAATGGGTGGAACTGCCCAATACCGTCGGCATGAGCCAGTTCGCCGACGGCGGCCTGTTGGCCACCAAGCCGTATGTCTCCAGCGCCGCGTATATCGACCGCATGGGCGATTATTGCAAGGGATGCCATTACGACAAGAAGGCGCGCATCGGCGAGCGCGCCTGCCCCTTCAATGCCCTGTACTGGGATTTTTTCCACCGCAACGCGGCCACGCTGGAGCACAATCCCCGCATCGGCATGGCGTATCGCCAGCTGGAAAAAATGGACGAGGAAACAGTCGCCGCTTTCCGGCAGCAGGCGGCCACGATGCTGGCCAGGCTCGATTCCTTGTAACGCAGGGCAATGTGGTCTGTTTCCCACGGTGGATGTCCAACCGGACGATGGAGCCGGGACTCAGGATTTCCTCATGTTATGGGAAACGGTAGCGGGCAAGGCCCGAAAAACTGCCGAGCGGTGGCGGCAGGCTGCCTACCATTTTGGTTGACGTGACCAGCGCAGCACTGTGGCAAGCCTGATTCTCACCGTATAGTCTTCTCCCGTTTCATGCTCCAGCCACAGGACTCCGTCTTCGATGCTGACCCAGGCATCGACTATTCGCGTGTCGAACGGCATCGCCGTATCTTTGATATCAATCTTCACTCTTCCAGACTTCACATTGAGCGACCTCAACACTCGCGTCGTTCGTTGCGTAAACTCGATGACGTATGAAGTGCTTGTCTTTTTTGTCATTGGAAATGCTCACCCAAAATGCTTTGAAATTTTTTTAAATATTACTACATAAAAAATTTCCATCGCGCACGAAGGCGAATGTAACAAAGAAGACGGCATTATAAAAATTTTTCCATAAAGAAATATTTATTATTTTTAATAAATTAAAGTTCAACTATGGAGTGGCGTTATTTTTGCACATCGCAGGAACAGTTTCAGGTTAATTGTTTCTCGATGGATATGTGTTTATATGTTTTGCAATATTTATTATCTTGTATTTCTTATATTGATATAAATCAATGTTTTCTGCGTATTAATTTGAGGAGGTATTCTTGCTGTTAGGATATGGCTCAACTCTGGCTTCGGTGAGTGATGCATGCTCATGGGAAATGAAAGTTATTTTTGGAAAATTTTTTGTGCGGGTGCCGAAGAGATATTTGAGGTGCCGTAAAGCAGATGGCGTATCCGCATACGATATTTTCCGCGCCAATATATTCATCGTGAGAAATATATTGATGGTATGGTTCAGATTGTTAATGGCCGTGAATGCTATAAAGCCCATTATTGTAATGCCGGCAGAATTAAATCAGGTTCTGATGGTTTAATTGGTGGCGTAGATTGTGCAATTGATGCGTTGAATATTTTTCATGAAGAAGAGATTTTCGGTGCAATGGAAACTGGAATAAACATCGTTCTTTTTATCGCCCATTTCCTGCCTTCCCTGGGAAAGGCATTATTGTTGCGTGAGGATGAAGGTATGGGCGATGGCGAAATTGCGATAAAGATGGCGTACCGAATGGGAACAGTGCGAAGCCGTATGCACAGAGTAAGGGCGGAGATACGCAAGAGACCGGAAGAGTATCAATAAAGGCGGCCTGCCGAATTGCGGTAGCCCGAAGCGGGAGCATGCGGTGCTTGTCCCTCTACTTGACATGAATTGACATGGTGACTAAAAATTACATCGGCGGCCCCGTGCAGGTGGAACCGGATCATCCCAGGCGGATCGATGCATTGACAGCACAAAAAATTGATGTGGCGATTATTTTTCAGGAAATGCTTGGCACTGCCGTGGCAGCAAAATACCTGCATACAAATGGCGTGCCGCTATCTGTCGCATTGCGCGTATTGGTCTGCGAGCGCAGAAAAGATCCATCGCCGCCCAAAATGATCGGACTCGAAAAAGGGCCTGCCCATCATCCCCCATCGAGGATGAGCGAGACAGGCGCCGAATCGGATTGACAGCACGGGAATAAGCTGCTGTGCCGGTTCATCGCTGGAACAGACTCCTGCTTGCATGGCGTGCGGCCGCCGCTTTCCACGGGCGACCAGCCGATATTGAAACGCCGCATCAGCGCCAGATGGTGCACATTGAGCACCTTGGGCAGCAGAGAGTCTAGTGTGGACAGGATGCGCTGGCGCACGGCGCGGGGCAGGTCGTTGTCTACCGCGCGCGCAAGCACGGGCGAGCACAGCAGGACGCCGGCGACGCGCAGCA
This sequence comes from Janthinobacterium agaricidamnosum, assembly GCF_003667705.1. Lineage (NCBI taxonomy): Bacteria > Pseudomonadati > Pseudomonadota > Betaproteobacteria > Burkholderiales > Oxalobacteraceae > Janthinobacterium > Janthinobacterium agaricidamnosum. The sequence continues at coordinate 3,187,309 of NZ_CP033019.1, read as the reverse complement.
GCTGGCGCCGCAGGGGCTGGCTCAGCCGTTGCATCACGGCGCCGTCAAGTCCTGGCGCTGGAATTCGATGCGGTTTTCCTGGTAGGTCCACTTGGTGTAGGGGCCGAACACGCGCCGGTTTTCCTTGCTGTCGGCATTCGATTGCTCGCGCTTCATGCGCCGCACGAGGGCGGTATCGACCAGCGGTTCGGTCGTCGTGCCGAACACTTCGTGGCGCACGCTTTGCTTGGCGTCGGCGCCGCGCGAAATGATGGTGAGCTTGCGCGTGGCGGGATCGAAGTACAGGCGCATGGCAAACGTGTTCATGTCCTGCAGGTACAGGCCATCGTCGCGCTGCTGGGCGTAGAAATAATCGCCGCAGACGGCCTTCGGCTCGCGTTTCCACTCGCAGGACAGGACGATCAGCAGGTGATGCTCATCGAGTTGCTTGACCGAGATGCGTCCCTTGGAATAGCCCCAGTTACTGGGCGGCACGGTCTTCGACGAGAGCAGATTGTATTCGCCCACCAGCTTGGTCAGGGGAAGGGGCGCTTGGGCGAAGGCGCCGGCGCAGAGAGTCAAGGCGGCTGCCGCTGTAGCGCCGCGTAGGCAGGAAAATGGAATCATGATGGCCATAAAGAAAAGTTGCCATATTATAGATGGTAACTTGCCAAGATGGCCGCGCGCTTGCGCAGCGCGCCGCTTGTTACTTCAGCTTGCTCAATTCCGCCACGTCGATCTTGACGACCTTGCCCTCGGTGGCGGCCACGAGTGCATGGAAGTGGGGCATCGCGTAGTGCGCCGTCAGGGCCGCGTTGTTCGTCCATTCTTCCAGCATGATGAAGCGCGTGGGAATCTTGTTGTCGAGGTGCAGTTCGTAGCGCAGGCAGCCGCTTTCCGCGCGGCTCGGCGGCACGACGGCTTCCAGGGCGGCGCGCACGGCGTCGATATGTTGAGGTTGGGCATCGATGGTGGCGACGACGGTCAGGGTCATGGTGGTCCTTGTAAAGTGGTGGGGCGGATGCAGCTTAGCGCATCTTGCCCTTTCTTGTCCGCCATGCCCAGTCTGGCTGCGCCGAAACAGTTTCCGCCGCAGCCAGAGAATCAAGCTGAACCTACGCCGCCTGCAGCGCGCCGATCTGCTCGAAGGCCGCCGTCATGGCCTGCATCCTGGCCGCGTCGCTGACCTTGACGCCTTCGGCGCGCACGATCTCGATCTGCTGGATGCCGAGAAAGCCGAGGAAGGCGCGCAGATGGCTTTCCTGGTGTTCCAGGGCGGCCATCGGCGTGTCGGCGCCGTAGTAGCCGCCGCGCGTCGAGGCGATGATCACGCGCTTGGCTCCCAGCAAGCCTTCCGGGCCATTGGCGCCGTACTGGAAGGTCTTGCCGGGCACGGCCAGCGCATCGAGCCACGATTTGAGCTGGCTGGGGATGGCGAAGTTGTACATGGGCGCGCCGATGACGATGATGTCGGCGGCCAGTACTTGCTCCAGCGCGGCGGCAAGGATTTCCCCCTCGGCGGCGCCGGGGGCGGCCGTAAATTGCGGCAAGGGCTGGGCGGCCAGGTCGCGGTAGTGGACGGTGGCGCCGGGCGCGGCCGCTTGCAGGCGGGCGGCGATGGCGGCGCTCAATTGGCGGCTGACGGAGTGCTCGCCGAGGACGCTGGAATCGATATGCAGGATGTTCATATATGCCTTCTTGGATGGTATGATCGGGTGGTATGTTTTTGTAACCGGGTTAAATATAGTGACTATCAAATGAACGCACAAGAAGGCACTTTTTCCACACTGGGGCACACGGATGTGACTATGGGCGAGGTGGCCGCGCGCGGGGCCGAGCTGGAAAAGCGCATGCGCGACCACGGTGGCCATGCGGGCGTGGCGGACTCGTGCCGCCCGATCACGGATATCCTGACCCGCGTGGGCGACAAATGGAGCGTGATGGTGGTGATGTTGCTGGGCAATGGCACCAAGCGCTTCAACGAGATGCGCCGCCTGATCGGCGGCATTTCGCAGCGCATGCTGACTTTGACCCTGCGCGGTCTTGAACGCGACGGTCTCGTCACGCGCACCGTGTTTCCCACCGTGCCGCCGCGCGTCGACTATGCGCTGACGGACCTGGGGCGTTCGCTATTGATTCCCATCAGCGCGCTGGGCGCCTGGGCCTACGGCCACCGCGACGCCATCGATGCGGCGCGGCTGGCGTTCGATGCCAGGTCCGATGCGGGCGCGACGCCAGGCAGCTAGCTTAGTTCGATCACGGCCAGCATGTCATTGCCATCCGCGTCCATGCCTTTTTCCACGAAACCCATGCTGGCATAGAACTGTTTCGCGTTGGTATTACCGGGCTTGTAGCAGATTTCGATGCTGCGCGCATCCGGGCGGGCGCGGATTTCCGCCAGCGCCAGGGCGAGGGCGGCGCGGCCATGGCCTTGCCCCTGGCGCCGGTGGTCGATCATGAAGCGCCAGATCTGGTAGTGGCCGGGCGGGTCGTCGGCGTCGGGCGAGACGAACATCAGGAAGCCGATCACTTCCTCGTCGCCATACACGGCGCGCGTATGCAGGATGGTGGGATGGAAGCTCGCTTGCGCGATGGAATAGTCGTTGCTGGCCAGGTAGTCGCGCTGCTGGGGCAACAGGGGCAAGTCGCTGACGAGGTCGAAATTGTCGACGGTGACGGGGCGCAGGCTGATAAGCATAGTGGACGGCAATGAAGGGCAATGCCTGGCAGTATGGGGAAAAATTACTCAATTGGCAATACTGTTCCACCACCCGTATCAAACGGCGGTGGAACACCGAGGGCACGGCGGCTGTGGCTCGGGCCGCCATCACATTTACCTGGCAGCGACCGCCTCGGCCCCGGCCTGCGGCGCCTGCCAGCCGCCGCCCAGCGCCCGGTAGGCGGCGACTGCCGCGCGCGCCGACGCCGTTTGCGCCTGCGTGCGCGCGTCCCTTGCACGCAGCAGCCTCGTATCGGCCTGCAGTACATCAAGCCGGCTGGTGACGCCTTTCTCGTAGGCTGCCAGCGAAGCGTCGCGGGCGCGCTCAAGCGCCTCTACGCCATGCGCCAGTAAATTGGCCTGTTCTTCATGGCGCAGCAGAGCCGAGCAGGCGTTTTCCACGTCTTCGGCAGCATGCAGCGCGGCGAGCCGGTAGGCCGCCAGCAGCTCGGCTTCCTGGCCACGCGAAGCCTCGATCTGCGCATCGATGCGGCCGAAATCGAACAGGCGCCAGCGCAGGCCCAGCATGCCGGCGGCCTGGCCGGAGCCGCTGCCGAACAGGGCGCCGCCGGCCGTGGCGCTGCCAAACAAGGCGCCAAAATTGAATTTCGGGTAGTACTCGGCAACGGCCGCGCCGGTGCGCGCGCTGGCCGCGGCGAGGCGCCGCTCGGCGGCGATCAGGTCGGGCCGGCGCCGCAGCAGTTCGCCTGGCGAGCCGCCGGCCGTGATACGCGGCGCGCGCGCCATCACGCCGGCGGCGGCCATTTCATCGCCGTAGGTGCCGGGGGCCGCGCCCAGCATCACGTCGAGCGCATGCAGCGCCACCTCGCGCGCCGTGTCCAGGCCGGGCACGGCGGCGCTCGCCTGCGCCAGCGATGCTTCGGCCTGCCGCAGGGCCGGCTCGTTCGCCAATCCCTTGTCGTATAGCAGCGTGGCGAGTTCCAGCAGCGCCGCGTCGGTGTCGACCTGCCGGCGTGCGAGGTCGAGCCGCGCCTGCAGGCCCTGGATGGACAGGTAAAGGTCCGCCGTTTGCGCCGCCACGGCCAGGCGCGTTGCGGCCCATCCAGCCTCGCTGGCCTCGTAATCGGCGCGCGCCGCTTCACGTTCGCGGCGCAGGCCGCCGAACAGGTCGAGTTCCCACGACGCCTGCAGGTTCAATTCCCGCGCGCTGCCGGCGCGGTCATGGCCTGGCGTGGCGTTCAAGACCTTGCCCAGCGGCGTTTGCACCGACTGGTAGGCGCGCGCCGCCTGACCGCCAATGCTGGCCGACGGCAGCAGCGCGGCGTCTGCCGCCCCGGTGGCGGCGCGCGCCTGCCTGACCCTGGCCTGCGCCTGCTCCAGGTCGAGGTTTTGCGCCAGCGCCACCGTTACCAGACGGGTCAGGCGCGGATCGCCGAACGCTGTCCACCACTGCCGCAGTTCGGCAGCGTCCGCGTCCTGGCGCGCGCCGAGCGCCGCCTGGTGCAGATACTGCGCCGCTAGCGGCGCTTCGGGCCGGCGGTAGTCCAGGCCAGCAGTGCAGCCGGTGGCGGCCAGGCCGGCGGCGATCAGCAGAAAGGGGAGGCGCAGGCGTGGCAGTGGCATGGTGGTCTTCCAGTTCAAAAAAGAAATAATGTGTGACTATAATACATATTGGTCACTTATTGTGCATTCCGTCGCGGCGCGTTAAGCTGTCGCCATGAATTCCACCACACCCGACACACCAAGCCCTGCGCGCGGCCCGGCCGGCCACGACGTGCGCGACCAGATCGTTGCCGCCGCCACCGATTACTTCAGCCGCTACGGCTATGAAAAGACGACGGTCTCCGACCTGGCCAGGGCGATCGGCTTTTCCAAGGCCTATATCTATAAATTCTTCGAATCCAAGCAAGCCATCGGCGAGCATATCTGCGCCAGCTGCCTGCGCCAGATCGAAACCGAGGTGAGAAACGCGGTGGCGGCGGCCGGCCAGCCGCCGGAGCAGCTGCGGCGCATGTTCCGGGCCAGCGTCGAGGCCAGCTTGCGGCTGTTTTTCCAGGACCGCAAGCTGTACGACATCGCCGCCTCGGCCGCCACCGGGCGCTGGCCTGCCGTGCAGGCCTACGAGCTGGCCATGGGCGCCTTGCTGCAGGATATCTTGCAGCAGGGACGCAAGACGGGCGACTTTGAACGCAAGACGCCGCTCGACGAAACGGCCAGCGCGATCTATCTGGTGATGCGCCCCTACGTCAATCCCTTGCTGCTGCAGCACAGCGTCGACAGCAGCGAAACGGCGGTGCTGCAACTGTCCAGCCTGGTGTTGCGCAGCCTGTCGCCATAGTTTTGCACTAATTTGTGACCATTGACTTATTTGGTCACTAGTACCAGAATGAGAACCCTGATCACTCATTCATGGGATTCTTATGCGCTGGCGCCGCCTCGCTTCATCTGTAGTCATCTCCACCTTGCCCCTGGCCTTGAGCGCCTGCGCCGACAAGGCGCAGGCCGATCCGCGCACCGCCACGCCGCTGGTGCGCGCCGTCCCGGTGCAGGGCGCCGAAGCGGGCACGCGCAGCTTTACGGGCGTGGTCGCGCCGCGCGTGCAAAGCGACCTCGGTTTCCGCGTGGCCGGCAAGGTGAGCGAACGGCTGGTCGACGCCGGCCAGGTCGTGCGCCGTGGCCAGCCATTGATGCGCCTCGACGCCGACGACCTGCAACTGCTGGCGCAGGCGCGGCAGGAGTCCGTCACGGCCGACCGCGCCCGCGCGCGCCAGGCGGCGGACGAGGAGGCGCGCTACCGCGACTTGCGCGGCACCGGCGCCATCTCGGCATCCAATTACGACCAGGTGAAGGCGGTGGCTGACGCGGCCGGCGCCCAATTGAAAGCGTCCGAAGCCCTGGCCGGGGTGGCGCGCAATGCGTTGCAGTACGCGGTGCTGCTGGCCGACGCCGACGGTGTCGTGATGGACACCATGGCCGAACCGGGCCAGGTGGTCGCGGCCGGGCAGGTGGTGGTGCGCCTGGCCCATGACGGCCGGCGCGAAGCGGCGATCCAGCTGCCGGAAACCGTGCGCCCCGCGCTCGGCTCCAAGGGCCAGGCCACCCTGTTCGGCAGGCCGGGCGCCAGCGTGCCGGCCACCTTGCGCCAGCTGGCGCAGACGGCGGACCGGCAAACGCGCACTTTCGAGGCGCGCTATGTGCTCGACGCGGCGCTCTCAAGCGCGCCGCTGGGCGCCACCGTCACCCTGCGCCTGCCCGGCGCGCATGCCGCCAGCGGCACTGTGCAAGTGCCGCTGGCGGCCCTGCACGATGCGGGCAAGGGGCAGGGCGTGTGGGTGATCGCCGGTACGCCGGCGCAAGTGACCTGGCGGCCGGTGAAGGTGCAGGGGCTGCACGATGACGGCGCCGACGTCAGCGGCCTGAAGGCGGGCGAACGCATCGTCGCGCTGGGCGCCCATCTGCTGCACCAGGGAGAGCGGGTCAGGCTCGAACCGGCGCCAGTGGCCGCCGGCGCGGGAGCGCATCCATGAGCGCGGCGGGCTTCAACCTGTCGGCGCTGGCCGTGCGCGAGCGTTCCGTCACCCTGTTCCTGATCTGCTTGATATCGCTGGCCGGCCTGCTGTCGTTCTTCAAGCTGGGGCGCGCGGAAGACCCGGCCTTCACGGTCAAGGTGATGACCATCGTCACCGCCTGGCCCGGCGCCAGCGCGCGCGAAATGCAGGACCAGGTGGCCGACAAGATCGAAAAGCGCTTGCAGGAGCTGCGCTGGTATGAACGGGCCGAGACCTACACCAGGCCGGGCCTGGCTTTCACGACCCTGACACTGCTCGACAGCACGCCGCCCGGGCAGGTGCAGGCCGAGTTCTACCAGGCGCGCAAGAAGGCCGGCGACGAGGCGGCCAATTTGCCGGCCGGCGTGATCGGCCCCATGATCAATGACGAATACGCGGACGTCACCTTTGCCCTGTATGCGCTGAAAGCCAAAGGCGAGCCGCAGCGCCTGCTGGTGCGCGAGGCGGAAACCTTGCGCCAGCGGCTGCTGCACGTGGCGGGCGTCAAAAAGGTCAATATCATCGGCGAGCAGGCCGAACGCATCTACGTGGAGTTTTCGCAGGAACGCCTGGCCACCCTGGGCGTGCGGGCGCAGGACGTGTTCGCGGCACTGCACGGCCAGAATGCCCTCACGCCGGCCGGCTCGGTCGAAACGCGCGGGCCGCAGGTGTCCATCCGCCTCGACGGTGCGCTCGACGCGCTGCAAAAGATCCGCGATACGCCCGTGGTGGTGCAGGGGCGCACCTTGGCCCTGTCCGATATCGCCACCGTGCGCCGTGGCCAGGAAGACCCGGCCAGTTTCATGGTGCGCAATGGCGGCGAGCCGGCGCTGCTGCTGGGCGTGGTCATGCGCGACGGCTGGAACGGGCTGGACCTGGGCAAGGCGCTGGACGGGGAAGTGACGGCCATCGGTGCCGCCATGCCGCTGGGCATGAGCCTGGCCAAGGTTACCGATCAGGCCGTTAATATCAGCGCGGCCGTCGATGAATTCATGCTCAAGTTTCTTGCCGCGCTGCTGGTGGTGATGCTGGTGTGCTTTATCAGCATGGGCTGGCGCGTCGGCATCGTGGTGGCCGCCGCCGTGCCGCTGACCCTGGCCGTCGTGTTCATCGTGATGGCCGCGACAGGCAAGAATTTCGACCGCATCACCCTCGGTTCCCTGATCCTGGGCCTCGGCCTGCTGGTGGACGATGCCATCATCGCCATCGAAATGATGGTCGTGAAAATGGAAGAGGGCTACAGCCGCATCGCCGCCTCCGCCTACGCCTGGAGCCATACGGCCGCGCCCATGCTGGCGGGTACCCTGGTAACGGCCGTCGGCTTCATGCCCAACGGCTTTGCCCGCTCCAGCGCCGGCGAATACACGAGCAATATGTTCTGGATCGTCGGCATCGCGCTGATCGCGTCATGGGTGGTGGCGGTGGTGTTTACGCCCTACCTGGGCGTGAAGCTGCTGCCCGAGCTGAAACAGGTCGCCGGCGGCCATGATGCGCTGTACGACACGCCGCGTTACCACCGCTTTCGCCGCCTGCTGGGGCGCGTGATCGCCCGAAAATGGCTGGTGTTCTGCACCGTGATCGGCCTGTTCGTGCTGGCCGTGCTGGGCATGGCCGTCGTCAAGAAACAGTTCTTCCCGATCTCGGACCGCCCTGAAGTGCTGATCGAAGTGCAGCTGCCCTATGGCAGCGCGATCGGACAGACCAGCGGCGCGGCGGCGAAAGTGGAAGCCTGGCTGGCGCGCCAGCCCGAAGCGAAGATCGTCACGGCCTATGTGGGCCAGGGCGCCCCGCGCTTTTACCTGGCGATGGGGCCGGAATTGCCCGATCCTTCGTTTGCCAAGATCGTCGTGCGCACCGACAGCCAGCTGGCGCGCGACAGCCTCAAGCAGCGCTTGCGCGTGGCCGTTGCCTCCGGCCTGGCGCCGGAGGCGCGCGTGCGCGTCACGCAACTGGTGTTCGGCCCGTACTCGCCGTTTCCCGTCGCCTACCGGGTCAGCGGCCCCGATCCCGAGGTGTTGCGCGGCATCGCCGACGAGGTGCGGCGCGTGATGCAGGCCAGCCCGATGATGCGTACCGTCAATACCGATTGGGGCACGCGCACGCCCACCCTGCATTTCAGCCTGCAGCAGGACCGCTTGCAGGCGATGGGCCTGACGTCGGCCGCCGTGGCGCAGCAGCTGCAGTTCCTGCTCAGCGGCGTGCCCGTCACCGCCGTGCGCGAAGATATCCGCACGG